>NZ_JBVIVP010000001.1:0-824353 GCF_055595445.1 Streptomyces sp. NPDC040432 | reverse complement strand
CAGATGTGGAAGCCCGGTAACGGGTGGAGCTGACTGGTACTAATAGGCCGAGGGCTTGTCCTCAGTTGCTCGCGTCCACTGTGTTAGTTCTGAAGTAACGAACCGTGTCCATGCCGGTTGGTTCAACTTCATAGTGTTTCGGTGGTCATAGCGTTAGGGAAACGCCCGGTTACATTCCGAACCCGGAAGCTAAGCCTTTCAGCGCCGATGGTACTGCAGGGGGGACCCTGTGGGAGAGTAGGACGCCGCCGAACAATCATTGTGGAAAGCCCCGTACCGGGATACCGGTACGGGGCTTTTCTGCGTTCAGGGCCTGGTCAGGGACTCCTGTAGGGTCAGGGGGCATCGATTCGACATTTTCTACAGTCACAGTGGAGGCCCCCGGGTGGAGGTCCAGGAGACTCGGGTCCAGACTGACCGAATTTTCACCATTCCGAACATCCTGAGCATGGCTCGCCTCGCCGGCGTACCGCTGTTCCTCTGGCTGATCCTGGCCGAGCACGACGGGTGGGCACTCGCGGTCCTCATGCTCAGCGGGATCAGTGACTACCTCGACGGAAAACTCGCGCGCCGCTGGAATCAGATCAGCAAACTGGGTCGGCTGTTGGACCCGGCCGCGGACCGCCTCTACATCCTGACCACGCTGTTCGGCCTGACGTGGCGCGAGATCCTGCCCCTGTGGCTCACCGCCGCGCTCCTGGCCCGTGAGGCAATGCTGCTGGTCATGGTGTGGATCCTGCGCCGGCACGGCTATCCGCCGCCCCAGGTGAACTTCCTCGGCAAGGCCGCGACCTTCAACCTGATGTACGCGTTCCCCCTGCTGTTGCTCAGTGACGGCACCGGCTGGTTGGCCTGGATGGCGTCCGTTTTCGGATGGGCGTTCGCGGGATGGGGTACAACGCTCTATTGGTGGGCAGGAATCCTTTACGTGGTGCAAGTCCGTCGTCTCGTGAAGGCGGATGCCACGGCCGATTGAGCTCGCTCGGCGCCGGTAACTGACGCGGAGGAGTAGCGGAGTCACCGTCCGGGGCGGGTGAGGTCGGCCAGACCGTCATCTCTCTAGGAGGACTCTTCCGACATGAAGGCCGTCGTGATGGCCGGTGGCGAAGGTACGCGGCTTCGCCCCATGACCTCAAGCATGCCCAAGCCGCTCCTGCCGGTGGCGAACCGGCCGATCATGGAGCACGTGCTCAGGTTGCTCAAGCGGCATGGGCTCAGCGAGACCGTGGTCACCGTGCAGTTCCTGGCGTCGCTCGTCAAGAACTACTTCGGGGACGGCGAGGAGCTCGGAATGGAGCTCACCTATGCCAACGAGGAGAAGCCACTCGGCACCGCCGGCAGCGTGAAGAACGCCGAGGAGGCGCTGAAGGACGACACCTTCCTCGTCATCTCCGGCGACGCGCTCACCGACTTCGACCTCACGGACCTCATCAACTTCCACAAGGAGAAGGGCGCACTGGTCACGGTGTGCCTGACGAGGGTGCCGAATCCGCTGGAATTCGGCATCACCATCGTGGACGAGGAAGGGAAGGTCGAACGCTTCCTGGAGAAGCCCACGTGGGGCCAGGTGTTCTCGGACACCATCAACACCGGCATCTACGTGATGGAACCCGAGATCTTCGACTACGTCGACGCCGACGTCTCCGTCGACTGGTCCGGCGACGTCTTCCCCCAGCTCATGAAGGAAGGCCGGCCGATCTACGGCTACGTGGCCGAGGGCTACTGGGAGGACGTGGGCACCCACGAAAGCTACGTCAAGGCGCAGGCCGACGTGCTGGAGGGCAAGGTCCAGGTCGACATGGAGGGCTTCGAGATCTCCCCCGGAGTGTGGATCGCCGAAGGCGCCGAGGTCAGCCCCGACGCCGTCCTGCGCGGCCCCCTCTACATCGGGGACTACGCCAAGGTCGAAGCCGGGGTCGAGATCCGGGAACACACGGTCATCGGCTCGAACGTCGTCGTCAAGAGCGGCGCCTTCCTGCACAAGGCCGTCGTCCACGACAACGTGTACATCGGCCCCCACAGCAACCTGCGCGGCTGCGTCATCGGCAAGAACACCGACATCATGCGGGCCGCGCGCATCGAGGACGGCGCAGTCATCGGTGACGAGTGCCTCGTCGGCGAGGAATCCATCGTCCAGGGCAACGTCCGCGTCTACCCGTTCAAGACGATCGAGGCCGGCGCCTTCGTCAACACGTCGGTGATCTGGGAGTCGCGCGGGCAGGCACACCTGTTCGGTGCCCGCGGCGTCTCCGGGATCCTGAACGTGGAGATCACCCCCGAGCTGGTCGTCAAACTGGCGGGCGCCTACGCCACCACCCTGAAGAAGGGTGCGATCGTCACCACCGCCCGTGACCACTCCCGAGGCGCGCGAGCGCTCAAGCGGGCCGTGATCTCGGCGCTGCAGGCCAGTGCCATCAACGTGCGCGACCTGGAGAACGTACCGCTGCCGGTGGCCCGGCAGCAGACGGCCCGCGGCGCCGCCGGCGGCATCGTGATCAGAACCTCGCCCGGCGTACCGGACTCCGTGGACATCATGTTCCTGGACGAGCGCGGGGCGGACCTCTCACAGGCGGGCCAGCGCAAGCTGGACCGGGTCTACGCACGCCAGGAATACCGGCGTGCCTTCCCGGGCGAGATCGGTGACCTGCAGTTCCCGTCGAGCGTCTTCGACTCGTACACGGGCTCCCTGCTGCGGCGCGTCGACATCACCGGGATCGCCGACTCCGGCCTCAAGGTCGTCGTCGACGCTTCGAACGGAAGTGCCGGTCTGGTGCTCCCCAGCCTGCTGGGCAGGCTCGGGGTCGACGCGCTGACGATCAATCCCGGTCTGGACGAGTCCCGGCCGACGGAGACCGCCGAGTCCCGGCGGGCCGGGCTGGTACGGCTCGGGGAGATCGTGGCCTCGGCGCGGGCCGCGTTCGGCATCCGCTTCGACCCGGTGGGCGAGCGGATCTCGCTCGTCGACGAACGAGGACGGATCATCGAGGACGACCGGGCGCTGCTCGTGCTCCTCGACCTGGTCGCCGCGGAGAAGCGCAGCGGCAAGGTGGCACTGCCCGTGACCACCACCCGCGTCGCCGAGCAGGTGGCGGCCTACCACGGCACTCAGGTGGAATGGACGACGACCTCGCCCGACGACCTGACCCGGGTGGGACGCGCCGAGAGCACCATCTTCGGCGGCGACGGCCGGGGCGGCTTCATCATCCCCGAGTTCGGCAGTGTCTTCGACGGCTCGGCGGCGTTCGTGCAGCTCATCGGGTTGGTCGCGCGGACACAGCTCACGCTGAGCCAGATCGACGCCCGGATCCCGCGGGCGCACGTCCTCAAGCGGGACGTGCCGACGCCGTGGGCCGTCAAGGGCCTCGTCATGCGACGGGTCGTCGAGGTGGCCGGAGAGCGACAGGTGGACACCACCGACGGAGTGCGCGTGGTCGAGGCCGACGGGCGGTGGGCGCTCGTCCTGCCGGACCCGGCGGAAGCGGTCACCCACCTGTGGGCCGAAGGGCCCGACGACGCGTCCGCGCAGGCACTCCTCGACGAGTGGGCGGAGGTCGTGGAGGGCGCGGGACAGCACTGAGCGGCGTCGCGTAACCGCGAGTGGAGCGGGCCGGAACGGGCAATTGCCCGTCCCGGCCCGCCGTGCGACCGCATTCGGTCGGAGCGGGGGCGACATGCGACGATGTGGTGCATGTCGCAGCCGCCCAACAACCGGAGTTCGGCCACACCGCCCGCGCGCCCGGACGCCTCCATGTCGCTGCTGACCCACGTGATGGACCACAGCCTCGACGAGGGCTATGCGGAAGCGACGGCCCGGAACCGGGCCGACGGAACGGCAGGGCTGCCGCGGACCCTCAAGGCGAAGCTGGCGCTCGCGGCCGGGCTCGTCATCACCGCCATGGTCGTCACGCTCGGCGCCGCCCAGGCGCGCATAGCGGCGCCGGTGCTGGCCAAGGAGCGGCAGGAACTGATCGACCGCGTGGAGCGTGCCGACGCCGGGGCGGACGGCCTGGAACGAGACATCGAACGGCTGCGGACCGAAGTCGCCGACCGGCAGGGCGCGGCGCTCCAACAGCACGGCGGGGACCAGGGCCGGCTCGTCGCCCTGCTGTCGGGGGCGACCGAAGTCCGCGGTCCCGGCGTCAAGCTGGTGGTGGACGACGCCAAGGGCGCCGCGGCAGGAGGCGGCGGACCGCGCGAGAGCGCCGGTTTCTCCGATACCGGCCGGGTCCGTGACCGGGACATGCAGCGCATCGTGAACGGACTGTGGCAGGCCGGCGCGGAGGCCGTCTCGATCAACGGACAGCGGCTGACGGCGCTGTCGGCGATCAGGGCGGCCGGTGACGCGATACTGGTCGACAACAAGCCGCTGGTGCCGCCGTACGAGGTCCTCGCGGTCGGGGACAAGAAACGGCTCGGCACCAACTTCCAGGACTCCGTGGACGGCCAGTACCTGCGTGTGTTGCAGGAGAGCTACGGGATCCGCTACACCCTGTCCGCCGTGGACGAGGTGAAGGTGCCGGCCGCATCGAGCCTGACCGTGCGTACAGCCACGGCGGAAGAGCCGAAGAAGGGTGCATCGTGATCGCGGTACTTGGCCTGGTGGCCGGAGTGGTGGTCGGGCTGCTGGTCCGGCCCGAAGTGCCGGCCGTCGTCGAGCCGTATCTGCCGATCGCGGTGGTGGCCGCGCTGGACGCGGTGTTCGGTGGCCTGCGCGCGATGTTGGACGGCATCTTCGTCGACAAGGTCTTCGTGGTGTCGTTCCTGTCGAACGTGGTCGTGGCCGCCCTGATCGTCTTCCTCGGCGACAAGCTGGGCGTCGGCGCGCAGCTGTCGACGGGCGTGGTCGTCGTCCTCGGCATCCGGATCTTCTCCAACGCCGCGGCCATCCGTCGGCACGTCTTCCGGGCGTGAGGCCGATGAGCAGCGACAACACCCCGCTGGGGGAGCCCGGGGAGCCCGCGCGGCTCCGGAAGGAGGAACCGGCGGCGCAGGCGGTGCCAGAGCCCTCCGAGGGACCCTCCGGGGGCCCCGGGAGCGCCGAGGAGGAACAGACCGGCAGGCAGCGCCTCGCGGCCGGGCTGTGGCCGCCACGTGTGAGCCGGGCCCAACTGATCGTCGCGCTGCTGCTGTTCGTCCTCGGGCTGGGTCTGGCGATCCAGGTACGGTCGAACAGCGACTCCAGTGCCCCGCTGCGCGGTGCCCGTCAGGAGGACCTCGTTCGGATCCTCGACGAGCTCGACGGGCGGACCACGCGCCTGGAGGACGAGAAGCAGCGGCTCGACGACCAGCGCAAGGAGCTGGAGAGCAGCTCCAACCAGGCCGAGGAGGCCCGCCGGCAGACCGTGGAGAAGGAACGCCAACTGGGCATCCTGGCCGGTACGGTGGCTGCGCAGGGACCCGGCATCACCCTGAGGATCACCGATCCGCAGGGGCACGTGCAGTCCGACCAGCTCCTGGACACGTTGCAGGAGCTGCGGGCGGCCGGGGCCGAGGCGATCCAGATCAACGGTGTGCGCGTCGTCGCGAGCTCGTTCTTCTCGGACGAGGGCGGCGGTGTGGCGATCGACGGTAAGAAGATCACACAGCCCTACGAGTTCAAGGTGATCGGCAGGCCGCAGGATCTGGAGCCGGCGCTCAACATCCCCGGTGGTGTGGTGCAGACGCTGGAGAAAGAGCAGGCGACGGTCGCCGTCACGCGGTCGGCGAAGATCGTTGTGGATGCCTTGCGGGCTGCGAAGCAGCCTGACTACGCTCGGTCGTCATCGCCGTGATGTCGGGCGTGATGTGGACCGGCTCACGCGGGCGGACGCCTGCGGGGGGTCGACGCACCGAAGTCGCGGTGCGTGGTGGAAACTGTCTGGTGGTTACGGACGTTGTGAGAATGTCCGGGTCGGCAGGTGTGTGCATGCAGAGTTCGTCCTGCCCCACGGGCGGGTCTGTTTCGGTCAAGGGGAATCGCCCGTGAAGTTGTTTGAGAAGTTGTTCGGAAAGAAGAACCGCGAGGAGAGCGGCGCCGCGCGGCACCGCGCGGGGCACGGAGACGGGGAAGCGCAGGGCGACCGGCCGCTCTTCCGCGACGAGGTGGCCGGCCAGGGTGACAATTCGGGCGCGCAGGGCGCGTCGGGTGTTGACCCTGCCGGTTCCGGACGCATAGGTTTCGGTGAACCATCAACCTCAAGTGCGGGTGGAGGGTTTGCGCCCGACCCGTATGCCACCAATGCCTCCGCGGGGCAGCCGCGGCGCGAGGAGCCGTCCATGTCGGCCGAGCAGGTTTGCAGCAGGTGTGGGCACCGCAGTGATGCGGCCAGCCGCTTCTGCTCCAACTGCGGCGCGCCGCTGCGGGCGGGCCTGACGCCGGAGCGTGCCTCGGAGACCACGTCCACGATCTCGATCTCGGGCCTTGAGGCCTACGAGGCCGAGGTGTCGGGACAGCCGCACGCGTCGTCGTCGCTCTCTCCCGAGGCCCAGGCCGCGGTGGAGGCGCTGCCGCCGGGTTCCGCTCTGCTGATCGTCCGGCGCGGCCCCAACTCGGGCAGCCGCTTCCTCCTCGACGGTGAGCTGACCACGGCGGGCCGGCACCCGCAGAGCGACATCTTCCTGGACGACGTCACCGTCTCCCGGCGGCATGTCGAGTTCCGCAGGGGCCAGGAGGGCGGCTTCACCGTCTCCGACGTGGGCAGCCTCAACGGCACGTACGTGAACCGCGAGCCGATCGACGCGGTCGCCCTGCACAACGGCGACGAGGTGCAGATCGGCAAGTACCGGCTGGTCTTCTACGCGAGCCTGCGGGGCATCTGACCCTTCCCCCGGACCCGGTCCGGGGGAACCACAGGGAAGGTTCCATGCTGCGTACCCCCACCGGCGGTGCCCCCAAGAGCGGCACCGCCGGCACTGTCGGCCAGGCCGGGCGGCTGGTGAGCATCGGTACGGTGCTCACCACGTTGCGCGACGAGTTCCCCGAAGTCACGATCTCGAAGATCCGCTTCCTGGAGGCGGAGGGGCTCGTCGAGCCCCGGCGCACGCCTTCCGGATACCGCAAGTTCAGCACCGGCGACGTGGAACGGCTCGGGCACATCCTGCGCCTCCAGCGGGACCACTACCTGCCGCTGAAGGTCATCCGGGAGCAGCTCGACGCGCTCGACCGGGGTGAGCAGATCCGCATCCCCGGGCCGACCGCCCACGGTGAGTCCGTCGATCCCGCGAGCCCGTCCGCCGTGTACGGCGAGGTGGGCCGGGAACGGCCGACCGTGCCGCGGGTGGGCCGGGCCGAGTTGATCGCCGCCGCGGAGGCGGACGAGGAGCGGCTCGCGGAGTGGGAGTCGTACGGCCTCATCTGTGAGGCCCCGGGCGGCGGGTTCGACGCGGAGACGGTCACCGTCGCCCGTCTGATCGCCGATCTCGGCCGGTTCGGCCTGGAGCCGCGCCACCTGCGCGCCATGAAGGCGTCGGCGGACCGCGAGGCCGGTCTGGTGGAACAGGTCGTGGCGCCGCTGCGCAGACACCGCAACCCCCAGACCAGGGCGCACGCGGAGGCGACGCTGAAGGAGCTCGCGGGCCTGTCCGTGCGGCTCCACGAGGCCCTCGTGCAGACCGCTCTCGGCGTCCGGTTGCGCTGACGGCGCTGGTCGGCGTGGGGCCCCGACTACCCAAACCGGCCGGGCAGGTCCTAGGGTTGCTGTGTGAACGAGCTCGACGTTGTGGGTGTCCGGGTGGAAATGCCCTCCAACCAGCCGATCGTGCTCCTACGTGAAGTGGGAGGCGATCGGTACCTCCCCATCTGGATCGGTCCTGGGGAGGCTACCGCCATTGCCTTCGCCCAGCAGGGAATGGCCCCTGCCCGGCCGCTGACGCACGACCTGTTCAAGGACGTGTTGGAAGCGGTCGGTGAGGAACTCACCGAGGTCCGGATCACGGATCTGCGGGAGGGTGTCTTCTACGCGGAGCTGGTCTTCGCCAGCGGGGTCGAGGTGAGCGCGAGGCCTTCCGACGCGATAGCGCTGGCCCTGCGGACGGGGACGCCGATCTACGGCAGTGACGGTGTGCTCGATGACGCCGGAATCGCCATTCCCGACGAACAGGAGGACGAGGTGGAGAAGTTCCGCGAGTTCCTCGACCAGATCTCACCGGAGGACTTCGGCACCGGCCCACAGTGAGGCTCGCGGAGGAACGCGCCGTGAAACGCGGCCGCGTCATCCACCGGGAACCTCCAGCCCATTCGAGTAGCCTTTCCCCGCAACGGGGTACGGGAAACCACTCTCAGGGTGATTATCACTCGGCGTGCCGAGTGTGGCGATCGTTGACGCACCCCTGGTCACTGCCTACCTTCAAGGTGGGCAGGTCAAGGACGGAGGGTCGGCGTGAGGATCACGGGCGACGGTACGACCGGGGGCACCCCCGCACGGAGTGATGGTGGGCCGTACCCGCTGTACGGCGGCGCGGCCGGGCCCGCGCACCGTCAGCCGGCGTCCACGCCGGTCGGACCGGTGGGCGACGCCCCGGTGCCCGAGCAGGTCGGCTACCGCGGGCCCACGGCGTGTGCCGCGGCGGGCATCACGTACCGGCAGCTCGACTACTGGGCGCGGACGGGGCTGGTGGAGCCGAGCGTCCGACCCGCGTACGGATCCGGCACACAGCGGCTGTACAGCTTCCGCGACGTCGTGGTCCTCAAGATCGTCAAGCGTTTCCTGGACACCGGGGTGGCGTTGCAGAGCATCCGCACCGCCGTGCAGCACCTGCGGGACCGGGAATTCCAGGACCTGGAGAGCATGACGCTGATGAGCGACGGCGCGACCGTGTACGAGTGCACCTCGCCGGACCAGGTGGTGAGCCTGCTCCAGGGCGGGCAGGGAGTCTTCGGCATCGCGGTGGGTGTCGTCCGGCGCGACGTGGAGAACGCCCTGTCGCAGTTGCACGGGGAGCGCGTGGACACGGGCGAGACCCTCGTCGGCCACAACCCCACCGACGAGCTGGCCGCGCGCCGGAACCGGGCCGGCTGACCGGTCGTACCGGACGGCCGGCCCGAGGGGGCGGACGCCGCCCCGCACCGGTCGCGGGGACGGCCGGCGCCGCGTTGGCCACCGCGATGTCAGTGCCGTAGGGCAGCATCGGGCTGTGAGATCCGCGCCGACCATCCTGCACCTGGACATGGACGCCTTCTACGCCTCCGTGGAGCAGGCGTCGAAACCCAGCCTGCGCGGGAAGGCCGTGATCGTCGGGGGGCTCGGACCGCGCGGTGTGGTGGCCACCGCCTCCTACGAGGCCCGGCGGTTCGGCGTCCATTCGGCGATGCCGATGGCGCAGGCCCGCCGGCTCTGCCCTAACGGGGCCTGCCTCGTTCCCCGCTTCAGCCTCTACCGTGAGGTCAGCGAACTGGTCATGGGGCTGCTCAGGGAGCTGTCCCCGCTGGTCGAGCCGCTCAGCCTGGACGAGGCCTTCGTGGACCTGGAGGCGGGCTCCGCCGCCTTCGACGCGGCCGGGGCCAGGGCCGTGGGGGAGCGGCTGCGGGCCGAGATCACGGCCGCGACGGGCCTCAGCGGCTCCGTGGGGCTCGCGGGGTCGAAGATGCTCGCCAAGGTGGCCTCCGAGGAGGCGAAGCCGGACGGACTGCTGCTCATCGAACCCGGCACCGAACGGGAACTGCTCGCGCCGATGTCGGTGCGGACCCTGCCCGGGGTGGGGCCGGCGACCGGGGAGCACCTGCGCCGGGCCGGGATCACCACCGTCGGGGAGCTCGCCGAAGCCGGTGAGGACGAGCTGGTGCGGATGGTGGGCAAGGCGCACGGGGCGGGGCTGTACCGGATGGCGCTGGGGCTGGACGACCGGCCCGTGGTCGCGGAGCGCGACGCGAAGTCCGTATCGGTGGAGGACACCTTCGACGTGGACCTGCACGACCGGGTACGGATCCGGCACGAGGTGCAGCGGCTCGCGGACCGGTGCGTGGGCCGACTGCGGGCCTCCGGGCACTCGGGTCGCACCATCGTCCTCAAGGTACGGCGCTACGACTTCTCGACGCTGACCCGCTCCGAAACCCTGCGGGGCCCGACGGACGACCCCGCCGTGGTGCGGGAGGCCGCCGCGCGGCTGCTGGAGGGGGTGGACACCACGGGCGGCGTCCGGCTGCTCGGGGTCGGGGTGACGGGCCTCGCGGACTACACCCAGGAGGACCTCTTCGCCCAGGTGCGCGCCGCCGAGGCGGACGGGGAGCCGGACGGAGCGGAGGAGCACGGGGCCGTTGCGCCGGACGGGGCGGACGGGCCCTCCGGGGGCGCGGACGCCGGGGAGGACGGCGTGGCCGAAGGGGCCGGCGGAGTCACGGGTTCGGACGGTGCGAGCGGTGCGGGTGGCGCCGGCGGGGCCGTGGCGGCGTCCGCCGGCTCCGAGGGCGGCGCGGTGCGGCACTGGGCGGCAGGGAGTGACGTACGGCACGCCGTCCACGGGCCCGGCTGGGTCCAGGGGAGCGGTGTGGGGCGTGTGACCGTACGGTTCGAACAGCCCGGTGCCCCACCCGGCCGGGTCCGTACCTTCCGGGTGGACGACCCCGAACTGCAGCCGTCCGATCCGCTGCCGCTGGTGGGTACCGCCCGGGTGCGGTGACCGCGCGGGTCACTGCACCTGGCTCCCTCCGGTCCGTCGGCCGGTGTCGCGACGGCGCTTCTTGGCGGGCGGGGGCGGCTGGTGCCGGAACTCCGAGGGGAGGACCACGTCGAGCCCGTAGTGGTGGTAGAGCTGGAGCTCCTGCTCGGGGGAGAGGTGCCGGCCGACCCCGAAATCGGGGGCGTCCTTGATGAGGGAGCGTTCGAACGGCACGCGCAGGGCGTCGTCCACCACCTCGCTGGGCTCCAGCGGGACGAAGGCGTCCCGGCCGAAGAGGCCGGTCCGCACGGCGGCCCACTCCGGTACGCCCGTGGCGTCGTCGAGGTAGACCTCGTCCACGGTGCCGATCTTGGCGCCGTTGCGGTCGAATGCCTTGCGGCCGATCAGGCTGCGCGGATCGATGTCGGTCTGCACGGTCCCTCCACTTGGTCGCAACTCCATCCGTAATCACTACAAAAGTGCATAACCGCAGACGGGGCCACTCGACGGAGGCTCCAGATCCTCGCTGGTAGGCTGGGTGACGGCTGTTGACCCTGTGCGGGAGAGTCCTCTGAGTGAGTTGGACGGAGGCGCCGAAGGAGCAAATCCTCCCCGGAATCTCTCAGGCATACGTACCGCACGTGAAGAGGCCACTCTGGAAAGCAGGGGCGGTGCCGGGACGCAGTACCGGCTCCTCTCCTCACCGACGGTGAAAGCCGGACCCCGTGGGCGATCCCCGCGTGGCCCGGTGAAGCTCTCAGGTTGAGATGACAGAGGGGGAGGCCGTCCGGGTGCCCGCGCCGTGGTGCCCCTCGCAGGTCATACGACCAGGAGGCCTCCGTCATGACCGCCAACCGCATTCCGCTCTCCCAGCTGGAGCGAGGCATCCCCTTCGAGCAGCGCCACATCGGCCCGGACGCCGAGGCGCAGGCGAAGATGCTCGCCCACGTGGGCTACGGCTCCCTGGACGAACTCACCGCCGCCGCCGTACCGGATGTGATCAAGACCGCCGACGCGCTGAACCTGCCCGAGGCGCGGACCGAGGCGGAGGTGCTCGCCGAGCTCCGATCGCTCGCCGACCGCAACCAGGTCCTGTCCCCGATGATCGGCCTCGGTTACTACGGCACCTTCACCCCGCCGGTGATCCTGCGCAACGTCATGGAGAACCCGGCCTGGTACACGGCGTACACGCCCTACCAGCCGGAGATCTCGCAGGGTCGCCTGGAAGCCCTGCTGAACTTCCAGACCGTCGTCGCCGACCTGACCGGTCTGCCGACCTCCGGCGCCTCCCTCCTGGACGAGGGCACCGCCGCCGCCGAGGCCATGTCCCTCGCCCGTCGCGTCGGCAAGGTCAAGGGCGGCGTCTTCCTGATCGACGCCGACGCGCTCCCGCAGACCATCGCGGTGATCGAGACCCGCGCCGAGCCCACGGGCGTCGAGGTCGTCGTCGCCGACCTGTCGGACGGCATCCCCGCCGAGATCGCCGAGCGCGGCGTCTTCGGCGTGCTGCTCCAGTACCCCGGCGCCTCCGGCGCCGTGCGCGAGATCAAGCCGGTCATCGACCAGGCGCACGAGCTCGGTGCCGTCGTCACCGTCTCCGCCGACCTGCTCGCCCTGACCCTGCTGACCTCGCCGGGCGAGCTGGGTGCGGACATCGCCGTCGGCACCACCCAGCGCTTCGGCGTCCCGATGGGCTTCGGCGGACCGCACGCCGGCTACATGGCCGTCCAGGCCAAGCACGCCCGCTCCCTGCCGGGCCGCCTCGTCGGCGTCTCCGTGGACGCGGACGGCAACAAGGCGTACCGGCTGGCGCTGCAGACCCGTGAGCAGCACATCCGCCGTGAGAAGGCCACCAGCAACATCTGTACCGCGCAGGTGCTGCTCGCCGTCATGGCGGGCATGTACGCCGTCTACCACGGGCCGGACGGCCTGCGGACGATCGCCCGCCGCACCCACCGGTACGCCACGCTGCTCGCCGCGGGTCTGACGGCCGGCGGCGTCGAGGTCGTGCACGGCTCGTACTTCGACACGATCACCGCCCGGGTGCCCGGCAAGGCCGCCGAGGTCGTCGCCGCCGCCCGTGAGGCCGGCGTCAACCTCTTCCAGGTCGACGCCGACCTGGTCTCCGTCGCCTGCGACGAGACCACCCTGCGCGCCGACATCGAGGCCGTCTGGGGCGCCTTCGGGGTCGACGCCGACCTGGAGGCCCTGGACGGGACCACGGCCGAGACCCTCCCCGAGGGCCTGCTGCGCTCGGACGAGGTCCTGACCCACCCGGTCTTCCACCAGCACCGCTCCGAGACCGCGATGCTGCGCTACCTGCGCAAGCTCTCGGACAAGGACTACGCGCTGGACCGCGGCATGATCCCGCTGGGCTCCTGCACGATGAAGCTCAACGCGACCACCGAGATGGAGCCGGTGACCTGGCCCGAGTTCGGCCAGCTGCACCCGTTCGCCCCGGTCGAGCAGGCGGAGGGCTACCTCACGCTCATCACCGAGCTGGAGGAACGACTCTGCGAGGTCACCGGCTACGACAAGGTCTCCATCCAGCCGAACGCCGGCTCCCAGGGTGAGCTCGCCGGTCTGCTGGCCGTCCGCGCCTACCACCGGGCGAACGGCGACGAGCAGCGCACCATCTGCCTCATCCCGTCCTCGGCGCACGGCACCAACGCCGCGAGCGCCGTGATGGCCGGCATGAAGGTCGTCGTCGTCAGGACGGCGGACGACGGCGAGGTGGACGCGGCCGACCTGCGCGCCAAGATCGAGCAGTACCGCGACGAGCTCGCCGTGCTGATGATCACCTACCCGTCGACGCACGGTGTGTTCGAGGAGCACGTCGCCGACATCTGCGCCCAGGTCCACGAGGCCGGTGGTCAGGTGTACGTCGACGGCGCCAACCTGAACGCCCTGGTGGGCCTGGCCAAGCCGGGTCACTTCGGCGGCGACGTCTCGCACCTGAACCTGCACAAGACCTTCTGCATCCCGCACGGCGGCGGCGGCCCCGGCGTGGGCCCGGTCGGCGTCCGGGCGCACCTCGCCCCGTACCTGCCGAACCACCCGCTCCAGCCGACGGCCGGTCCCGAGACGGGCGTCGGCCCGATCTCGGCCGCTCCGTGGGGCTCGGCCGGCATCCTGCCGATCTCCTGGTCGTACGTACGCCTGATGGGTGGTGAGGGTCTCAAGCGAGCCACCCAGGTGGCGGTACTGGGCGCGAACTACATCGCCAAGCGTCTGGAGCCGCACTACCCGGTGCTGTACACCGGCCCGGGCAACCTGGTCGCGCACGAGTGCATCATCGACCTGCGTCCGCTGTCGAAGGCGACGGGTGTGAGCGTCGACGACATCGCCAAGCGTCTGATCGACTACGGCTTCCACGCGCCGACGATGTCCTTCCCGGTCGCCGGCACGCTGATGATCGAGCCGACGGAGTCCGAGGACCTCGCGGAGATCGACCGTTTCTGCGACGCGATGATCGCGATCCGCGGCGAGATCGACCGGGTCGCGGGCGGCGAGTGGCCGGCGGACGACAACCCCCTCGCCAACTCCCCGCACACCGCGGCGTCGCTGGGCGGCGAGTGGAACCACCCGTACACCCGCGACGAGGCCGTCTTCCCGGCCGGTGTCTCGCCCGCGGAGAAGTACTGGCCGCCGGTGCGCCGGATCGACGGCGCCTTCGGCGACCGGAACCTGGTGTGCTCCTGCCCGCCGCTGGACGAGTACGACAACTGATCCCGCGCGAGCGGTGACGGCCCGCCGAACCGTACGGTCGGCGCGCCGGAAGGGGCCGTTCCCGGAGCACATGCTCCGGGAACGGCCCCTTCTTCGTCGGGTCCGGTCAGGCCGCCGCGAGCGGGCGGTGTGGCGCGATGATCTGGCCGTCCGGCAGGAGTTCACCGGTGTCCTCGAAGAGGAGGACGCCGTTGCACAGCAGGCTCCAGCCCTGCTCCGGGTGGTTGGCCACCGGGCGCGCGGCCTCCCGGTCGGCGGATTCTGATGACGGGCAGGCAGGCTGGTGCTGGCACATGGATGCGTTCTTTCGCTGCGGTGTGGTCTGTTCGCTACGGCTCGATGCGTGATTCATGGCCGTCCCCCTGGGTCGTCCCCGCACCTGCGGGGAGGATGGGCTCAGTCTTCCCCCAGGACGGCTGCTTCGCAGGTATTTCCCGGCAGCTGTCCTCATGGATTGAGGACGCATCACCCGTGCGGGCGGTTCAGGCCAACTCCCCTGTCATTTCGGATGGTTCGCGAGTGGCCCGAGCGGACTAGGCCGAATGGGTCGTCCGGGTGGCTGTGGTCAGGCCGCCGGAGCGGCTACGGGAGGCGGCACGGGAGGGGCCTGGCGGGTCAGCCGGTGCGTCAGTACGGGCAGTAGTTCGGACACGGTGTGCGGCCTGAAGGCGGCGATGCCGGGAGGTGCCGGGGCGAGCGGAACCAGCAGGTCGGCGGCGGCGGGCAGGCCGGCCGCCGCGTCGGCGCCGACCGCGCCGTGCAGCCACAGGGTCAGCATGTACAGCTCCGGTACGGACAGTAGGCGCGGCTGGTAGCCCGTCGCCATCGACTCCGCCTGGCGCAGGGCGCGTTCGGTGGCGGTGACGTAGGGGCCCTCGAAGAAGTGGGAGAAGGCCCAGCCGTCCGCCGTGAGGCGGGTGTCGGCCGCGGCGACGAACCGGTCCCCGCTGCGGATCAGGAACCGCCACGCGGTGAGCCGGGTGCGCGGGGGCCTTCCGCCGGCAGCGAGGTTGGACGTGTGGAGCCGGTCGATCACGTGCACGGGAAGGGGAAGCTCGGCGGTCAACGGGCCCTGGACCGTGCGCAGGGCCGGAGTGTGCGCCTCGTGGACGGCGGTGGGGGAACCGAGTGCCGCGAGGACGCTGCGCAGGGCGGGCGCGGGAGCCGGAGGGACATGCAGCGGCATGGTGGGTCGCCTCTCACTTGGGAGACCTGTGGTGCGGGGGAAGGAACGGGACGGCGCTGTCGCATTCTGGGGTCAGAGGGGGGCTGAGGGGCAATGACCGCGCGCCAACTCTCTGCCTCGATTGCGGAGTTTATACGACACGTGTTCACGCAGTGTTTCGGCTAGCTGTCCCTGCTATTGCCGACAAGTCGCTTACCGGTCCCGCTGCGATGCCATTCGTGCCGCCTGAGCGCAGACCTGACGCGCTGACCTCGGAGGCTACCTGAAGGGGGCTCGGCTGGAAAGCATCGGTTATCCGAAACCGGCAAAGTCGACGCGGAATTTGCATAGGGCGAGTTGCCAGGTGAATGTGCCGAAGCGCCCATCCGGCCATACCGGCGCGCGCTGCTGTCCGAGGGGCGGTCACCCGCGTTATCGATCACGGCCCTTGGGCATCATCGACCGTACATGCGCGCCCGGGTGCACTCGGCCGGGCCTGGAGGAGGGACGCCTCGATGGGGGAGAAGGTCGTGGCAGGCGGATTCGACCTGTCCGATCGGCAACGGTATCGGAGGAAGCTTCACGAGTGCCTGGAGGGACTGGAGCGGCTTCTGGCGGAGAAGAGGTTCGATCGCCCCAAGAACATGATGGGGCTGGAGATCGAATTGAATCTCGCGGGTGCCGACGGTTTGCCGCGAATGGTGAATGCCCAGGTCTTGGAGCGGATTGCCAGCCCCGATTTCCAGACCGAACTCGGATTGTTCAACCTTGAGGTCAACGTACTTCCCCACCGGCTCGACGGCCGGGTATTCGACCAGCTCGCGGAGGAGCTGAGCGCGGGGCTCCACTACGCCCACCGGCAGGCCGCGGAGATCGACGCGGGGGTGGTGATGATCGGGATCCTGCCGACCCTCTCCCGCGCGGACCTGGCGCCGGCCAACCTCTCGGCGGTGGACCGCTACTCGCTGCTGAACGAGCAGATCCTGATGATGCGGGGTGAGGACTTCACCCTCGACATCGACGGTGTGGAGCGGCTGACCTGGAGCACCGGGTCGATCGTGCCGGAGGCCGCCTGCACCTCCGTACAGCTCCACCTCCAGGTGACTCCGGCGAGGTTCGCGGACGTGTGGAACGCGGCGCAGGCGGTGACCGCCGTACAGATAGCGGTCGGCGCCAACTCGCCCTTCCTGTTCGGGCGAGAGCTGTGGCGCGAGTCCCGGCCGCCGCTCTTCACGCAGGCCACCGACACCCGGCCGCCCGAGCTCCAGGCCCAGGGCGTACGGCCGCGGACCTGGTTCGGGGAGCGGTGGGTGGATTCGGCGTACGAGCTGTTCGCCGAGAACCTCCGCTACTTCCCCGCGCTGCTGCCGATCTGCGACGAGGAGGAGCCGCTGCGGGTCCTGGCCGACGGAGGCGTGCCGAACCTTCAGGAACTGGTCCTGCACAACGGCACGGTCTACCGCTGGAACCGGCCCGTCTACGGGGTCGCCGACGGGGTGCCGCACCTGCGCGTGGAGAACCGGGTGCTGCCGGCCGGGCCGACCGTCGCCGACGTCGTCGCCAACGCGGCCTTCTACTACGGGCTCGTACGCACCCTCGCCGACGAACCTCGCCCGGTGTGGACCCGGATGCCGTTCGCCGAGGCGGAGGCCAACTTCGACGCGGCCTGCCGGTACGGGATCGACGCCCGACTGCGCTGGCCCCGCCGCGGGCGGGCCGGCGGGCTGGTGAGCGTACCCGCGGTGAGGCTGGTGCTGGACGAGCTGCTGCCGATGGCCGCGGCCGGCCTGGACGCGTGGGGGATCGAGGCCGCGGACCGGGACCACTACCTGGGGATCATCGAGGAACGTTGCCGGCGGCGGGTGAACGGGGCGACCTGGCAGGTGGACACCTACCACCGGGCCCGCGCCGGCGGGCTCGACCGGGACGCGGCGCTCGCCGCGACCACCCGCCGGTACAGCGAGCTGATGCACCTGGGCGACCCCGTGCACACCTGGCCCGTCGGAATCGCGGAACGGGAGGTGGACGCCGCGACGGTGGCCGGCCGCTGACCGGACCGTCCTTCCGGGCGGGCCCCCGCGGTCCTCGTCCGTCGCTCCCGCACCCCCCGATTCCGCCGCGATCATCCCCTCCCGTCGCCGAGGAGGCAGTATGGGGTGATCGGAACAGGACGTCGCGGCGGGATGGCTCGCAGCGGGACGGCGGGACGGGAGTCGGGCGTGCGCGCGGAGCCGGTGGTGGTGGAGCTCGACGAGGACGAGCGGCGTCGGGGTGTCCTGCGCACCGAGACGCTGCTCGTGCTCGCGCTGTCGTTGGGCGCGAGCGGGGTCTCCGCGCTGATCAGTTTCATCGGCTCGCTCACCAAGCCGGGCGGCCTGAAGGACCAGGCCGCCACGCTCAACGGCTCGTACGCGCCCGGCCGGCCCTGGCTGGACCTGGCCTGGCAGCTGTTCGGCATCGCGTCGGCGCTCGTCCCCGTGCTGCTGGTGGCGCACCTGCTGACCCGCGAGGGGGCACCCGGGCTGCGGGTCCTGGGCTTCGACCTGACCCGGCCCTGGCAGGACCTGGGGCGCGGGGCGCTCGTGGCCGCCGGCATCGGGAGCGCCGGGCTCGCCTTCTACCTGGCCGCCCGCGCGACCGGCTTCAACCTGACGGTCGTGCCCGAGGCACTGCCCGACGTCTGGTGGAAGTTCCCCGTACTGATCCTCTCCGCGGTGCAGAACTCCGTGGTGGAGGAGGTCATCGTGCTGGCCTACCTGCTGCGCCGGCTCGACCAGCTCGGCTGGTCGCCGATGGCGGCGCTGCTGGCCAGCTCCGTGCTGCGGGGCTCGTACCACCTGTACCAGGGCATCGGCGGGTTCATCGGCAACATGGTGATGGGCGTGGTCTTCGTGCTGGCCTACCGTCGCTGGGGCCGGGTGGGGCCGCTCGTCGTCGCGCACGCGCTGCTCGACATCGTCGCCTTCGGCGGGTACGCGCTGCTCGCCGGCAAGGTGGGCTGGCTGCCCACCCCGTAGCCGGGGTCCGGGGGCGCTTCAGGGAGCCGTGAGCAGTTCGCCGTCGAGGACGGTGACGGCGTGCCCGGTCAGGAGGGTGCGCTCGCCGGCCAGCGTGACGCGGACCAGCCCGGTACGGGCTCCGCCCTGCAGGCCGGTCATCTCGGTGCGGCCCAGGCGCTCGCCCCAGAAGGGCGCGAGCGCGGTGTGCGCGCTCCCGGTGACCGGGTCCTCGTCGATGCCGACGGCGGGGAAGAAGCCGCGCGAGACGAAGTCGTAGCCGAGGGCCGGGTCCTCGGCGGCCGCGGTGACGATCACCCCGCGGCGGGAGTGGGCGCGCAGGGCCGCGTGGTCGGGGGTGAGCTCGCGCACGGCCCGCTCGTCGGCCAGCTCCACCACCAGGTCGCCGATGTGGGCGGACGTGTCGTGCACCGACTTGATCGCGGCGCCCAACGCGCGGGCCACCGCGGGGTCCGGGTCCACCGGCGTCAGCGACGACGTGGGGAAGTCCATCGTGATCGAGCCGTCGTCGGTGGCGCGGGCGGTGAGGACGCCGCAGCGCGCGTCGAAGCGGATCAGGCCCTCCGCGAGGCCGTTCGAGGCGAGGACGTGGGCGGTCGCGAGGGTGGCGTGCCCGCACATGTCGACCTCGGCGGCCGGGGTGAACCAACGCAGCGCCCAGTCGGCGTCCCCGCCGGGCGGCAGGGGGCGGGCGAAGGCGGTCTCGGAGAGGTTCACCTCGGCGGCGACCCGCTGGAGCCAGGCGTCCGGCGGGAAGGGGCCGTCGAGGAGTAGGACTCCGGCGGGGTTCCCGTGGAAGGGGCGGTCGGTGAAGGCGTCGACGATTCGGATGCGCATGCATCCGACGGTAGGACGGTGCGCCGGACCCGGACAAAGGCCAATCGGCGCCGACTGGCCTGGTCGCGGCCGGGGCCGTGGCGCGCCCCGGCGGCGACGCGGCCACGGCAGGTCGTTCACGTGGAGGAGTGCGTCCTGCGCGGCAGCAGCATCCCACCCGGCTCGAACACCCCGGCATCTCGTCCGGGCACCGAGCGGGCATGCCCGAGGAGACACCCGCTCGGGCCCACGAGGTCAGCGTGGGGATTCGACCAGGCCGGTCGCGACGAGTTCCTTGGTCCGGGCGATCGCTTCCGCAATCCCGGGATGCCGGCCCGCAGGCGGGAAGAAGTCGACCGCGCCGACCGCGCCGTGGTTCGCCCACAGGCAGGTGGTCATGGGGAAGGTCTGCCAGACGTTGTGCCGGCAGGTGATCGCGGTGGTCCTGGTGGTGACCGTCTCCGCGTCGCCGACCAGGGTGCGTTCGTCGTCCTCGGCCAAGGACTGCCTGTACACGGTCTTGACGGTCCTGAGCGGGTCCGGAACGGCTCCGTAGAGGTCGTACTCGGCCGCGATGTGCGGTACCGCCACCGTCCGTCCTTCGATGGCGAGACTGATCCGGTCCGGTCCGTGGCAGACGTAGTCCTTGGAGTCGGTCTCCCCCTCGTGCTCGGGCAGGGAATCGTCCGTGTGGGCATTGAGCCCGTACCGGACCGAGCCGCGCTTGCGGTCACAGGTCATGTCCTTGACCGTCGGCACCCGGGACGCGCCGTACCGGATCCCGGTGTCCTTGCCGAGCAGCTCCGACTCCGGCTCCGAAGCGTCGCTGCCACACCCCGCGAGCAGCAGAACGAGTCCTGCGGCCCCCGCGGCGCCCCTTGCTCCCCGCACGTTCGCGCCCCCTCGTTACTCATGCCGTCTGATGATCGACTTCGAATGATAGGTGAGCGACGCCGGTCGTCCGGCTTCCGGAAGAGGGAGTGGCCGGAGCGCCTGCTCGGGGTCGGGGCCGCCCGCACCCACACCGACCTGACGGCACGTGCTGAAGCATCGCCGCAGCTCATCGGCCGTTTCATCAAAAGGACCCGACTTCGATGGCCACCGGTTCACGGTCGGGGACGCAGGGCATGGCGCTTCCGTTCACGGGCGAGTGTCGGCGATAGTTTCCGATATATCGTTGACGTATCGCGATGGATCAACGATAGTGAAGGAGTCGGAAACGGCGACCGCAATGACAAGCGATGACGAAAGGAGCGCAGTGATGCGTTCACGTGGACAGCACGACCATGGACAAGGGCATGAGCACGGGCGGGGTCACGGCCACTGCGGGCCCGACCGTCGGGAGGAGTTCCGGGAGCGGCGCGCCGCGTTCGGGCCGTTCGGCCCGCCCTTCGGTGGCGGCCCCTTCGGGGGGCGCGGCGGCCGCGGTGGACCGCGGGGTCGGGCGAGGCGCGGCGACGTGCGCGCCTCGATCCTGGCGCTGCTCACCGACCGGCCGATGCACGGCTACGAGATGATCCAGGAGATCGGCGAGCGCAGCGGCGGGGCGTGGAAGCCGAGCCCCGGCTCGGTCTACCCGACCCTCCAGCTCCTGGAGGACGAGGGCCTCATCGTCAGTGAGAGCGAGGGCGGCAAGAAGCTGTTCACCCTCACCGACGGAGGTCGCGCCGAGGCCGCGTCCGGTCCGGACGCCCCCTGGGCGGACGCCGGGAGGGGCTTCGACTTCGAGGCCATGCACGAGGTCCGCACGGCCGGGGTCGGCCTGATGGAAGCCTTCGGGCAGGTCTTCAAGACCGGCTCGCCCGAGCAGCGGGAAAAGGCCCTCGCCGTGATCAACGACGCTCGCAAGAAGCTCTACCTGATCCTGGCGGACGAGCACTGAGCCGCCGGGCGGCCCTCGGACTCCGTCCGGCGGCCGCCCCCCGGTCGGAACGGCGGCGCGCCCCGCGAGAAGCCTCGCGGGGCGCGCCGTCACGTCGCCGTCCTGATGGATCGAACCGGACCCGTACGGATCGGGCCGGCTCCGGTGTTCGGGGTCAGACGACCAGGCCGGCCAGCTTGCGCAGCGACTCGTTCAGCGCCGCCGTGGCCGAGTCCTTGAGCTTGCCCGCCATCAGGGACACGGCCGCGCCCGTGAACTCGCCGTCGATGCGGACGGTGGTGGCGTCCCCGTCCTCGGTCAGCGTGTAGCGGGTCAGGACGGCCACGCCCATGGGGCCCTTGCCGGTGATGGCGAAGAGGCGTTCGTCCTCCAGTTCCGAAACGGTCCACAGGACCTCGGCGGGGAAGCCCATCATCTTCATGTTCTCGGCGAAGGTGGCGCCGAGCGCGAGGGTCTCGGGGCCGCCCTTCGGGAAGTTCGTGTGGGTCATGCTCCACTGCCCGTACGCGTCCCAGTCCGTCAGCTGGGCCCACAGCTGCGCGGCGGGCGCCTCGATGCGTGATTCCGCGGTGACTTCAGCCATGCGTCCACCCCTTCTCGTCGGGTACGTGCGGCGGAAGGTAGTCCCGGTACCCCCAACATTCAATACTGACGACCTGTCAGATCCGGAGGATCGCGGGAGCCCCGGTCTCGGCTACGTCTCAACAGGCGTCACCGGCGTGACGGTGCTGACCCGCCCTGCCATGATGGCCGGATGCAAGCGTCAGGGAAGAACGCCGGACTGGGCCTCGCCCTCGTCTCGGCGTGCGCGTTCGGTGGTTCGGGGGTCGCGGCGAAGCCGCTGATCGAGGCGGGACTGGACCCGCTCCACGTGGTGTGGCTCAGGGTGGCCGGGGCGGCGCTGGTGCTGTCCCCCCTCGCCTGGCGACACCGTGATCTCGCCCGGCGCAAGCCGCTGCTCCTCGCCGGCTTCGGGCTCATCGCCGTCGCCGGTGTCCAGGCGTTCTACTTCGCCTCCCTGTCCCGGATCCCGGTCGGCGTGGCCCTGCTCCTGGAGTACCTGGGGCCCGCCCTGCTGCTCGGGTGGATCCGCTTCGTCCAGCGCAAGCCCGTGACCCGCGCCGCCGCCGCCGGGGCCGCGGTGGCCGTCGTCGGCCTGGCCTGCGTGGTCGAGATCTGGGCGGGTCTGAGCCTGGATCCGCTCGGCGTGCTGCTCGGTCTCGCCGCGGCCTGTTGCCAGGCCTTCTACTTCGTCTTCGCGGACCAGGGGGCCGACGGGGACGACGTGCCCGACCCGATGGGCGTGATCGCGTACGGAATGATCATCGGTGCCCTGGTGATGACCGTGATCGCCCGGCCGTGGAACATGGACTGGCACGTACTGGGCGGGGACGCGGCCCTGGGCGACCTGGCGGTGCCCGCGCTCGCCCTGCTCGGCTGGGTGGTGCTGGTCGCCACCGTGTTCGCGTACGTCACCGGGGTGGTCTCGGTGCGCAAGCTCTCCCCGCAGGTGGCCGGCGTGGTGGCGTGCCTGGAGGCCGTCATCGCCACCGTCCTCGCGTGGATCCTGCTCGGCGAACACCTGTCCCTCCCGCAGATCGTCGGCGGGGCGCTGGTCCTGGGCGGTGCCTTCATCGCCCAGTCCGCCCGGCCGACGCCGCCGGCCGCGGTCGACCCCGCCGTGCTCGCCCCGGAGCACACCCGCGTGTGACGCGGACGCCGGGCGAGCGGCCTGGTCAGGTCGGTGGAGGAGCCCGTAGGGTACGGACCATGCCTTCGACCGTGCTTCCGCCTCCCGCCGCCTAGGTCCTGATCGGACGCCCCGCGGTGCCCGCCCGTCGTGCGGGTGCCCGCGGGGATTCCCGCGCAGGACCGGGCGCGGGTGGCTGATCCCTTGAGGACCCACCCGTCCCGGCCGCCCTCCGGCGGCCCGGGGCGGGTTCGTGCTGCCCGCGAAGTGATGACCCGCTTTCCTCATCCTTCACGCATGCGCGGAGAACCACGTGTCGAACCATTCGCCCGCCACCGGGCGCGATCTGCTGTACCTCGTCGTCGCCGGAGTCGCCTGGGGCACCGCCGGGGCCGCCGCCTCCCTCCTCTTCCTGGCCAGTGACCTCGGTCCGCTCGCCCTGTCCTTCTGGCGGTGCGCCGGTGGGCTCCTCGTACTGCTGGGGGTGCTCGCCGTACACCGCTCCCGAGCCCTGCGCCGCCCCGCGACCGTCCGTGGTCGGGGCCGGACGCACCGGCCCTCGGTCGCCTCGCTCATCGGGACGGGCCTGATGTTCACCGTGTTCCAGGCCGCGTACTTCGGCGCCGTGCGGGAGACCGGCCTGGCCGTCGGCACCGTCGTGACCCTGGGTGCGGGGCCGGTGCTGATCGCCGTCGGCGGCCGGTACTGGATGGGCGAGCGGCTGGGCCGGGGCGGAACGGCCGCCGTCTGCGGCGCCCTCGCCGGGCTCGCCGTGCTCGTCCTGGGTTCGGGCGGCGGGGAGGTCCGGCCGCTCGGGGTGTTCTGGGCGCTGCTCTCGGCCGCCGGCTACGCGGCGATGACCCTGCGGGCGCGCCGGCTCGGACGGCGCGGGGAAGGCGGTGATCCGCTCGTCACCACCGCGTGGTCGGTCGGGGTGGGCACGGTGTGCCTGCTGCCGCTCGCCGTGCTGGAGGGGCTGGTGCCGCACACCGCCGACACGGTGCGCGTGCTGTGGCTGCTGCTGTACGTCGCCACCGTGCCGACGGCGTTGGCGTACACGCTCTACTTCACGGGGGCCGCGTCCGTACGCGCCGCGACCGTGTCGGTGATCATGCTGATCGAACCGGTGAGCGCCGCGGCGATCGCGGTCGTGCTGCTCGGGGAGCAGCTGACGGGGGCCGTGGTGCTGGGCACCGTACTGCTCCTCGCGGCCGTCGGCGCGCTCATCGGTGCCGAGGCGCGCAGGCCCGCGGACGAGCCGGTGGGCGAGCCGGAGGGGGCCCGACCCGCCCCCGAGGTTCAGAGCGCGGCGATGTAGTCCGGAGTGGCGATGCCCGGGGCGAGGTCGGCGGCCGGGACCGGCGTTCCGTACGCCGGGGCCACCGGGACCACGCCCGACCAGAACGGCAGGTCCAGGTCCTCGGCGTCGTCGTTCGGCCCGCCGGTGCGCAGCTTCGCCGAGACCTCTTCCAGGTCCAGCCGGATCACGGCCGTCGCGGCGAGTTCCCGGGCGTTCGCGGGGCGGGAGTCGGCGGAGCGGCCGGGTACGACGTGGTCGACCAGGGCGTCCAGCGCCATCCGGCACTCCGCCTCGTCGGTGACCTGCCGGGCGACGCCGTGGACGACCACCGAGCGGTAGTTGAGGGAGTGGTGGAAGGCCGAGCGGGCCAGCACCAGGCCGTCGACGTGGGTCACGGTGAGGCAGACCGGCAGGCCCGGGTCGGTCCTGCCCGCGGCCAGCAGCGGGCGGGAGCCGGTGGAGCCGTGGACGTAGAGCGTGTCGCCGACGCGCCCGAAGAGGGTCGGGAGGACCACCGGCGCGCCGTCCCGGACGAAGCCGAGGTGGCACACGTAGGCCTGGTCGAGTATCGAGTACACGGTCTCCCGGTCGTAGCGCGCCCGGTCGCGGGAGCGGCTGGGGACGGTGCGGTCGGTGGGCTCGTAGGCGGCGGGCGTGGTGGCCATGGTGCGAACTCCGTTGTACTAGTGCATAATGTTGTTTGTGCTAGGAGAGTATCGGATCAGTGGGCGTCGCGCATCGGAAATCGCGGCCAGTGTCGAAGCGGGCGTCGGATCGGGCGCCCTGGAACCGGGAGCGCTGTTGCCGGCGATGCGGGAACTGGCCGGTGAGTTGGGGGTGAACCCCAACACGGTGGCCGCCGCGTACCGGACGCTGCGCGAGCGCGGAGTCATCGAAACGGACGGCCGGCGCGGCAGCCGGGTGCGGCACCGGCCCGCGACCGCACCGCGGAGCTCACTGCGGACGGGCGTGCCCGAGGGGGTGCGCGACGTCGCGCAGGGCAACCCGGACCTGTCCCTGCTGCCCTCCTTGGACGGGCCGCTCGCGGCGGCCGCCCGGAGGTACGCGCAGGCCCCGACCCTGTACGGGCAGGACCCCGTGGTCCCCGAACTCGCCGCCCTCGCCCGGGCCGGCTTCGCGGCGGACGGCGTTCCGGCAGGAGCCCTCGCCGTGACCTCGGGCGCGCTGGACGGCATCGAACGGGTGCTGGCCGCCCACCTGCGGCCCGGCGACGCGGTCGCCGTCGAGGACCCGGGCTGGGGCAGCGTGCTCGACCTCGCCCCCGCGCTGGGCCTGAGGGTGCTCCCGGTCGCCGTCGACGACGACGGCCCGCTGCCGGACGCGGTGGCCCGGGCGCTCGCCGAAGGGGCCAGGGCCCTGGTGGTGACGGCCCGCGCGCAGAACCCGACGGGCGCGGTGGTCGGCGCGGAGCGCGCCGAGCTCCTGCGGGGGCTGCTGGCGGCCCACCCCGATGTCCTGGTCATCGACGACGACCACGGTCACGGGATCGTGGACCTCCCGCTGTGCGCGCTCGGCGGCGCCACCCGGCACTGGGCGCTGATCCGCTCGACCGCGAAGGCGTACGGTCCTGACCTGCGACTGGCCGTACTGACCGGCGACGCGGTGACGATGGACCGGGTCCGCGGGCGGCAGGGGCTGGGCCCGGGGTGGGTGAGCCGGCTGCTCCAGTACGCGGTGGTGGAGCTGTGGACCACCGGCGCCGTCGACCCGGCGGCGGTGGCCCGCTCGTACGGGTCGCGGCGGGACGCGTTGGTCGCCGCGCTCGCCGAACGGGGGGTGCGGGCGCACGGGCGCAGCGGAATGAACGTGTGGGTGCCGGTGTCCGACGAGACGGCCGTGGTGACCCGGCTGTTGACGGCCGGCTGGGCGGTGACGGCGGGAGCCCGGTTCCGGGTGGACTCCGGGCCGGCGGTGCGGATCACCGTCTCCGGGCTCGCGGCGGCCGAGGTTCCCGTACTCGCCGACGCGGTGGCCTCGGCGGTGCGTCCCGTACTCGGCGGGCGCCGGGACTGAGACGAGGGGTCGGCCCCGTGCGGGGCCGACCCCTCAGCTCGCGTATTCGACCAGGGACACCAGGAGGAGGACGAAGCCCGCGGAGCCGATGACCCCGCCGAGGAACCGGTAGACCCCGGCGGACATGATCTGCCGGGGCGGGCCGAGGTCGCCGCGGGCGTGCGCCGTCAGCTCACCGGCGGCCGCCGCGCGTCGCTCCAGGACGTCGGCGGAACCGCACAGGTTGGTGGCCACCCAGGCCCCGCAGACGAGTGCGACGGAGCCGATGGCGAACAGGGCGAGGGCTGGGCTCAAGGTGTCCCCCCGAAGAGGCGTGCGGTGATCATCGCCGCCAGGGTAGGGCCGCCCGACGGACCCGCTCCGGGCGGGGGGTCCTCGGGGCGCGGGTCCTCGGGCGGGCCTGGGTGAGGGCGGCGCCGGCCAGGACGACGGCCGCGCCGACCGGGGTGTTCCAGTGGAGCTGTTCGCCGAGGACCAGGACGCCCGCCGTGGTCGCGATCACCGGGATGAAGTAGGTCACCATCTGGGCGGTGGTCGGGCCGACCTCCGTCACCAGCTGGTACTGCATCTGGAGGGCCATGCCCGTGCCCAGCGCGCCCAGGGCGATCACCGAGAGGGTCGGCCACAGCGGGAACGAGACGGGTACCGAGGTGAACGCCGCGCTCACGGCGCCCAATTGGAGGGTCGAGATCAGCAGCTGGGCCCCGGTGAGCGCCACCGGGGAACCGGGGGCGCCGGCCAGCGTCCGACGCACGTAGATCCAGCCGATCGGATAGCAGAGCGCGGCCAGCAGGGCGAGCGCGGTGCCCTTGGCGTCGACCCCGGCGAAGCCCTGCCAGGCGCCCAACACGGTCAGGACACCGAGGAAGCCCAACCCGAGCCCGGCGGAACGGCGCCGCGTCGGACGGTCCTCGGAGAGCGCCACCAGGGACAGGGCCATGCCCCACAGCGGGGAAGTGGCGTTGCAGATCCCGGCCAGGCTCGACGGGATGCTGAGCTCCGCGTAGGCGAAGAGCGAGAAGGGGGCGGAGTTGAGCAGCAGCGCCGCCACCGTCAGGTGGCCCCAGGTGCGCGCGGTGCGGGGCAGCGGCTCGCGGCGCACCAGCAGGACCGCGAGCAGGGCCAGCGCTCCGAAGAACACCCTGCCCAGGGCGACTTGGAACGGGGCGTACGCCTCGGTGCCCACCTTGATCAGGAGGAAGCTGAAGCCCCAGACCACCGAAAGGAGGGTGAAGCGCAGCCGCCAGTCCAACCGGGAGCCGGTGGTGCGGGTCCGGCCGGGAGGGGGTGCGGCCGGCGCTGCGGCGGGGGAGGGCTGCGGGGCGGGGCGGGAGGGGGCGGGTGCGCTCATGCGCTTTACTCTCCTGCGCGCAACCTCGTAGGACAAGCGAGACTTCTTGTGGGTGACGCCGTAGCATCGCTTACATGTTGAACCTGGAGCGCCTGCGCACCCTCGACGCCCTCGCCCGCCACGGTTCGGTCAGCGGGGCCGCCGGCGGTCTCCACGTGACCACCTCCGCCGTCTCCCAGCAAATGGCCAAACTGGAACGGGAGGTCGGGCAGCCCCTGCTGACCAAGAACGGGCGGGGGGTCCGGCTCACGGACGCGGGGCGGCTGCTCGCGGACCACGCGGCCCGGATCATCTCCCAGGTGGAGCTCGCCCAGGCCGACGTGGAAGCCCAAAGAGGTTGCGCTGTCGGAGAGTTGCGGGTCGGCGCCTTCCCGACGGCCATGCGCGGCCTGCTGCCGGGCGCCCTGACCTCACTGCGCGAGGGGCACCCCGAACTGCGGGTGCTCGTACGGGAGCGGGAACCCGAGGACAGCATGGCCGCCGTCGTGCGCGGTGACCTCGACATGGCCCTCGCCATCGACTGGCACAACAAGCGCATGCCGGTACCGGGCGAGCTGACCCGTACCCACCTCCTGGACGACGGCGTCGACATCGCGGTCCCCGCCGGACACCCGCTGGCCGGCCGCACCGGGATCTCCCTCGCCGACTTCGCCGACGACGACTGGATCTCCTGGAACGAAGGGCAGTTCTGCCACGAGTGGCTCGTCTTCACGCTGCGGGGTACCGGCATCGAGCCGCGCATCCGCCACATCGCCGAGGAGCACCACACGCAGCTGGCCTTCGTGGAAGCCGGCCTGGGCGTTTGCGTGACGCCCAGGCTGGGCCGGGGGCCCGTACCGCCCGGCGTTCGACTGCTCCCCGTCTGCGACACCGTACGTCGACACGTGTACGCCGTCTGGCGGGCCGACGCCGGCCGCAGGCCCTCGATCCGGGCCGCCGTCGAGGCACTGCGCGAGGCGGCCGCGCGGGTGCGGGAGGCGCCGCCGGGTCCGGGGCTGCCGGTGGGGGCCCGGCCCTGAGGGGCGCCGGCGGCCCCGGGCTTCCGAGCCCCCGAGCCCGGCCGGCGCCTTCGGTCGCGCTCGGGGGCTCGGGGCCGTGTGACGTACGACGTGTGCCGTGTTCCGCGTGCCGTCAGATCTTGCGGAAGTCCCAGGACACCACCGAGTCCGGGGTGAGCCGGATCCAGGCGTGCCGACCGTCGTGCGGCATCTCCTCGATCCCGAAGTTCTTCACCGGGAAGAGCCGCTCCACCTCGGACAGTTCCGGGCAGGGCTCCCCGGTCCGGGGCGCCTCGCCCACGAAGGCGACGCTGCCGGACAGCTCCACCCCGCGCAGTTCGTCGTACGCCTCCCCGGAATCGACGACCACCGAGATCCGGGGATCCGCGCGCAGGTCGGACCAGCGCCGGCTGCGCGTGATCGAGTACAGCCACAGCGACTTGCCGTCCCAGACGAACCACAGCGCGCCCACGTGCGGGCGCCCGTCGGGGGAGACCGTGGCCACCCGGCAGGTCCGCTGTTCGCGCAGGAAGGCGTCCACCTCCCCGTCGGTCATCATGATGCGGCGTCCCCGCCGTTGGGTGCCGTCCATCCGCCCACGTCCCTTCACATCTGACTATGTGTCAGGAATCATGGAGGCTCTTCCGTCGCCGCACCAGGGGGAGCCATGCCGGATCTCGATCCCGCCACCACCGCGCTGCTCACCGTCGAATGCCAGAACGGCGTCGTCGGCGAGGAGAGCGCCCTGCCCGAGCTGGCCAAGGAGGCCCGGGACTCCGGGATGCTGGGCCGGGTCGCCGCCCTGGCCGACGCCGCGCGCGCGGCCGGCGTGCAGGTGGTGCACGCCGTCGCCGAACGGCGGCCCGACGGGCGCGGGGCCAATGCCAACGCCCGACTGTTCCGGGCCGCCGGGAAACTCCCGGTGCGCCAGCTGACCGGAACCGGGGCGGTGGAGATCGCGGCCCCGATCGTCGTGGCGGAGCAGGACCTGGTGGTGCGCCGGCTCCACGGGCTCTCCCCGATGGCGGGCACCGACCTCGACGCGCTGCTGCGCAACCTCGGCGTTCGCACCCTCGTCGTCACCGGGGTCTCCTCGAACATCGCGATCCCGAACACCGTCTTCGACGCCGTGAACCTCGGCTACCGGGTGGTCGTGCCCGCCGACGCCATCGCCGGGGTGCCCGCCTCCTGCACCGCCGAGGTGATCCGCAACTCGCTCGTCCTGGTCGCCTCCGTCGTCACCACCGACGACCTGCTGGAGCGGTGGGCCGCGGACGCGCCCTGACCGCGCGCCCGCGACCGTCCTCGAACCGGCTGCCGCCGGCGCTGCCGCTGTGGCTCCGGCCGGTCGCTGCTCACGTGCGGCGGGCCGAGTCCCAGGAGTGCCACAGCGCGGCGTAGGCGCCGTCGGCCGACAGGAGTTCGTCGTGGCTGCCCAGCTCGACGATCCTTCCGCCGTCCATGACCGCGATGCGATCGGCGTCGCGCACGGATTCCAGTCGGTGCACGATCGAGATGACCGTACGTCCCTCGATCAGCGCGGCGAGCGAGCGCTCCACCCGACGCGACGCCGTGGAGTCCAGCAGCGCGGTGGCCTCATCGAGGACCAGGGCGTGCGGGTCCGACAACAACAGTCTGGCGAGCGCCAGTTGTTGGGCGTGGGACGGGGACACCAGGGCCGCGCCCGGCCCGATCTCGCTGTCCGGTCCGTCGGGGAGGGCGCGCACCCAGTCCGCGAGGAGGACGGCTTCCAGCGCCTGCCACAGCCGCGCGTCCGCAGCCCCGTCGCCGTCCCCGGCTCCGTCGTGGGCCAGCAGCAGGTTGTCCCGTACCGTCCCGGTGAACACGTGCTGTTCCTGGGTGACGAGGACGATCTCCCGCCGGAGCTGCTCCACCGGCAGGGTGGTGACGTCGGCGCCGCCGATCCGCACGGTCCCGCGCGTGGCGTGGTGCACGCCCGCGAGCACCTTGCCGAGGGTGGACTTCCCCGCCCCGGAAGCACCCACGACCACCAGACGCTCGCCGGCCGCGATGTCGAGGTCGATGCCGGTGAGGACCTGACGGCCCGAACCGTAGTCGAAGTCCACCCCCCGCAGACTGATGGTGTGGCCGTCGGTTGCCGCCGGCGGCCGCGCTGCCTCGCGGGGCAGCCGCTCGACCCCGAGGATGCGGCGGAGCGCGGCGTTGCCGATCTGGAGTTCGTCGGTCCAGGTCAGCAGGTCGTTCAGGGGCTCGCCGAGGGCCTGGACGTAGAGCACGACGGCCGTCAGCTCCGCCAGCCCCACCTCGCCCCGCTGGTAGGCGAGTCCGCCGATCAGGAGGGTGAGCGCCATCGGAACCATCGTGGCCAGGTCCAGGCTCGGGAACCAGATGGTCTGCAGCCAGGTGGTGCGCTGCCGGGTGCGCACCACCCGGTCCACGGCCGCGCCATGGCGCCGGATCTGTCGCCCGCCGAGCCCGAGGGCCTCGACGGTGGCGGCGCCGCGCGCGGTCTCGTGGGTGACGGCCAGGACGTCGGCCTCCTGCGCGAGGAGCCGCTCGTAGGCCCGGGTGGCGCGCGGCCGGTACCACCACGTCGACAGGGCGGCGAACGGTACGCCTGCCAACAGGCCCAGGGCGAGCAGCGGCGAGGTGAGCAGGATGGCCGCGAAGGTGAAGACCAGGGTCACCGCGGCGAGTGCGATGCGGGGGACGGCCTGCCGGATGCTCTCGTTCAGCCGATCGGCATCGGTGGTGGCCCGGCTGAGCAGGTCACCGGTTCCGACCGCCTCCACCTCGGACAGCGGCAGGCCGAGGATCCGGCGGACGAAGTTCTCGCGGGTGCGCGCGAGGACGCGTTCGCCGAGCAGGGTGGCCCGGGTACGGGCGGCGCGGGCGAGGAGGGCGTGCCCGACGAGGACGGCGACGAAGGCCAGCGCCAGCACGTCCACCCGGCCGGTGGTGGTGCCGTCCTTGACCGACTCGACCAGGTGCCCGAGGAGTCGGGGGCCGACCAGGCCGGCCACCAGGGCGGCGGCGAACAGCCCGAAGGTCAGGGCGAGTCGGCGGGCCTCCCCGCGGAGGAAGACGCCGACCCAGGCCCGGACGTCGGCCCGGTCGGCGAGCGGCAGCCGGCCGCCACCGGGCGCGCCGGTGGGTTCCGGGTCGGTGCCGGTACCCGGGGCGGGTGCCTGGACGGGGGTGGTGGTCATGAGGGCACTCCCGCGGAGCGGTCGGGGCCGTCGCCGGCGGGTTCGGCGTCGAGACGGAGCACGTGATCGGCGGCGCCGCGCCACAGCGGGCTGTCGCTGAACACGACCGTGGTGCGGCCGGCGCGCAGGGCGGCGACCCGGCCGACGATCCGGGCCTCGGTGTGAGCGTCGACGGAGGCGGTCGGGTCCTCCAGGACCAGCAGGTCGGTATCCGCGAGCAGGGCGCGGGCGAGGACCAACCGCTGGCGCTGCCCGCCGGAAAGGGTGCGGCCCCCCTCGTCCAACCAGGCGTCCAGACCTCCGGGAAGCAGGTCGACGACATCGGTGGCGTCGGCGGCGAACAGGGCCCGGGCCAAGGCCTCCCGGGACCGGGCGGAACCGGCGGTCAGCTCGTCCCGGACGGTGCCGCTGAAGAGGACGTCGGCCGGCCCCGAACGCAGCAGCCGCGCTGACAGTTCGTCGGGGTCCGCGTGCTCCAGGGGTACGCCGCCCAGCAGGACGGCCGGGGCCTCGGCGGCGCCGGGCCGGCTCAGCCGCTCCGCCAGCTCACCGGTGCGGTCGGCGGGCGCGGTGACCACGGTGAGCCGGCCGGCGGCCGCGCTGATGCCGGTGGCCGCGTCGGTCAGCGCGAGGGCGCCCGCCGGCAACGGCTCGGGCCGCTCGGGACGGACGGAACCGGGCTCCTGCCGCAGCAGGACACAGACGCGGCCGGCGGCGACCTTGGCGAGGCTGAGGGTCTCGGCGGCCTCGGTGGCCGTGCTCACGGGCAGCGTGAGGAAGGCGGAGGCACCGTAGAACGCGACGAGTTCACCGGCGGTGATGGTGCCGTCCAGTGCGAGGCGGGCACCGAGCCAGACGATGCCGACGGTGACCAGGCCGGGAAGCAGGACCCCGGCGGCCTGGAGCCACGCCTCCATCCGACCGGCCGACTCGCCCGCCCGCCTGACCTGCTGGCTCGTGCGACGGAAACCCTCCGCGAACCCGGCCTCGCCACCGATGCCGCGCAGGATGCGCAGGCCTGCCACGATGTCCCCGGCCTGCGAGGTGGCGATGCCCATCTGCTCGCGCTGGGCCTCGTCGCGCTCCTGGAGCGGCCGCAGCAGCGGCCCGATCCCGAGGACGGCGGCCGGGACGCCGATGAGCACGGCCAGCCCGAGGACCGGTGAGGTGACCGTGAGGGCGACCGCCACCAGGACGGCGGCGACGACCGCACCGATGGTCCGGCCGACGACCTCGAAGGTGTTGCCGATGCTCTCCACGTCGGCGGCGGCGGAGGCGGCCACGTCCCCCGAGCGGGCCTTGTCGCGCAGGGTGGCGCCGAGCCGTACGACCTGGCGTACCAGCACGCGGTGCGTGACCGAGAGGGCGTGTGCCTCGGCGCCGACGGCGGCCTGGATGAGGCCCGCGCCCGCGACGGCCTGGAGGACGCCGAGGCCGAGGGTGAGCAGCGCCCACAGGTACAGGCCGGCCTGCCCGCCCGACTCGCCCGCTTCGTCGATGGCCCGTCCGATGACCAGCGGGATCAGCGCGAGGGGGACCATCCAGAGGGCGCCGAGCACGGCGGCGAGGACGAGCGGCCACGGGCGGATCCGGGCCAGCCACCACAGGTACGCCCAGGGGCCGCGGACGTCCGCCTCGGGCAGGTCCGCGGGGTCGACGGAGGCGTCGAAGAGACGGTTGCTCACAGGTACCGGTCCCGGGTGCGCGCCCGGTCGACCTTGCCGGTGCGGGTGTGCACCAGCTCGGGCACCGCGAGGATCCGGTCGGGTACGAAGGGGCCCGGAAGGGTGGCCCGCAGCCGCTCGCGCAGCGTCGCGGCGGCGGCCTCCGGGCCCGCCCCGACGACGTCCCGTCCGTCGGGCTCCGGGGCGGCCAGGACCACGAAGGCGACCAGGGCCGTGTGGTCGCCCTTGGTGTGCGCGGCGGCGGCGACGGCCGTCACCCCCGGGAGCCCGCCCACGGCCCCTTCGACGTCCAGCAGGTCCACCCGGTGCCCGCGGATCTTGACCTGGTGATCGATGCGGCCGTGGAAGACGAGCGAGCCGTCGGCCGTCTCGGTGACGAGGTCGCCGGTGCGGTACCAACGCTCGGTGCCGGTGCCGGCGCCCGTATCCGACTCGACGAACCGGGCGGCGGTGCGCTCCGGATCGTCGACGTACCCGGTAGCCAACTGGGGTCCCGCCACGAGGAGTTCACCCGGGCCGTGCGGAGCGTCCGGCCGGGGCTCGACGGTCTGCCGCACGGAGGGCAACGGGCGGCCGATCGGCAGTCCGTCGGGGAACGCCGCGGGCGCGCCCGGCCCGGCGAGGACGGCGCTGTGGGTGACCAGGGCCGTCTCGGTGGACCCGTAGGTGTTGAGCAGGACGACGTGGTCGGCGCCGAGCCGCCGCCAACGGTCCAGCATGTCGGGGCGGACGGCCTCGCCGCCGATCACGACGGTCTCGACCGAGCGGGGCAGCGGGCGGCCGGTGTCCAGCAGGTGGCGGGTGTAGAGGTGCCAGTAGTCGACGGGCAGGTTGACGAGGGTGACCTCGTGATCGGTGAGGACCCGGTCGAGGTCCGCCTCGCTGTCCTCGTCGAGGACGACGAGGCCGCCGGACAGCAGGACCGGCAGGATCTCCTCCAGGCTCGTGTCGCCGTCCACCCGGTGGAAGTTGAGAGCGACCGTGCCGGGGCCGACGCCGTACTGCCCGTGCAGGTGCGGCAGGACGGCGTGCAGTGCGCCGTGCGGGACCACGGCCGCCTTGGGGGCGCCGGTGGACCCCGAGGTGAACAGGACGTACGCGGGATCCAGCGGCCGGACCGGCTCGCCGGCCGCCCGCAGCGGGTCCTGCGAGCGGCCCCAGTTGGGGCGTAGGACGCGGTCGAGGGCCGGCAGCCGGTCGGTCCCGGCGGTGGCGACGATCTCCCGGCAGCCGAGGGCCCGCAGGGCCCGGTCGGCGTGCCCGGCCGGGCCGTCACCGACCGGGACGTACCCCCGGCCGGCGGCGAGCGTGCCGAGGACCGCCGCGATGTCGCGGACGCTGTGGTGCGTGTGGATGGCCACCGGCGGCGCTCCGGCCGGGCCGCGGGTGGTCACCAGATCGGCCACCGCCCCCGCCCAACGCGCCAGTTGGGCGTATCCGACGGTCACTCCGTTGTCGACCACCGCGGGCCGGTCCGGGTCCGCGTGGGCGATGGCGAAGAAGGGGTCCAGCACACTGGGCAGGATCATGGCAGGCGTCTTCCGGTCCGTCCGTGGGGTGTTTCAGCGGGTGCCCGGGTCGAAGGGGCGACCCGGCGGGATCCGAGGGCGCCGACCTACGCGGCCTCGTCGGACCCGGCCAGGGCGTGCAGGAGGGCGGCGAGGGCCTCCCGGTGCCGGGCGGCGAGAGCGCGCACGGTCGTCTCCCCGTACAGGGCGGTGGAGTACCACCACTCGACGCGCAGCGCCCCGTCCTCGGTGGTGGCGATGACCTCGACCGGGTGCGGGCGCGTCCAGTGCGGGGCCGTGATGTCGCCGACCGGCTCCGGGGCCACGTCCGGCAGCAGGGTGCCCAGGGGCAGCGCGTCGGCGTCGTCGCCCTCGAAGTCGAACGAGACGTTGCTGGGCGGGGCGGCCCGCAGGACCGCCGCGATGCGCGGCCGGCCGTGTCGGGCGAGGGCGCCGTGGCCCACACCGCCGCCGGGGAGGGCCGCGAGGTGGCCCACGGTCCGGGCCAGGCGCTCGGCGGGAGTGCCGGGCGCCAGGTCCAGGCGGACGGGCACCGTGGTGGTGAACCAGCCCGTCGTGCGGGCCAGTTGCGTGTCGCCGACGGTCTCCTCGCGGCCGTGCCGCAGTACGTCCACCCGGACCGCCGGCTCGTCGAGCCCTTCGGCCAGCACCTCGCCCAAGGCGTGCAGGACGAGGTCGCCCGGGTGGGCGCGGTGGACGCGGGCCGCGCTGTGGAGCCGGGCGGTGAGCTCCGCGGGGAACTCCTCGCGGTGGGTCGCCGCGGTGGCGGCGGTGTTCACGGCCCGAGGGTCGGCCACGGGGCGGTCCGGGGGCAGGGCGGCGGGGGTGCGGGCCACATCCGTCCACCACTGCGCCTGCTCCTCCGCCTCGGGGGTGCGGGCGTGGGCCGCGAGGGCCTGCGCCCACTCCGGGTAGGAGGTGCCCTCGACCGGCCACACGTCGGACCGGCCGGTCTCCAGCGCCGCGTACACCTCCTCCAGGTCGGCGAGCAGCACCGACCACGAGACCATGTCGATCGCGATCTGGTGGACGACGATCAGCAGCCGGCCGGGCCGGGCGGGGCCGGCGTCGAAGCGGACGAAGCGGGCCACGCGGCCGGCGTACGGGTCCGGGGAGCGCTGCTCGACCGCGCACCGCAGGGTGATCGCGGCGGGCAGGTCCGCGTCGGGGACCTCCCGTACGTCGACGGTGTCGAGCGCCGGGCCGAGCGCCGCGTCCGCGGGGCCGTCGACGGGCAGCGCCACCGTCCGCTGACGGGGCCGCCGGGCCGGGCGTTCCTCGACGGCGAGGCGTAGCGAGGCGTGACCGGCCACCAGACGGCGGACGGCCTCGGCGAAGAGGTCGGGGTCGACGTCCGGCCGGGTGGTGAGCAGCAGGGCCTGGTTCCACTGCCCGCGCTCGCCGGTCTGCTCCTCCCAGGCCTGCTCCTGGGAGGGCGTGAGGACGACCGGGGCGTGGGCGGCGCCGGGCGGCGCGGCCTCGGTCGCACCGCGCAGGGCGGCCCGTTCGGCGACCATCGCGGCGAGGCGGGCGGTGGTCAGCTCCGGGGCGAACAGCTCGCGCAGCTGCACCCGCACGCCGAACGCCGACTCGACGCGACGGGCGGTGCGGATCAGGTCGAGGGAGTCGACTCCGAGGTCGCGCAGGGGCGCGGTGAGGTCGGCGTCGGGGGTCAGGACGGCCTCGGCGAGCCAGGTCACGAGCCTGGCGCGGACCTCCTCCGCGGACGGGGCGGCCGGGTCGGCGGCCGGGGTCCGCGACCCCGCCGACTCGGCTGCCGGTGCCGGTCCGGTGCCGTGCGGACGTACGGGGGCGGTCACGCGCCGGCCTCCCCGAGGGCATCGGGGGAGCGGCGTATGAGGAACGGCCCGAGGGCGAGGGCGTCCAGGGGCAGCCGGTGGAAGGTGGCCAGGGCGTCGCGCGGGCTGCACACCACCGGCTCGTCACGCCCGTTGAACGAGGTGTTCATGATGACGGCGGCCCCGGTGTGCCGGCCGACCTCGCCGATGAGGCGGTGGTAGAGCGGGTCGACCGCGGCGGAGACGGTCTGCGGCCTGGTGGTGCGGTCGCTGTGGACGACGGCGGGCATGGCCGCGGCCCCGGCCTCGGTCACCGGGGTGGTGACGATCATGTACGGCAGCGGGGTGGAGGTGCCGATGAGGACCTCGGCGGCCTCCTCCTGCATGCTGGGCGCGAACGGGCGCCACGCCTCGCGGTCCTTGATGCGGACGTTGACCCGGTCACGGGTGGACTCGGGGGCGGGCACGGCGACCATGCTGCGGTGCCCCAGCGCACGGGGACCGCCCTCGGCGCGGCCCTGGAACCAACCGGAGACCCCGCCGGCGGCCAGTACGTCGGCGGTGGCGGCGGCGATGTCGGCGGGCTCGGAGTAGGCGGTGCCGGACGCGTCCAGGACACGGCGCATCTCGTCGGGCGACCACTGCGGACCCCAGGCGACCGAACCCGTCATCGGGAGGATCCGGTCGCCCTCCTGGGCGGCGACCCAGACCGCGGCGCCGAGGGAGACGCCCTGGTCGCCGGCGAGGGGCTGGACGAAGAGGTCCCGGACCTCCGGCATCCGCATGATCTTGCCGTTCAGGGTGGCGTTGAACCCGACGCCACCGGCGATCAGGAGCGTGGACTCACCGGTCTCCCGCAGGAGACCGCGGACCAGGCCCATGACGGCCCGCTCCAGGGCGGCCTGGGCGGTGGCGGCGACGTCGCGGTACTCGAACGGGTCCCGATCGGTGACCTTGACGTAGTGCCCGGCGCGGGCGTCGAAGCGGCGGGCGACGCGGTTGGGCGCGTCGGGGAGGGTCTTCTCCAGGTGCTCCAGCCAGTACCGGATGGTGGCCGTCTCCTCGTCCGTCGTGCCCGTGGAGCGCAGGTCGGGCGGGACGACGCCGATGGTGAAGTCCTCGTCGGAGAAACCGAGGGCGCCGGCGAAGGTGAGGTCCCCGGGGGTGCCGTAGGAGGCCAGCCCCATCATCTTGCCGGCGGCGTCCGCGCCGAGCCCGGCGTACTCGCAGACGGCGGCGTAGAAGTAGCCGAGCGACCAGCCGGGGGAGTGGGCGCGCAGCGTCTTGATCGCGCCGTCGATGCCGACGGCCAGGGTGGTGCTCTCGTTCTCGCCCTGGCCGTCTAGGACGAGGATCGCGCCGCGTTCGCGTCCGGAGAGGTGGTAGGCGCTGGCGGCGTGGGCGATGTGGTGGCCGACGAAGGTCAGCCGCGGGTCGCGGGAGCGCGGGAACAGCGCCTTGGGCAGCAGGTGTTCCAGGCAGTCGGCGTCGGTGTCGAACCAGTCCAGACCACGGTCCGCGAAGAGGGTGGGCAGGTCCCACCCGTGGGCGACCACGTCGACGTCGTCCAGGGTGAGACCGCCCTCCGCGAGGCAGTAGGCGGCGGCGTTGAGCGGGGCTTCCCCGTAGGCGTGCTTGTGGCGGGTGAAGCGTTCCTCCTCGGCCAGGGCGATGACTTCGCCGTCCACGACGAGGCAGGCCGCACCGTCGTGGCTGGCGCCGGGCCAGCCGTTGACTCCGAGCACACGCATGTCAGTCCCCAAAGGTCGGTCGGGATCCGCCGGTTCCGCCCAGGGCCCGCAGGGCGCTCGGCGTCCGGTCTCGCCTACGGATCTTGTCGCCCGTCCGGGTTGTACACGACCTGAGAGTTTGTGCGGAGATCCGCCGCGAAGATCGCTGATGCCGCCTTCAACACCGCGTTGGCGTGCCTCAGTTGCTCCACCTCGCTGCGCAGCCGTCGCAGTTCCGCCCGCTCGCCGGCGGTCAACGCGTCCCCGGCGGGACGGCGCGCGGCGGCGACGGGCGGGGCGACGGCCCGGGCGGCGGCGCGCGGCTCGGCCCGACGGGCCGTCGTGGGGGCTCCTCCCGGCCCGGGGCGGCGGCCGGGGGCCGGCGGGGAGGGAGCCGGCCGGCCGGCGCCGCGCGGCTGGCCCCGGGCGGGGTTGTCGCGAGCCTCCAGTTCGCTGCTGAGACGGTGCCAACGCCGGGTCCACGGCTCCGGATCACCCCCGCAGGCGGCCACGTAGGCAAGGGTCACCTTCAACGAGGGCTTGTGCAGTCCGCGAGCCGCCTCCGAGAGGGTGGCCACGGAGTAGTGGGCACGTTTCGCCATGGTCCGGTAGGAGGGGTTGCCGGCCTGTCTCCGCAGACCGCGCAAGGTGTGGGCGAACTCCTCCAGCGGTCCGGCTGTGGGGTCTAACAACCGCTCTGGCCTGGGCATGCTTCTCCCCTGGTGATGAATGGTGTCGAGCGAGGCGCATGTGCTGTGGTGCCGTACAACCCGGTCGGTGGCGCACGGGCCCGCGAGCAGGACCGGTTCGAGGGCCCGGAGACGACCGAAAGACACCGCACCGGACCTCTCGGACATTGGTACATGCCACTGACATTTCCATCAATCGGCAGTCGATGGATCCGGCCACTCGGAGAGCGGGTTCGTCCTAATCGGGCCGGGCCGACCCGCCGTACCGGACAGCCCGTCCCGGGGCGTTCCCCGAACGTTCCGCTTCATGTCGCGGCACGTTGTGCCGTACCGGATCGTCGCCGTTCATTGGCCGTACAACCATCCGCCTTCGGCGCCCTGTTGTACAGGGGCGATCGACCCCAGTGCCCCGTACAACACGCCCTCGTGTACAACGCCGGGGCTCTGCAAGATCGGTTCCCGTAAGCCGATACGGCCGAAACCGACGGGAATGGGTGGCGGGCTGGTGGACACAGCACACGGCCAGACGGAGCCGGCGAGGCTCGAAGGGGTCTACGAGTACCGGAGCATTCCGCTCGCGGAGCCGGACTGGCGGCGGCTGCCCGGATGGCGGACGGTCACCGAGGCCGAGTGGGCGGACCCGCAGTGGCAGCGCGCCCACTGCGTCAAGGACGCGAAGGGACTGCGCGCCGTCGTCGGCGACCTGCTCGACGAGCGGTTCTACGAGGACTGGGAACAGGACCGGCTGCACCGGGCCACCATGTCGGTGCTGCTGCCGCCCCAGATGCTCAACACCATCGCCCCCGACGCCGCGGCGGCCCGTCCCGGCGAGCTGACCAAGGCCTTCTACGACGACCCCGTACGCCGGTACATGCTGCCGGTGTTCTCCGACCGGCATCCCCAATGGCCCTCGCACCCGATGGCCGACCGGGACTCGTTGCACGAGCAGGACATGTGGGTCGTGGAGGGGCTCACCCACCGCTACCCCACCAAGGTGCTGGCGGAACTCCTGTCGACCTGCCCCCAGTACTGCGGGCACTGCACCCGCATGGACCTGGTGGGGACCTCCACCCCTCAGGTCACCAAGAACAAACTCCAACTCAAGCCGGTCGACCGGGCCGACCGGATCCTGGAGCACCTGCGTTCCTCGCCCGGCATCCGGGACGTGGTGGTGTCAGGGGGCGACCTGGCCAACCTGCCCTGGCCGCGACTCGAACGCTTCGTGGACAGCCTGCTCGGCATCGACTCGATCCGCGACATCCGGCTCGCCAGCAAGGGGCTGATCGGCCTGCCCCAGTACTGGAACTCCGCTCCGGTGCTGGACGGCGTCGAGCGGCTGGCCCACAAGGCCCGCGCCCGCGGGGTCCGCATCGCCCTGCACACCCACGCCAACGCCGCACAGCAGGTGACGCCCGCCGTGGCGCGGGCCGCCTGGGCCCTCCTCGGCGCCGGCCTGCACGACGTGCGCAACCAGGGCGTCCTGATGCGCGGCATCAACGACAACGCCCACGACCTGCTCGACCTGTGCTTCGCACTCGTCGACCACGCCGGCATCACTCCGTACTACTTCTACATGTGCGACATGATCCCGAACGCCGAGCACTGGCGGGTGCCGCTGCACCGGGCCCAACTGATCCAACGTCAGATCATGGGCTACCTCCCGGGATTCTCCACCCCGCGCCTCGTGTGCGACGTACCGATGGCCGGCAAGCGGTGGGTCGACCAGGTCGACGCCTACGACCGCGACCTCGGGGTGTCGCACTGGAGCAAGAGCTACCTCACCCCGCTGGAGGCGGCCGACCCGGACGCACACAGCGGCTCCTACCACTACTACGACCCCATCGACACGCTCCCGCTCTCCGGGCAGCGCTGGTGGCGGGAAGCCCGTCAGGGGTAGAGAAGGGACAGTTGCACAGCCATGAGCAGTCTGCTTCCGCGGCGTGAAGAACCCCCGGTGCTGGAGGAGTGGTACCGCCGCCACCTCGGCCCCGACATCCACGACATCAGCTCCAGCGGCGTCCATCCCTACACCTTCGCCGAGATACGCGACCTGTGCCGGATCCCGGTCGACGACCTCGACGCGATCGTCATGGACGACAGCGTCTCCCAGGGCGGCGCCGGCATCCGCCGGGCCGTCGCCGACCGGTACGCGGGCGGCGACGCCGACCGGGTGCTGATCACCCACGGGTCCAGCGAGGCCATCGCACTGACCCTGAGCTCACTGCTGGGACCCGGCGACCGGGTCGTCGTCCAGGAGGGCATCTACCACTCCCTGGGCCACTACCCCCGGGCGGCGGGCTGCGACGTGGTCGAACTGCCGGCCCGCGCGGTGCGCGACGGCGGGATCGACCCCGGTGTGCTGGCCGACGTCATCACCCCCGGTACCACGGCCGTGATCGTCAACTTCCCGCACAACCCCACCGGCGTGACCCTGTCCGCCCAGGGCCTCAAGGCCCTGACGGAACGGACCGCCGAGACCGGCGCGGTGCTCGTGTGGGACGCCGCCACCGCCGAGATCGCCCACCGCTGGGAGGTGCTCCCCGACCCCGGAGCGGACGGCGGGGACACGGTGTCCTACGGCACCTTCTCCAAGACGTTCGGGCTGCCCGGCCTGCGCGTGGGCTGGGCCGTCGCGCCGAAGGAGCTGATCACCGCAACCTTCCCGCTGCGCGACCGGACCACCCTGTTCCTCTCGCCGCTGGTCGAACTGGTCGCCGAGCGGGCCATGCGCCACGCCGACGAGCTCATCGGCGCCCGGGCGGACGGCGCCCGGCGCAACCTCGCGCACCTCACGGACTGGATGGCCCGGCACGCGGACCAGGTCCGCTGGACCCCGCCCGAAGGCGGTGTCTGCGCGCTGCCCGTCTTCCGCGAACTGGAACGCGCCCAGGCCGGACCGCAGGCGGTGGAGCGCTTCTGCCTGGAGCTGCTCGCCCGGTACCGGACCCTGCTGGTGCCCGGTACCGCGTTCGGCATGCCGCACGGCGCCCGGCTCGGCTTCGGTGGCCCGGAGGAGGACTTCCGGGCCGGTCTCGCCGGACTGTCGGACTTCCTGCGGACCCGGGGGGCCGGACGGTGACGGCCGTGACCGGGCCCGACGTGCTCGACCTGTGGGACCTCGCGGTCCGCGACCACGCCGACGGCCCCGCCCTCGTCACCCCGCGACGGGTGCTGTCCTACCGGGACGCGGACCGGCTCACCGACACCTGGGCAGCCTCCCTCGCCGGGCGCGGCGCAGCTCCGGGGAAGCTGGTGGGCCTGGCCTTCGGCGACCCCGCGCGCACCGTGCTCGGCATGCTGGCCGCCCTGAAGGCCGGAGCCGGATTCACCGTCCTCGACGACCGCCTGCCTCCAGCGGCCCGTGCGGAGCTGGTCGTCCGTACCGCCGCGGCCGTGTGGCTCGGCGACGGGCGCCACGCGCCGGAGGGGGCGTACGTCCCGGGCGGCGACGGCGACGGCGACGGTTCCGGGGCGGGCCCCGAGACGGGGACGCGGCCGGCGCGGCACGCCACCGGATCGGACGTGGCGTACGTACTGTTCACCTCCGGCTCCACCGGCCGCCCCAAGGGCACCGTCATCGAGCGGGACGCGCTGAGCCGGTTCGCGCACGCGGTCGCGGAACGGCTCGGGCTGACACCCGGCGACCGCTGGCTCCAGGTGGCCTCACTGGGCTTCGACGTCCTGATCGAGGAGGTGTTCCCCGCCTTCACCGCCGGCGCGGCCGTCGTGTGCCGCGACGACACCCGCGCCCTCGACGCCGAGGAACTGCACCTCACCCTGGACCGGACCGGGACCACCGTGGTGGAACTGTCCACCCAGTACTGGCTGGAGTACGCCCGCTGGCTCGACACCGGCGGCGTCACCACACCCGGGACGCTGCGCACGGTCGTGGTCGGCGGCGAACGGATGGACCCCCGCCCCTACCGGGACTGGCAGGCACGGCAGCCCGCCGCCCTCGCCCACGTCTACGGGCTCACGGAATGCACCGTCAGCTCCACCTTCTACACCGACCAGCTGCCCGCCGACGCCGAGGAGGTGCCGCTCGGCACGCCCCTGCGCGACGTCGACATCAGCATCCGCCGGGACGGCCGACCCGTGCCGGACGGCGAGAGCGGCGAGATCCACATCGGTGGCCCGCTGTTGGCCCGCGGCTTCCTCGACGACGAGGAGGCCACCGCCCGCCGCTTCGTACCCGACCCGTACGCCGCCGATCCCGGCGCCCGCCTCCACGTGACGGGGGACCTGGGCCGGATCGACGCCGACGGCCGGCTGGTCTTCCTCGGTCGGGTCGACGACCGGATCAAGATCCGCGGACACCGGTTGGAGCCGGCGCGGGTGGAACGCGCCCTGTGCGAACTGCCCGGCGTCGACCAAGCGGTGGTCTTCCCCGATCCACGGACCGGCACCGTCCTGTGGGCGTTCACCGTGCCGGCCGATCCGACGACGGCGCCGCTGCCGGGCGAGGCCGTACGCCTCACCGGCACCGGCCGGGACGTGCTGCTGGCGCCGCTGGAGGCCCAACTGCCGGACTGGGCCGTGCCCCGAGTGCTGTACCGGGTGGCCGTCCTGCCGAAGAACCCGCACGGCAAGGTCGACAAGCGGCGGCTGGCCACCTGGGCGGCCACGGTCGCCCGCACCGACGCACCCACGCCGGCGGCACCGCCCGGACCAGGGCCGGGACACGGACCTGATGCGGGACCCGGACCTGGAGACGGGCGCGGAGCGGGGACCGGGGCGGACCAACCGGCGGCCCGCACACCGGGCGGCGCCGCCGAATCCGGTGCGGGGGAGCCCCTGGACACCGTACTGACGCTGTTCCGCGAGGTCCTGGACGTGCCCGGACTCGGCCCCGACGACGACTTCTTCGACCACGGCGGGCAGTCCCTGCTCGCCATGCGGCTGCTCACCCGCCTGCGGGAGGTCCGTCCCACCGCCGGCGGGCTACGGGCGAGCGCCCTCTTCAGCCACCCGACCCCCCGCCGGCTCGCCGGCGCACTCGCCGACCGGGAGACCGCCCTGCCCTGATCGCCGCGTCACCCGACCACCCCGCGATCGGCCACCCACGCCACGGCGCGCCCACGCCACGGGCCACCCGCACCACCTGCCGTCCGCGTCGCGGGCCACCCGCGTCACCGGACGGCACCCACCACCCGACGGCCCCACCCGAGAGCCCCGTTCGGGGGCCGCACGTGAGGGCCCGCACCACCCCGAGGGCCCGCGAACCCGGCTCCGGCCGCCCGCGGGCAGCACCCCATCCCGACCACTCAGCGAGAGTTGGCATGTCGAACCTCACCGACCAGTCCACGCCCGGCTACACCCTGACGCCCGACGAGGCCTCCGCCATCGCGGAACTCAGCCTCGAACTGGCCGCCCGCTACCCGTCCTTCGGTGATCCCGTGCTGCTGCGCGACCTGCCGGGACTCGCAGCCCGCCTGCCCGAAGGCGTGCAGCACTTCCTGCGCGAGTTCAAGCTCGCCGACCGCCAGGGCCACACCGTGATCCGCGGGCACGACTTCGACCAGCAGCGGATCGGCCCCACCCCCGACCACTGGCGGGGCCGCGGCCGCCCCGGCCCCGAGTTCCCCGAGGAGCTGCTGCTGATGATCTACTCGGCGCTGCTCGGCGAACCCTTCGGCTGGGCCACCCAGCAGGACGGCCACCTCGTCCACGACATCTTCCCGATCCGCCGGCACGAGAACGACCAGCTCGGGATGGGCAGCAAGGAACTGCTCACCTGGCACACCGAGGACGCCTTCCATCCCTACCGGAGCGACTACCTGATCCTCGGCGCGTTGCGCAACCCCGACCACGTCCCCACCACGGTCGGTGAGCTCGACCTGTCCTCGCTGTCCGCCGAGGACATCGACATCCTCTTCGAACCCCGCTTCCACATCGCCCCCGACGAATCGCACCTGCCGAAGAACAACACGATCACCTCCGCCGAGGAGGCCGCCCGGTTCGCCACCATCCAACGGATGATCGACGAGCGGCCGCTCGCCCCCTTGCTCTACGGCTCCCGCCTGGACCCGTACATGCGCCTGGACCCGTACTTCACCTCCGTGCCCGAGGAGGACACCGAGGCGCGGCGCGCCTACGACGCGCTGTTCAAGGTGGTGGACGCCGGGATGCGGGAGGTCGTCGCGGACCGGGGCGACGTCCTCTTCATCGACAACCACCGCGCGGTGCACGGCCGGCTGCCGTTCCAGGCCCGCTACGACGGCACCGACCGCTGGCTCAAGCGCGTGTGCGTCACGGCCGACCTGCGGCGTTCCCGCGAGATGCGGGCCACGGCCGACACCCGGTTGCTGGGCTGACGCGCGGGTGCCCACCACCCTGACCGACCTGTCCCGCGACCCGTGGCTGCTGCCCGAGGTCGACGCCCTCATCGGTGCCAACATGCCGGCCTTCATGAGCTGGGAGTCCCCCGGCAACTGGCGTTGGCACGGCATGTACGACCGCTACCCCGCCCATCAGCTCTGCCTGGTGGACGAGGACGGGCGCCTGGTCGCGGCCGCCAACGGGCTGCCGGTCCGCTGGGACGGCAGCACCTCCACGCTGCCGTCCGGCAGTGACGGAGCCCTGGTGGAGGGCGTCGACCACGCCCCGCCGGACCGGCCCGACGCCGTGTGCATGCTGTCCGTGTCCGTGGACCCCGGCCACCGGGCCGAGGGGCACGCGGAACGACTGCTCACCGAGGTCCGGCGGCGGGCCGCGACCGACGCCCCCCGCGGGGTGATCATCCCGGTGCGACCCACCCGCAAGCCGCGCTACCCACTGATCCCGATCGGCGAGTACGCGGCTTGGCGCGGTCCGGACGGGCGCTGCTTCGATCCCTGGCTGCGCACCCACTTCGACCTCGGTGCCCGACAGCTGGGCATCGCTGAGGAGTCCCTGGTGATCCGTCAGCCGGTGCGCCGATGGGCGGAGTTCCTAGGGCATCCGCTGCCCGGCCCGGGGGACCACCTCCTGCCCGGCGCCCTGGCGCCGCTGCGCGTCACCGAGGACGGCCACGGCACGTACGTCGAACCCAACGTATGGGTCCACCACCCCGCGGGCGCCGACACCCGCTGACGCGGCCGGGGCCCGGGCCCCGGCCCGCAACCGCCGTCCGGCCCCACCGCGTCACGTCGTACCGGGCCACGTCGCACCACGTCACGTAACACGCGACGGACCCCTCCCCGACACACCCTCCCCGAGAAGCCCCTTCGACGAATCCAGGAGAGACCCATGCCTCCCGTACGCCTCGCGATCATCGGGTGCGGCGCCGCCGCCCGTGGCTGCCACCTGCCCGCCCTGCCCCCGCTCAAGGGCGACGTGCAGCTGACCGCGCTCATCGACCACGACCCCCGCCAGGCCGAGGCGGCCCTCGCCCTGTACCGCGAACTCGGCGGCACCGACGCCGACGGGGTGGTCCTCGCCACCGACCCGGCCGGGATCGCCGACGCCTTCGACGCCGCCGTTGTCGTGGCCCCGCACACCCTGCACGCGCCGATCGTGCGGGCGCTGCTGGCGGCCGGCAAACACGTCCTGCTGGAGAAGCCGATGACCACCACCGTCGAGGACGCCGAGGGCTTGGCAGCCGCAGCCGCCGCCGAGGGCGCTCCGGTGCTGGCCATGGCCCACCCGAGGCGGCTCTTCCCCGCCTACGCCTGGGTCAAGCGGCTCATCGACGGTGGTGAGCTCGGCGAGGTGGTCCGCGTCGACTGGTCCGAGGGCCACCCCTACGCCCACGAACCCGTCTCCTGGTCGATGTTCGACCGGCGGCTCGCGGGCGGCGGCGTACTCACCGACACCGCCTCCCACGTCTTCGACACCCTGCTGTGGTGGTTCGGCCCCGAGGTCGAGGTGGTCCGCTACGAGGACGACTCCCTCGGTGGGGTGGAGACGGACGCCTCCGCCCACCTGCGCTTCGGCACCGTCGACGCCCACTGCGACTTCAGCCGACTGCGTGACCTCGGCATCAGCTGCAAGGTCACCGGAACCAGGGCGACCGTCACCATCGGCACCGACTTCCCGGCGGGGGAGTGCACCCTGATCACCGCCGACGGCGAAGAGCTCCACCGGGGCGACGTGGAGGCCGTCGCCCCGGCGCAGGACGAGTGGGAGCTGCTCTTCACCGAGCAGCTCGCCAACTTCGCCGCCGCCGTGCGCGGCGCCGCTCCCGTCCACTCCACCGCACAGGACGGCGTGCGCGTCGTCCGGCTGATCCAGGACTGCTACGGCGCCGCCGCCCGCACCCCGTCCGCGCAGCCCTGGACCACGCGCGACGACGACGCCGGGAGCCCCGCACTCACCGGGCGCACGGTGGCGGTCACCGGCGCGAGCGGGTTCATCGGCGGCAGGCTCGTCGAGCGGCTGGTCCTCGGCACCGAGGCCCGCGTCCGTCCCGTGGTCCGCGGCTTCGGCCGGGCCGCGCGGCTGTCCGTCCTGCCGCAGGACCGGCTGGAGTTCCGCCGCGGGGACCTGTTGGACCCCGACACGCTCCGGTCCGCCTTCGAAGGCTGCGACACCGTCGTCCATTGCGCGTTCGGCAGCTCCGGCGACGAGTCCGACCGCTGGGACGCCTCCGTCCAGGGCACCGCCAACGTCCTGGCGGCCGCCCGGGCCGCCGGCGTCCGCCGCGTCGTGCACCTCAGCACCATCGACGTCTACGACCCGGCCGTCACCGGCGCCCTGACCGAGGAGTCCCCGGCACGCCCGACCGACGCCGCCGACAGGGAGTACGAACAGCAGAAGCTCGCGGCGGAGCGCCTCGTCGTCGACGCCCACGGCGACGGCCTGGAAACGGTGGTGCTCCAACCGGGAGTCGTCCACGGCCCGTGGGGCGGTCAGTGGACCACGGCCCAACTGGCGCGCGCGGAAGGTGACTTCACGCAGCTCCCGACGGGCGACGGCGGAGGCGTGTGCAACGCCGTGTACGTCGACGACCTCGCCGAGGCCGTACTCCTGGCGGTGGACACCGAGGCGGCCGCCGGTGAACGCTTCCTCGTCGGCCACCCGGAGGAGCTCCGCTGGGGCACCTTCTTCGACGCCGTCCGCACGCTGCGCGGCCTCGGCGACCCGTCGGCGCCCGCCGGGGAACCGGTGGCCGAATGGGAGTTGGAGCTGTACCGCTCGACCGCCCGCGCCGACCACGACAAGGCCCGACGGATCCTCGGATTCACGGCGCGCACCCCCTTCGCCGAGGGGACCCTGCTCACCGGCCGCTGGGCGCGCTGGGCGGGCGAACTGCCGGGAGCCGGCGCATGACGGGCGTCACCGACGTCCTCGTGGTCGCGCCGCACCCCGACGACGACGTGATCGGCTGCGGCGGGTCCATCGCCAAGCACGTGCGGGACGGCGCCCGGGTGACGGTCGTCATCGTCATCGGCCGCGAGCGCAGCGCCCTCGACGACGCGGTCGGTGACGCCGAGTTCGCGGCCGAGACCGAGGCCGCCGCCAAGGCGCTGGGCGTGCACCGCTGCATCCGCTTCGACGAACCCTCGCGGGACTTCGTCCTCTCCCGCCGGGTCCACCTGGACCTCGTGCGGGTCCTGCGGGAGGTACGGCCCCAGGTGGTGTACCTGCCGCACGACAACGACGACGACGTCGAGCACCGCATGGTCCACCAACTCGCCCTCGAAGCACTGTGGATGGCGCAGTCCGAGTTCTTCCACGAGGCGGGCGGCCCGCCCAGCCCCGCACCCCGGCTGGTGCTCGGCTACGAGGTGTGGGCGCCGATGGCGCGCTTCCAGTACGTCGAGGAGATCGACGGGCAGATCGAGACCAAGGTCGAGGCGATGCGAGCGTACGTCTCCCAGCTGCGGCACGCCGCGTGGGACGAGGGCATTCGCGGACTGGCCCGCTACCGGGGCGCGGTCACGGCCGGGTCGGGGCACGCGGAGGTGTTCCAGGTGCTCGGCCTGGGCGCCGCGCCCGCCGCGGGCCCGTCCGAGGCGGGCCCGGTGGGCGGTGGTCATGACTGACCGCCTGCTGGTCTGCGGGCTCGGCCAGGGCATGGACCGTTCCCTGATCGAGCTGCGTTCCCCCCGCCGGGAACTGGTCGTGGTCACCGACCATCCGACGGACCGGGCCCGGGCCGCCGCGGACCTCCTCCTCGTGTGCGACCCGAACGACGCCGTGGCGGTCCTCGCGGAGCTGTCCGCGGCCGGCATCGACCGTCTCGACGGGGTGTTCTCGCTGGGCGCGGACAACCCACCGGTGATCAGCGTGCTCGCCCGGCGGTTCGGCTGCCCGGGGCTGCCCCTGGAGACGGCCCTCGACTGCACGCTCAAGGACCGGCGGCTGAGGATCCTGCGCGCCGCGGGGCTCGACCTGCCCCGGTTCGCCACCGCCGAGAGCGTCGGCGAGGCGGTCCGGGCCGCCGACGACATCGGTCTGCCGGTCGTCATCAAGCCCAGCGACCAGACCGGCTCGCTGGGCGTGCTGAAGGTGGAGGGCGCCGGGCAGGTCCGCGCCCTCGCCGAGGAGGCGCTGCGGCTCAGCCCCGGCGGCCGGATCGTCATCGAGGAATTCCTGGAGGGCACCGAACACACCCTCGCCGCCTTCATGGTCGACGGGGAACTGCACCGCTTCGGCTTCGCGGACCGGGAGTACGGCCGCAAGGAGGAGTTCGCCCCCCACTTCTTCGAGGGCGGCGACACCCTGCCCAGCAGGCTGACCCCGGAGCAGATCGAGGAGGTGACCGACACCGTCCGGCGGGGGGCGCGCGCGCTGCGCCTGGACCCGGCGGTGATCAACACCGACATCCTGCGCACCCACGACGGACGGGTGATCCTCCTGGAGATCACCTGCCGGCTGACCGGTGCCCGGATCGCCACCGAGGTGATGCGGCTGGCCACCGGGGTGGACCCGCTGCCCAACGTGGTCCGGCTGGCCCTGGGGCAACCCCTGCGACCGGCCGAACTGGCCCCCCGGCAGCTGCGGGCGGTCGTCCAGCGGTTCGTCCCGGCGGACGGCGGCGTCGTCGAGTGGGTCGGCGACCCCCGGGACGTCACCCGCCGCACCGGAGTGCACGACGTGTTCTGGGGCCTCGACCTGACCCCCGGCACGGTGGTTCCGCCCTACCGCGGCGGAGCCGAGGCGCTGGCCGGGGTGATCGCCCACGCCGAACGGCCGGCGGAGGCCGAGGCCATCGCCGAACGAGCCCTGCGCGCCCTGCCCCTGCGGTTCAGGGCGGCGTCCCCGTGACCGCGCCCGCGCGCCGGGAAACCCGTACGCACACGAGTCGACGAGGGAGAACAGCAATGGCCACCGACATGGTGGACGAGGCGGCGGTCGACCAGGGCATCGCCCGGACCGCCGTGGTCATCGCCCTGCGGGACGACCTGCGGATCGCCGACTGCATCGCGTCGATCGAGGAGGACGTGGAGATCGTCCTGGCGCTCAACGGGCCCAGCGACGCGGTACTGAAACTGATCGCCGATCACCCCCGCCCGCTGACCGTCACCGAGATCGAGGACGTCGGCAACCTGGGCGCCGCCTACAACGCCGGGGCGGCGGCCACGGACCGGCAGTACCTGCTGCTGATGGACTCCGACTGCACCTTCGCCCCGGGGGTGGTCCGCGCCATGGTGCGCGCGGTGCTCACCGAACCGGTGGTCAAGGGACAGGTGGTGTACGGCGAGTCGGACGGTCTGCTCAGCAAACTCACCGCGCGGGTAAGAGAGTTCGACGAGGGGGACTACGTCAGCGCGCTGTCCCCGCCGCTGATCTACAACCGTGACATCGTCGACCACATCGGCGGCTACCACTTCGACGAGCTGATCCACTGGTGCGAGGACCGGGAGTTCGACTTCCGGCTCCAGCTCGCGGGGATTCCCGTCGTGTACCTGCCGCAGGCGCGGATCTTCCACGACGCCCAGCACGGCTTCGCCAACATGCGCAGCTACTTCCGGTACGGCGTCGGCGAGGGCATCGCCCAGGAGACCGGCGTGTTCACCACACCGGCGGTACCCGTCGTGTGGCGGGTGTTCGAGGCCTCGCGCACGCTGGTGCACTGCGCCCGCGACAAGGGGGTGGCCGCGGCGGCCTACTACGCCCTGCTCAAGGCCGCGTTCCACACCGGCACCGCCCACCACCTGCTCAACGACCCCTACCGGGTCCGGGACCGCTACCCGGGCCCGGCCAAACGGGCCCGGATGGTCCGGTCGATCCCGCAGCACAGCACCCGGCTGACCGGTGCCCAACTGCGCCGGCTGCGCCGGGCGCACTGGGAGGCGGGCCGGCGGATCGACAAGGTGGCCGACCTCTCGGTCTTCCACCCGGACGCCGCCGGCCCGGGCCGCTCCTCAGGCGCCGGGCAGCCGCCGCAGCAGCAGGCGTGACGGATGGTCGCCGCCGTGGTGGACGGTGTGGTGGGCGAGGACCGACGGATGGACGTCGAAGCGCGGGGTGTTGCTCGCCGCGACCTCCAGGCGTATCCGGTGGCCCGCCCGGAACACGTGGCCGACCGCACCCAGCTCGACGGTGACCTCGACCGGCCCTCCGGGAGCGGACGCCGCGTCCGCTCCCGGCTCCAGGCGGCGCACGCCGTCGCACAGCAGCTCGGCCCGGCCGTCGGGGTGGACGTCGACCAGCTTGCCCGTCACGTCGGCGCCCGCGGGATCCGGGGTCACGTACACCGTCAGGACGGTGTTGCCGATGACGGTCAGCGGCGCGGTGAGTGTCCCGCCGGTGAAGCACAGGACGTCGGCACGCCGCTCCACCTCGCGTTGGTCGAGCGGCCCGCAGTCACCGCCGGTGAACTGGCCGGGCAGGGCGGTGGCCCCGCCGGTCGTGGGCACGGGGTCGGCCGGGTCGTGCCGGAGCCGGTCGGACCCCGGGGTTCGCGGGGCCGGACCGGGGATCAGGTCGCGGCCCCGGAGGTGCAGGACCAGCTCAAGGGCGCCGGGCACGGGCCAGTCGGGGAAGGTGCGCCACTCGTCGGCGCCGGTCACGAACAGGCGCACCCGCTCGGGTTCCGGACCGCTGCCCCCGAGCCCCCGCAGATGGCGGTCGAAATGGTCCAGGTGGAGGCCGGTGACGTCGATGCTGCGTTCGTCGGCGGCCGTCCCGTAGCGGCGCTGCGGAAATATTCCACCGGTGACGCAATGGGACCACGGTCCGACCACGAGCCGGGACGGAACTCCGCTCTCTCGAATTCCCCGGTAATTCTCCAGGGCGCCGGCCAGGAATATGTCGTACCAGCCGGTGAGGTGGAGCGCCGGGACCTCGATCGCCGGATAGCAGGCGCGGGGCGCCGCGCGCCACCAGTACGGGTGGCCGCTCGGGTGCTCGCGCCACTGCCGGTGGTACGGGGCCAGCCGGTCCAGCAGCTCCGAGGCGGCGTCGGGGTCACGGTAGAGCTCGTCGATCCCGTCGACGGCACGGGTCACCTCGGCCAGTTCGGACCCGGTCAGCCCGGCCCCCTCCAGCAGCAGGTCGTACAGCACCCAGTACAGGACGAAGCCCAGTTGGAAGGCGCCGCCCTGGCGGGTCCAACCCTCGTCGAAGCCCGAGCCGGCCACGTGCGGGGCGATGGCCCCCAGGCCGGGCGGCCGTTCGGCCGCGGCGAGCAGCGCGGCCATCGCCTCGTACGAACGGCCGAACAGGCCCGCCGAACCGTCGCACCAGGGCTGGCCCACGGCCCACGCGACCGTGTCCGCACCGTCCGCGGCCTCGTGCCAGTACGGCTCGAAGGTCCCGCCGGAGTCGAACCGGCCGCGCACGTCCTGCACCAGCAGGGCGTACCCGGAGCGGACCAGGCGCAGCCCGTCGACGGAGGCGCCCCCCGGGCTGCCGGATTTCCCGTACGGAGTTCGGCGCACCAGGACCGGCACCGGATCGGTGATATCCGGCCGGTACAGATCGGCGTTCAATAAGGCGCCGTCGCGCATGGGTATTTTCAGATCGTGTTCCACAACAATTCGCACCCGCCCATATTCCATCAGGACGAGGTAATTCACAATGCAGTCCTCCGGAATCCATTTCCTGGAACCGTTCTTCGGGACGGCGCGTACGGATCCGGGCCGCCCGGCCGTGATCGACAACGGACTCGTGATCGGCTACGGCACCCTCGCCGCCTGGGTGCTGGACGTGGCCCGCTCCGTCGCCCCCCGCACCGGGGGCCCGCAGCCACCGGTCGGGGTCGTCGTACACCACTCGGCCCGCGACGTGGCGGCCCTGCTGGGCGTCCTCGCGGCGGGCCGCGCCTACGTGCCGCTGGAGGCCGAACACCCCGCACCCCGGCTGGAGTCGATCCTGGACCGGCTCGGGGTCCACGAGGCCGTGGCGACCGCGGACGGCGGCTGGCAGCCGCCCGTCGCTGAGGTGATCCGGCCCGGCTGGGCCCCCGGCCCGACGCCCCTCACGGTCGACCCGTTCCCCGACCCCGGAGTGCGGCCCGAGGATCCGGCGTACGTCCTGTTCACCTCGGGATCCACCGGCGTGCCCAAGGGGGTCGTGGTGCCCCACGGAGCCCTGGCCGCGGTGGTGCCCCCGCTGCGCACCCTGTACGGCATCGGCCCGGACTCCACCGTGCTCCACTTCCACGCAGCCGGCGGCGACACCAGCCTGGAGGAGATCCTCCCCACCCTGACGGCCGGCGCCACCCTCGTCGTCGACGACGAGGCGCGCGAGGGCTTCGCGCAGGTCGCCGAGGACCAGGAGGTCACCGTCGCGGTGCTGCCGACCGGCTTCTGGCACGGGCTGACCGGCGACCTGCTGCACCAGGGCACCGGCCTGCCCCCGTCACTGCGCACGGTGGTGATCGGAGGGGAGGCGGTGCGCCGCGACATGCTGGAGCGCTGGTGGCGCCTCGGCGCCGTGGGGGTGCGCCTGCTCAACACGTACGGGTCCACCGAGACGGCGCTGGTCACCCACGCCGTGCAGTTGGCCGGGCCGGACGCCCCCGAACTGCCCGGGTCCGGCGGCGACCTGCCCATCGGACTGCCCCTGCCGCACGTCGGCCAGCGCGTCGACGACGCGGGCGAACTGTACGTGTCCGGCCCCGGGCTGGCCCTCGGCTACCACGACGCCCCCGGCGCGACGGCGGCCCGGTTCGCCGAGCACGCGGGCACCCGTTGGTACCGCACCGGGGACCTGGTGTCCGTGGCACCCGGAGGCGCCCTGGTGTTCCGGGGCCGCTCCGACCACCAGGTCAAGATCCGCGGCCACCGGGTGGACCTGGTCGAGGTGGAGGCCCTCGTCGGGAGCTGCGAGGGAGTGCGGGAGGTGGCGGCCGCCCGGGTGGACCGGACGGAACACACCACGCTGGCGGCCTTCTTCGTGCCGCTGCCCGACCACGACCCCGGCGCGGTGGCGAACGACGTCCGCACGCGGCTGGCCGCGACCGCGGCCCCGCACCTGGTGCCCAGCCTGCTCGTGCCGGTCGCGGAGCTGGAGCGCACCCACACCGGCAAGGTGGACCGCACCGCCACCAGGGACCGCCACCTGCCCACCACCGGGAACGGCCTCCCCGCCACCGCGGACGGGCCCCTTCCCACTCCTGCGGACGGTCCGCCACCCTCTGCGGACGGCCGCCTCCCCGCCACCGGGGACGGCCACCTCCCCGCCACCGGGGCGGGTCGATGAGCGCCCCGGCGGGCGCCCCGGAGGTCGCCGACCCGACCGGCCTCGCCGCGTACGCCTCCCGGAGCCTGGGTCTGAGCCTCGACCCCGCCACCGCCCGCGCCGACGACAGCGGTTGGGACTTCCGGGTCACCCACATCCGCGCGGCCGACGGCGCCTGGTGGATCCTGCGGCAGCCCCGCCGACCCGAAGCCGCCGAGCGGCTCGCCTTCGAGGGGGCCGTGCTGGCCGCCGTCCGCGACCGGATGCCCGTGCCGGTCCCGCACTGGCGCCTGCACACGCCCGACCTGGTCGCCTACCCCCGGCTGCCCGGCGAACCGGCGGGCACCGAGGACCCGGACACCCTCGTCTACGACTGGTCCACGGACCCGCTGGCCCACCCCGCCCACTACCTGGAGCCGCTCGCCCGGGCCCTCGTCGCCGTGCACACCACCCCGCCGGACCCCGCCCTCCTGCCTCGCGGGGCGCGGCCGGACCGGGACGCCGACGCCGTCCGTTCCCGCATCGCCGACCGGCTCGCCCGGGCCCGTGCCGAACTGCCCCTCCCGGCGGGTGGCCTGCGCCGCTGGCGGGCCTGGCTGGACGACGACCGTCTGTGGCCCGACAGGCTGACGCTCGTCCACGGTGACGTGCACCCCGGCCACACCCTCGTGGTGCGTCCCGCGTCCGGCCCGCCGTCCTTGTCCGGCCTCCTGGACTGGGCCAACGCCGATGTCGGCGATCCCGCGGTCGACTTCGTCGACATGCTGTACGCGGGTGGCACCGACGTCCTCGACCGGCTCCTGGAGGCCTACCGGGCGGCGGGCGGCGAGGTCCGCGACGGCATGCGGGCCCACGTCCTGGCGCGGGCCGACTTCCTGTGGGTCCACGTCGCACTGCGCGGCCTCGACACCGGCCGCCCGGCCTGGGTCGAGACGGCGCTGCGCAGGATGGCGGCGTGAGCGGCCGCCGACCGGGCGCGGGAAGCCCGGAACGCTCCGCGCGGACGACGGGACGCACGCCCGCGGGCACGGCCTACACCCTGCACGGGACGGACGGACCCCCCGTGGTGCTGGTCGCCGGCGCGGGGGGCGGCGGACGGATCTGGGAGCACCACCAGGTGCCCGCACTGACCGCGTCGGGCCACCGTCCGGTCACCTTCGACCACGGACCCGCGACCACCAGTGCGCACGAACTCGCTTTCATCATCGGTGAGTTGATGGAACACCTGGCCCTGCCCGCCTGCCCCCTGGTCGGCCACTCCCTGGGCGCCCTCGCCATCCAGGAACTGCTCCTGACCGCACCCTGCCCGGCGAGCGGGGCGCTGCTCACGGCGACGCGCGGCCGACCCGACGCGATGGGGGAGGCCCTGGCCCGGGCGGAGGCCGCGTTGCTCGTGGCGGGCGTCCGGCCGCCGCCGGAGTACGAGGCCTTCGTCGGCCTGGTGCACAACCTCTCGCCCCGCACCCTGGCCGACGAGGCGGCGACCGCACAATGGCTCGACTTGTTCGAGATCGCCGCGCTGACCGGCGGATCCGCCGCCCTCCGGCCCGGCGCACCCGTCCGTGACCGACTGACCGACTACGGCCGGATCCGCCTGCCCGTGCACGTCGTCGGATTCGCCGATGACGTCCTGGCGCCCGCGCCGCTGGCCCGCGAGGTCGCCCGCGCGATCCCCGGGGCCCGCTACACGGAACTACCGGACGCCGGACACCTCGGTTTCCTGGAACGCCCCGAGGCCTTCAACGCCGTACTGCTGGACTTCCTCGCCGCCCTGTCCCCGTACCCGAACGCCCCCGGAGCGCCCCGTGTCCCATGAGCCCGCCGCACCTGCTTCCGTCGCCGCACCCACCTCCGTCCACGCGCCCGGGCGGCCGGAGGTGAGGGTCGTCCACGTCGGCCAGGAGCCGCCGGAGTCCTGGGCGGCCGCCGTGTACCTGTGCGGTCCCACCCCCACCGATCCCGCGGCGCCGTCGTGGCGCCCGGACGCCGTCGAGGCGCTCCGGTCCGGCTGGTCCGGCGCAGGGTGCCTGGTGGTGTTCCTGCCCGAGCCGGCGGCCGGCGACGGCTACCCGGCCTACCCCGACCAGGTGGCCTGGGAGGAGGACGCCATGCGCCGCTGCGACGTGATCCTCTTCTGGATCCCCCGGGACATGGCCCGGCTGCCCGGACTGGTCTCCAACATCAAATGGGGTGCCTGGTGCGACTCGGGCCGCGCGGTCCTCGGCACGCCGCCGGAGGCCGAACGCATGGACTACCTGCTCCACTTCGCCGAGTCCCTGGGAGTGCCGGTCGAGCGGACGCTGTCCGGCGCGGTCCGGGCCGCCCTGCGGGAGGTCGGGGCGGGAGCCGTGCGCACCGGCGGCGAGCGGGCGGTGCCGTTGGCCGTGTGGCGCACCGAACCGTTCCGGAGCTGGTACGCCGAACGCGCGCGGGCCGGGGACGGGCTGCTGGACGCCCGAGTGGAGTGGTACGCGCCGCAGGCCGGGCCGGACGGGGCCGCGGCCTGGCTGCTGACGGCCACGGTCGTGGAGCGCGCCGGCGCCGGTCCCGTCCCCTCGGTCGTCCGTGTCCTGGCCGCTCAGGGGCAGGGCATGCTCATGTAGAGGGCGTGCTCGCCCTCCGATTCGGTCCCCTGGTAGAGGCTGGTGTCCAGTCCGCAGAAGGCGAAGCCGAGGCGCCGGTACGCGTGGATGGCCGGGGCGTTGATGTTGGTCACCTCCAACCAGACGTGCCCGGCGCCCCGTTCGCGGGCGAAGTCCACCGCGTGTCCCATCAACGCCCGCCCGAGGCCCCGGCCCCGGTGCTCCGGGGCGACCTCGATGTCCTCGATGGTCAGCCGCCGGTTCCACGGGGAGTACGAGACCTCGGCGAAGCCGGCGAGCCCGCCGTCGGCGGCGACGGCCACGAACGTCCGGCTGTCACCGTCGGCGGCGTCCTCCCCGGCCTCGTCGCCCGCCGCCGGGTCACTGCCGTCGTCCTCCGGGAACACCTTGACCAGCGGCGGATCCACCGGCACCTCGCGCAGGGCGAAGCCCTCGCCGGTCACGGCCACGGAGAAGACGGTGGCGGTGGTGAAGGAGCCGTCGATGCCTTCGATGGCCCCGGTGTCCGCGGGCCCGGCGATCCGGAACTCGTACGTCGTGTCACTGGTCGTGGTCATGTTCCGAGGCTATGGCCGCTCTGCCCGGGGGAGAGCTGATTTCAGCCGAATTGCATCCGTCGGTCGCCGCCGGCGCGACCCGAGGGGCGCCCGTTCGCCGGCCAGGGCGGGGACGCCGGCAAAAAACCTCGGATCGTGAATCCGTCCCGCCGGATAGCCTGGGAAAATGCTCACAGAAGTGATTGCGACCCGCTACGTCACGCCCTTGCGTGAGGGCGGCTCGCTCCCGGGAATCGTCGAGGCCGACGACCTCGGTACCTACGTCATGAAGTTCACCGGTGCCGGTCAGGGGCGCAAGACCCTGGTGGCCGAGGTCATCTGCGGGCGCCTCGCCCAGCGGCTCGGTCTGCGCGTCCCCCGCCTGGTGCAGATGCAGTTGGACCCCGTCATCGGGCTCGGCGAGCCGGACCAGGAGGTCCAGGAACTGCTGAAGGCCAGCGGCGGCCTGAACCTCGGCATGGACTACCTCCCCGGCTCGATCGGCTTCGACCCGCTCGCCTACCGGGCGGATCCGGTCGAGGCGGGACGCGTGGTCTGGTTCGACGCCCTGATCAACAACGTCGACCGGTCCTGGCGCAACCCCAACCTGCTGGTCTGGCACGGGGACCTGTGGCTCATCGACCACGGCGCCACCATGATCTGGCAGCACAACTGGCCCACCGCCCGGGCCGCGGCGGCCAAGCCCTACAACGCTTCCGACCACGTCCTGGCCCCCGTCGGCCCGGACATCGCCGCGGCCGCCGCCGAGCTCGCCCCGCGGGTGACCGAGGAACTGCTCACCGAGGTGGCCGCCGACGTCCCGGACGAGTGGCTCGTCGACGAGCCGGGCTTCGACACCGCCGACGCGGTTCGGCGCGCCTACGTGGAGGCGCTGCTGCCGCGCGCCGCCACGATCCACGAGAGGATCTCGTTGGAGGCGGAGGTGAAGGCCCCGACGGGTCCGCCCGGCTGGCTCACCGACCACCTTCCCGAATGGCCCCACAAGATCAACAAGAAGACGAGCGACGACGAGTGACCGAGCGGGACGTGTTCGAGTACGCGCTGGTGCGCGTGGTGCCCAGGATGGAGCGCGGCGAGTGTTTCAACGCCGGCGTCATCGTCTACTGCCGGGCGCGTTCGTACGTGGCCGCCCGCATCCACCTCGACGAGGCGAAGCTCCTCGCGCTCGACCCGGAGGCCGACCTGGCCGGCGTCCGGGCGGCCCTGTACGGGGTCGAGGGGATCTGCGCGGGCGGGGAGCGGGCCGGGCAGGCGGCGGACGACGACGCGGGCAGGCGGTTCCGCTGGCTGATCGCGCCCCGCAGCACGGTGGTCCAGCCCGGGCCGGTGCACACCGGCCTGACGGCGGACCCGGAGGCCGAGGTGGAACGCCTCCTGGACCTGCTGGTCCGCTGACCGGCCCGCCCGGCGCGCGCCGCGCGCCGGGAGGGCCCCCGTTGACACCGGGTGCCATGGCTCCTAGCGTCTCCTCAGCTGAAGCTACTAAGCGGTTGCTCACCTCCGGGCGGCCGTTTTCTCGACGGCGAGGAGATCCAGCATGTCCACCACCGAGCAGCGCGTGGCGATCGTGACCGGGGCGGCCCGGGGCATCGGCGCCGCCACCGCCCTGCGTCTGGCGGCCGAGGGCCGCGCGGTCGCCGTACTCGACCTCGACGAGGCGGCCTGCAAGGACACCGTGGAGGCGATCACGGCGGCCGGCGGCAAGGCCCTCGCGGTCGGCTGCGACGTGTCCGACAGCGCCCAGGTGGATGCGGCGGTCGAGCGCGTCGCGAGCACCCTCGGCGCCCCGACCGTCCTGGTGAACAACGCGGGCGTGCTCCGCGACAACCTCCTCTTCAAGATGAGCGACACCGACTGGGACACGGTCATGAACGTGCACCTGCGCGGCGCGTTCCTGATGGCGAGGGCCTGTCAGAAGTACATGGTGGAGGCCAAATTCGGCCGCATCGTGAACCTCTCCAGCAGCTCCGCCCTCGGAAACCGGGGCCAGGCCAACTACGCGGCCGCCAAGGCCGGTCTCCAGGGCTTCACGAAGACCCTGGCCTTCGAGCTCGGCAAGTTCGGCGTGACCGCCAACGCCGTCGCCCCCGGCTTCATCGTGACCGAGATGACCGCCCAGACGGCCGCCCGCATCGGCATGGGCTTCGAGGAGTTCCAGACCGCCGCCGCCGGACAGATCCCGGTGCAGCGCGTCGGCCGCCCGGACGACATCGCCAACGCCATCGCCTTCTTCACGGGCGAGGCCGCCGGCTTCGTCTCCGGCCAGGTCCTGTACGTGGCCGGCGGCCCCCTCAACTGACCGGCTCACGAGAAGACAGGGCGTACGTCATGACCTACAACGGCATCGACAGCGGCAAGGCCGCGCTGGTCACCGGCGCGAGCCGGGGCATCGGATACGGCATCGCCGAGGCGCTGGTCGCCCGCGGCGACCGGGTCTGCATCACGGGACGCAACGAGGACGCGCTCAAGGAGGCCGTCGAGCGGCTCGGCGCGGACCGGGTGATCGGAGTGGCGGGCAAGGCTCACGACGAGGCCCACCAGGCCATCGCCGTGGAGCGCGCCATGGAGGCCTTCGGTCGCTGCGACTTCCTGATCAACAACGCCGGCACCAATCCGGTCTTCGGGCCGATCGCGGACCTGGACCTCGGCGTCGCGCGCAAGGTGTTCGAAACCAATGTGATCTCCGCCCTCGGCTTCGCCCAGCGCACCTGGCACGCCTGGCAGAAGGACAACGGCGGCGCGATCGTGAACATCGCCTCCATCGCGGGCGTCTCCGCCTCGCCCTTCATCGGGGCCTACGGCATGAGCAAGGCCGCCATGGTCAACCTCACCCTGCAACTCGCGCACGAGATGGCACCGCAGGTCAGGGTGAACTCGATCGCCCCGGCCGTCGTGAAGACGAAGTTCGCGCAGGCGCTCTACGAGGGTCGGGAACAGGAGGCCGCGGCCTCCTATCCGCTCGGTCGGCTCGGCGTGCCGGAGGACATCGGAGGGGCCGCCGCATTCCTCACATCTGCACAAGCGGAATGGATCACAGGACAAACTCTCGTCGTTGACGGAGGAATCTTCCTCAATGCCGGAGTCGGCTGACCGGTATTCGGACGCATTTGCCTCCCTCGGGGAGGCAAATGCGTACCGAATGTGCATGTAATCGGTCAAGTGCCTCACGAAACCTACCCCTTGGATTTGTGATGCACTGCGGTAGGGTCTGCCGCATCCCTGGCTGATCGAGGAGCGTGCACGTGTTCAACCGGACCAGATGCCTGCGGATCACTGCGGCCCTTGCGTCCATATCCCTGCTCGCCGGGTGCGGTCTGTTCTCGGACGAGGGCGGTGGCGACGCGAAGAGGATCGTCGTCGGCACGACGAGCGCCCCGAGCCACCTCGACCCCGCCGCGGCCTGGGACGGTTCCTGGGAGCTGTACCGGAACATCTACCAGACCCTTCTGGCGTTCCCCACGGGCAGCACCAGACCCCAACCGGACGCCGCCCAGAACTGCGAGTTCACCGACTCGGCGAACCAGTCCTACCGCTGCACCCTGCGCAAGGGACTCAAGTTCTCCAACGGCGAGACGCTCGACGCCAAGGCCGTCAAGCACTCCCTCGACCGCATCCGGAAGATCAACCACAAGTTCGGGCCCAGCGGGCTCTTCAACAGCCTGGACAAGATCGAGACCCCGGACGCCCTCACCGTCGTCTTCCACCTGAAGGCCTCCGACGCGACGTTCCCGTACGTGCTCGGCTCCCCGGCCGCCTCGCTCGTCGCGCCCGGCGAGTACCCCGCCGACAAGGTGCGGGACGACGGAAAGATCACCGGCTCCGGCCCCTACGTCCTCGACTCGTACAAGGAGGGCGGCGAGGCCGTCCTCGGCCGCAACGAGACCTACACGGGCTTCGCCGACCGCCAGAACGACGGCGTGACGATCCGCTACTTCTCCGACTCCAAGAAGATGGTCGCCGCGCTCAAGGGCAAGGAGATCGACGCGACCTACCGAGGCCTGTCCGCCGCGGAGATCAAGGACCTCCAGACCCCCGAGTCCCACAACGCGGGCGTCCAGGTCGTCGAGAACGTCGGCGCCGAGATCCGCTACCTGGTCTTCAACCCCCAGGACCCGCAGATCAACAAGCTGCCGGTGCGCCAGGCCATCGCCCAGGTCCTCGACCGCGGCGCGATCGTCTCCAAGGTCTACCAGGGCACCGCCGAACCGCTGTACTCGATGGTCCCCAAGGGCGTCGTCGGCCACAAGACGCCGTTCTACGACCTGTACGGCCAGCCGGACGTAGCCAAGGCCAAGAAGATCCTCAAGGACGGCGGGATCACCCAGCCGGTCGACCTGACGTTCTGGTACACCACGGACCGCTACGGCGCCTCGACCGCGGACGAGTTCACCGAGATCAAGCGCCAGCTGGACGAGACCAACCTCTTCCGGGTCACCCTGCGCGGCAAGCCCTGGAAGGAGTTCCAGGAGGGCTACAAGAACCGCGAGTACCCGGTCTTCGGCCGCGGTTGGTTCCCCGACTTCCCGGACCCGGACAACTTCATCGCGCCGTTCGTCGGCAAGGAGAACGCGGTCGGCACCCCGTACGAGCCGGCCGACGTGCTCAACGAGGTCCTGCCCAAGTCCCGCCGCGAGGGCGACCGCTCGGCCGGCGTCAAGGAGTTCGAGCGCGCCCAGCAGATCTTCGCCCAGGACGTCCGCCTGCTGCCCCTGTGGCAGGGCAAGCTGTACGTCGGTGCCCGCGAGGACATCGCCGGCGCGGAGCGGGCCCTCGACCCGCAGACCGCCATGCAGATGTGGGAGCTGTACCGCAAGACCAGCTGGTAGCGGACGGGACGGGCATCCGGATCACGTCGATGTCAGTGGCCCCCGGTAGGTTCTTGAGCAGTTGCACGAACTTGTACCGGAGGTTGTCGACGTGACCCAGATGCTGCCCGAGTCCTGGCTCCCCCCTCTCGGCGGGGAGCTGGAGCAGCCCTACTTCAAGGAACTCACCGAGTTCGTCGAGAAGGAAAGGGCGAACGGGCCGGTCTACCCGCCCCGCGAGCAGGTCTTCGCGGCCCTGGAGGCCACGCCGTTCGACAAGGTGAAGGTCCTGGTGCTCGGCCAGGACCCCTACCACGGCGCCGGTCAGGGCCACGGCCTGTGCTTCTCCGTGCAGCCCGGGGTCAGGACCCCGCCGTCGCTGCGCAACATCTACAAGGAGATGAAGGAGGAGCTCGGCCTCCCCGTCCCCGACAACGGGTACCTGATGCCGTGGGCCCGGCAGGGCGTCCTGCTGCTCAACGCGGTCCTCACCGTCCGTGAGGCCGAGCCCAACTCGCACAAGGGCAAGGGCTGGGAGAAGTTCACCGACGCCGTGATCCGCGCGGTGTCCGAGCGCCCCGACCCCGTCGTCTTCGTCCTCTGGGGTGCCTACGCCCAGAAGAAGATCCCGCTCATCGACGAGGAGCGGCACGTCATCGTCAAGGGCGCGCACCCCTCGCCGCTGTCCGCGAAGAAGTTCTTCGGCTCGCGCCCCTTCACGCAGATCAACGAGGCCGTCTCCGCCCAGGGTCATGAGCCGATCGACTGGCGCATCCCCGACGTGGGCTGACGCCACCCCGCGCCTCGGCGCCAGAGGGGGGTGCCTCCGGTTAGCTTCTTGTGATCAGGCCGTACCAGGTCTGCGGAGCAAGCCGGAGGCCGCGTTGACGGAGCAGCAGGAGGCGTCGGAGGACGCCGTCATGACGAGGATCGGCCAAGCGGTCATCCTGCTGCACGCCGGCGACCGCGAGGAGGCCCGCAACAGGCTCGGGGAGATCTGGTCCGAGATCGGCGATGACGGTGACTCCCTCCACCGGTGCACGCTGGCGCACTACATGGCCGACGCCCAGGACGACCCCGCCGACGAACTGGCCTGGGACCTGCGCGCCCTGACCGCCGCCGACGGACTCACCGCCGACGGACCCGCGCCCGACGGGCCGACGGGCCGGGCGGGCGAGGCACTCCCCGCCCGGCGTTCCGCGGACGGCCCCGGGCGCCGCGAGCCGCAGCGCGCCGTTCGCGTCTTCTACCCCTCGCTGCACCTGAGCCTGGCGGTCGACTACGTCAAGCTCCGGCGCCCCGAGGCGGCCCGGGTGCACCTGGCACGGGCCCGCGCGGCCACCGGCGCCCTGTCCGACGACGGCTACGGCAACGGGGTGCGGGCGGCCATCGCCCGGCTGGAGCGCCGGCTGGCCGCGGAGCCGGGCACACCCCACCTGCCCTTCCCCGAGCAGTCCCCGTAGCCCCCGCTCGCGGGGGACCCCGTACACGGGCCGCACCGGCCACGCCTCCGTGCGGCGGCGGGCCCGGTCGTCGCGGTCAGCCGCCCTGGACGCCCGCGCAGATGCGGGCCTCGGGACTGTCCGGATGCCAGCGTCCGTGCCGACGTCCCAGCGCGCACACGTCCGCCGGGCGCACCGGCAGCTCCCGCACCAGTTCGCGCGGCACCCGCGCGCCGGGGCCCACCGGGTGCCGGCCGGCCTCGGGGAGCTCCTCGGCGTGCCGCACGGGCTTCGGCGGCTCCGGGATGTCGGGGACCGGCGGCGCCTCCCGCCGCGCGGCCGGCGCCGCCGACCCGCTGTGCGACGTCGTCGCCCGGTGGGGGGCGGTCGGGGAGGAGGGGTGTGCGGCGCTCTGCCCCGGCACCGTCCCCAACGCCTCCAGGGCGGGCGCCTGGACGACCACCGGCAGGGTCCCCGGCCCGCCGCGCGGCCCGTGCTGCGGCGGCGCTCCGGTCGAGGGCGCCGACGCCGGGAGCACGGGCGCCGGCGTCACATTCACACAACCGGAGACGGCCGAGACGGCACAGGCCACTCCCAGCAGCAGTTTCGTGGAGGTTCGGGTTGGATGCACCCGCGCAACTCTGCTGTGCGAGCACCCCGTTGCGAAAACCCTGGACGCATAATGCCCCCGCACGGGTGACGGCCGGCCGGACCGGCCCGGGTCCCGGGCGCCGACGCCGGCGATTAAGCTCGGGCCTCCCACAAGGAACACACCTGGAGGCTGCCGGTGAAGGTCGGCGTCATCGGACTCGGAGACATCGCCCAGAAGGCGTACCTGCCGGTCCTCACCACCCGCCCCGGGATCGAACTGCACCTGCAGACCCGAACCCCCGCGACGCTGGAGCGGATCGGCGAGATCCACCACATCCCCGCCGAGCGGCGGCACACCACGCTCGACTCCCTGCTCGCGCAGGGCCTCGACGCCGCCTTCGTCCACGCACCGACGGCCGCCCACCCGGAGATCGTCGAGCGGCTCCTGGAGGCGGGCGTTCCGACGTACGTCGACAAGCCGCTGGCCTACGAGTTCGACGCGTCACGGCGGCTGGTGGAACGGGCAGAGGAACGCGGGGTCACCCTCTTCGTCGGCTTCAACCGCCGGCACGCGCCCGGCTACGCGCAGTGCGTCGACCACCCGCGCGAGCTGATCGTCCTCCAGAAGAACCGGGTCGGGCTCCCCGAGGACCCGCGCACCCTGGTCCTCGACGACTTCATCCACGTCGTCGACACCCTGCGCTTCCTGCTGCCCGGCGAGGCCGACCACATCGACGTACGGGCCGTGGTGCGCGACGGGCTGATGCACCAGGTCGTCCTCCAGATGTCGGGCGACGGATTCACCGCCCTCGGCATCATGAACCGGCTCTCCGGCTCCACCGAGGAAGTCCTGGAGGTGTCCGGACAGGATTCCAAGCGCCAGGTCGTCAACCTCGCCGAAATCATCGACCACAAGGGCCAGCCGACGGTCCGGCGGCGCGGCGACTGGGTGTCCGTGGCCCGCCAGCGCGGGATCGAACAGGTCGTCGACACCTTCCTGGAGGCGGTGGAGAGCGGCAGGACGTTCAGCGCCCGGGACGCCCTGCTCACCCACGAGCTGTGCGAGCGGGTGGTCCTGACGGCTCTGGAGCAGGCCTCCCGGACCTGACCGCCCGGGCCGTCCGCGCCGCGCCGTACACCAGCAGCACGGCCAGGGCCGCCCCGGCGGGCCAGTTGCCGAAGCGGGCGTAGACCGTCGTGCCGGAGGCGAGCGGCACCTCGTACACCGCCGCCGCACCGGCCGCCGACGCGGGCAGGGCCGGGCCGATCCGGCCGCCCGACGGGCCGTGCACCACGCTGACACCGGTCAGGGTCGCGTGCACCACCGGCCGGCCGGTCTCGGCCGCCCGCAGGGCCGCGAGCGAGGCGTGCTGGGCCGGGGCCCAGCTCTCCTGGAACGTCGAGGTCGCCGACTGCGCCACGATAAGCGAGGCCCCCTCGCGGGCCAGGTGCCGACTCATGTCGGGGAAGGCCGACTCGAAGCACACCAACGGACCGAGGCGCAGCCCCCCGGGCAGGTCCATGACCACCGGGGCGGCGCCGCGCATCCGGTCCTCACCCGCCGCCTTGCCGACCGAGGTGGCCCAACCCAACACCGACCGGGCCGGTACGTACTCCCCGAAGGGGACCAGCCGCATCTTGTCGTACCGCTCCCCGGTGGGCCCCTCGGGCCCGATCAGCAACGAGCTCTTGTAGATCCCCGGCCGGTCCGAGCGGCGGGCGTCCACGTTGACGAGCAGCGGCGCCCCGACCCGCGCCGACAGGTCCGCCAGTCGGCGCGACAGGTCGGGCCGGGCCGCCAGGTCCGCGCCGACGCTGCTCTCCCCCCACACCACCAGGTCCGGGCGGGCGCCGACCACGCCCAGCGTCAATCGTTCCTCCGCGTCGAACCGCCGCTCCGCGCCGTCCGCCCCGCCCACCGGGCCGGGCTGTACGACCGCCACCCGCAGCACGCCCGTCACCTCCGGGCGCGGCAGCCACAGCCACACGGCCCCCGTCAGCACCGCGCAGCCCGCAACCCCGGCGACCGCCGGAGCCCGCGCACCCGGCACCGCGATCAACAACACCAACGCACAGTTGACGGCCACCACCAGCAGGCTCACCAGCCACACGCCGCCCACCGAGGCCAGCAGCAGCGCCGGCGGCACCTGCCACTGGCTGGCCCCCAGCAGCCCCCAGGGCCCGCCCAGCCCCTGCCAGGACCGCACCAGCTCCGACAGCAGCCAGCCCGCCGGTACGACGACCAGCGCGGCCGCGGCCCGCCCCCGCGCCGGCGCACCGCCGAGCAGCTCCCGCACCAGCAGGGCCCAGGGGATCCAGAGCACGCCGAGCAGCGCCGCCACCGGGATCAGGAACACGTGCAGGCTCGGCAGCAGCCAGTGGTGCACCGCCACGATGAACCCCGCGCCCCCCAGCCAGCCCTCCAGGGCCGCCCGCCTCCCGGAGGGGGCCGACCGCAGCAGCATCATCCACGGCACGAGGGCGAGGTACGCGAACCACCACAGCGCCGGGGCCGGGAAGGCGAGAGCGGGCAGCGCACCTGCGGCCACCGCGGCCGCCGCGCGCTCCCACCGGGTCCGCTTCGTGAGCATCGGGCGCCTCCGGTTCCAGTGTGGGACGGCATCGGGCAGGGCGCGGCTCAGGCCGACATGTGGCGCCACTTCTCGTGCACGGTGACCCCGGTCAGCCGCCAGCCGTCCCCGGTACGGACCAGGGTGAAGGTGTAGCGGCCCGCGGCGACGAAGTTGGGGGCCGTGACGGTGCCGTCGAAGTCCGCGCCCGCGAGCCGCATCGGATTGAGGAAGTCCGCCCGGACCTGCGCCGCGTTCCCGGGAGCCCCGCCCTCGTCCTCCAGCCGCACCAGCCGGTTCACGATGAGGTGCTGGCGCACCGGGAACAGCTTCATCGTTTCGGCGAGCCAGTCGGCGACCTCCGCGGCCGGGCCCGCCACCCCGCCGGCCGCGCTGTAGTCGGCCCGGCCACCGGGCGCGAACAGGGCCCGGTAGGCCTCCCAGTCGCCGTCGTCGACGGCGACCGCGTACCCCGAGACCACCTCGTCGATGGCCAGCCGGTCCATTACCGTCGCGAGGTCCACACGCTGCGTCATCGGGTCAGTCTGGGGCTGCCCGCCCCCGAGGCCAAGGGGCGTGCGCCGACCGGGTCATCCGCGGACGATCAGTGACCGGAAAGAACCTCCCGTTGGCGGACCACGACGAGGAAGGCATCGCTGTCGAGATCCATCACCACCTCCGCCGCGACGCCCTCGCGCTTGCGCTGCGCCGCGTACTCCTCGGCCGGCCAGCTACCCCTCGGACTTCCCGCCGGAAAACGCTCCAGTACCACGCGTCGCATGGGACACCCCCTCCGCCTGCCGGGTCCCTCCCGGCACACCTCTCTACGGGGACAACGACGCGGAGGCCGCCCGGGAACGTTCCCGAGCGGCCTCCGGTTCACGCGAAGTGGTGAGCGTACGGCCCGCTAGGAGCCGGACTCGCCCGCGTGCGGGCTGAGCACGTCCGTGCCGATCAGCACGAACAGCGCGATGCCCAGCACGATCCGGTAGATCACGAACGGCATGAAGCTCTTCGTGGAGATGAACTTCATGAACCACGCGATGACGGCGTACCCGACGAAGAAGGCGATCACCGTCGCGAAGACCGTCGGACCCCAGGAGATGTGGGTCGGGTTCTCCATCACGTCCTTGATCTCGAACGCGCCCGAGGCCAGCACGGCCGGGATCGCGAGGAGGAAGGAGTAGCGGGCCGCCGCCTCACGGGTGAAGCCGAGCAGCAGACCGCCGGAGATCGTCGCACCCGAACGGGAGACGCCGGGGATCAGCGCCATCGCCTGGCAGAGACCGAAGATCAGACCGTCCTTGACGCCCAGTTCCTTCAGCGTCTTGCGCTGGACGACCACCCGGTGCCGGCCGCCCTCCTCGTCGCGCGAGGCCTGCCAGTCGGCGAAGCCGAGCACCAGACCCATCACGATCAAGGTGGTGGCCGTCAGCCGCAGGTCACGCGCCGGACCGGTGATCTGGTCCTTGAAGAGCAGGCCCAGGATGCCGATCGGCAGCGAGCCGACGATCACCAGCCAGCCCATCTTGGCGTCCTGCTCGGAACGCAGGGCCTTCGTGTACAGGGAACGGAACCAGGTGGAGACGATCCGCGCGATGTCCTTGCGGAAGTAGATCAGGACGGCGGCCTCGGTGCCGATCTGGGTGATGGCCGTGAAGGCCGCACCGGGGTCGTGCCAGCCGGCGAACGCCGCGGTCAGGCGCAGGTGGGCACTGGAGGAGATCGGGAGGAACTCCGTAAGCCCCTGGACGAGACCGAGGATTAGGGATTCGAACCAGCTCATGTCGGGGTGCGCTCGTCCTTGTGATCGTCGGGCAGTTCGGGTCCGATGCTAGGGCCCGTGGGAAGCGGCCGTGACCACAGGGGGGTGTTGGGGCAGGGGCTCGTACGCGACGACCGGCGCCAAGCGGTGCCGCTTGCGCCACGCGACGACCGCGGCGATCATCCCGGACACCGCGATGAACCCGAACGAGGCCAGGAACGCGGGCGATCCGGGCGAGGAGGCACTCGCCCCCGCGATCACGTAGGCGGCGGTGTTCGGGACCGTGCCGAGCGCCGTCGCGCACAGGAACGGCGCCCAGCCGCACCGCGACACCGCCGCGATGTAGTTGGCCGCCGCGAACGGCACCCCGGGGAAGATCCGCACCGCGAGCATCGACCGGAAGCCGTGCCGGCTCAACTGTGCGTCGGCCGCCTTCAACCAACGGCCGCGAAGGTACGGGCGCAACGCCTCCTGACCCATCGCCCGGCCCAGACCGAAGGCGATGCCGGCCCCCACCACCGTCCCCGCGACGGCCGCCACCAGCCCGAACTGGGTTCCGAAGACCGCCCCCGCCGCCAGGTTCAGCAACGGCCTCGGCACGAACGCCGCCGTGCACAGCCCGTACGCTCCCGCGAACACCAGCACCGCCACGCCCACCGGCAGTTCCGGCGGCCAACCCTGGGAGAGCAGCCGCTGCGGCTCGTACAACACCACGCACGCGCCGGCCGCCAGCAGCAGCACGACGAGCAGCGACAGCCGGGTCCGCGGCGCGAGGAGGAGGGACATTCCGGGAGACTAACCGACCTGTGCGACGCACCGCCGTAATCTGGGCCTCATGCGGCCGGACACCCGACGACCCCCGGAGATCCCGCCCAGCGCACTCGCCGACGTCCTCATGGAACGGCTCACGGCCGCGTACGGGTCCGCCGCCGATCCGGCGCAGGCCGGACCCATGACCGCCTACATGAAGGACGTCGCCCCCTTCCTCGGCATCCGCACCCCGCAGCGCCGCGCCCTCTCCCGGACAGTGACGAAGGACACTCCGCCCCCCTCCGAGGCGGACTGCGCGGCCCTCGCGCTGCGCTGCTGGTCACTCGCGGAACGTGAGTACCACTACTTCGCCGTGGACTACCTGCGCCGGCACGTGCGGCGCTGCTCCTCGGCCTTCCTGCCTGTGGTCCGCCACCTGATCGTCACCACCTCCTGGTGGGACACCGTCGACCTGCTCGCCGCCCACACCGTCGGACCGCTCGTGGCGGCCGACCCGCGGCTCGGGGCCGTCATGGACGAATGGACGGACGGGGAGGACCTCTGGCTCGCCCGCGCGGGGCTGCTGCACCAGCTCACCTACAAGTCCGCCACCGACAGCGGTCGGCTCTTCGCCCACTGCCGCAGGCTTGCCGGGCACCCCGACTTCTTCATCCGCAAGGCCGTCGGCTGGGCCCTGCGCGAGTACGCGAAGACGGACCCGGACGCCGTGCGCGCCTTCGTCACCGCCGAACGGGACCGCCTCGCACCGCTGTCGGTGCGCGAGGCGCTCAAGTCCCTCCGGAACACCTGACCGGCCGGCACCCGACGCCACCGGTGTCCGGTCGACCCCGCCCCGGAGGGTCACGGGGGAGCGCTGACAGGTTTCCCCGGGGCGGTGACCGGGATCGGCCGCCCCCGGCCGTGGTGGCGGCGGCCGTGCTGCGTCAGACTGCCGTCACCACACGGCGGGACACGACGGGCAGGACGGGGACGGGCCATGAGCGGCGACACGGCGCTGGTACTGGGCGGCGGAGGACTCACCGGCATCGGCTGGGAGACCGGCATCCTGTACGGACTCGCCCGCGAGGGCGTCGACCTGAGCGGCGCCGACCTCGTCGTCGGCACCTCCGCCGGCTCGGTGGTGGGAGCCCAGCTGACCTCCGGGCTGCTCACCCCGCAGGAGCTGTACGAACGCCAGCTCGGCGACGCCGCAGGGGAGGCGCCGGCCAGGTTCGGACCGGGCCTGCTCGCCCGGTACGCCGTCGCGATGGCCCGCTCGCGCGACGCCGCGCAGTACCGCCGACGGATCGGCGCCATGGCCCTCGCCGCCGACACCGGCCCGGAGGCCGTGCGCCGCGAGGTGTTGAAGGCCCGCCTCGTCTCCCACGAATGGCCCGAGCGCCGCCTCGTGGTGACCGCCGTGGACGCGCTGACCGGCGAGCTGACGGCCTTCGACCGCGCCGGCGGCGCCGCCCTCGTCGACGCGGTCACGGCCAGCTGCGCGGTGCCCGGGGTGTGGCCCCCGGTGACGGTCGCGGGCCGCCGGTTCATCGACGGCGGGGTCCGCTCGGCGACCAACGCGGACGTCGCCGCCGGCTACCGACGGGTGGTGATCATCGCGCCGATGGCGCTCGGCGCCGGAAAGATCCCCTCACCCGCCGCCCAGGCGGAGCGGCTGCGCGCGGCCGGCGCGCGGGTCCTGCTGATCACCCCCTCCGCACAGGCGCGCAAGGCCTTCGGACGCAACGTCCTGGACCCGGCGCGCCGTGACCCCGCCGCCCGCGCGGGACTGGCGCAGGCCCCCGCGCACGTGGCCGGCGCGAAGGCGGTCTGGAGCGGCTGACCCGCGCCCGACAATGGACGGGTGAGCGACGAACAGATCCCGGTGATCCGGGACGTGGGCCAGGGCACCGCCAAACTGATGCCGGACGTGGACCGGGACCGGGCCTGGTTGCTGACGGTCGACGGGGCGCCGCAGTCGTACGTCGACCTCGACGATCCCGAGCACCTGGAATTCGAGTACGTACGCCGCCTCGCGCACGTCCTGGACTGCGCGGGCGAGCCCGGCGCCGCCCTCGACGTGCTGCACCTGGGCGGCGGCGCGCTGACCCTGCCGCGCTACGCCGCCGCGGCCCGCCCCGGGTCCCGGCAGACGGTGGTGGAGTTCGACGCCGCCCTGGTGGCCCTGGTCACGGAGCACCTGCCACTGGCCGCCGGGGCGGAGGTGACGGTGCACGCCGCCGACGCGCGGGCCTGGCTGGCGTCCGCTCCGGCGGCGAGCGCGGACGTACTGGTCGCCGACGTGTTCGGTGGCTCGCGGGTGCCGGCGCAGCTGACCTCGGTGGAGTACGCGAGGGAGACCGCCCGGGTCCTGAGGCCCGGCGGCCTGTACGCCGCCAACCTGGCGGACGGGGCGCCGTTCGACTTCCTGAGGGGGCAACTGGCGAACTTCGCGGCCGCCTTCGGGGCGGTGGCGCTGATCGCCGAACCGGCGGTGCTGCGCGGGCGGCGCTTCGGGAACGCGGTGCTGCTGGCCTGCGACTCCCCCCTGCCGGTGGCGGCCCTGGCCCGGCGCTGCGCCGGTGACGCGTTCCCGGCCCGGGTGGAGTCCGGCCCGGGGCTGGCCCGTCTCATGCGGGGTGCCCGGACCGTGCCGGACGCGGAGGCGGTGGCCTCGCCGGAGCCACCGCAGGGAGCCTTCGAGCTGGGCTGAGACGGCGGGCCCGGCCGCGGAGCCGGGCCCGTCTCACACCGCGGCGGGGCTGGGGCTCTCCGTCGGGGCCGGCAGCCGCGGGGACTTCGCCGGAGGGGGCTTGCGGGTCATGTTCCGCACGTCCGGGACGAAGAGCACCGCGGCCGTACCGACCACCACCAGCGCGGCGCAGCCCCACAGCGAAGGGGCCCGGCCGAAGGCCGACTCGGCGGGCCCGGCCAGGGCGGTGGCGAGGGGCAGCATCGACACCGAGCCGAACCAGTCGTAGGCGGATACCCGGGAGAACTTCTCCTCGGGGATCTCCTGGTGCATCGTGGTCATCCAGTTGACGCCGAACACCTCGATCGCGGCGCCACTGACGAACATCACCGCGCACAGCGCCCACACGGGCAGCGGCACCGCCAGCCCCGCCGACGGAAGCGCCAGCGGGAACACGCACAGCGTGCCGACCAGCAGCAGCCTGCGGGGTTTCCACACCATCATCAGGACGGCGCCGGCGATGGTCCCCACCCCGAAGAAGGCCAGGGCCACGCCCCACGGCGCGGGGCCGCCCAGCTCGTCGCGCGCGACGAGGGGTCCGTACACCGCTTCCGCGGCGCCGACGACGGCGACGACCACGGAGAACTGGAGCACGATGGTCCACAGCCAGGGTCGGGTCCGGACCTCCACCCAGCCTTCGCGCAGGTCGGCCAGCAGGCCGCCGCCGGGAGCCCGGTCGGCGACGTGACCGACGTCCAGGAACGCCCGTAGGGCGCCCGCGAGCGCGAAGGCCAGGGCGTCGACGGCCAGCACCCAGCCCGGTCCCATGGCGGCGATCATGGCCCCGCCGAGGGCGGCGCCGCCGATGCCGGCGCCGTTCATGGCCATCCGGAAGAGCGCGAAGGCGCGGTTGGCGTGTTCGCCCGAGACGCTGGAGAGCAGCATGCCCTCGGCGGCCGGGTTGAAGAAGGCCGTTCCGGTGCCGCACAGCGCGGTGAGCAGCATCATCTGCCACAACTGGGGGTCCCCGGTGAGGACGAGGACGGCGAAGGCGCCCTGTGAGACGCAGTTGAGGGCATTGGCGGAGACCATCACGCGGTGGCGCGGCAGCCGGTCGGCGAGCGCGCCGCCGATGAGCAGGAAGAGGACGAGGGGCAGCGTACGGGCGGCCGCGACGAGGCCGACGTCCCCGCCGGAACCACCCGACTCCAGGACGGCGAAGGCGGCTGCGATGAGCGCGCCGTGGCTGCCCAGGTTGGTGATGACCGCGGCACCCGTCAACAGGGTGTAGTTGCGGCCGGCCCACGCGGGCCGACGGGGCGCGCGGGTGGGGGAGGGGAGGTCAGGGGGTGGACTCACCCGTGGACTCTCCCCGCTCCGGGCCGGAAATCCAACCGAATTATCGGAAAGCGGATGACCGGCCCGGAGGTGGGAGCGGGGCTCAGTTCGGCGGCGTGGCCTCGGTCAGCCGGACCGTGCTGAGGATCTTCTCGTACGTCGCCTGGTCGACCTCGCCCGGGACGCCCGCTGCGCCGTAGAGGACCCAGGTGGAGAAGTCACCGTTGGCGGTCTTGAAGCTGAACGCGATGCTCTTGCCGTCGGAGTCGCACTTGTTCTCCTTCGGGACGCCGGTCACCGTCGCCGAGGTGACGTGGCCCTTGAGGCCGGAGGTGGAGGTGTACTCCTTCGGCTCGGTGAACTTGACGATCTCCTTGGGCTGCTTCTGGGCGTAGCCGCCGTAGACCCAGGTGCCGGCCTCGCTGCGCGAGGCGGAGGCGGTGTCCTTGGCGCCCTGGCCGCCCTTGGTGCCGGTGCCGGCGAGCGAGGTGCTCTCCTCACTGCCGTTCTTGTCGGAGTCGACCTTGCACCAGTCCTCCTTGAGGTAGGCCGGCGCGGACATCATGACGAACGGGCCGCCGTCGGTCTTGGTCGCGTCCTCGAACCCGATGGACGTGCCCGAGCCGAGCACGTCCCACTCCGGCGGGACGTCGAAGGCGGTGCCGTACTTCGGATTGATGACCACCTTCCAGCCGGCGATCAGCGGCTTGAGGTCCCCGCCGGAACGCGGGTTCCCGCTCGGGGCGGGCGGCGCCGCCGGGGAACTGGCGGGGGCGGAGGGGGAGGCGGCCGGCTTGTCGTTGGCCTCGGTCTTCTTGTCGTCGTCCCGGGTCAGCACGAAGGCACCGGTGACGGCCGCGGTCACGATGACCGCCGAGGCCGCGACGATGGCCACGGTCCGCGTGGCGAAGGGGCTGCCACCGCCGCCCGGCGCCGGGGCCGACGGCTGCTGGGGCGCGCCCCAGGGCTGGACCGGAGGAGGCGTCTGATGGCCCGCCTGCGGGTATCCGTAGCCGGGCTGCTGCTCGCCGAACCCCGGCTGCGGTTGCTGCTGGTACGGGTTCGGCTGCTGCCCGGGCTGCTGCTGGTACGGGTTCTGTCGCGGGTCCTGGGGGTTCTGCTCGCCCCCGGGCTGCTGCTGCTGTCCTGGCCACATGGCCGGTAACGATAGTGGGCGCGACCTCCGGGAGCCACGGCCGCCCCCGGGTAGGTATGGCCAAGGCCTTCTACTCGTGGGTAACATCGCGTGGCATGAGCGCAGAACAGATGAACGTGGGCGAACTGCTCGCCCGGACCGTGCCGATGGCAGGCACCCTGAACCTTGAGTTCCTGGAGACCACCCCCGAGCGTGCGGTCGTCCGCCTGCCGGACCAGCCCGCCTTCCACAACCACGTCGGTGGCCCGCACGCCGGTGCGATGTTCACCCTCGCCGAGTCCGCCAGCGGCGCGATCGTCCTGGCCGCCTTCGGCGACCAGCTCTCGCGCGCGGTGCCCCTCGCCGTCAAGGCCGAGATCGGTTACAAGAAGCTCGCCAAGGGCGTCGTCACCGCCACCGCCACCCTCGGCCGCCCCGCCGCCGAGGTCGTCGCCGAGCTCGACGCGGGCGGGCGCCCCGAGTTCCCCGTCACCGTCGCCATCCGGCGCGAGGACGAGGCCGTGACGGGCGAGATGACGATCCTGTGGACCCTGCGGCCGATCGCCGCCGGCTGACGGGCACACACGCATTCGGGGTCGGGTCGACCCGACCCCGCGACGCAGGGGGTCACCGCCACGAGGATCGGCGGTGACCCCCTGCGCGCGTCGTGGAGCCGGCGCTCGGGGCCGGAGGCGCCCGCCGGGCCGCCGCAGGACTGAACCCGGGACGCCGCGGGGCGCGTCCGGCCCGGCCCCGGGGTCCCGGCGCGCACAGTGGGCCTCGGGAGCGGTCCGGCGCGGGCCGCTCCCGCCCACCGATGCCGAGGCCGGCGCCCGGGCGCCGCCGCAGGGGAGCGCCCATGAGCGAGGCCGTGTCCAGACGTTCCGCGATCCGGCTGCTCGGCGCGGTGGGCGCCACCGGCTGCGCCGCGGGTGCGGCGGGCTGCGTGGCCGGCGTGCCTCCCGGTGCCCTGCCCCGCAAGGCGTCACCGGCTCCGGCCGCCGCCGGGAAACCGGCCGTCGGGGCCCGCGTCGACGCCCTGCTGGAGCGGCTCACCCTCGACGAGAAGACAGCCCTGCTGCACGGTGGCAAGGACCCGGACCCGGACCCGGACCCGGACGCGAATCCGGATCCGCGGGGCCGCGCCGGATACGTGGCGGGCGTGCCGCGCCTGGGCATCCCCGCGCTGCGGCTCGCCGACGGGCCCCTCGGCGTCGGGGGCGCCGCCGGTGGGACGGCCACCGTGCTGCCCGCCCCCGTCATGCTCGCCTCCGCCTTCGACCCCGCGCTGGCCCGCGAGTACGGGCAGGTCCTCGGCCGCGAGGGCCGCGCGTACGGCCGGGACGTGTTGCTCGGGCCGCGGGCCAACCTGATCCGCACCCCGTACGGGGGACGCAACTTCGAGACCTTCGCCGAGGACCCGCGGCTGACCGCCGACATCGTCGGCCAGGTCGTCCGGGGCATCCAGGACGAGGGGCTGATCGCCGCCGTCACGCACTTCGCGCTCGACGACCAGGAACAGGGCCGCGACACCGTCGACGTGAGCGTCGGCGAGCAGACCCTCCACGAGACCGCCCTGCGGGGCTTCGAAGCGGCCGTGGCCGCCGGGGCGGGTGCCGTGACCGCGGCCCGCCACAAGATCAACGGCGTCCACGCCTGCGAGAGCGGTCCCCTGCTCGACGAAGTGCTGCGCGGCCGCTGGGGGTTCGACGGATGGGTGCTGTCCGACCCGGACGCCCTCCACAGCACCGTCGCCTCGATCACCGCCGGCCTCGACATGGAGATGCCCGGCGGCACCCACTTCGGCGGCCCCCTGCGCGAAGCCGTGCACGGCGGCTCCGTCCCGCAGGAGGCCGTGGACCTGGCCGTACGCCGCGTCCTGACCACCCTGGACCGGTTCGGCCTGCTCACCGACACCCCTCCGGCCCGCCCCGCCCCGCAGCCGGCCGCCGGAACCCGCACGGCGCGGAAGGTGGCCACCGCCGGGGCGGTGCTGCTGCGCAACGAACGCGGCACCCTGCCCCTGACCGGCGTGGCGGCCCGCTCCATCGCGGTCATCGGCCCCACCGGCGGGGTCCCCCTCGTCGCGGGGGCCGGCAGCGCGCGGCCGGCGCCCGCGACGAGCGGAACCCTCTCCCCGCTCGCCGCCCTCACGCGACGCGCGGGCAAGGGCGCCGCCGTACGCCACGCCCTCGGGGAGGACCCGTACGGCAGGGCGATGCCGCCCGGGCTGCTGACCCCGAACGCCGCGCTCGACGACCGGCGGGTGGAGGCCGGCCGTTCCTGGAGCCACGAGGGGACGTTCACGCTGGCCGCCGACGACGAGTGGACCCTGCTCGTCCACCACACCGGGGAACGGCCGTCCGTCCGGCTCGACGGTGAGGAGCTGTTCCCCTCCCGGCCGGGGTCGGCCGAGCAGCCGGGCGGGGCCCTGCTGGGCCACGCCCCCGACGGGCTGCGCGTCGGTCGGCGCACGCTCGCGCTGAAGGCGGGCGTCCACCGACTCGCCGTCACCGCCGAGGGCGGCGCCGACGGGCAGCGGTTCCGGCTGCGGCACACGACCCGGGCCACGCGGGCCGCGGACGTCGCCGAGGCGGTGAGGGTCGCCCGGGCCGCGCACAGCGTGGTGCTGTTCGCGTTCGAGGAGGCCGTCGAGGGGCACGACCGGACCTCACTGGGGCTGCCCGGCGGACAGGAGGCGCTGATCGAAGCGGTGACCGCGGCCAATCCCCGGACGACCGTGGTGCTCAACACCTCCTCGTGCACGACCATGCCCTGGCTCGCCCGTACGGGTGGGGTCCTCCAGATGTACTACCCGGGCCAGGAGGGCGCCGGAGCGACGGCCGACATCCTCTTCGGGGACGTGGACCCGGGGGGCCGACTGACCCAGACCTTTCCCGCCGACGAACGGACCACCCCCGTCGCCGGGGACCTCCTGCGCTACCCGGGGGTGGGAGGCCGGCAGGAGTACGGCGAGGGCGTCCACGTCGGCCACCGCTGGTACGACGAGCGCGGGGCGGCCCCGCTGTTCCCCTTCGGACACGGGCTCTCGTACACGACGTGGGCCTACGAGAAGCTGACCGTACGGCCCGAACGCAGCGGCCTCCGCGCGGAGTTCACCGTACGCAACACCGGCCGCCGCAAGGGCACCGAGGTCGCACAGGTCTACCTCGGGCCGTCGGAGCGACTCGCGCTCGACCAGCCGGTGCGGGTGCTGGCCGGATACCGGCGGCTCGTCCTGGCGCCGGGGGAGTCCCGACGGGTCACCGTGGACATCGACGCGCGGACGCTGTCGTCGTGGGACGCGGAGCGGCGGGCCTGGGTGCCCGGTACCGGTCGCCGGGAAGTCTTCGTCGGCCGGTCGTCACGCGAGTTGACCTTGCGGGCGAAGGCGGTCGTGAGGAGCCGATAGGCTGCCCCGTCCGGCGCGCCACGGGAGCCCGCCGGCGAGAACTCGGGAGGACCCACCGGTGCACATCCAGGAATGGCTGGAGACGATTCCGCCGATCAGCGTCTATCTCCTGGTGGGTCTCGTCATCGGGCTGGAGAGCCTGGGCATTCCCCTGCCCGGGGAGATCATCCTGGTCAGTTCGGCCCTGCTGGCGTCCCAGCACGGGGAGATCGACCCGGTGGTCCTGGGCCTGTGCGCCATCGCCGGCGCGATCATCGGCGACTCGATCGGCTACGCGATCGGTCGGCGCGGGGGCAAGCCGCTGTTGGAGAAGCTGGGGCGGCGCTTCCCCAAGCACTTCGGGCCCGAGCACGTGGCCCTCGCGGAGCGCTCCTTCGACAAGTGGGGCATGTGGGCCGTCTTCTTCGGCCGGTTCGTGGCCCTGTTGAGGATCTTCGCCGGGCCGTTGGCCGGCGTCCTGCGCATGCCCTACTGGCGGTTCCTCGTCGCGAACATCCTCGGCGGGATCCTCTGGGCCGGCGGTACCACCGCCGTCATCTACTCGGTCGGCATCGTCGCCGAACCCTGGCTGAAGCGGTTCTCCTGGCTGGCGCTCGCCCTGGCCGTGGCGGGCGGCCTCATCGTGACCCTCGTGATCCGCAGCCGCATGAAGAAGGCCGCGGCGCAGATCCGCGAGAGCGCGGACGCGGACACGGATGTGGATCCGGCCCCGGCGCCCGTGACGGCGGGCGTCGCGGACTGACGGCACGGTTCTACGTCGCGGGCCCGCGACGCGCCCGCCGCCACGGCCCCGGGCCCGGTACGTGCCGGGCCCGCGCCGTCGGGTGCCTCAGGCCGGCGTCACCGACGCGCGGTGCTGCTCGGCGAGCGCGGTGTACATCGCGGCGTTGACCTTGATGCCCTCGCGCTCCTCCTCGGTCAGCTCCCGCCGCACCTTCGCGGGCACGCCCGCGACCAGGGAGCCGGGCGGGACCACCATGCCCTGGGGGACGAGGGCCTGCGCGGCGACCAGCGAACCGGCGCCGATCACGGCGCCGTTCAGCACGGTCGCGCCCATGCCGATGAGGCAGTCGTCCTCCACGGTGCAGCCGTGGACGACGGCGTTGTGGCCGATCGAGACGCGTTCGCCGATGGACACCGGGAAGCCGGGGTCGACGTGCACGGTGCAGTTGTCCTGCACGTTGCTGTCCGCGCCGAGCGTGATCGGGCCGCAGTCGGCGCGCAGCACCGCCGAGTACCAGATGCTCGCGCCGGCGCCGAGCGTGACGTCGCCGACGACCACCGAGGTGGGCGCGGTGAAGGCCGTCGGGTCGACGGTCGGCTGCTTCCCGCCGACGCCCGCGATGAGTGCCTGGCCCGCCTGAAACGTCATGATCTCTTCCTCTGCTTCCGGATGCCGCGCTACCGGCACCGTAGGGCACGCGTCCGGCCGGTCCGGCGATGGGGTGAAGATCACAGGTCGGGGGTCCCGACGCCCGGCGCGCGGACCACTACCGTGGCCGGGTGCCGAAGAACCAGAACACGTTCTCATCCCTGACCGCCCTGCGCCGCCGCGTCGCGGGCCGGGTGGCGCACGCGGGATGGCGCTGGATGCAGCAGGCGGGCGCGATCACCGCACAGAACCCGGGGCGCCTGCGCTTCGACGCCATCGGCGACGGCACCCGGCTCGCCTTCCCCCAGGGCACCGTCTTCGGTGAGCGGTGGATCCGGCTCGGCGCGCACTGCATCATCGCCGAGCAGGTGACCCTGACCGCCGGGATGATGCCCGACCTCGACCTCGGCCGGGAGCCGGTCCTCGTCCTGGGCAACGGAGTGGTCCTGGGTCGGGGCAGCCACGTCATCGCCGACACCCGCATCACCATCGGGGACGACACCTTCTGCGGTCCCGGCGTGTACATCACCTCCACCAACCACAGCTACGACGACCCGAACGAGCCCGTCGGCCGGCAGTGGCCCCGCAGCGCGCCGGTGGAGATCGGGCCCGGCTGCTGGCTCGGCACGGGCGCGGTGATCCTCCCCGGGGCCCGGCTGGGCCGCAACGTGGTGGTGGCCGCCGGATCCGTCGTCCGGGGCGAGGTGCCCGACCACGCGGTCGTGGCGGGGGCGCCGGCCCGGATCGTACGCCGCTGGGAGCCCGCGACGGGCTGGCAGCCGCCGCTGCGGACCCCGGCGCCGGTGCCGATCCCCGACGGGATGACACCGGAGCAACTGCGCGGGCTGGCGCAACTGGCGGAGGCCGAGGCGGGCGGGGCCTGAGGGCCTCCCGGCGGCCGGCCCGGCCGGCCCCGAGGGTCTCGGCCCCCGGCCCGGCCGCCCCGGTGCCTCAGCCCGCCGCGAGCAGCACCGTTCCGGCCAGGGCCAGACCGGCACCCGCCGCCTGGATGCCGCGCAGTCGCTCCTTGAGCACCGCGAAGGCGGCCAGCGCGGTGATCACGGGATACAGCGAGGAGAGCACGGCCGCCACGGTGACGGGGCCGTTCTGCGCGGCGACGGAGTACGTGCCGTTCGCGGCGACGTCGGCGAGGCCGACGAAGGCCAGGGCGGGCAGCATGCCCCACAGGACGCGCGGCCCGGTGCCCTCCGGCAGCGCGGGCACGCCCCGCCGGGTCTGCGCCCACAGGGCGGCGCCGCCGACCGTGACGTTGGTGACCCGCTGGACGAAGAGGGCGAGGAACAGGCCGGTCACGGTCGTGGAGGCCTCCGCGATGAGGGCCATCACCGCGCCGAATCCGAACGCGGCGACGAGGGTGAGCACCACGGCCCTGCGCTGTACGGGCGCTCCCCGCAGTTCGGGTCCGCCCGCGAGGACGATGCCGACCACGGCCACCGCGATGCCCGCGAACTGCCCGGGGCCGGGCCGCTCGCCCAGCAACAGCCCGGCTCCGACCGGCACGACCACTCCGACGGATCCCAGCGGCGAGACCACGCCCATCGGGCCGAGGGCCAGCGCCTTGTAGAAGCTCAGCATCGCGACGGGGCCGACGAGGCCGGCACCCACGGCGAACCACAGCTGGGGGCCGGCCTCCCGCCAGGCGCCCGTGCCGATCACCACCGCGCCGAGCACGACGACCGCGACGACCTGGGAGACGACCACCACGGTGAGCGCCGGAATCCGGCGGGTCAGCAGTCCTCCGCCGAAGTCGGCGAGTCCCCACAGGACGGCTGTGGCCAGGGCGAAGAGGGCGGTCATGGCAGGGGCCTCGCAGTACAGTGCGGTGAACGGTGGGGTGCAGGATCGAGTACGCCGTAGGTTAGTTCACTTTGTTGTACTGCGTCATTCAAAATATTGGACGGAATGGTGTCGGACCTCGAACAGCTCACCCAGGCGCTCGCCCGGAACCTCAAGCGGTGGCGCGGCGAGCGCGGATTCACCCTCGACGCGCTGGCGGCCCGCGCGGGGGTGAGTCGCGGCATGATCATCCAGATCGAGCAGGCGCGGACCAACCCCAGCGTCGGCACGACCGTCAAACTCGCGGACGCCCTCGGCGTCAGCATCACCACCCTCCTGGACCACGAGCGCGGCCCCCAGGTACGCGTGGTGCCGCCGGGGCAGGGGGTACGCATGTGGACCGGGGACGCCGGCAGCGAGGCGCACATGCTGCTCGGCGACGACCGGCGCGGACCGGTCGAGATGTGGACCTACCGGCTGGAGGCGGGGGACGGGACCGCCTCGGATCCGCACCCCGCCGGAACCTTCGAGATGCTGCACGTCACGGCGGGCGAGCTGACCCTGGTCATCTCGGAGGAGCGCCACACCGTGCCCGCGGGCGGAGCAGTCTCCTTCGAGGCGAACGTCCCGCACGCGTACCGCAACGACGGCGCCGTGCCCATGGAGATGACCATGGCCGTGTCGATCCCGCCGGTCCACGGCGTCAACGGGCACCACTAGGACCTGTCGTCGAACTCCCGTCTGCCTCGCGGTCCGGGCGACGACGGGACTTCGACGACAGGCCCTGGGCAGCCCGGCCCCCCGACCCCTCCCCACCCGGGGAGGGGTCGGTCACAGGGCCGGGATCTCGATCGCGGGGCAGCGGTCCATGACCATCTCCAGGCCCGCCGCGCGGGTCCGGGCGAAGGCCGCCTCGTCGATCACGCCCAGCTGGAACCAGACCGCCCGGGCACCGGCCGCCACCGCCTCGTCCGCCACCGCCCCGGCCAGGGCGCTGTTCACGAAGACGTCCACCACGTCCACCTCGAAGGGGATCGCCTCCAGCGAGGCGTACCCCGGCTCGCCGTGCACGGTCTCCGCCTTCGGGTGCACGGGAACCACGCGCTTGCCGTGCCGCCGCAGGACGCGGGCCACGCCGTAGGCCGCCCGGTCCTCGTTGTTGGACAACCCCACCACGGCCCAGGTGTCGCCGAGTTCGGTGAGGATCCTGCGGATGGTCTCCTGGTCGCCGTACACGCGCGCCGCCTCCTGTTGTATTGGCCCGTCGCCGGGTCGGGTCTCTCCGCCCGATCAACGAAAAGGACACCTGTCCGATTCCCCGTAGGGTGGAGCGGTGAAGGCAGACCAGTACGTGACGGTGGCCCGGGAGGGCGTGCACGAGTCGGAGATCAACCGCTCGCGGTTCCTGTGCTCGCTCGCGCCCGCCGCGACGGAGCGGGAGGCGCAGGAGTTCATCGCGCGGATCCGCAAGGAACACCCCACCGCCTCGCACAACTGCTTCGCCTACGTGATCGGCGCGGACGCCTCGATCCAGAAGGCGAGCGACGACGGGGAGCCCGGCGGCACCGCCGGGGTCCCCATGCTCCAGATGCTGACCCGGCGCGACATCCGCTACGCCGTCGCCGTCGTCACCCGCTACTACGGCGGGGTGAAGCTCGGCGCGGGCGGCCTCATCCGGGCCTACGGCGGAGTCGTCGGCGAGGCCCTCGACGCGCTCGGGACCGTCACCCGCCACCGCTACCGACTGGCCACCGTCACCGTCGACCACCAGCGGGCCGGCAGGGCCCAGAACGACCTGCGCTCCAGTGGCCGCGCCGTGCTGGACGTGCGCTACGGCGAGGCGGTCGCCATCGACATCGGGCTCCCCGAGGCGGACATCGAGGCCTTCCGTGCCTGGCTGGCCGACATCACCGCCGGGACCGCCGGCTTCGAGCTCGGCGGCGAGGCCTACGGCGAGGGCTGAGCCCCACGCCGACGCCCCCCGGTGTCCGGCCCGGCACCCCGGCCCCCGTCACTCCTGAGGTCCGAGGAGCGGAAGGACGCGGTGGTGGAACCGGGGAACGGGTTAGCCTGGAGGGTCGGAGCAGGGCCACGAAGGAGATCAAGCGTGCGGGTCGGAGCGAGCGAGTGAAGTTCCTGCACACCTCGGACTGGCACCTCGGCAGATCGTTCCACCGGGTCAACATGCTCGGAGCCCAGGCCGACTTCGTCGACCACCTCGTCGCGACCGTCCGGGAACACGAGGTCGACGCCGTCCTCGTCGCCGGGGACGTCTACGACCGGGCCGTGCCCCCACTGCCCGCCGTCGAGCTGTTCGACCGGGCCCTGCACCGGCTCGCCGAACTCGGCGTGCCGACCGTGATGATCTCCGGGAACCACGACTCGGCCCGCCGCCTCGGCGTCGGGGCCGGGCTCATCGGCCGGGCCGGCATCCACCTCAGGACCGACCCCGCGGGCTGCGCCGACCCCGTGGTGCTGGCCGACGTACACGGCGAGGTGGCCCTCTACGGGCTGCCCTACCTGGAACCGGCCCTCGTCAAGGAGGAGTTCGGCGCCGAGAAGGTCAGCCACGAGGCGGTGCTGGGCGCCGCCATGGACCGGATCCGGGCCGACCTGGCCGGCCGGATGCCCGGAACCCGCTCCGTCGTCCTCGCCCACGCCTTCGTCACCGGCGGGCAGGCCAGCGACAGCGAACGCGACATCACCGTCGGCGGGGTCGAGGCCGTGCCCGCCTCGGTCTTCGACGGGGTCGACTACGCCGCCCTGGGCCACCTCCACGGCTGCCAGACGATCAACGAACGGGTCCGCTACTCCGGTTCCCCGCTCGCCTACTCCTTCTCCGAAGCCGACCACCGCAAGACGATGTGGTTGATCGAACTCGACGCCGACGGCGCGATCACCACCGCCGAACGGATCGACACCCCCGTACCCAAGGACCTCTCCCGGCTCCGCGGGCGCCTGGAGGAGCTCCTCGACGACCCGACCCTCACCCCCCGCGAGGACCACTGGATCGAGGCGACCCTCACCGACCCGGTCCGCCCCGCCGACCCCATGGCCCGCCTCGCCGCCCGCTTCCCGCACACCCTCAGCCTCGCCTTCGAACCCGAGGGCCGCGAGGAACACGAGGCGGCCTCCTACGCCCAACGACTCAAGGGGCGCAGCGACCAGGAGATCGCCGAGGACTTCGTCGCGCACGTCCGCGGCGGCGGCACCCCCGACGACGCCGAACGGGACGTGCTGCGGGGCGCCTTCGACGACGTGCGCGCCCAGGACAGCCGTCAGGAGACCGCCCGATGAGGCTGCACCGGCTCCGGATCACCGCCTTCGGGCCCTTCGCAGAACCCCAGGAGATCGACTTCGACGCCCTGTCCGGCGCCGGGATCTTCCTGCTCCACGGACCCACCGGCGCGGGCAAGACCTCCGTCCTCGACGCCGTCTGCTACGCCCTCTACGGATCCGTGCCCGGCTCCCGACAGGCACCCGGCACCAGCCTGCGCAGCGACCACGCCGGCCCCGACGTGCCGACCGAGATCACCCTCGAACTCACCGCGGGCGACCGCCGCCTGGAGATCACCCGCCGCCCCGAACAGGACCGGCCCAAGAAACGCGGCACCGGCACCACCAAGGACAAACCGCAGAGCCTGCTGCGCGAGCACACCGGCGACGGCTGGACCGCGCTCAGCCGCTCCCACCAGGAGATCGGCGAGGAGATCGAACAGCTCCTCGGCATGAGCCGCGAGCAGTTCTGCCAGGTCGTCCTGCTCCCTCAGGGCGAGTTCGCCCAGTTCCTGCGCGCGGGAGCCGAGGCCCGCGGCCGGCTCCTCGGCCGGCTCTTCGACACCCGCCGCTTCGCCGCCGTCGAGGCACTGCTCGCCGAACGCCGCCGGGCCGCCGAGGCCAAGGTGCGCGCCGGCGACGAGAAGGTCCTCGCCGCCGCCCAGCGACTCGCCCAGGCCGCAGGGGACAGCGCCGACCTGCGCGCCTGGCCCCTGCCCCGCCACCAGCCGGGCGATCCCGGCCTCGCCGAGGCCGTCCGGGCGTGGGCGGCCGTGGCCCGCTGCTCGGCGCGGGAACGGCTCACCGTCGCCGAGTACGCGCTGGCCGCCGTCGAGGGCCGGCACGCGGCCGCCCGGCGCGATTCCGAGGACGCCCGCGAACTCGACCGGCTCCAGCAGCGGCACGCCGAGACCACCCGACGGGCGGAGCGGCTGGCCCAGGACGCCCCGGAACGCGAACGCGTACGGAACCTCCTGGACCGGGCCCGCCGCGGCGCCCTCGTGGCTCCCGCGCTGGAAATGCGCGGAGCCGCGGCGGCTGCCCACCTCACCGCCGCACACGCCGAGACCGTCGCCCGCTCCGTGCTCCCGCCCGCCCTCGCCGAAGCGGGCACCGAACAGCTCGCCGCCGTCGAACAGGGGCTGCGCGAGGAACTCGGAGCGGTCGGCGCCGCCCGCCGGGCCGAGCAGCGCAGCGCCGAGATCGGCCGCGAGCGGGCCACCCTGGAGCGGGAGACCCGGGACGCCGACGAACAACACCAGGAGTCCCTCGACTGGCTCGCCCGCTGGGACGGAACCCGGGCCGCCCTCCAAGGACGGGTGGACGCCGCCCAGCAGGCCGCGACCCTGGCCGAGCAACTCGCCGGCCGGCTGGAGCCCGTCCGGATGCAGCTCACCGCCGCCGGCCGCCGGGACGCCCTGGCCGCCGACGCCGAGGCCGCCGCGGCCGAACTGCTCCTGGCCCGCGAGGGGTCCGCCGCCGCACGCGAGAGCTGGCTCGAACTCAAGGAGGCCCGGCTGCGCGGCATCGCCGCCGAACTGGCCGAGGCCCTCACCGCCGGGGAACCCTGCACGGTGTGCGGGTCGGAGCAGCACCCCGCCCCGGCCCGCCCCGCCGCCGGGCACGTCGACCGGGCCGCCGAGGACTCCGCCCACGCCCGCTTCGAACAGGCCGAGGAGCGCAGGGCCACCGTCGAGCGCAGGCTCGCGGCCGTCCGGGAGGCCGAGTCCGAGGCCGCTTCCGCCGCCGGGAAGTCGACCACCGCCGAACTGCGGGCGCTCACCGCGGACCTGGGTGCCCGGCACGCCGCCGCCCACGCGGACGCCGCCGCCCTGCACACCGCCCGCGAACGGCTGGCCCGCGCCGAGCGCGAGCACGCCGCGCGCAGCGCCGACCGGCTCGACTCCGAACGCCGGGCCGCCGCCCGCTCCGAGCGGCGCGAGGCCCTCGACCGGGAACAGGCCTCCCTGGAGGCGGAATTGGTCCTCGTACGGGGCGACGCCCCCAGCGTCGCCGCCCGCGCCCGTGTCCTGGAGGACCGGATCCGGATGGTCACCACGGCCGCCGACGCGCTGCGCCGGGCAGAAGTCACCACCGCTCGGCTGAAGGAGGCCGACGGCCAGCTCGCCGACGCCGCCTTCAAGGCCGGCTTCGACACCACCGAGGCGGCCTCCGACGCCGTGCTCCCCGAGTACGAGCGCACCGCCCTCCAGCACCGCACCGACGCCTGGCAGGCGGAGGAGGCCATGCTGGCCGAGCGGCACGCCGAACAGGACACCGCCCGCGCGGCGGCCCTGCCCGCCGCCGATCCGTACACCGCCGAGGCCCGCGCGGAACGCGCCGCCGCCCGACTGCGCACCGCCGGCTCCGCCGTCGACGCGGCCCGGGTGCGCTGCACCGAGCTCGACCGGCTCTCCCGGCAGGCGGAACACGAACTGCGCGCCCTGGGCCCGCTGCGCGCCGCGTACGAGCGGGTGGCCCGACTGGCCGGGCTCACCGCGGGCACCTCCTCCGACAACGAGCGCAGGATGCGGCTGGAGTCGTACGTCCTGGCCGCGCGCCTGGAGCAGGTCGCGGCCGCCGCGACCGTCCGGTTGCTGCGGATGTCCGGCGGCCGCTACACCCTGGTCCACTCCGACGCCAGAGCCGGGGGCCGCGGGCGCTCCGGGCTCGGACTGCACGTCGTCGACGCCTGGACCGGCAGCGAGCGGGACACGGCCACGCTGTCGGGCGGCGAAACCTTCTTCGCCTCCCTCGCGCTGGCCCTGGGACTGGCGGACGTGGTCACGGACGAGGCCGGAGGCATGCGCCTCGACACCCTGTTCATCGACGAGGGCTTCGGCAGCCTCGACGACCAGGCCCTGGACGAGGTCCTCGACGTCCTCGACTCCCTGCGCGAGCGGGACCGCAGCGTCGGCATCGTGAGCCACGTCGGCGACCTGCGCTCCCGCGTGCAGGCCCAGTTGGAGATCGTCAAGCAGCGCGGCGGTTCGGTGGTCCGCCACCGCACGGCGGCGGTCACGGACTGAGCGGTCGCCGGGACAGCGGGGACGAGTAGACGACGCTCGTGGTGACCGGGCCGAGGCCCGAGATCCGGCCCGTGACCTCCTCCAGGTGACCCATCGAGCGGGCGGTGACCTTCAGGACGAAGCAGTCGTCGCCCGTGACGTGGTGGGCCTCCAGGATCTCCGGGGTGGCTTCGAGGAAGTCGTGGAAGGGCTTGTAGTTGCCGTGCGGGTAGCGCAGCCGCACCAGGGCCAGGATGGCCTTGCCCAGCTTCTCGTGGTCGACGACGGCCGTGTAGCCGGTGATGATCCCCGCCTCCTCCAGCCGGCGGACCCGTTCCGTGACGGCGCTCGCGGACATGGACACGGCGCGGGCGAGCTCGGTGAAACTGGCGCGGCCGTCCTCCTGGAGGACGCCCAGGATGCGCCAGTCGGTGGCATCGGGGGAATAGTCGGTCATCCCGCAGGTCTAGCAGGGGAATCCCCGGGGGAACAAGCCGAAGGCCGGGGAATCTCGCTTCCCCGGGGGTTCGGCAGTTCGTAGATTCGTGTCCATGACGACGACAACGAACACCGCGGTCCCGACCGGCACCGGCGTGAACCCCGTGCTCCGGGTCCCCCCGGCCACCCCGGCCGCGGCCGCCGCGTACTTCGCCGCGAGCCTGGCCTTCCACGCGGACGTGTCGGACGTCGCCGCCGCCTTCAAGGCCCACCGCGAACAGGGCGCCGAGCTCGGATTCCAACTGGTCGACTCCCGCTCCACCCCTTCGTGGGACCAGGCCCACGTACCCGGCGCCGTCCACCTCCCCACAGCCCTGGTCCCCGAGCAGGCGGAGCGGCTCCTCGACCGGAACGTGCCCGTCGTGACCTACTGCTGGGGCCCCGGCTGCAACGGGGCCACCCGCTCCGCCCTCGCCCTGGCCGAACTCGGATTCCAGGTCAAGGAGATGCTCGGCGGCATCGAGTACTGGATCCGCGAGGGCTTCGAGGTCGAGACCTGGCAGGGCACCGAGCGGCGCGCCGAGGCCGACCCGCTGACCGCGCCCACCGACTCGGACGACTGCGGCTGCTGACCCGCCGCCCCACGCCGACGGGCCGCCCCCGTCCCGTCCGGGGAGGGGGCGGCCCGACGGGCGGAGCGGTCAGAGCTTGGAGAGCTCGTCCACCAGATCGTCCAGTCCCAGCGAACCCTGCGACAGCGCCGCCATGTGCCAGGCCTTCAGGTCGAAGGACTCGCCGTGCGCGGCGCGGGCGTTGTCCCGGCCCAGCAGCCAGGCGCGCTCGCCCAGTTTGTAACCGATCGCCTGGCCCGGCATCGACAGGTAGCGGGTGAGCTCGCTCTCGATGTAGTCCGCCGGACGGCCGCTGTGCAGCCCGAAGAACTCCTGCGCCAGGTCGACCGTCCAGCGCTCGCCCGGGTGGAAGGGCGAGTCCGCCGGGATCTCCAGCCCCAGGTGCATGCCGATGTCCACGATCACCCGGGCGGCCCGCATCATCTGGCAGTCCAGATAGCCCAGCCGCTGCTCGGCGTCCTTGAGGTAGCCCAGCTCGTCCATCAGACGCTCCGCGTACAGCGCCCATCCCTCGACGTTCGCGCTGACCAGGCCCACGGTCGCCTGGTAGCGGGACAGCCGGTCCGCCACGTGCTGCCACTGCGCGAGCTGGAGGTGGTGACCGGGAACGCCCTCGTGGTACCAGGTGGACACCAGGTCGTACACCGGGAAACGGGTCTGCCCCATGGTCGGCAGCCAGGTGCGCCCGGGACGGGAGAAGTCCTCGGAGGGGTTGGTGTAGTACGGCGCCGCCGCGCCGCCCGCCGGGGCGATCATCGACTCCACCCGCTTGACCCGCTCGGCGAGTTCGAAGTGGGTGCCGTCCAGGTTCTCGATGGCCTCGTCCATCAGGCCCTGCAACCAGGACCGGACCTCGTCGACCCCCTCGATGTGGGTGCCGTGCTCGTCCAGGTGCCGCAGCGCCTCCCAGGGGCCGGCGCCCGGCAGGATCCTGGCCGCCTCGGTCTTCATCTCCGCGAGCAGCCGGTGGTACTCGGCCCAGCCGTAGGCGTACGCCTCGTCCAGGTCCAGGTCGGAACCGTTGAAGTAGCGGGCCCAGCGGGCGTAGCGCTCGCGCCCCACCGGGTCCGGCGCGCCCGCGATGGCCGGGGCGTACACGTCCCGCATCCAGTCGCGCAGTTCGGCCACAGCCGCCGTCGCACCGGCGGCCGCCGCGTCCAGTTCGGCGCGCAGGGCCTGCGGGCCCGCGGACGCGAACTCCCCGAAGAAGTCCCGGGAGCCGTCCTCGCCCTCGCCGGCCCAGACGCCGAGCTGCTCGACGAAGGTGGCGGCGGGGCGCGGACTTCCGTACAGCCCGCGTTCCAGACCGAGCGCGAGGCTCTCCCGGTACCCGGCGAGGGCGTCCGGCACGGCGCGCAGCCGCTCGGCGATCGCCGCCCAGTCCTCCTCGGTGTCGGCCGGGGTCAGGCTGAAGGCCTCACGGACCGAGTGGGCGGGGGAGTGGATGTTGCTGACGGCGCGCAGGTCCTCGTCGGCCTCGTGGACGGCGAGTTCGGCGTCGAGCCGCTCGCGCAGCAGACGGGCGCAGCGCCGCTCGGCCTCGGTGTCGGCGCCGGGCAACCGCTCGGCGGCGTCGAGCGCGGCCAGGGTGGTGCGCAACAGGTCGGCGGCGGCGGCGCGGCCGGCCGGGGAGAAGTCCGGCAGCTTGCCGGAGCTGGCCGCGACGCCGAGGTAGGTGCCCGTGATCGGGTCGATGGCGATGAGGTCGTCGACGTACGCGTCGGCGACCTGACGGGGCAGACGGGCTGCGCTGTCACTGTGGAGGGTCTCTGACATGCGGCCATCTTCGTATGCGGAACCGTCCCGCGTCATCACCGTGACGGCCCGGAGACCTGACGCGGGGGCATCGGCGGGTGGCGCGCGGGCCGTCCGCGAGGCCGCCGCCCGCCGTCCGTACGGAACTTCGCACGAGGTGGCGGACCCGGCAGCCACCGGAAGCCGGACCGTGCGGTTCCCGCTGGGCGGCAACCCGCCCGGACCGTGCTCCGCCCGCACCCCATCCGGCCTCCACCGGCCCCCGAGATCCCACTGCCATACCGCTCCCGGCCGGGACGCCGTCGGCCCCGGCGGTACGCGCCGGGGCCCGTCGGCAAGGTCCCGTCGTCGCACGCGAGGGGGTCAGGAGCGTGACGATCAGTAGCGGTGGCCGTGTTCGGACGGGGCTTGGGCGTGTTGCGGGTCCCCGGAGGCGTGGCGCGTGTTGACGGGGGTCGCGTCCAGTCGGGCGGTGATCACCAGTGTGCCCTCCTCGATCTGGTAGTCCAGGGGAAGCCCGAGGCCGCGCATCGCGGCGACCATGCCGGTGTTGGAGGCCTGGGTGACGGCGTACACGCTGTCGCACCCGGCCTCGACGGCCATCGCCAGGAGCCGCCTCAGCAACTCCGATCCGATGCCCCGGCGTTGCCACTCGTCCTCGATGAGCAGCGCCACCTCGGTCTCGTCGCCGTCCCACAGCAGGTGTCCGAGGGCGACGAGCTTGCCGGAGGCGGTGGTCGCGGCGACCGTCCGGCCGAAGCGGGGGCTCAGCAGGTGTCCGAGGTAGCGGTCGGCGTCCGCGACGGGGCCGTGGTAGCGCAGGCCGAGGGTGCGCTCGGAGCAGCGGTCGTGCATGGCGCGGGCCGCCGGCAGGTCGGAGCCGTCGGCGCGGCGCACGGTGATCTCGTTGCCCTCGGGCAGGGTCAGGACGTGCCGGCCGCGCGGAACGCGCGGACCGAGGCGGGCGTCGAGCTCGACGAGGGCGCGGGCCCGGGCGAACTCCGTCGGGGTGAAGGGAAGATAGGGCCGTTCCACGCTGATGGCGCCGCCGGAGGGGTCGCGCAGCCGCATCGTCGTGGCCTCCAGGACCCCTTCCACGGGGGCGTCGGCGCCCGCGTTGGGGCGGCCCGACAGGGTGGTCGCCGGAATCGAGTGAATGGTGCAGCGGCCGAGCAGCTGACGCAGTGCGAGAGGCAGTTCGGCGGCGTCCAGTGCGGTTCGGGTGGCCAGACCGAGGACCCGGGTGGGGGTGTCGACCAGGTCGTGGGCGTCGGCGCGCTCGATCCAGGTGCTGTGGCCGCCGGCCCGGGCCACGGTCCGCGTCAGCTCGGCGGAGGGCAAGTGCTGCGGGGCGCGCAGCAGGAACTCGTCGACCGTGCCGCCCTCGGGGAGCGGGTGGGTCTGCAGGGTCAGGATGTCCACGCCGTTGCGGGCGAGCGCGGTGCAGAGGGATGCCAGGCTGCCGGGCTCGTCCCGCACCGTCGTCCGCATCCGCCACAGCGCGGCGGTCGTACCCGTGCCGTCCGTACCGCCCGTGCCCGTGCCCGTCGTGGCGGACGGCACGGGCACCGGATCGGAGGGTGTGCCCGCAGGCGGCGGGGCATGGCTGTGGCGCCGGGCCCACCAGGTGTGGAAGGCCGCGGTGACGAGGAGCGCCACGGCGGAGGCGACCAGCAGGATCGGGCCCCGCGGGCCGTGCACGACCAGATTGGCGATGCCGTCGGCCACGGCCACGGCGCAGAAGAGGGCCGCGAGTTCGACGAGGTCACGGCGCCAGTGGTGACGGTGCGGACGGGGGGCGGAGGCGGGGTTACGGTCAGTCATGCACACCACTGTGGCGCAGGGGTGTTGCGTGATCGCGAACGATCTGTGACCGACTGGTTAAGTATCGATCTGGCCGGTTTCTCCCGGTTTTCCATCCGGTTTCCGATGCCGCACCCGCAGCGGAGCCCGCGACGCCGTTCTGCACGCCCGTCCGACGGGCGGGCGGGTCGCGCCGGGTTTCACGCCTGCCCCACGAGACCCGGCCGGAGCACCTTCGTGAACAGTACGCCACCGCCCTGGCGACGCAGCCGGACGGTGAGTTCCCCGCTGCCCCCGTCGATCTCCACCTCGCCGTAGTACGGGGGGTGCTCGGCCGGGGACATGTTGGCGACCGGCGCCGATCGGACGTAGGCCGTCCGCGGCCCGAACGTCGCGTCGAGCCGCCCGGCGGGGAACCCGCCCGCGCCGACCGGACCGGACACGAACTCCCAGAACGGCTCGAAGTCGGAGAAGGCCGCGCGCTCGGGCGCGTAGTGGTTGGCGGCCGTGTGGTGGACGTCGGCGGTGAGCCAGACGGTTCCCGTGACGTGCTGGTGCTTGATGTGTCGCAGCAGGTCGGCGATCTGCAGCTCCCGTCCGAGCGGGGCTCCCGGGTCACCCTGCGCGACGGCCTCGAAGTTCGTGGTGCCGTCGGGGACGACGATGCCGAGCGGCATGTCGGAGGCGATCACCTTCCAGGTGGCCCGCGAACGCGACAGCTCCCGCTTCAACCATGCCAGTTGTTCCGTGCCGAGGATGCCGACCGGGTCCTCGGTCTGCCGGTTCGGGGAGTTGGCGTTGCGGTGGGTCCGCATGTCCAGGACGAACACGTCGAGCAGCGGGCCGTGCCGCACCACCCGGTACATCCGGCCCTCGTCCCGGCCGCCGCGCAGGTCGGTGACGGGGAAGTACTCCCCGAAGGCCCGGCGGGCCCGGGAGGCCAGCACGTCGGCCTCCCGGACGGTGTAGCGGGGGTCGTCGATCAACTGGCCCGGATACCAGTTGTTGCGTACCTCGTGGTCGTCCCACTGGGCGATCACGGGGACCTGCCCGTAGAATTCCCGCAGATTCCGATCGAGCAGGTTGTAGCGGAAGTTCCCGCGGAACTCGGCGAGAGTCTCGGCGACCTTCGCCTTCTCCTCGGTCGTCACGTTCCGCCAGATCCGGCCGTCGGGCAGCGGAACGGTGGCCTGGATCGGGCCGTCGGCGTAGATCGCGTCGCCGCTGAAGAGGAAGAAGTCGGGATCGCGCAGTCGCATCTCCTCGAAGACCCGGTATCCGCCGATGTCGGGGTTGATGCCCCAGCCCTGCCCGGCCAGATCACCCGACCATACGAAGCGCACGTCGTGGCCGCGGGAGACGGGCGTGGTGCGGAACGAACCGCGCAGCGGCTCGCTCGTCCGGCGGGGGTCGTCGGGGTCGGCGAGGGTGATCCGGTAGTGGATCCGCCGGCCGGGCGGCAGGTCGCGCAGGGTGGTCGTGCCGGTGAAGTCGGTGGCCGGACCGAGGAACGGGCCGCCGTGGCGGCGCACCCCGTAGCGGAACGACTCGCTCGGCGAGGTTTCCACGGACATCAGCGCCGGACGGTCGGAGCGCGTCCAGACGGTGGCCGAGTGTGCGGTGACCTCGCCGGTCTGCGTACCCCACCGCGCGGCAGGGCGGCCGGACCGGGTGAAGGCCGGAGCGCCCACGGGGGAGGCCAGGGCGGGCGCGGCGAAGGCCGCGGACAGGGCGAGACCCAGGGGCAGGGCGAGCGACCCGCCGAGCAGGGACCGTCGGGTGTGCGGCATGGGTGCCATCGGTGCGTCTCCAGGGGGCGGCGGGGACGGGCCGGACCAGTGTGCCGCCGCACACCGGCCCGGCCGCGTCGCCCACGCGAACCGTGGATGAACACCCGTGACCGGGCGATCGGGTGTGGGGGCGTGCGGGCGTGCGCGGGGCCGCACTGCCCGGACCGGCGCCGTCGCGGCGGGCGGACCGCCGCCGTCGCACTGCCCGGACCAGCGCCGGTGGGCTGTCCGTCGCGGCGGCGGCTTCGGGTGCCGGTGGGCTGTTCGTTCCGCCCGCGCCCCACGGTGGCGTGTTGCCCACCATGCCGCGTCGCCCCGCGGGTCCACGGGCCCGCGGGGCCACGCGTCGCGGCCCAACGCCCCGGGTCAGGCCGCGAGTGGCGCGGTGCCCCGTCCCGCCGCGCGGGCGGTGTCGAGGATGACCCGGGCCACGAGCGCCGGATCGTCGTTCATCGGCACGTGACCGCAGCCCCGGAGGCGCACCAGTCGGGCTCCGGGCAGCGTCTCCTTGGCGCGCACCCCTTGGCGGCGGAGCAGCAGCCGGTCCCGGGTGCCCCAGGCGATCGTCACGGGCAGCCCCGGCACGTCGTGGAGGAACCGTACGGAGCCGCCCGCCGCGAGCGTCTCCTCGAAACCGGTGGCCCCGCGCAGCGCCAGCGTCTCGGCGACCACGGCCTCCGGAGCGCGCCGCGCCGGGCGGGCGTAGATCGTGCCCGTCAGCGCGGCCCGACCGGCGCCGCTGCGGGAGAGCCGCTCCAGGGCCGGCAGCGGCAGCGCCGCCGCGCCGGCCCGCATCGCGCGGAGCGCGGTGAACGCGTACCGCCGCTCGGGCTCGGACCAGAACCCGGCGGGGGAGAGGGCGGTCACCGACCGGGCGAGGCCCCGCCGCCCCATGTCCAGCGCCAGCAGCCCGCCGAGCGAGTTCCCCGCGACGTGCGGGCGCTCCACACCCAGTGCGGCGCACAGCGCCCCGAGCGCGGGCGTGACGGTGTCCAGGTCGTAGGTGACACCCGCGGGCAGCGCCGGCGAGGCGCCGAAGCCCGGCAGGTCGACGGCGATGACGTCGTACTCGGCGGCCAGCACGTGGGCCACCGGGTGCCAGGCCTGGAGATGGTGGCCGATGCCGTGCAGGAGAAGGAGCGGCTCGCCCGCGCCCTCACGTTCGTAGGAGACGGTGGCGGTCAGAGGACCCGGCTGTGAATCGATCGTGAACGAGACCGTGGCGGTCATGCTGCTCCTCGTCGGGTGGACGCGTGTGAGACAGGCCGTCAGTAACGACTGCCCCCATGATTACCGCCCGGTAGCACCCGGCTACAAGCTTTCCCGTCAAGAGGGGTAGGGGCGAGAACATCCTGTGAACGGCTTGCTACATATGCCCGATCTGCCCGGCAAAGCGGCGAGGATTGGTCTTGACCAAGGGGTGGCGCCGTCCTATCGTCGCAGGGATAGTGCAGGAACCTTTAATAAACAAAGGCACGGAACTGCGGCGCGGAACCGCCGCTGGAACACGGCGAAGCGGCGAACGCAGGAGGAGTCAGGGTGGGGACCACGCAGCTCGAATCAGTGCCGGAGCCGAAGTACTGGCACCTGAAGAACGTCCTCAGTGAGGCGCTCGACCAGGACTTCGCCGTGGGCGAGGTCCTCCCGAACGAGCGCGAGCTCGCCGCACGCTTCGGAGTCGCCCGGGCCACCCTGCGCCAGGCGCTGGAACAGCTCGAACTCGAAGGACGCCTCCAGCGCCGCCGCGGCGTCGGCACGACCGTCGCCCCGCCGCGCGTGGGCGTCGCCGTCGGCAGCCCCCAGCACAGCTGGCCCGGGGAGAGCGCCGACGGCTGGGAGCCGGTCGACGCCGTCGACTGCATCCCGACCGCCGCTGTCCTGAAGCTCCTCGGCACCCCCGCCGACCAGCCCGTGCACACCGTCCGCCGGACCCGCGTCACCCAGGGCCAGGCCGTCGCCGCAGAACTGCTCCATGTGCCCGCCGCGTCCGTACCCGGGCTCTCCGCCATCGACGCCCCCGCCGGACCCGCCCGGGCGCGCGCAGTCCTGCGGGAACTCCAGCGCCTCGCGCTCGACGGGCAGGACCGCTCGGTGGAGCTGGGCTCGGCCCGCGCCGACGACGCCAAGGAACTGGACCGGCTGCCCGGAGCACCCGTGCTCCTCGTGACCACCCGGTACTTCACCGCCGCCGGTACCGCCGCCGTGTCGGTGGCCACGTACCGCGCCGACACCTGCCGGCTGACCTTCGGCGACTCCGGGGTCGAGATCACCGAAACCCGCGCCGCTTCCTGACCTGACGCCGCACCCCGACGCCGCACCTCGGATCCGGGGTGCGGCGGTACCCGCGGGGCTGTGACGCCGCGGACGATACGGCCGCCGTCCGCACCCCGGCCCGCCTGCCCCCAAGGGCTGTCCCGTAGTCCCCGGTGGATCGGCGCACGGCGTCGGACGCGGTGCCTCGCAAGGCGGAGGAAGCGCCCTCATACCGGGGGTATTCGGGCTTTCCGACAACGCGGCGAGGTGCCGTGGCCGGCGTCGTGCGCCCGCCGGGGACTACGGGACAGCCCTTAGGCCTTGTTCCCTCTCGACCCGTCTGCTGATCGGGGCCGGAACGCCAGGTGGGATCGCTGCTTACAGCGACCGCGAGGCCGGCCACCGGGTTGCCAACGCCCGATCACGCTCCCGGCGGCGGAGCGATCCGCGGACCACGGCAACCACGGCATGGAGTCCTTCCGATCGTGGTCCGAAGGGGGGATCACGTCGTCGGCGGCACGTCATTCCCCTTCGGGCCGGCCCCAGTTCGGCGGCAGCAATCGCCACGAGCCGTGGCGGAGCCACTCGCCGAAGGTGACGGGCCGGGCTCCGCCCGGATGGTCGAGGGACAGCGGGACGATCAGATCGCATGAGGCGCGGCCGTCCCACCACACCGTGCCCGAGAGGGGACCCGCGACCGCCAGCAACGTCCGGAAGCCGCAGCCGTTCTCCTGCAACACCACGGCCCCGGCGGTCTTGGCGTCCTGGAAGACCTCGTACTCCTGGTCCCACGCGTCGTAGGCCGCGATGTGTGCCCGCACGTCCGGGAAGTCCTCCGGAAGCGGCTCGCGTGCGGCCAGGTCCGCTTCCGCGGCGGCGTAGGAGTCGGGGTGCGGGAACGGCAGCCGCACCAGCTCCGCGGGCCGGTGCCAACCGAAGCCCCAGTCCCAACCGAGCTCCACCCGAGGCGGCCGGAACACCTCCTGGGCCGGCGCCTCATCCTGCAAACACGCCCGGTATTCGGCCGGGAGGGACACCCCGAGGTCACGCTCGACGAGGTCGACCTCGGAGTCGGTCAGGGGTTGTGGTCTCGACGGTTGACGCATACCCCCGACGCTAACCCCGCCCGAAACGTTCGATGCCCGGGCCCCCGGGCCCGCGCCGCTCGACTCCGTACCGGTGGCCCCCCGCGCGCCGTGGCGTCGAGGTGAGCAGCGCTCCGCTGTTCCGTACCCGTACCCGTACCCGTACCCCTTCTCGCTCCCGTCCCCGGTCGTGGACACGGGCGGACCGCACGCGCGCGGCTCGTGGCGACCGGCCACCGTCCGCTTCCGCGTTCACGCGCCGACTCCGCCGGTTCCGCTCCCGAACGGGCTCCGTGGGCCGACTCCCGGGGCCCGGGGGCCATTGCCACGGCCTTCGGCCCCGACCGCCGGGTTCAGCGGCGGGCGGTGACCGTCTTCTCCACCGCGAAGAGCTCTTCCTCCACGTGATCCAGAGCCAGTCGCAGCGCCCCGGTGGCCACCGCGGCCTCACCGAGCATGGAGAGCACCACCCGTGGAGGACGCAGGCAGTACCGCTCCAGTTCCCGGCGCAGCGGTTCCAGGACCCCGTCCAGACCGGCGGCCCAGCCACCGAGGACCACCAACTCCGGATCCATGGCCAGCACGAGCGCGGCCACATCGTGGACCAGCCGCTGCAGGAACCGCTCCACGGCGGCCACCGCACGCTCATCGCCCCGCTTGGCCATCGCGAAGACCTCGGCGACCGCGGGCTCGTCCAGGGGGTGCAACGGTTCGCCGGTCGTCGACAGGAGCCGCTCCGGCGTGGCCTCGCGTCCCAGCAGGTGCAGGGCGCCGATCTCACCGGCCGCGCCGCCGAAGCCGCGGTGCAGTCGCCCGCCGATCAGAGAGCCCGCGCCCGGGCTGAGGCCCGCCATCACGAACACCATGTCATCGGTATCGCGCGCGGCCCCCTTCCAGTGCTCGGCGACCGCCGCCGCGTTGGCGTCGTTCTCCACCTGCACCGGACAGCGGAACGAACGCCGTAGGCGTTCCCCCAGAGGCAACCCCGTCCAGCCGGGCAGCGCCGTGCCGAGGCGGACCGTCCCGTCCGCCTCCACGATCCCGGGACTGCCGACGCCGACCGCCCGCAGCGAGTCGCGGGGGATGCCGGCGCGGCGCAGGAGGTCGGCCACGGCCGCTCTGACGCGCTCCAACCGTTCATCGGCCGACGCGTTCTCGGCAACGTCCTTGGTTCCGGCGCCGATCACCCTTCCGTCCAGCCCGGACAGCAACACCGCGACCCGGTGCGAACCGATCTCGATGCCCAGCAGATGCCCGGCCTCGGCGCGGAAGCGGTAGCGCCGTGCAGGCCGGCCCTGCCGGCGCGCGCCTTCCTCCGCCTCTGCCTCCACGACGAGCCCGGTGCCGATCAAGCCCTCCACGACGCCCTCGACCGTGGGACGGGACAGCCCGGTGACCCGGGTGAGGTCGGTGAGGGTCGGCGATTCGGCCGCGCGCAGTGCCCGGAGCACCACGGCCGAATTGATTCGCCGGAGCAGAGAAGGATCCCCGCCGGTCAGCTGCCCCAACGTGTGTCCTCCCAGCTAGCGGCCCTGTCAGCCGGATCGTACTGCGTGCCCGGCGCGGCGGCGAGAAGCAGCCCCCCAAGTTCGGAACCAGGGCCTCCCCTCAGGCCGGCGCGACGAATCCGGACTCGTACGCGGTGATCACCGCCTGGGTGCGGTCCCGAGCCCCCAGCTTGCCCAAAATGGCGCTCACATGTGACTTCACGGTCTCGGTGCCGACGATCAGTTCACCGGCGATCTCCACGTTCGTCAGACCGCGAGCCATCAGCCGCAGGACCGCCTCCTCGCGCTCGGTCAGCGCGGCCCGCTTGAGGATGCTGCGCGCCTCCCGATTGCCGTACTCGGCGGCCAGGGCCCGGACGGCCGAGGGAAACAGGAGCGTGTCGCCCTCGGCCACCAGCCTGACCGCGTGCACGATCTCCGCGGGGCGGGCCCGCTTCAACAGGAACCCGTCCGCACCGGCGCGCAGTGCCTGGTACACGTACTCGTCGTTCTCGAAGGTCGTGACGACCAGGATCTTCGGCGGCGAGTCCACCGATTTCAGAACCGCCCGTGTCGCCTCGATCCCGTCGAGCAGCGGCATCCGCACATCCATGGCCACCACGTCCGGGCGCAACCGGCGGACGAGGGGGATGACGGCGGCGCCGTCCGCCGCTTCCCCCACCACCTCGATGTCGGGCTGGGACTCCAGTACGGCGCGCAGACCCGCGCGCACCAGGGGTTCGTCGTCGACGAGCAGTACGGTAACCGGCATCCGGTCAGGGTATTCGCTCCAGCGGAAGCCGGGCGTGCACCCTCCAACCGCCCTCGTACGGACCGGTCTCGGCCTCGCCCCCGAGCAGCGCCGCGCGCTCCCGCATCCCTCGGAGCCCGCTCCCGGACCGGCTCGTCACCACCGGCCGCTCGGGAAGGGGGTTCGTCACCTCCAGGTCCAGCCGGCCGGTCGCCACTTCCACCCGCACCCGAACGGGCACCGGACCGCAGTGCCGCAACACGTTGGTGAGCGCCTCCTGCAGGATTCGGTACCCCTCCTGGGTGACAGGGCCGGGCAACTCCGCCAACGCGCCCGACAGTTCTGCCTCCACCTGCGCGCCCGACGCGCGGGCCGACTCCAGGAGGCGGTCGGCCTCCGCCAGAGTGGGTCGTTGCGACGGCGGTCGCGCGGACTCGCGAAGGACGAGCAGTACCCGCTCCAGGTCCTCCAGTGCCGCCCGCCCCGTCTCCTCGATCGCGTTCAGTGCCCGGTCGGTGAATTCCGGGTCCTTGGCCGCTCGCGCCGCCCCGGCCTGGACGACGGCCACGGTCAGCGCGTGCCCGATGGAGTCGTGGAGTTCCCGAGCCATCCGGGTCCGTTCCAACAGTTGCTCGGTGCGGGCTTCCAGCGCGGTCAGCCGCTCGGCAGCCGAGGGCCCCAGCAACCGGTGGGCGATCCCGGTGATCAGCTCGCCGAGCAGGATCACCAGCACGATGAGGACGACGAGCGGCACCGGTACGAGGAGGGCCGCGGCCCAACGCGGCGGGGTGAACGGGAGCGCCAGGTCGGGGCTCAGGGGGTGCCCGAGAGCGGTCGCGATGAACTCCACCGACAGCAGAGGCAGCCAGACCGTCGCGAACATGGCCGCTCCGGCCACCACCAGCCGTACCTCCAGCCACAGCAAGGTCCGCCACCGATCGCTCCAGCCCGCCGACGGGGTGGTGCTGATCCGGCCGAGTCCCGGGTCGTCGCCGTCGCCCCGGCCGCCCCTGCGATCGGCCTCCCGGTCCTGTGGGGTCAGGAGGAACTGGGCCTGGAGTCCCTCGGCCAGCCGTACCCACGGCACGAAGCCGAACGGGATGACGATCAGCAAGGGCATCCAGGGCCAACGCGGGTTGATGAACATCCATATGGCCAACAGCAGCAGGGGAACGCACAAGTGCAGCCAGCGCGAGTACGTCACCGGCCGGAACGGCGCACGGAGCAGTTTGTACATGCCCCCATCCTGGCAGCGCGCCGGCCACGACCGTCTCCCCCACGTGGGGGAGACGGCACCCTCGCTCGGGGGAGGGAACAGGTGCTGCCCCAGGGCGAATCTTGAGTCATGAACCGCATCGAGATCAGCGAACTGACCAAGGACCACGGCAGCCACCGGGTCGTGGACCACCTCACCTTCGACGTCATGCCTGGCCGTGTCACAGGCTTTCTGGGCCCCAACGGCGCCGGTAAATCCACCACCATGCGGCTCCTGCTCGGGCTGACCCGGCCGACCGCCGGCACCGCCACCATCGGCGGACGCATGTTCACGGAACTGCGCCATCCGCTGCGCGAGGTGGGCGCCCTGCTCGACCCGCAGGCCGCACACGGAGGCCGCCGGGCCCGGGACCATCTGCTCGCCCTGGCGGTGAGCAACAGGATCCCCGTTCCACGCGTGGACGCGGTCCTGGAGGAGGTCGGCCTGACAGCGGTCGCCCGGAAACGGGTGGGGGTGTTCTCGCTCGGGATGCGGCAACGCCTCGGAATAGCGGCCGCTCTCCTGGGCGATCCGGCGGTGCTCCTGCTGGACGAGCCGACCAACGGCCTCGACCCGGAGGGCATCATCTGGATCCGTGAGCTGATGCGCCGACTCGCGGCCGAGGGTCGTACCGTCCTCGTCTCCAGTCACCTCATGGGCGAGTCCGCCTCGTTCGTCGACCACCTGGTCGTCCTGGGGCAGGGAAAGCTCCTGGCGGACAGCTCCCTGAAGGACTTCATCGAGGGCCGCAGCACGCCCCGGGTGAGGCTGCGCACCACGGAACCGGACCGGCTGCGGGCCGCGCTCGAACGCGACCGTTTCACCATGATCCCCGGGGTGGAAGGGCGCTGGACCGTCGAAGGCATATCCGCGGAACGGCTCGGGACGCTCGCGGCCCGGGAAGGCATCCCCCTGCTGGAACTCGCCGACGAGCGGGCCTCGCTGGAACGGGCCTACCTCGACCTGACAGCCGACCGCACCCCTTTCACCGCCCACACCGCCTGACGTCACGACGGGAGTCACCGACATGATCACCACCACCCGACCCGCCCCCGCGGGGGCCGCGACCGCCCTGCCGACCCTGCCCGTGCTGCGCTCGGAATGGATCAGGATACGTTCGGCCCGGGCGGTCCTCGGGTCACTCGTGGCCGTCTTCGCCGCGACGGTCGGCATCACGGTCCTCACCGCCGCCGCGAGCGGAACGTCCGAGGCGGACGCCCTCGGGGAGGACCGCCTGCTCGCCGCCTTCTTCGGAATCAACTTCGGTCAGGTGGCAGCCGTTGCCTTCGGTGCCACCGCGTTCGCGAGCGAGTTCCGCAACGGCGCGCTGCGGGTCTCCCTCACCGCTGTACCTAACCGGACCGCGCTCTACCTTTCCAAGGTCGCCGTCATCGCCGGACTCGCCTTCGCCGTAGGGCAGGTCACCGGCCTCGTCACCTTCCTCGGCGGCCAGGCCTTCAGGGGCGACCACGCCCTGTCCTTGGACGACCCCGGTGCGCTGCGCGCCGTGTTCGGGAGCGGGATCCACCTGATGTTGATAGCCCTCCTGGCAGCCGGGCTGACGGCCCTGCTGCGCAGCGGCACCCTGGTGATGGGGCTGCTCATACCCCTGCTCCTGCTCGTGCCCTTCGTCGTCGGTCAGGTCGTCGGAGGAGGCATGGACTTCATGCCGGACAGGGCCGGTCAGTTCGTGATGAGGTCGGAGGCAGGTGGATCCCTCGGTCCCTGGACGGGGCTCGGAGTGGCCGCGATATGGAGCGTGACGGCCTTGGCCACCGGTTGGTTCGCGATGCGACGCCGCGACGCGTGACGCAGGGCCAGATGTCAGTGGCCCCCGGAATACTGACGATATGACCACGGGAGAGCAGCTCGACCTGATCGACCGCCTACGGGCACAAGCCTTCGTGGACACGCCGGTCCGGCTCGGCCGGCACGCCAGCGGCCACGGGTACCACCTGGTCCGGCTCGGTGGGACCCGGGACTTCTGGGAGGACGACGGTGCGTACCGCGGCGAGGCGATCGACCAGATCGGAGCCGAATACGGCGCGCTCACCCAGGCACTGAGCGACCGGTGGGGGGAGCCGCAGGTCTTCTCCCCGGACTCCCTGACGGTCCGCGCCCTCCAGGGAGAGGAGATCCCGCAGCCGTGGCGGGAGCTCAGCCACACCACCGACCACCTGTACCTCTGGCGCGCCGACGACAGTTGGCTGGTGGTGTGCGTGGCCCGGTGGGGCGAAGACGACCCTTACCTGTTGATGGCGGCGGTCACGGTGGTGGACCCGCCGTAGGCCGGCCGAGCACCGGGGCGCCTGGCCATCCAACGGCGCCGTCCAACGACCGTGCCGCCGGCCCCGCGCCCCGCCCCGCGATGGCCTGCCGTGACGGTGGGCGCCGGCACGGCAGGGGCCTCCCGGGGCCAACCGGCTCCGGGTGCGCGACCGCTTGGGGCATGCGCCGACGGGATGGATGGGTCGGGCCCGAGGTCAGGCGGCGGGCGGGGTATCGGCGGCCGCGCGGAGGCGGGCGTACTCCTGGGCCATGGACTCCGCCGTCCAGTGGGCGTTGAGGCCACTGGGATTCGGGAGGGCCCAGATCCGGGTGGCTCCGATGGTGCGTTCCTGGGGGCCGATGACGGCTTTCCTGTCGCCGAAAGCCGTGCGGTAGGCCGTGACACCGACCACGGCCAGCCACTGGGGGCGCAGGGCCTCCACCTTGGCCGTCAGGATCCGACCGCCCTCGATGAACTCATCGGCACCGAGCTCGTCGGCGCGGGCGGTGGCCCGGGCCACGACATTGGTGAGGCCGAGACGGTAGGAGAGCAGCTCCTGCTGTTCCTCCGGGGCCAGCCGGCGGGGCGTGAACCCCGACAGGTGCAGGACCGGCCAGAAACGGTTGCCGGGGCGGGCGAAGTGGTGGCCCGTCGCGGCGGACAGGAGACCAGGATTGATCCCGCAGAACAGCACACGCAGACCGCCCGCGACCACGTCCGGGAGGACGCGGTCACGGGCGGCATCGAGCTCGTCGGAGGTCAGAGGATCGACCCCGGCGCGTACCCAGCGGCCTCCGGGTGCTGCTTCGCGATGGCCTCGATGCGGGACACCACGGTCGCCACCTGGTCACCGGCAGCGCCGGTGAAGGACAGCTTGTCGGCCATGAGGGCGTCGAGCTGGGCCCGGTCCAGGGGCATCCGCTCGTCGGCGGCCAGCTTCTCCAGGAGCTCGTTGCGCTCTGCGCCCTGCTCGCGCATGGCGAGGGCGGAAGCCACGGCGTGCTCCTTGATGACCTCGTGTGCGGCCTCGCGGCCCACCCCGGCCCGGACGGCGCCCATCAGCACCTTGGTGGTGGCGAGGAACGGCAGGTAGCGGTCCAGTTCGCGGGCCACGACGGCCGGGAAGGCGCCGAACTCGTCGAGGACCGTCAGGAAGGTCTCCAGCAGGCCGTCGAAGGCGAAGAACGCGTCGGGCAGGGCCACCCGGCGGACCACGGAGCAGGACACGTCGCCCTCGTTCCACTGGTCACCGGCCAGCTCGCCGGTCATTGAGGCGTAGCCCCGCAGGATGACCATGAGGCCGTTCACGCGCTCGCAGGAGCGGGTGTTCATCTTGTGCGGCATCGCGGAGGAACCGACCTGGCCGGGCTTGAAGCCCTCGGTGACCAGCTCGTGGCCGGCCATCAGGCGGATCGTCTTGGCGATCGAGGAGGGGGCGCCGGCCAGCTGCACCAGCGCGGTGACCACGTCGTAGTCCAGCGAGCGCGGGTAGACCTGACCCACCGAGGTGAAGGCCTGTGCGAAGCCCAGGTGGGTCGCGATGCGCTGCTCCAGGTCGGCGAGCTTGGCGGCGTCGCCGCCCAGCAGGTCGAGCATGTCCTGTGCGGTACCGACCGGGCCCTTGATGCCGCGCAGCGGGTAGCGCTCCAGCAGGTCCTCAAGGCGGGCGTAGGCGACCAGCAGCTCGTCGGCGGCGGTCGCGAAGCGCTTGCCCAGGGTGGTCGCCTGAGCGGCCACGTTGTGCGAGCGGCCCGCCATGACCAGCTCGGCGTGCTCACCGGCCAGCCTCCCCAAACGGGCCAGGACGGCGACGGTACGGTCCCGGGCGAGCTCCAGCGAGAGCCGGATCTGGAGCTGCTCGACGTTCTCGGTGAGGTCGCGGGAGGTCATGCCCTTGTGGACGTGCTCATGTCCGGCGAGGGCGTTGAACTCCTCGATCCGGGCCTTCACGTCGTGCCGGGTGACCTTCTCGCGTTCGGCGATGGAGGCGAGGTCGACGGTCTCCAGGACGCGCTCGTAGTCGGCGAGGGCGGCGTCCGGGACGTCGATGCCGAGGTCCTTCTGGGCGCGCAGCACGGCGAGCCACAGCCGCCGCTCCAGCGTCACCTTGTACTCGGGGGACCACAGGACGGCGAGCTCCGCAGAGGCGTAGCGGCCGGCCAGGACATTGGGGATGCGGGGCTTGGCTGTCACGTGGAGGAATTCTACTTGGGCCGCGGCTGTGCGTTTACGCAGGTCCGGACACCGCCCGGGATTGTGCCTTGCTACGAAGGCCGCGAAGATTCGAAGGGCAGCAGCTGCGCGCGCTTCGGGGGGAGGCCGTCACCCGAGGAGCGGCCCGTCAGGCGGCGGCCGATCCAGGGGAGCAGGTGTCGGCGGGCGAAGCGCAGGTCCTCGGTACGACGGGCCGGCCAGCGCATGGGGACCGCGGTGGGCAGCGGCAGCCGCCAGTCCTCCTCGGGCGGCAGCCCCAGGGCCTGCCAGACGGCCTCCGCCACCCGCCGGTGGCCCTCGGCCGTCAGGTGCAGCCGGTCGACGTCCCACATGCGGGGCTCCGCGAGCACGGGAGCCCCGTAGAGGTCCACCAGCAGGGCGCCGTGCCGCTCGGCGAGCTCGTCGAGGATGACGAAGAGCTCCTCCATGCGAGGGCGGAAGCGGTCCATGACGGGTCCGTTGCGGCCCGGGGAACGCATCAGCACCAACTGCCCGCAGGAGGGGGCGAGCAGCGCCACGGCCTCCTCCAGGTGGCCGCGGACCCGGCCCATGTCCACCTTCGGCCGCAGGGCGTCGTTCAGCCCGCCGACCAGGGTCACCACGTCCGCGCCCATCGTCGCGGCCACCGGGGCCTGCTCACCGGCGATCTGCCCGATGAGCTTCCCGCGCACGGCGAGGTTCGCGTACCGGAAACCGGGCTCGCGGCGTGCGAGGCGGGCGGCGAGCAGATCGGCCCAGCCCCGGTAGGAGCCGTCCGGGAGCAGGTCGGACATGCCCTCGGTGAAGGAGTCGCCGACCGCGACAAAACTGGTGTAAGACGCATTCATCTCCATGGCGGGAGCGATGCTACCGCGCGGTACCCGGCGTCCGCAGCGCCGGGTACCGCCCGCCCCGGACCCGGCTCAGGCGGAGGTCGGCCTGCCGAACAGCTCGCGCAGGACGTCCTCCATCGTCACCAGCCCCGTCATCACACCGTCGGCCCCCAGTACCGCGGCCAGGTGCGTGCGGCTGCGACGCATGGCGGTCAGGACGTCGTCCAGCGGGGTCTCCGCCCGGACCTGCGCGATCGGGCGCAGGGCGGACACCGGGAACGGATCGTCCCGCTCCGTGACGTCCAGCGCGTCCTTGACGTGGAGGTATCCAAGGATCCGGTGTTTCGGGTCGATCACGGGGAAGCGGGAGTACCCCGATGCGGCGGACAACTGCTCCAACCCGGCCGCGGTGATGCCGAACCGGGCCGGAACCACCTGGTCCGAGGGCAGCACCACATCGGTCACCGGCCGGCGGCCCAGCTCCAGGGCGTCGTGGAGCCGCTCGCTCGCCCGGTCGTCGATCAACCCGGCGTCGCTGGAGTCCTTGACCATCCGGGCCAGCTCGTCGTCGGAGAAGGTCGCCGCGACCTCGTCCTTCACCTCCACGCGCAGAAGACGCAGCAGGACGTTGGCGAACGCGTTGATCGCGAAGATCACCGGCCGCAGTGCCCGGGTCAGGGTCACCAGCGGCGGACCGAGAGCCAGCGCGGTGCGCACGGGCTCGGCGAGCGCCACGTTCTTCGGCACCATCTCGCCGAACAACATGTGCAGGTACGTCGCCAGTGCCAGTGCCACCACGAAGGAGATCGCGTGGGTCAGTCCGGACGGCACCCCGACGAGGTCGAACACCGGGGTCAGCAGGTGCGCGATGGCAGGTTCGGCCACGATGCCCAGGACCAGGGTGCACAAGGTGATGCCCAGTTGCGCGGCGGCCATCAGCGCGGAGACGTGCTCCAGGCCCCACAGGACCGCGCGCGCCCGCCGGTCGCCCTCCTCGGCGTACGGCTCGATCTGACTGCGCCGGACGGAGATCAGCGCGAACTCCGCGCCGACGAAGAACGCGTTGACGACGAGGGTCGCCAGACCGATCAGCAGTTGGATGACGGTCATCGCACCTCCTCCGGTCCGCCACCGTCCACGACGCCGACGGGCAGGCGCAGCAGGACTCGGGCGGCCCGTCGCCCTCCGGCGTCGACCACGTCCAACTGCCAGCCGTCCAGCTCCACCCGATCGCCGACCGCCGGGATCCGCCCCAGTTCGGTGGCGATCAGCCCGGCCAGGGTCTCGTAGGGCCCGTCCGGCACGTGCAGGCCGATCTGCCGGAGTTGGTCCATGCGGGCGGCTCCGTCGGCGGAGTAGAGGGGCCGACCGGACTCGTCCGTACCCGCCGGGGCCAGGTCCGAGGTCTCGTGCGGATCGTGCTCGTCGCGCACCTCGCCGACGACCTCCTCGACGATGTCCTCCAGCGTGGCCACCCCGGCCGTGCCCCCGTACTCGTCGATGACGACGGCCATCGTCCGCCTGCCGGACAGCCGGTCCAGCAGGCGGTCCACGGTCAGCGACTCGGGGACGAGGAGCGGTTCGCGCAGCAGCTGGGAGACGGGGCGGCGGTGGCGTTCCTCGGCCGGCAGCGCCAGCACGTCCTTGATGTGGACGATGCCGACGACGGTGTCGAGGCTGCCCCGATAGACCGGGAAGCGGGACAGGCCGGTCGCCATGGTCGCGTTCGCCACGTCCTCCGCGGTGGTCTGCACGTCCAGGGCGGTCACCTGGACGCGCGGGGTCATCACGTTCTCGGCGGTCAGGTCGGCCAGGTTCAGGGTCCGCACGAACAACTCGGCCGTGTCCTCCTCCAGCGCCCCCGCCTTCGCGGAGTGCCGGGCCAGGGCCACGAGCTCCTGCGGGCTGCGGGCGGACGCCAGCTCCTCGGCGGGCTCCATGCCGAAACGCCGGACCAGATGGTTCGCCGTGGTGTTCAGATGGCTGATCAACGGCTTGAACGCCCGGCTGAACACCCGCTGTGCGGTCGCCACGCGTTTGGCGATCGCCAGCGGCGAGGAGATCGCCCAGTTCTTCGGCACGAGTTCACCGACGACCATCAGGACGACCGTCGACAACGCCGTACCGAGGGCCAGGGCCGTCGAGGACGCGACCGACGCCGACATGCCCATGGCCCTGAAGGGACCCTGGAGCAGCGCCGCGATCGACGGCTTGGCGAGCATGCCGATGACCAGACCGGTCACGGTGATGCCGAGCTGTGCGCCGGACAGTTGGAACGTCAGGCTGCGGACGGCGGTCAGGGCGCTGTCCGCGCCCCGCTCGCCGCGTTCCACGGCGCGTTCGAGTTCGCTGCGCTCGACGGTGGTCAGCGAGAACTCGGCCGCGACGAAGACCCCGCAGGCGAGGCACAGCAGCAGCGCCAGGACGAGCAGGAGCACTTCGGTCATCGGCGTTTCACCTCCGTCCCATGATCGGGCAGACGGAGGAGCGGCGCGCGGCGTCGCCTCGACGCGCACGGGGGCCGGGTATCGCGGGGCTCGCCCATGGGCGGACGCTCACACCCCTTCGGTCGGGGGCGATCGGACGCGCCCGGGGCGACGGGCCCGTCACCCGGGCGGGAAGGACACACCCCAGGAGAATGGCCGCGCTTCCGGCCGAGCATGCGCGGTTGGCGCGACGAGCACATGAGCGATCTTCATATCGCCGCCGCCACGGCGTGGACCCGGCCGCCGTGCCGGACACCCGGAAGGACGCCGCCGAGGGGCCCGGGGCCACGACATGCCCACACGACGCGGGCGCAGCGGCGCACGGGCGGGGCACGCGGCCGGCTGCCACCGGCCGCGGGACATCCGGACGCCCCGGGTCGCGCCGCTGACGGACGACGTCGGAAATGGTCGGTCCGCCGCACGGGTGAACGGTCAGGGGACGCGGCGCGCGGAACCGATCACGCAGTACGAGGTGGGAAGGGCCGGCCCGCGCTCGGGCAGCCGGAAGGCGCGCTGCGAGACGATCCGGAACCCGGCGGCCTCGATCGCGGCGAGCGGGTCGCGGGCGGTGTGACAGCCGCCGAACAGGCGGGGCCAGACGGTCCGGTCCAGCGCCCGCTGGACACCGGCCATCCCGGGACCGGGCGCGAGCCCGTGTTCGAGGAACCGGAGCTCGGCCTCGGGGCGCAGCACCCGGTGGATCTCGGCGAGGGCCTGCGGCAGGTTGCGTACGGTGCACAGGACCAGTGAGGCGACGGCGGCGTCGAAGGCCTCGCTCTTGACGGGCAGGGCCTCGGCCACCCCGGGTACGAGGTCCACGGGCACCTCGGCGCGCAGCGCGGCGGTGGCCGCCAGGTGGCGCAGCGTGCGCTCCGGTTCGACGGCGACGACCTCGGAGACGGCGCGGGGGTAGTGGGCGAAGTTCAGCCCGTTGCCCGCGCCGATCTCGATCACGCGGCCGGACACGCCGTGCAGCAGTTCGCGGCGCAGGGCCGCCATGCCGGCCCGGGTTTCGGCGGCTGTGCTCGCGCGGGCGTAGAACCGCGCGAAGTGGGGGTGGTGGACCGGATCGGGGGGAGGTGCGGGCATGGCGGCCTCCGGGCGCGGGTCGGTGCGGGCGGCTGACACGGGTGCGCCTGCGCTGCCGGGCTGTTCCCCACCAGGGCAGGCCGCGAAACCGCTCCGCGACCAAAGCGGCCGGGACGCGCCCACCCACGCCGCCGCTGTCGTCAGCCTCGGGACGGGTCCGGTGGGGCCGGGGCCCAGCGGGTCATGAACGGGGCGGCGTCCCACGTTCCGTGCAGGGGCGGGGCCAGCCAGGTGGGGGCCGCTTCGCGGAAACGGGCCGGGGCCAGCGTGCCGGACGAGCCGGGCACGGCACCGAGGAGCGGGATCCCGGCGGACGCGGGGAGGTCGGCGAGGTTGCAGCGGGACGCCAGGTCGGGGTCGGCGGGCCAGCTGCCGACGACCACACCGAGCGGTGTCAGGGCCCGGGCGTGCAGGGCCTCGACGGTCAGGGTGGTGGCGTTGAGCGTGCCGAGTCCGGCGGGTGCCACCACGAGCACCGGCGCCGACAGCAGCCGGGCCGTGTCGGCCAGGGTGTGGCCGTCGGGATCGAAGCGTACGAGCAGCCCGCCCGCGCCCTCCACCAGGACGAGGTCGTGGTGGGAGGCGAGGCGCTCCGCCGCTCCGGCGATCTCGGCGGGGGAGAGGGCCGGCAGGCCGGACCGGCGTGCGGCGGTGTCCGGAGCCAACGGTTCCGGGTAGCGGGCGAGTTCGAGGGCGGTCACCGACGGTCCGGCGAGGCGTACGGCCTCGGCGGCGTCCCCGGGTTCGTCCGGGCCGACCCCGGTCTGCGCCGGCTTGAGCACCGCCACGGAGAGGCCGGCGGTCACCGCGGCCGCGGCGATCGCGGAGGTGACCACCGTCTTGCCGATCTCGGTGCCCGTGCCGGACACGATGAGGATGGACATGTCGTCCTCAGCCTTCCCGTGCGGCCGCGACGACCGCACGGCAGATGCGGGCCACGTCCGCGTCGTCGGTCACGAACGGCGGCATCGTGTAGATCAGGTCGCGGAAGGGGCGCAGCCAGGCGCCTTCCCGGACCGCGGCCCGGGTGGCGGCGGCGATGTCGACGTCGTGCGTGAGTTGGACCACGCCGATCGCGCCCAGCACCCGTACGTCCCGGACACCGGGCAGGTCGGCGGCCGGGGCCAGGCCCTCGCGCAGACCGGCCTCGATGCGTTTGACCTCGGTCGTCCAGTCCTGCGCGAGCAGGAGGTCGATCGAGGCCAGCGCGACCGCGGTGGCCAGGGGGTTGCCCATGAAGGTCGGTCCGTGCGCGAGCACCGGGACCTCCCCGCGCGAGATGCCGTCGGCGACGCGGGAGGTGCACAGCGTCGCCGCGAGGGTGAGGTAGCCGCCGGTCAGCGACTTGCCGAGGCACATGACGTCCGGGGTGATCCCCGCGTGGTCGGCGGCGAACAGGGCGCCCGTGCGGCCGAAGCCGGTGGCGATCTCGTCCAGGATCAGCAGGACGTCGTACTCGTCGCAGAGTTCGCGCAGTACCCGCAGGTGGTCCGGATGGTGGAAGCGCATGCCGCCCGCGCCCTGCACGACCGGTTCCACGATGACGGCCGCCAGCTGATCGGCGTGTTCGGCGATGAGGGCCCGCAGGTGGGCGGCGTACGCCGGGTCCACGGGGGTGTCGAAGTCCCCGGGTGGGGCGTCCGCGAAGACCTGTCGCGGCAGGTGTCCCTGCCACAGCTCGTGCATCCCGCCCTCGGGATCGCAGACGGCCATGGGTTGCCAGGTGTCGCCGTGGTAGCCGCCGCGCCAGGTCAGCAGCCTGGTCTTGCCGGTGTGCCCGAGGGAACGCCAGTACTGGAGGCACATCTTGACGGCGACCTCGACGGACACCGAGCCGGAGTCCGAGAGAAAGACGTGCTCCAGTCCCGCCGGGGTGATCTCGACCAGCTTGGCCGCGAGCCGGACGGCGGGCTCGTGGGTGAGCCCACCGAACATCACGTGTGACATCTTGCCGAGTTGGGCCGTCGCGGCCTCGTTCAGCACCGGGTGGTTGTAGCCGTGGATGGCCGACCACCAGGAGGACATGCCGTCCACGAGCTCGTCCCGGCCCTCCGCCGGGGCGCCCAGCCGCAGCCGGACGCCCGAGGCCGAGGCGACGACGAGGGGTTCCTGTCGCCCCGGCATCGGACCGTACGGGTGCCAGACGTGCTGCCGGTCGAGCGCAAGGAGCTCGGAGGCCGGCAGCGGGTCGGGCCGGTGGTGCGGGTGGTTCGCCTCAGGCATTGGGGGCGATATCCGTTCCCGTGCCACGCCGGCGGACGGTCACCAGGCCCGGACGCACCTCACCGGCCGCCGCCTGCGCGGGCGCCGCGTCAACGGTGTCGACGGCCGCGGCGGGCTCGGCGTGCCCCGAGCAGCCACCGCAGGCGGAACCGCAGCCGGCCTCGGCCGCACCGGAAGCGGACGCCGGGGCGGACCCGGACCCGCAGACGGACCCGCCGCCGGAGCCGCAGGGGCTGCCCGAGGAGACCGCGGCAGCCGCGCCGGCGACGTCGGAGCGGTGCTTCGGGAGGGTCGTCGTCCCGGCGCCCTCCACCTCGAAACCGGCGTCCGCGATCATGTCGAGGTCGGCCTGGCCCGCCTGGCCCTCACTGGTGAGGTAGTCGCCGAGGAAGATCGAGTTGACCAGGTGCAGCGCCAGCGGCTGCATGGTCCGCAGGTGGACCTCGCGTCCGCCCGCCAGCCGGACCTCGACGTCGGGGCAGACGAAGCGCACCATCGCCAGGATCCGCAGGGCGCGCTGCGGGGTGAGGTTCCACTCCTTGGCCAGCGGGGTGCCCTCGAACGGGATCAGGAAGTTGACCGGCACCGAGTCGGGGTCGAGCTCGCGCAACGAGTAGACGACGTCGACGAGGTCCTCGTCGCTCTCGCCCATGCCCGCGATCAGGCCCGAGCAGGCCGACAGGCCCGCCGCGTGGGCCTTCTGCACGGTGTCGACGCGGTCCGCGTACGTGTGGGTCTTGGTGATCTGGCCGTAGGTGGCCTCGGAGGTGTTGAGGTTGTGGTTGTAGGCGTCGGCACCCGCGTCGCGCAGCCGCTCGGCCTGACCGTCGGAGAGCAGACCGAGGCAGGCGCAGACCTCGACGCCCTCGTTCTGCTCCTTGATGGCGGCGATCGTCCTGCCGACGCGGTCCACGTCGCGGTCGGTCGGGCCGCGGCCGCTGGCCACCAGGCAGACCCGCTTGGCGCCGCCGGCGACGCCCGCCGCCGCGGCCTCCGAGGCCTCCTCCGGCTTCAGCCACGTGTACTTGAGGATCTCGGCCTTCGATCCCAGCCGCTGGGAACAGTACGAGCAGTCCTCGGGACAGAGGCCGGACTTCAGGTTGACCAGGTAGTTCAGCTTGACCCGACGGCCGAACCACTGGCGGCGCACCTTGCCGGCCGCGGCCACCACGTCGAGCAGGTCGTCGTCAGAGGTCGCCAGCACGGCGAGTGCCTCTTCGCGGGTCGGCAGCTCGCGCCGCAGTCCCTTTTCCACCAAGGTGTTCAGCAGGTCCATGAGGCTGATCCTGAACCACGCGACCACTCCCGGCCAAGGAGAGAATGAACAACATGGCCGGAACGGAGTGTGTGTATCGCCACACCTGGCGCACGGGGTGCTGCGGCTAGGGTCTTTCTGATCTGTGGACTGCCGACAAAAATCGAGGACCCGCCGATGCCTGAGCACGCTTCCGAGCGCCCGGACGTCTTCACCTGGATCGACGAAGCCGAACGGGCCCGTGAGCGGGCCGGGCTGGTCCGGACCCTGCGGCCGCGTCCGGCCTCCTCCCCGCTGCTCGACCTGGCGAGCAACGACTATCTGGGCCTGTCCCGGCATCCCGAGACCGTCCGGGGCGCGCGCGAGGCGGCGGAGCGTTGGGGAGCGGGAGCGACCGGGTCCCGTCTCGTCACGGGCACGACCGAGCTCCATGCTGAGCTTGAGCGGGAACTGGCGGCGTTCTGCGGCTTCGAGGCGGCTCTGGTCCTTTCGTCCGGTTATGCTGCGAACCTGGCCGCCGTGACGGCGCTCAGCGACCGCGGCACCCTCGTCGTCTCCGACGCCGGCAACCACGCCTCGATCGTCGACGGCTGCCGCCTCTCGCGCGCCGAGGTCGCGGTCATCCCGCACGGGGAGCCGGATGCCGCGCTCAAGACCCTCGCCGCGCACGCCGGGCGGGCGCTGCTGGTCAGCGACTCGGTGTTCTCCGTCGACGGCGACGCCGCCCCGCTCGCCGCGTACGCCGCGGTCTGCCGGGCCGAGGGCGCGGCGTTGGTCGTGGACGACGCCCACGGGCTCGGGGTGTTGGGCGAGGGCGGCCGCGGCGCGCTGCACGCGGCGGGCCTCGCGGGTGCGTCGGACGTGGTCGCGACGGTCACCCTCTCGAAGTCCCTGGGCAGCCAGGGCGGCGCCGTGCTGGGGCCGGCCAAGGTGATCCGGCACCTGATCAACACCGCGAGGACGTTCATCTTCGACACCGGGCTGGCCCCGGCCGCCACGGGCGCGGCACTGGCGGGCCTGCGGCTGCTCCGGCGGGAGCCGCAGCGCGCGGATCGGGCCCGGGAGGTGGCCGCCCTGCTGTACGAGCGGCTCACCGCGTCCGGCCTGACCGCGGCCCGGCCGGACGCGGCCGTGGTGTCGGTACGGTCCCCGTCGGCCTCGGAGGCACTGCGCTGGGCCGCCGATTGCCGCGAGGCAGGTCTGTCCGTGGGGTGCTTCCGGCCGCCGTCCGTGCCGGACGGCATTTCCCGGCTGCGGCTGACGGCGCGCGCCGATCTCACGGGGGACGAGATCGGTCGGGCCGTGGAGACGATCCTGCGGACCGCTCCGGCGGGGGCCACCGACCTGCGGGTGACCCGGGACCAGGGCGTGTTGTGAATGTGGCGTCGGGCTAGCCGAGCCCGTCCGACCGTACGGACGCGAGGAAGCCGTCCCAGGCCGGTCCGGTGAAGAGCACGGCCGGGCCGTCCGTCCGTTTGGAGTCGCGGACGGCCAGCAGGCCGCTACTGAGGGCGGCCGCCTCCACACAGTTGTTCATTCCGGTGCTGCGGCTGCTCCGCCGCCACCGCGCGCTGTTCAGAAGTCCGCCGGTGGATAAGGGGGTTGCGGACACGGGAGTGCCTCCTTACGCGTCGTCAGCGATAGAGCTGATGAGATCCGACGAGTCACGGGGCGGGAGGGCGTGCGCCTGGATGGTGCGGAACGCGGCGCTGTACGCGTCCAGGTCTTCCTTCCGCTCCAGATAGAGGCTACTCGTCAAATGGTCGAGTACCACCACATCGAGATCGGCGATGCTCGGAAATGAGAAAATTACGAACGGTCCGGTGAGGCCGAGATGTCCCCCCACGCTGAACGGCAGCACCTGTAGCCGCACTTGGGGCAGTCGCGCCACCTCCACCAGGTGCCCCAACTGTTCCTCCATCACCCCCGGCCCCCCGATCTGTCGGCGCAGCACCGCCTCGTCCAGCACCGCGCTCAGCTCCAGCGGCGGATCCGCCCGCAGGACCGTCTGCCGTGCCAGCCGTACGTCGACCAGCGCGTCCACCTTGGGCTCCGGCAACCCCCCGAGCGCGGCCCGGGTCACGGCCCGCGCGTAGTCCGGCGTCTGCAACAGGCCCGGGACCACGGAGAGTTCCACGGTCCGGGCGGCGCGCGCCCCCGCCTCCAGGCTGATGAAGTCCCGGTACTCCTGCGGCAGCAGGCCCCGGTAGTCGTGCCACCACTGGCGGCCCCGCCCGGTGTCCGTGCCCGCGGCGGGACCGGCCGCCGAGGCTCCCAGCGCCTCCAGCAGCGCCCGCTGCTGCACGCTCACCACCTCGCCGTAGGCGTCCAGGAGCAGCCGGATGTCCTCCGCCTTCACGCCGCTGCGACCGGTTTCGATGCGGCTGATTTTTGACTGGTGCCATCCCACGATCCGGGCAACCTCACCGCTGGTGAGCCCGGACCGGTCGCGTAGGGCACGCAGTTCCTCGCCGAGCTTGCGCCGACGCACTGCCGGACCGTGCTGCATACCCGCTCTCCTTCCACCGGCACAGCTCGCACCAGTCTGCCGTCCAAATACGCTCTTCCGTAGCCGAGTTCACCGCATCGAGCGACAGATATATGCATATCTTGGGGGATCTCCGGATTCGACGGCACGATGGGTGGCACTCTGGCGCTCAGCGTAGATCCGGGGCGGCTCCGTCCCGGTGGGAAAGGGACGTCGCCATGGCAGATCACCAGGAAGCATCCGTCACTCTGCCGAGCGATCCGGTATCGGTCGCCACCGCCCGCCGCTACGTGGGGGAGGTGCTGAGCGGATGGGGCCTGCCCGCGGACGCCGTCATCGCGGACACCGTCCGGCTGATCGTCTCCGAACTCGCCACCAACTCCGTCCAACACACCTTCGGCCAGTCACCCACCTTCACGGTCGACGTCCGCCTGGAGCGCGAGGAATGGCTGCGCATCGGTGTGACGGACAGTCATCCCCGCTGGCCCAAGCGGCTCCCGGCCGCCGTCCAGCAGGACAACGGCCGCGGCATGGTCATCATCCGCTGGCTGGCCGCCGAGGCGGGCGGCCGGCTGTCGGTCAGCCCGACCGAGGACGGCGGGAAGACCGTGTGGATCGCGCTGCCCTGGCAACCCGTCGGCGCTCCGGCGGCCGGCGCGGCCCGGGGGTGCTGACCGGATCCACCGCGCCCCGCCATGGGTTGGGACGTCCGTTGCGATGCGCCGGACCGGGTCGAGGAACACCCCTCCCCGCTCCCGGCGCCCCGGCCGTATACGGAAGCCGGTCCGTCGGGTCTCCCGGTCGCCATCGGTTGCCTCGTCGAAACGTGGGTTAACGCGGCCGAAAAGCGCGAGCCCTACCGTGGGGCCCTCGGTCTTCCGTCAATGATCACCCATGGCCCGGCAAAGCGACGGTGATGGGGACGGAAAGCCTCTCCCCGCGTTGGGCAAGACCTGCTTGGCACGGATATGCACAGGTCAACAAAGCGTTGAAGACGACTACGGTCGTCCCGGCGCGATGTTGATCATGTCCTGGAAGCTTGGTGATACGTGTGCGACTGACACCACATGAACAAGAGCGGCTTCTCATCCACGTCGCCGCCGACGTGGCCGAGAAGCGGAGGGGGCGCGGGCTCCTGCTGAACCACCCCGAAGCCATCGCCCTCATCACCTCGCACCTCCTCGAAGGGGCCCGTGACGGACGGACCGTGGCCGAGCTGATGAGCTCCGGCCGGACCGTCCTGCGGCGCGACGAGGTCATGGAGGGGATCCCCGAGATGATCCACGACGTCCAGGTGGAGGCGACCTTCCCGGACGGCACCAAGCTCGTCACCGTCCACGACCCGATCGTCTGAGAGGGAGTGCCCGCATGATCCCGGGGGAAATCGCCTACGGGGACGGTCCGGTGCGCCTCAACGAAGGCCGGCCCGTCACCCGCGTCACCGTGCTCAACGCCGCCGACCGACCCGTCCAGGTCGGCTCGCACTACCACTTCGCCGAGGCCAACCCCGGCCTCGACTTCGACCGGCGGGCCGCGCACGGACTGCGCCTCAACGTCGCTGCCGGAACCGCCGTCCGCTTCGAGCCGGGCATCCCGATCGCCGTGGAACTCGTACCGCTCGGTGGCCTCAGGCAGGTGCCCGGACTGCGCGGCGAGACCGGGGGGCCGCTCGATGGCTGAGCTGTCGCGCCAGGTGTACGCCCGACTGTTCGGGCCGACGGTCGGCGACCGGATCCGGCTCGCCGACACCGACCTCATCGTGGAGATCGAACAGGACCTCAGCGCCGGTCCCGCCGGTTCCGGCGACGAGGCCGTCTTCGGCGGTGGGAAGGTCATCCGCGAATCCATGGGCCAGTCCCGCGCCACCCGCGCGGAGGGAGCCGCCGACACGGTGATCACGGGGGCGCTGATCCTCGACCACTGGGGCATCGTCAAGGCCGACATCGGCATCCGGGACGGCCGTGTCAGCGCCCTCGGCAAGGCGGGCAACCCCGACACCATGGACGGGGTGGACCCGGCCCTGGTCATCGGACCCGAGACCGAGATCATCGCGGGCAACGGGAAGATCGTCACCGCCGGCGCCATCGACGCGCACGTGCACTTCATCTCCCCGACCGTCATCGACGAGGCCCTCGCCTCGGGGATCACCACCCTCGTCGGCGGCGGTACCGGCCCCGCCGAGGGCTCCAAGGCCACGACCGTCACCCCCGGACCCTGGCACCTCGCCCGGATGTTCGCCGCGCTGGAGGGCTACCCCGTCAACATCGGGCTGCTCGGCAAGGGCAACACCATGTCCCGCGAGGGCATGTACTCCCAACTGCGCGGCGGAGCACTCGGTTTCAAGCTCCACGAGGACTGGGGATCCACGCCCGCCGTGATCGACGCCTGCCTGACCGTCTGCGAGGAGACCGGCGCCCAGGTCGCGATCCACACGGACACCCTCAACGAGGCCGGATTCGTCGCCGACACGCTCGCCGCCATCGCCGGTCGGTCCATCCACTCGTACCACACCGAGGGCGCGGGCGGCGGGCACGCCCCCGACATCATCACCGTAGTCTCCGAGCCCAACATCCTGCCCAGCTCCACCAACCCGACCCGGCCGCACACCGTCAACACCGTCGAGGAACACCTCGACATGCTGATGGTCTGCCACCACCTCAACCCGGCCGTTCCCGAGGACCTCGCCTTCGCCGAATCGCGGATCAGACCGTCGACCATCGCCGCCGAGGACGTCCTGCACGACCTCGGGGCCATCTCCATCATCTCCTCCGACTCCCAGGCCATGGGGCGGGTCGGCGAAGTGGTCATGCGCACCTGGCAGACCGCCCACGTGATGAAGAAGCGCCGCGGCTTCCTGCCCGGCGACGGCCCCGCCGACAACCACCGGGCCCGCCGCTACGTCGCCAAGTACACGATCAACCCGGCCGTCGCCCAGGGGATCGCCCGCGACGTCGGCTCGGTCGAACCCGGCAAACTCGCCGACCTGGTGCTGTGGGACCCCGCCTTCTTCGGGGTGAAGCCCGACGTCGTCATCAAGGGCGGCCAGATCGCCCACGCCCAGATGGGCGACGCGAACGCCTCGATCCCCACCCCCCAGCCCGTACTGCCCCGGCCCATGTTCGGCGGCCGGGGAAGGGCGCCCGCACTGAACTCCCTCAACTTCACCTCGCAGGCCGCGCTCGACGACGGACTCCCCGAACGGCTCGGCCTCGTCAAGGAGTTCGTGGCGATCGAGAGCACCCGCAAGGTGGGCAAGGCGGACATGCGCAACAACGACGCCATGCCGAGGGTCGAGGTCGACGCCGACACCTTCACCGTCACCATCGACGGCGAGGCCGTGGAACCCGCACCGGCCCGGGAACTCCCCATGGCCCAGCGCTACTTCCTGTTCTGATGGGACGCCACACGACGACGCGGGAGCTCCCGAGGTGAGTCTCGCCGCACTGCTGGTCCTCGCCGACGGCCGCTTCCCCGCCGGAGGGCACGCGCACTCCGGCGGGGCGGAGGCGGCCTGCAAGGCCGGCCGCATCCACGACGCCACCACCCTGGCCGCGTTCTGCCGGGGCCGGCTGCACACCACCGGCCTCACGGGTGCCGGGCTGGCCGCAGCCGCGGCCCTCGGACTCGACCCCGCAGCGCTCGACGAGGCCGCCGACGCCCGCACCCCCTCGCCCGCACTGCGCACCGCGGCGCGGCGCCTGGGGCGGCAACTCCTGCGGGCCGCCCGCGCCACCTGGCCCGACCCCGCGCTGGACGCGCTGGCCGCAGCCTTCCCGCGCGGGGCGCACCAGCCGGTGGTACTGGGGGTCGCCGCCGGGGCGGCCGGGCTCGGACCGCTGGAGGCCGCGCACGTGGCGGCGTACGAGAGCGTCAGCGGGCCCGCCACCGCGACCGTACGGCTGCTGGGATTGGACCCCTTCGAGGCGAGCGGGGTGTTGGCCCGGCTGGCCCCCGAGTTGGACGCGGTGGCCGCGCGGGCGGCCGAAGCCGCCCTGCTGGCCCGCACCCGGGGCCCGGGGGCACTGCCCGCCGCCTCCTCGATCCTGCTGGACATCACCGCCGAGGCCCATGCCGCCTGGCCCGTACGCCTCTTCGCTTCCTGACCACTTCCGAAGGAGCCCCCATGCACCTCGACCACGACGTGATCCCGAACCACCGGCACACCCACAGCGCCGACCCGCTACGGGCCGACGGCAGCAGGCGCGCCCTGCGGATCGGCCTCGGCGGGCCCGTCGGCTCCGGGAAGACCGCCACCGTCGCCGCCCTCTGCCGCAGCCTGCGCACCGAACTGTCCATGGCCGTCGTCACCAACGACATCTACACGCGGGAGGACGCCGAGTTCCTGCTCCGCGAGGCGGTACTGCCGCCCGAGCGGATCGCCGCCGTCGAAACGGGGGCCTGCCCGCACACCGCGATCCGCGACGACATCTCCGCCAACCTGGAGGCCGTGGAGGAACTGGAGGAGGCCTTCCTGCACAGCGGTCCCCTCGACCTGATCCTCGTCGAGTCCGGCGGGGACAACCTGACCGCCACTTTCTCCCGGGGTCTGGTCGACGCCCAGATCTTCGTCATCGACGTGGCCGGGGGCGACGACATCCCCCGCAAGGGAGGGCCCGGGGTCACCACCGCCGACCTGCTGGTCGTGAACAAGACCGACCTCGCGCCGCACGTCGGCTCCGACCTCGGCCGGATGGCCCGCGACGCGGCCGAGCAGCGCGGCGACCTGCCCGTCACCTTCCAGTCCCTGCGCGGCCCCGAGGGCGTGGCCCCCGTGGCGGCCTGGGTGCGCGAGCGGATCGCGGCCTGGATCGTACGGTGACCCCCGCGCCCGCCGTCACCCCGCCCCCGGCGCCCCCGACCGCCCCACCCGCCGCGGGCCTGTCGGCCACCGCCCGGATCGAGGCCGTCGCCGACGGCAGGGGCGGCACCGCCCTGCCGCTCCTCTCGGGGGAGGGGCCGCTCGCGCTGCGCCGCATCCGGGGCGCCGGGGACGAGGCCGAGGTGATGCTGGTCGGGGCGATGAGCGCCCCCCTCGGCGGTGATCACCTCACGGTCGAGGCGGCGGCGGGACCCGGCGCGCGCCTCGCCGTGCGTTCGGCGGCCGCCACCCTGGCCCTGCCCGGCCGGGGCGGCGAGCCCGCGCGGTACGACGTACGGCTGACCCTCGCCGGGGACGCCGCGGTGCGCTGGCTCCCGGAGCAGCTGGTCTCCGTGCGCGGCAGCGACCTGCGCGTGCGCACCCGTGCCGAACTGGCGCCGGCCGCCCGGCTGGTGCTGCGGGAGGAACAGGTGCTGGGCCGGAGCGGCGAGGATCCCGGCCTGCTGCGCAGCCGGCTCACCGTCACCCGGGACGGCCGTCCGCTGCTGGATCAGGACACCGCCTGCGGCCCCGGTGCGCCCGGCGGCTGGGACGGGCCGGCGGGACTCGCCGGTCACCGGACGCTCGGCCAGCTGCTGGTCGTCGACCCGGCGTTCGCCGCGGCTCCGCCTGCGGCCGCGGTCCTGGGGGAGTTCGCCGTGGTCACCCCGCTGGCCGGCCCGGCCGTACTGGTGTCGGCGCTGGCCCCCGACGCGCTGCGGCTGCGCGAGGTCCTGGACGCCGCCTGCCGCACGTACGGTTGGTGACGGCAGGTCACCTTCGAGGATCGTCGACACCCGGCACCGGTCAGCGGTACAGGCCTCTCCGGTTATCGGGTTGGCAAAGAACGGGCCCGGGCACTGTCGCCGGGTAGGAGCCAGGCAGCAGGATCCCCTTGCACCCCAAGATCGAGGCAGACCGACCGGCCGCCCATGGCGGCACCTACGCAAGGGGAACCACCACGTGATACGTACCGCGGCGCTGGGGAGCGCCGCCACTCTCGTCACCGGCGCACTGGCCGCAGGCCTGTTGCTCGCGACGCCCGCCACGGCGGCTCCGGCCGGCCGTGACAACGGATCCGCCGAGGCGGCCGGGGTACGGATCGCCGCCGCGCGCGCCGCGCGGACCGGCATCGACTGGAAGGACTGTCCCGCCGACTGGGGCTTCGAGAAGCCGATCCAGTGCGGCTGGGTCAAGGTTCCGCTCGACTACACGAAGCCCTTCGGCAAGACCATCGACCTGGCCGTCGACCGTGCCGTCAGCACCGGGACCAAGGAGGAGCGTCAGGGCGCCCTCGTCTACAACCCGGGCGGCCCCGGCGGCTCCGGCATGCGCTTCCCGCGTCGGGTCACCACCAAGAGCCCGCTGTGGGTGAACACCTCGAAGGCCTACGACTTCGTCGGCTTCGACCCCCGCGGCGTCGGGCACTCCGCGCCGATCTCGTGCGTCGACCCCCAGGAGTTCGTGAAGGCTCCGAAGGCCGACCCGGTCCCCTCCAACGAGGCCGACAAGCGCGCCCAGCGCAAGCTCGCCGCCGAGTACGCGGACGGCTGCAAGGAGCGCAGCGGCGAGATGCTGCCGCACATGACCACCCCCAACACCGCGCGCGACCTGGACGTCATCCGGGCTGCCCTCGGCGAGCAGAAGCTGAACTTCCTCGGCGTCTCCTACGGCACCTACCTGGGTGGGGTCTACGCCACCCTGTTCCCCACCCACGTGCGCCGCATGATCGTCGACAGCGTGGTCGACCCCGACCGGGACAACATCTGGTACGAGGCCAACCTGGGCCAGGACGTCGCCTTCCAGATGCGTTGGAACGACTGGCAGGACTGGGTCGCCAAGAACGACAGCGTCTTCCACATCGGTGACACCCGCGCCAAGGTCGAGGCGAAGTACCAGGAACTGCGCGCCGCCGCGAAGGCCAACCCCATCGGCGGTGTCGTCGGCCCGGCCGAGCTGATCGGCTTCTTCCAGGGCGCCCCGTACTACGACTCCTCCTGGGTGCCCGTCGCCCAGACCTGGAGCGCGTACCTCGCGGGTGACACGCAGGCGCTGGTCGACGCGATCGCCCCGGACATGTCCGACACGGTGGGCAACGCGGCGTCGGAGAACGGCAACGCCGTCTACACCGCCGTGGAGTGCGCCGACGCCAAGTGGCCCACCAGCTGGGCCAAGTGGGACCGCGACAACACCAAGCTGCACCAGAAGTACCCGTTCCTGACCTGGTCCAACGCATGGATGAACCTGCCCTGCGCGACCTGGAAGTCCAAGCAGAGCACCCCGATCGAGGTCGGTGCCAAGCGCGGTCTGCCGCCGGTGCTGATCGTCCAGTCCGAGCGGGACGCCGCCACCCCGTACAAGGGTGCGGTCTCGCTGCACAAGCGGCTGGCGGGCTCGCGCCTGATCACCGAGAAGAACGCCGGTTCGCACGGCGTCACCAGCCTGGTGAACCCCTGCATCAACACGCGGGTCGACACCTACCTGCTGACCGGCAAGGTCGACGCCAAGGACGTGACGTGCGCCCCGCACGCCACGCCGGTGCCGCCGGCCCCGGCCGCCGCGAAGTCGGCCGACCGGACGACCGGCTCCGACCTGCCGGCGCGCGAGGAGCTCCCGGCGGTCCGTTGAGACCCCGGAAGCACTGACGCGAGGTGAGGGAGAAGGCTCAGCGCCCCGGGCGCCGGGCCTTCTTCCGCTTCTCCTCCTCCTCGGCCTTGACGTCGGCCGCGTACCGGTCGACGTACTCCTGCCCGGAGAGCCCGAGGATCGCGTACATGATCTCGTCGGTGACGGCCCGCAGGACCGCCCTCTCGCCCTCCATCCCGGCGTACCGGGAGAAGTCCAGCGGGGCCCCGAAGCGGATCGTGACCCGCCGGACCTTCGGAAGTTTCTGACCGGGAGGCTGGATCTCGAAGGTTCCCACCATCGCACAGGGAACCACCGGCACCCCGGCGCCGAGCGCCATCGCCGCGACCCCGACCTTGCCCTTGTACAGGCGTCCGTCGTGGGAGCGCGTGCCCTCGGGATAGATGCCGAGCAGCTCGCCCTTCTCCAGCACCCCGAGCCCCTCGCGCAGCGCGGCCTTGCCCGCGTCCTTGCCGGAGCGGTCCACCGGGATCTGCCCGGCGCTGCGGAAGAAGGCGGCGGTCAGCCGGCCCTTGACCCCCGGACCGGTGAAGTACTCGGCCTTCGCCAAGAAAGTGATCCTCCGCTTGAGGATCGCGGGCATGAGGAAATGGTCCGAGAAGGAGAGGTGGTTGCCCGCGACGATCGCGGCGCCCTCCGGGGGGATGTTCTCCAGTCCTTCGATCCGCGGCCGGAACAGCAGCCGCAGCAGCGGGCCGAGCAGGACGTGCTTGAGCAAGTGGTAGAACACCGGGCAGCTCCCGTCGATGCCTCAAGGTCACGACCATCCTACGGACAGTCAGGCACGGAGCAGGAGGGGTGGGTACGGTCCGCGGCGCGACGGGGCACGGACCCGCGCCGGGCGGGCCCGCAGGGCGGGCGGGTCAGACGCTGCGGGAGGCGGCCAGCCCGAGGGTCAACAGCCCCAGCACGATCCAGCCGAACCACAGCCAGCCGTTGCTGCCGATCACCACGGAATACGCCGAGACGGCCACCAGGGCTGCGAAGGTCGTGACGGCCATCGCCTTAACGGATCCGGTCATGCCCCATGGTGGCGCGGGAGGGTGCCCCCGCGCTACTGGCCGCGCCCTTGGAGCGACGCGAGATACGAGTTGTACGCCGCGAGCTCCTGGTCGCCGTCCCGGTCCGCCGCCCGGTCGGACCGTTTCGCGGCCCGCTGTTCCGAGTGGTACCACTGGTAGACCAGCGCGATCAGGACCAGTACGGAGGGGATCTCGCTGAAGGCCCAGGCGATGCCGCCGCCCCACTGCTGGTCGAGCAGGGGGTCGATGCCGAGCGAGGCGGGCGGGCTCGCGTACGTCCCGATCATCGGCTCACTGGCCATCATCAGGGCGATGCCGAAGAAGGCGTGGAAGGGCATGCCCGCGAACAGCTCCAGCATCCGCATCACGTATCCGGGGCGGTGCGGTCCCGGGTCCACGCCCATGATCGGCCAGAAGAAGATGAGACCGACCGTGAGGAAGTGGACCATCATCGCGATGTGCCCGGTCCGGCTCTCCATGAGGAAGTCGAAGAGCGGGGTGAAGTACAGCCCGTAGAGGCTCGCGATGAACATCGGAATGGTGAAGGCCGGGTGGGTGACGATCCGCATGTACCGGCTGTGCAGCAGCTTCAGCAGCAGCTCGCGCGGGCCCTTGCGGCCACGACCGGCGGGCGGCAGCGCGCGCAGCGCCAGCGTGACCGGGGCCCCGAGCAGCAGCAGGATCGGGGTGATCATGCTGATCACCATGTGCTGGACCATGTGCACGCTAAACATGACCATGCCGTAGTCGTTCAGCTTGGTGCACATCACCAGGATCACCGTCAGCACACCGAGGGTGAAGGCGACCGTCCGACCGACCGGCCAGGCGTCACCGCGCCGACGAAGTCGCAGCACGCCCCACGCGTAGAGGGCGAGCCCGGCCAGCGACGCGAACAGGAAGAAGGCGTCGAAGGAGAACTCCAGCCCGCGCCCGAGAGTGAACGGCGGCATGTCCATGGGCATGTCCATGCCGTGCCCGCTGTGATCCATCTGTTCACTCCCTTGACCGTGGTGCTCCACCACAGTAATGGGGGCCCCGGAGGCGAACGCGTCCGGGGCCGCCGTCAGAAGGGGGGAAACATCACAGAACGGTCTGGGCCTCGTCGTACCGCTCGGCCGGCACCGTCTTGAGGGTCTCCACGGCTCCCGCGAGCGGGACCATCTCGATGTCCGTGCCGCGCAGGGCGGTCATCATGCCGAACTCGCCGCGGTGCGCCGCCTCGACCGCGTGCCAGCCGAAGCGCGTCGCGAGCACCCGGTCGTACGCGGTGGGCGTGCCCCCGCGCTGGACGTGGCCCAGGATCACCGGACGGGCCTCCTTGCCGAGGCGCTCCTCCAGTTCGACGGCGAGCCGGTTGCCGATCCCGGCGAACCGCTCGTGACCGTAGATGTCCGTACCGCCCTGCTCCAGGGCCATCGAGCCCTCGGCCGGCTTGGCGCCCTCGGCGACGACGACGATCGCGAACCGCTTGCCCGCCTCGAACCGCTCGCCGACGATCGCCGTCAGCTCCTCGATGTCGAAGGGCCGCTCCGGCACGACGATGGCGTGCGCGCCGGCCGCCATGCCCGAGTGCAGCGCGATCCAGCCGGTGTGGCGACCCATGACCTCGACGACCATCACGCGCTGGTGCGATTCGGCGGTGGTCTTCAGTCGGTCCAGGGCCTCGGTGGCGACGCCCACGGCCGTGTCGAAGCCGAAGGTCACATCGGTCGAGGCGATGTCGTTGTCGATCGTCTTGGGCACGCCCACGATCGGGAGCCCGCCCTGCGACAGCAGGTGGGCCGCCTTCAGGGTGCCCTCGCCGCCGATCGGGATGATGGCGTCGAGCCCGAGGTCCGCGACGTGTCCGCGAGCCCGCTCCACACCGTCGCGCAGGTGCGCGGGCTGGACGCGGGAGGAGCCGAGGATGGTGCCGCCGCGGGCCAGGATGCCGCTGACGGCGTCCAGGTCGAGCTTGCGGTAGTCGCACTCCAGCAGGCCGCGCCAGCCGTCGTGGAAGCCGATCACCTCGTCGCCGTGGTCGACGACGGCGCGGTGCACGACGGAACGGATGACGGCATTGAGGCCGGGGCAGTCGCCTCCGGAAGTGAGCACACCAATGCGCATGGCAGGAAGAACCTTTGCAACGTGGGCCGACGACCGGACCACGTCGTCCGGTTGGAACTAACCGTCACCCTACAAGCGGATCCGTGATGGACTGAACCATCCTCCACATGCTGGTCCGATCAATCGTACGAACGAACGCACGCCGGGCCCGGATCCCCGCGGGGGGATCCGGGCCCGGCGTGCGGTACGGCGTGGCCGCGCGTTACGCGGGCTGCGTGGCCGCAGCGATGCGCTCGGCGCGCAGCGCGTCGTACCAACGGTCGTCTATGGCCGGCAGCGCGTTCACGTCGAGGGCCAGCTTCAGCAGCAGGTCCGCGATCAGCGGGTTGCGGGCCATCACGGGGCCGTGCATGTACGTACCGAAGACGGTGTCGTTGTACGCGCCCTCGGTGCCGTCGCCGCTGCCGTTGCCCCGACCCATGCTGACCCGGGCGAACGGACGGGCCGTCGGGCCGAGGTGGGTCACGCCCTGGTGGTTCTCGAAGCCCGTCAGCTGCGGCAGGCCCAGGCGCGGGTCGATGTCGGCGAGGACGTCGCCAACGCACCGCTCGCCCTCGCCGCGCACGGTGACGACGTCCAGCAGGCCGAGGCCCTGCTGACGCTGGCCGACGTCGTTGACGAACTCCTGGCCCAGGATCTGGTACCCGGCGCACACGGAGAAGACGATCGCCCCGTTCGAGACGGCCCGCTCCAGACCGCCGTCGCGCAGCAGGCGCTCCGCGGCCAGTCGCTGCGGACGGTCCTCACCGCCGCCGATCAGGTAGATGTCGCCCGACGTGGGGATGGGCTGGTCGCTGCGCACGTCCACGCGCTGCACGTCCAGGCCGCGCTGGCGCGCCCGGCGCTCCACGACGAGGGCGTTGCCCTGGTCTCCGTACGTGCTGAGCAGGTCGGGGTAGACCCACACCAGACGCAGGCTGTTGTCGCTCATGCTCTTGTCCTCTGCGTTTCTGACGGGGGCTAGTTGCCGACGCGGCGGCGCACGTCCTGGAAGGCGGTGTAGTTCGCGATCAGCTCGATCTGTCCGGGCGGCGCCAGCTGCACGGCCTCGTCGAGCGTCTCGCACACCCGGAAGTCCAGTCCCGCGACCTCCAGGCGGACCGCCAGGTCCAGCTTGCGGTCGCCGATCACGAAGATCGGGTGACCGGCCAGGCGCGGGTAGTCGACGTCCCACAGCCAGGAGGTGTCGGTGCCGTCGGCGCCGCGCGCGTTCACCGAAAGGATCACCGGGGTCGGCGGCGGGTCGATCAGCGAAAACGTTTCGAGCCAGCCCGCGGGGTTCTTCGCCAGCAGCAGCCGCAGCTCGCGCCCCATGAAGTTGACGACGTCGTACCGGCCGGCCACCGCCTGCACCTGGTACATGCGCTCCAGCGCGACCTGGGGCGGCACGCCGAACACGGCGGCCACGGCGGCGGACTGCGCGGCGTTGGCCTTGTTGGCACGGCCCGGCAGCTGGAGGTGGATCGGCCAGGCCGAGCCGTGCGGGTCCAGGACGTGGTCGCCGGAGAGGACCCAGCTCGGGGTCGGGCGGCGGAAACCGCACTCGGCGCAGAACCAGTCGTCACCCGGACGCTGCATCACGCCACCGCAGGAGGGGCACGACCAGGCGTCGTCCTTCCACTCCTGGCCGGCGGCGACCCACACCACGTTCTGCGAGGACGAGGCCGACCACACGATCAGCGGGTCGTCGCAGTTCGCGATGATGACGGCCTTCGAGCCCTCCAGGCCCTCGCGCCACTTCTCGGCGAGCATGCGGGTCTCCGCCGCGCGGTCGAGCTGGTCGCGGGAGAGGTTGAGCAGGGCGATCACCTTGGGGGTGACGTCCCGGGCCACTCCGGCCAGGTACTTCTCGTCGACCTCGATGACGCCGTACTTGGCGTCCGAGCCGCCGGCCAGGGCCGAGGTGATGCCCGCCGGCATGTTGGCGCCCAGCGCGTTGGAGACGACCGGACCGGCGGCGCGCAGGGCCTCCGCGATCAGGCGGGTCGTCGTGGTCTTGCCGTTCGTCGCGGACACGAGGACGACATCGAGGTGCTGCGCCAGCGCGCCGAGAAGATCGGGGTCCAGCCTGAGTGCGACCTTGCCACCGATTACCGATCCGCTTCCGCGTCCCGCGGCCCGCGACACCGCCGCCGCGGCCTTGCCCGCCGTCACGGCCAGCTTGGCCCGCGGCGAAAGCGGCTCCGTGTTGCCTGCCATCGTCCCTTGTCCTCCTAGCGTCGGTCGGCCCCAGCCTATCCAGTACCTGCCGCGGCCTTGACCGCGGCGCCCCCGGGCCGCCGCGGATCTCCTCATATATTCGCCCGTCGTACCCTTACGGCCATGCGACAGCGCCCCCTCCCCGGTACCACCGGACTCGTCCGCACCATGAGCCTGCTGGGCGATCCGGTGCTCCATTCCGCCTGTGCGGAGGTCACCGCCTTCGGCCCGGAGCTCGACCGGCTCATCGAGGACATGTTCGCGACGATGTACGCGGCCCAGGGAGTCGGCCTCGCCGCGAACCAGGTCGGCGTCGGGCAGCGCGTCTTCGTCTACGACTGCCCGGACGACGAGGACGTGCGCCACGTCGGGCACGTCGTCAACCCGCGTCTGGTGGCGGCCGACGGGGGCGAGTACCGCGGCCCCGAGGGCTGTCTGTCCCTGCCCGGGTTGGAGGCGGGGACCGTGCGCCACGACCACGCGGTCGTCGAGGGCGTGACCTCCGACGGGTCGCCCGTGCGCATCGAGGGCACCGGGTTCTTCGCCCGCTGCCTCCAGCACGAGTGCGACCACCTCGACGGCACGGTCTACGCGGACCGGGTCACCGGGCTGCGGGCCGGGCGGCTGCGGCGGGCGATCCGCAAGGCCCCGTGGGGCGCACGGGAACCGCGCGACTGATCCGGGGCCGCCGACCGGGGGCCGGCACCGGTGTGGCGGTCCGTCAGAAGCCGGGTCCGTCGGCGCGGTTGCCCGCGGTGGCCAGCCGGCCCCACAGCAGGTCGGTGAGGCCCTCGACCAGTTCCGCCCGGTCGCAGGGACGCTCGCCGAGCCACCAGTCCCCGGCCGCGTGCATCATGCCGACGATGCCGTGGCCCCAGATCCGGGCCAGGCGTTCGCCGCCGGGGCCGAGGTCGACCCGTTCGCCGACGACCTGGGCCAGTTCCTCGCCGAGGCGGCGCAGCAGCGGGGCCGAGTGCAGGCCGACGTCGAAGCCGCGCTCGGGGCTCTGCGAGTCCTCGGCGGGGTGCATCAGGAAGCGGTAGACCTGGGGGCGGGCCTCGATGGCGGCGAGGTAGGTGTCGAGCGTGGCCTCGACCCGCCGGCGCCGTTCGGCGGGCGCGTCCAGTGCGGCCCGCAGCGAGTCCAGGAGCGCGTCGGTGTGCCGGACGGCGAGGGCCTGGTAGAGGCCCGCCTTGTCGCCGAAGTGTCGGTAGAGGATCGGCTTCGTGATGCCGGCCTCGGCCGCGATGGCGTTCATGGAGGCCTTCGGGCCGTCCCGGAGTACGACGCGGTCGGCCGCTTCCAGCAGCTCCCGACGGCGGCGGTCCGCCGCTCCCGGCTCGCCGGCCTGCTGAGTGGTCTGCATGACGTGTTTCTCTCCCCGCCCTTGCGATGTGCGTGACGCCCACGCAACGTAACACCCCGCACACCCTGGTGATCGAACCGGCGGCGCTTGACAGTGCTTACCGGCCGGTAACAGACTGTGGTCATTGTTCAGGTTACCGGCAGTAACTTGGTTGGTGGCCACGTGAGACAGCTGGAGGGGACATGGCGGAGTTCACCATGGAGCTCAACGACGACCAGAAGCAGGTGCGCGATTGGATCCATGGCTTCGCGGCCGACGTGATCCGCCCCGCCGCCGCCGAATGGGACGAGCGCGAAGAGACTCCGTGGCCCGTCATCCAGGAGGCGGCCAAGGTCGGCATCTACTCCCTGGACTTCTACGCCCAACAGTTCTTCGACCCCACCGGCCTCGGCATCCCGATGGCGATGGAGGAGCTGTTCTGGGGCGACGCGGGCATCGCCCTGTCGATCGTCGGTACCGGCCTCGCGGCCATCGGCGTCGTCGCCAACGGCACCGAGGAGCAGATCGGCACCTGGATACCCCAGATGTACGGCACTCCCGACGACGTCAAGGTCGCCGCCTTCTGCTCCTCCGAACCGGACGCGGGCTCGGACGTCGGCGCGATGCGCACCCGCGCGGTGTACGACGAGGCCAAGGACGAGTGGGTGCTGAACGGCACCAAGACCTGGGCGACCAACGGCGGCATCGCCAACGTCCACATCGTGGTGGCGGTGGTCGACCCCGAACTCGGCACCAAGGGGCACGCCTCCTTCATCGTGCCGCCCGGCACCCCGGGCCTCTCGCAGGGGCAGAAGTTCAAGAAGCACGGCATCCGGGCCTCGCACACCGCGGAGGTCGTCCTGGAGGACTGTCGGATCCCGGGCTCCTGCCTGCTCGGCGGCAAGGACAAGCTGGACGAGCGGCTCGCGCGGGCCCGCGAACGGGCGGCGGCGGGCGGTGGCGAGCGGGTGAAGAACGCCGCGATGGCCACCTTCGAGGCCTCCCGGCCCGCGGTCGGCGCGATGGCCGTCGGCACGGCCCGCGCGGCGTACGAGGTGGCCCTGGACTACGCGAAGACCCGCACCCAGTTCGGCCGCCCGATCATCGACAACCAGGGCGTCGCCTTCCAGCTCGCCGACATGCGCACCCGGATCGACGCGGCCCGGCTGCTGGTGTGGCGGGCGTCCTGGATGGCGGTCGCGGGCAAGCCGTTCACCTCGGCGGAGGGCTCGATGTCCAAGCTGTTCGCGAGCGAGGCGTGCAAGGAGGTCACCGCCCAGGCCGTCCAGATCCTCGGCGGCAACGGGTTCACGCGCGAGTACCCGGTGGAGCGGATGCACCGGGACAGCGCCATCTACACGATCTTCGAGGGGACCAGCGAGATCCAGCGGCTGGTCATCGCGAGGACGCTCTCCGGGATGCCCATCCGCTAGGACCCGCCGTCTAGGTCCGTCGAGGTCCGTCGGCGCCCGCGAGGCGGATGGGAGTGCGGCGGCAGGTCCTGCCCGCCGCCGGGCTCCGGCGGCCGGGTCAGGGGGAGAGGATCCGGGTCAGGGCGCGGGTGAACACGAGGCGGCCCGCCGCCGCCGTCAGCGGATCGAACAGGCGGGGGAGGCCGCGCACCCGCAGATCCTCGCGCCAGTGCGCCTCCGTGTCCCCGGTGGGCAGGGGGCGAACTTCGATCTCCGCCCAGCCGGTCACCGTCCGCCCGCGCTTCTCCAACCGGACGATTCCGGCGGAAGGGGGCGCGGGCGGCTGCCAGCGCACCACTTCCATGGTGTCGTCGAACGTGATCCTGCCCACCCCCGTGCGAGCGGTGAATCGCGTTCCGACGTGCGTCGGGGGCTCCGTTTCGATGATCGTCCTCGTGAGCGGAACCTGTGCGCCGTGCCGTTCCCAGTCCGTGAGCCGGCGCCAGGCCTCGGCCGGTGGAAGCGGAGTGCGATGAATGATCCGGATGGCTGGCATGAGCGCATGGTAAGCGGGCATACACACCCTGAACTGGACCGCGAATATGGGTTCCGTCCTGGGGTGGCGATCAGTAATACTCACCGCCACCGTGGATCGCGGATTCGACCGGGTGACCACCGGCCCTCCCGCCCCACTCTGCGAGGAGGTGCGCCGATGTGCTCCCACCAGCCCCCCTGCCCGCCCGCCGACAGCGCCGATCACGACGCTGCCCGCACTGTGGCCGCCCACCCCGAGCAGGGCTGGAACCTGCTCTGCAACGGTGTGGTGGTCTTCGACGACACAGGTGAACTGCTCCCCGAAGGCCGGACGGTGGAACCCCGTCGACCGGCCCTGGTCTGAGCGAGGAGGCAGCATGCGCCAGCAGCTGATCCGCAAGCCCGTCCCCAAGCCCGCCCCCCGAGACCTGGATCTGCGTACCCCGTCGGGCAGACCCCTCCCGTACTGACGGGAGCCCCCGAGTTACGCCGTCCACCGGCTGCCCGTCAGCCGGTGGACGCCGCCGTGCCGCCGAGGAACGCGCTCTCGTACGCCGCGTCCCCGATCGCCGCCCGGGCCTGCCGTTCGCCCCGGTCCCGCAGGGCCGTGAGCGAGGGGGACCCGCCCATCTGCGGCCTGCCCACCGTGCTCCACCAGGCGTGCCCGGTGCCCAGCAGGCGGGCGGCCAGCTCCCCGTCGCCCAGGGCCGCCACCGAGGCCGCCAGCACGTCCAGGCCCAGCGCGATGCCGAGGCGGTCGCCCAGCAGCCGCTTGCCCGACAGCATGGACCGTACGTAACGGGCGGCCTCGCCGTGATGGCCCAGTCCGAGCGCCGACACGGCCAGGATGTAGTCCGCGTAGGCCCGGAGCCACCGCTCGCCGAGCTCCGCGCAGGCCTCCCGCAGCTCGCGGGCCTCTTCGGCGGCCTCCTCGAAGCGCCCGAGATCCCACAGGGCGTAGCCGGTGGCCAGCCGGCACAGCAGCCAACCCGTCCCGGCGGGGCGCCCGCCGTGGCCCGCCCGTGCCCGGGGGCCGGCGAGGAGCAGCGCCGTCCCCGGGTCGCCCGGCATCAGGACCGACACCGCCCGCAGGTAGGCGGCGCGCAGCTCCCGCTCCGGGTCCGCCAACGCGTCCGCCTCCCGGGTGCACCGCGCGCCGAGGTCCTGGGCGACCGCCATGTCGCCCTGGAGCAGGGCCGTCAGCCCGAGCGCCCACAGGGCCTGGACGTGACCGGGCCCGCCCGGGGGACTCCCGTCCAGGGCCCTTTCGAGGAATCCCCGGCCCTCGTGCACGTGACCGCACGCGAACCAGAAGAACCACAGGGCCCCGGCCATCTCCAGGGCGGCTCCCGGATCCGTGCCGAGGAGGTGGTCCAGGGAGGCGCGCAGCTGGGCGTGCTCGGCGGTCATCCTGCGGTACCAGTCGACCTGGCCGGGCCCCATCCAGCCCCGATCGGCGGCGTGGGAGAGGGCCGCGTACCAGTGGGCGTGCCGGTCCGAGACGGTCCGTACCTCGCCCAGTTCGGCCAGCCAGTCGTGGCCGAACTCGCGGATGGTGTCCAGCATCCGGTAGCGGGCACCGGCGCCGCGTTCGTCGGAGCGCCGGACGACGGACTTCGCCACGAGGCCGTGCAGGACCCGCTCCACCCGGGACGCGGTCAGCGGGCCGCCGGAGCACACGGCCCGGGCGGCGGCCACGTCGAAGTCCCCGGTGAACACCGACAGTCGGGCCCACAGCAGTCGTTCCACGGGCTCGCACAGTTCGTGGCTCCAGCCGATGGCGGTGCGCATGGTCCGGTGCCGGGGCAGCCGCACGGCGCGCGTGTCGGTGAGCAGGTCGAACCGTGCCCCGAGCCGCTGCGCCACTTGTTCCAGCGACCACAGCCGCATCCGGGCCCCGGCGAGCTCCAGGGCGAGCGGGATCCCGTCCAGGCGGCGGCACAGCTCGGCGGCGATCGCGGTCCGCTCGGGGTCCGCGAAGATCTCCGCGGCCCGCGCGGTGGCGGCCGTGGCGCGGGCCCGGAAGAGGGCCAGGGCATCGCTGTCGGGACCCTCGCAGGGCAGCGGTCGTACGTCGAGGACGGTCTCGCCGGGGGAGTCCAGCCGCTCCCGCGAGGTGGTCATGACGGTCAACCCGGGTGCCGACTGGAGGAGTTCGGCCACCAGGTGACGGACCGCGGGGACCAGGTGTTCGCAGGTGTCGAGGACGAGCAGGAGTTCCTTGTCGGCCATCCAGGCGCACAGTTCCTCGTCGAGGGAGTGCGCGGAGTGGTCGGCTAGGCCGATGGCGTGGGCGACGGTGGTGGTGAGCAGTCCCGGGTCGCGCAGGGGGGACAGTTCCACCCACCAGACGCCGTCGGGTCGGGCGCGGCGCCGATCGGAGGCGGCCCGTAGGGCGAGGCGGGACTTGCCGACGCCGCCCACCCCGGTCAGGGTGATCAGCCTTCGACCGTCCAACATGACTCCGAGAGCGGTGAGTTCACCGTCCCGGCCGACGAAGTCCGCCGATTCGGGCGGCAGGTTTCCCGGCACGGCGCCAGAGTCTGGCGCAGGGCCCCCGCCTGCGGAGTCTGCCTGATTGTCGTTGACCGAGTACTCACCGAACACGGTTGTATTGTGCGCGATCCTCTTTCGCGGCAGTGCCGTTCAGGTCGGACGGGCGGCCGGAAACGGTGGGCGGCGTCAGCCCGCGAGGACGACCTGCCGCTCAGCGGAGAAGGCGCCCCAGTTGCCGTCGGGCAGCCGGGCCCGGAGTTTCAGGGTCCAGGCGGTGCCGGCCGGATCGGTGGCCGTGAGGCGGTGCGCGGCCGGTCCGCCGGGTTCGGCGCCGGCGCCGAACTGGATGACGGTGACGGGCCGGCCGTTGACGTAGAGCTGGTACTCGGTGGTCGCCCGGCCGGTGTCCGGCGCGGTCCAGGACAGGTCCACGGCGCCGGGTGCGGCGGTCGCGCTGAACGCGGCGGGGGCGGTGCCGGGGCCCTGGGCGGGGTCGGCCGGGGTGGTCACGGCGACGGGCGGGCCGTCGGGGGAGGAGTTGTCGGCGCCGTCCCGGGCGCGGACGGTGAAAGTGTACGAGGTGCCGGGCTGGAGCCCGTCGAGGGTGGTGGAGGTCTCGCCGGGCCCGACCGTGTGGATCCGGACGCCGCCCTGGTGGACGTCGTAGGCGGTGACGCCGGTGTCGTCGGTGGCCGCCGCCCAGGTGAGCCGGACCGTACGGGGCCCCTGGGCGCTGCCGGAACCGGAGGCCGGGGCGGTGGGCGGCTGCCGGTCCTCGGCGCGGGCGGCCGGAGTGACGGCGCGCGCGGGGGCGCTGAGGGAGGAGCGGTTCCCGGCGGCGTCGCGGGCCCGGACGGTGAAGTCGTAGGGCGTCTGCGGGGTGAGGCCGGTGATGTCGACCATGGTCTTGTCGGCGGGGAGGTCGCGGACCAGTTGACCGGCCTGGAACACCTGGTAGCCGGTCACGCCGTCGGCGGGCTCCGCGGCCCCCCACATGACGTGCACGGAGGTGGCGCTGCCGGCCTGGGCGGTGAGCCCGGACGGCGCGCGCGGGGGCTCGGTGTCGCCGCCGGCGCACGCCGTCAGGGTGGCGAGCGCCAGGCAGAGGCTCAGGCGGCGGGCATGGCGGAGGGCGAGCGCCGGCGGGAGGGCGCGCGGCGGGGCGGTGCGTCGCACGGGCCTCCTTCGCGTGTGCGTCGTCCTCGTAAAGGTCTAGACATATATGGCACGTGCGGCGCCGACCGGGCAAGCCCCCGGCGGCCGGAAATCGCCCGCGACGCAAGGGATTTGCCCGGGTCGAGGGGGTCCGGGCCGCTGTGTCGGCCGTGGGTTGATTCGGTTTCCTCCGTCCACGTCTGGCATTATTGCCATTTCTTTGCAATAACGGATGATCGTGAACAAGGATGTGCGCAGCATGACGGCCCGGACAGCACGGGGAGCGGCCGCGGTGACGCTGGCCGCCGTACTCATCACGGGCGTGGCGGCCTGCTCGAACCCGGCGGGCGGTTCCGGGGGGTCCGCCGCGGCGGCCGACTCCGCAGTGGTCGGCATCGCGACCGAGCCGGAGACCCTCAGCCCGCTGCTGGGCTACGGCAAGGACGGGAACTCCAAGGTCTTCGACGGGCTGCTCGCCCACGACGCCGACATGAAGCTCAAGCCCGCGCTGGCCGAAGCCCTGCCGGAGGTCTCCGCCGACGGCCGCACGTACACCTTCAAGCTCCGCCAGGGCGTGAAGTTCAGCGACGGGGCGCCCTTCGGCGCCAAGGACGTCGTCTTCACCTACCGGACCATCCTCGACCCGGCGACGAACAACGCGTCGCGGACCGAGTTGGACGCCGTGGAGAGCGTCACCGCACAGGGCGAGGACCGGGTCGTCTTCACCCTGAAGTACCCCTACGCGCCGTTCGCCGAGCGCACCGTCCTGCCCATCGCGCCCGAGCACATCGCGGGCAAGCAGGACGTCAACAGCGGCGAATTCACCACCAAACCCGTCGGCACCGGCCCGTACCTCCTCACCGGCTGGTCCCGCGGCGAGAAGATCAGCTTCAAGGCCAACCCCTCGTACTGGGGCGGCGAGCCCGCGGTGAAGAAGTTCACCATGGCCGTCATCAAGGACGACGACGTCCGCGCCACGCGCCTTCGCTCCGGCGAACTGGACGCGGCGGTGCTGCCCCCGAACCTCGCCCGCGGCTTCGAGAAGGACCCGGCGCGCACCACCTACGCCGCCAAGTCCTTCGACTACCGCAACGTGACCCTCCCGACGGACCACAAGGTCACCGGTGACGTGGCTGTCCGGCAGGCGCTGGACATCGCCGTCGACCGGAAGACCATGGTCGACAAGCTCCTGGAGGGCGCGGGCAAGGCCGCCTACGGCCCGGTCCCGGTCGGCAGTCCCTGGTTCACCGCGGGTACCGAGCGCCCGTACGACCTCGACAGGGCGAAGAAGATCCTCGACGACGCCGGCTGGAAGGCCGGTGAGGACGGCATCCGCGTCAAGGACGGGGTCCGCGCCGCCTTCCCGCTCTGGTACCCGTCCGGCGACAAGCTCCGCCAGGACCACGCCCTCGCCTTCGCCTCCGACGCCAAGAAGGCCGGCATCGAGGTCAGGACCGAGGCCGGGACCTGGGAGGTCATCGAACCCCGCATGAAGACGGACGCCGTCCTCGCCGGCGGCGGCTCCCCGGCGGACCCCGACTTCGACCAGTACCTCCTGCTGACCTCCTCCCTCGGCGGCGACGGATTCAACAACATGGCCCGGTACGACAACCCCGTCGTCGACCAGGCCCTCGTCGACGGCCGCAGGAGCGGCGACCGGGCCGTGCGGCAGAACGCCTACGACACGGTGCAGCGCGAACTCGTGAAGAACCCGGGCTACGTCTTCCTCACCCACATCGACCACCTGTACGTCGTGAACGACAAGTGGGACGGCCCCGGCACCCAGGTCGAGCCGCACGACCACGGCCTCGGTACGGGCCCGTGGTGGAACGTGGAGACCTGGAAGCCGAAGCAGAAGTGAGCCGACCCGCGTGACCAGCCCCTCCCGCGGCCTCCCCTGGGGGCCGATGGCGCGCATGGCCGGGCGGCGGATCCTGTTCGCCGCCCCGGTCCTGCTCGTCGTCACCTTCGGCGTCTTCGCCATCGCCGCGATGTCCCCGTTCGACCCCGTCAAGGCGTACGCCGGCACGGCCGGCCTCACCGCCTCGCAGGCCGAACTCGACCAACTGCGCGTCAACCTCGGCGTCGACCGGCCGATGCCGGCCCGCTGGTGGGAGTGGCTCACCTCGGCCGTCACCGGCGACCTCGGTACCTCCTCCGTGATGCGCCGCCCCGTCGTCGACGTGATCGTCGAACGGGTGGGCTGGTCCGCGCTGCTGGCCTCCTGCGCCTTCGCCGTGGCCGTGCTGCTGGGTACGGGACTCGGCGTGCTGGCCGCCCGCCGCCAAGGAGGCCTCCTCGACCGGGGCGTGTCCGCCCTCGCGTACACCCTGGAGGCCGCACCCGCGTTCTGGCTCGGACTGCTCGCCATCTGGTTCTTCGCCGTGCGCCTGGGCGTCCTGCCCTCCGGAGGGCTCACGGACGCCGCCGACGACACGGTCACCTTCGGGCAGGTCGCCTCCCACCTGGTGCTGCCCGCGCTGGTCCTCGGCATCTCCCAACTGCCCTGGTTCTTCCTCTACGTCCGCCAGGGCGTGGCCGACGCGCTGGAGGAGGACCCCGTCCGCGGAGCCCGGGCGCGGGGCGTCGCCGAACGGCGGATCCTGCTGGGCCACGGCCTGCGCTCCGGCATGCTGCCGATGCTCACGCTCATCGGCTCGCGCGTCCCGGAACTGATCACCGGAGCCCTCCTGGTGGAGACCGTGTTCAGCTGGCCCGGCATCGCCGCCGCCACCGTCGAGGCCGCCACCTCGGTCGACTTCCCGCTGCTGGCCGCGCTGACCGTGCTGGCCACGGCCGCCGTCCTCGCCGGGAACCTGCTGTCGGACCTGCTCTACGGGCTGGCCGACCCGAGAGTGGGCTTCGATGGCTGAGTCGGCGATCATCTGGAAGTCCCGCGGCGGCGCCCGCCGCTCCCACCGCACGCTGCGCGTACGGGTCTGCGCGGCCCTCGTGGCCGTCATCGTCCTCGCCGTCCTGCTGGTGCCCCCGCTGGCGCAGCTGGACCAGCAGGCCGTGGACCTCACGGCGAAGCTGCTGCCGCCGTCCTGGGACCACCCCTTCGGCACCGACGACGTCGGCCGGGACCTGCTCCTGCGCTGTGTCTACGGACTGCGGGTCTCCCTGCTCGTCGGCCTGGTGGCGGCCCTGGTCGCCACCGTCATCGGCACCGCGGTCGGAGCCGCGGCCGGGGCGCTGGGCGGCTGGACCGACCGCCTCGTCATGCGGGCCGTCGACACCCTCTCCGCCATCCCGCACCTGCTGCTCGGCATCTTCATCGTGGCCATGTTCCGGCCCGGGGTGTGGCCCGTCATCGTCTCGGTGGCCCTGACCCACTGGCTGTCCACCGCCCGGATCGTGCGCGCAGAGGTCCTCTCGCTCCGGAGCCGCCCCTACGTGGACGCCGCCGTCTCCGGCGGTGCCTCCCGGTGGCGCGTCACCGTACGGCACCTGGTCCCGGGCGTGCTCCCGCAGGCCGGCCTCGCCGCGGTGCTCATGATCCCGCACGCCATGTGGCACGAGTCCGCCCTGTCCTTCCTCGGCCTCGGCCTGCCGTCCCACCAGGCCAGCCTCGGGAACCTGGTCCAGACGGCCCGGGGTTCGCTGCTCGCCGGGGACTGGTGGCCCACGCTCTTCCCCGGCCTGCTGCTGATCATCCCGACGCTCGCCATCGCCGGCCTCGCGGGCGCCTGGCGCGACCGGCTGAACCCCCGACGCCGCTCGGAGCTGACCCTGTGACCACACCCCCGCCCGTCCCCGCGGGAAGCCACGCCCCCGCCGGAAGCCGCCCCGCCGGAACCGTGCGTGCCGCGGCCGTTCCCGCGGCCACCGTCCTCGACGTGGACCGGCTCTCGGTCCGCTTCCGGATGCGCGGCGGCCACCACGTCGAGGCCGTCACCGGAGCCACCTTCCGGTTGGGCCCCGGCGAATGCCTCGCCCTCGTCGGCGAGAGCGGCTGCGGCAAGTCCGTCCTCGCCTCCGCCCTCCTCGGCCTGCTCCCCGGCAACGCCGAGACCGCCGGCTCCGCCCGGCTCGCAGACGGCCTCGACCTGCTCGCCGCCGACGAGGCGACGCTCGCCCGCACCGTACGGGGCCGCCGGATCGGGCTGGTCCCGCAGAGCCCGGCCGCCCACCTCACCCCCGTCCGCACCGTCCGGTCCCACCTGGAGGAGACCGTCCGGGAACTCGCCGGCAAGGCCCTGGGGGGCCGGCGCGGGAGCGGACCGCGCCTGCGCGCCGCCGCCGAGGAGGCCGCCACGCGCGCCCACTTCCCCGCGAGCCACCTCGACCGCCACCCGCACGAACTCTCCGGCGGCCTCGCCCAGCGCGCCGCCACCGCACTCGCCCTCGTCGGCGACGCCCCGCTGCTCCTCGCCGACGAGCCGACCACCGGCCTCGACCGGGACCTCGTCCACCGCACCGTCGACGAACTCAGGGCCCACACCCGGGACGCCGACCGGGCCCTGCTGATGATCACCCATGACCTCGCGGCCGCCGAGCGGACGGCCGACACCGTCGCCGTCATGTACGCCGGCCGGATCGTCGAGATCGCCCCGGCCGAAGCCTTCTTCGGCGCGCCCGGGCCCCGCCACCCCTACGCCCGCGGACTGCTCGACGCCCTGCCCGAGCGGGCCTTCACCCCCATCCCCGGAGCCCCGCCCGAACTGGGCGACCTGCCGGCCGGCTGCGCCTTCGCCGCCCGCTGCGCACTGGCCGACGCCTCCTGCCGGACCGACCGGCCCCCGCTCACCGAAGGGGTGGCCTGCCACCATGCTTGAGCTCGCCGGGATCACCGCCGGATACGACCGACGCGACCCCGTCGTGCGGGACGCGCACCTCACCCTGCGCCCCGGTGAGGCCCTCGGCCTGCTCGGGCCCAGCGGCTGCGGCAAGTCCACCCTGGCCCGGGTGGCCGCCCTGCTGCACCGCCCCGACCGCGGGACCGTGACCCTCGGGGGCCACCGGGTGACGGGCTTCCGGCACCGGGCCCCGCGCTCCCTGCGCACCGAGGTCGGCGTCGTCTTCCAGCAGCCCCGCCTGTCGGCCGACCCCCGCCTGCGGCTGCGCGACCTCGTCGCCGAACCGCTGCGCGCCACGGGCCGGCGTGAGGAGGTGGACGCACGGGTGGCCGAGCTCGCCGACCGGGTCGGCCTCGGCGCGGACCTGCTCGTCCGGCGCCCCCACGAGGTCAGCGACGGCCAGCTTCAACGTGCCTGCGTGGCAAGGGCTTTGGTGCTGCGGCCGCGCTGGCTGGTGTGCGACGAGATGACCGCGATGCTGGACGCCTCCACCACGGCCGCGCTGGTCGCCGTCGTCGAGGAGTACCGCGCCGACACGGGCGCCGGGCTCCTCGCTGTGGGCCACGATCCGGTCCTCCTCGGCCGCTGGTGCGACCGCACGACGCAGTGGAGCGACATCACGGCCCCTTGATCGACTGTTGCGCCTTCATGAATCATCCGGCTCTTCCATGGACTCCTCGGGCAGTGCGACCTAGCGTCTGGCGGCGGCGCGATGTCAGACGCGATGTCAACAAAACTGAAGACGAAGGAGGACGCCCGGATGTTCCGAAGAGCGCTGAACTGCGCCGTGGTCCCCGCCCTCGCCGCCATGACGGTGATGTACGGGGTGGCGCCGGCCCAGGCGGAGGAGATACCCAAGGCACCCGGCCACCGCCTGATCAGCCAGTACGACGGCGGTCCCGCCACCGCCGCCCCGCTGCCCGGGCAGGCCCCGCCGCAGCACCCCCACCTCGCGCCCAACGGCCGCAACGGCATGCACTCCGACGCCGCCGGCAGTGCCACGTCCCCGTGGTCCGGCCCCCTCGGCCGCGACCCGCAGGTCAAGAGCGAGAAGATCGCCGCCCTCGGCGGCGAGTGCGCCACCGCCACCTTCGACACGGGCGGCCGACTGGTCACCGTGTGCGGCACCTTCACCGGCTTCAAGGTCAAGCTCCTGGAGCCCCGCACGCTCGCCACGCTCGCGGAGTACCAGCTCCCGCAGCGTTCTTCGACTGTCGAGGCGATCACCTCGCTCGACTTCGCGAAGATCTTCAAGGACACCTCGGGCGGCGCCTACTTCTACCTGGACGACCAGGACCGGGCCGTGCTGGCCGATTCCCGCCAGCACGTCCTGCGCCTCTCCCACTCGCAGAACGCGGACGGGAGCTGGAAGTTCACCGTCGACAACGACTGGGACCTCACCGGCCACGTCCCGCACGACTGCGTCACGTGGACCAACCTGTGGCCCACCGGGACCTGTGACCCCATCACCTCCGTGATGCCCGACTGGAACGGCCGCATCTGGTGGGTCACCCGCCAGGGTCGGGTCGGCACCGTGGACCCGGTGACCGCACGGATCCGTTCGCTCCGGCTCGCCGGTGAGGAGATCCAGAACTCCTTCTCGGTCGCCGAGGACGGGGTCTCCATCGTCACCGACCACGCCCTGTACAGCTTCCGCGCCGGCGCCGACGGCACCCCCGAGGTGCAGTGGCGCCAGACGTACGACCGCGGAACCGGGACCAAGCCCGGTTCCGTGAACCAGGGTTCGGGCACCACCCCGGACCTCTTCGGCGACAACGGTGAGAAGTACGTCGCCATCACCGACAACGCCGACGACCGGATGAACGTCCTGGTCTACCGGCGCGGCGTCGACGTCGCCGCCGACCGGCGCCTCGTCTGCAAGGTACCCGTCTTCGGCTCCGGCGCCTCGACCACCGACAACTCGCTCATCACCTGGGGCAACAGCATCGTCGTCGAGAACAACTACGGCTACGAGAACCCCACCTCGTTGCTCCTCGGCAAGTCCGTCGTCGGCGGTGTCAGCCGCATCGACGTCCGCGCCGACGGCAGCGGCTGCGACACGGTCTGGGAGAGCGCGATCCGCGCTCCCTCCGTGGTCCCCAAGCTTTCCACCGCCAACGGGCTGCTCTACTTCTACGAGAAGGAGCCCAACTTCTGGGGGATCGACGCCTGGTACCTCACCGCGGTGGACTTCCGCACCGGTGAGCGCCGCTGGCGCCAACTGACCGGCACCGGCCCGCTGTACGACAACAACTGGGCGCCGATCACCCTCGGCCCCGACGGCACCGCGTACGTCGGCGTGTTCAACGGCATCGTCTCCGTTCGCGACCGCGGCTGACCCGCCGCAGGGCCCCCGTCCGACGGGCGGGGGCTCAGCGGGGTCCGTCCCCGGGCCGCCACAACGGGTGCTCGTGCTCGGCCCACCACCGGGCGACGGAACCGGTGCGCAGGCCGCGCCGGGCCTCCGGGTCGCCCAGCGCCTTGCCGATGTGCCCGGCGAGCACGATCCCCACGGCCAGGGCCAGCCAGTCGTGGACGAACGTGGCGCCGGTGCGCACGGCCAGCGGCGCGAGCCCCGTGAACCACATCAGCAGTCCGGTCCCGAGCATCACGAGGACCGCCCCGGCCAGCCAGGCCGCGTACAGCTTCTGCCCCGCGTTGAACTTGCCCGCCGGCCTCGGCCCGCGACGGCGCAACGCCGAACGCAACCAGATTCGGTCGTGCGGCCCGAACCGGTTGAGGAACCGCAGGTCGGTCCGGAAGGCCCGGGAGGCCAGGCCCGCCAGGAGGGGCACCGGCAGGAGCAGCCCCGACCACTCGTGGACGGTGACGACCAGGTGGCGGCGTCCGACGAGCTCCGCGAGCGGCGGCAGGTACAGGCAGCCGGCGGAGGCCACGCACACGCCCATCAGGGCGGCCGTGACCCGGTGGATCCAGCGCTCGGCGGGGCTGAACCGGCCCACGCGGGGCGGGAGGTCAGGCGGTGGGTGCATCGTCGCGTCCGTTCGACTTGCCGACCCAGGCGTCGACGTCATAGCCGAGCCTCTCCCAGTAGCCGGGTTCCACGTCACGGGTCACGGTGATTCCCGAGAGCCATTTCGCGGACTTGTAGAAGTACATCGGTGCCACGTACAGGCGGACCGGTCCGCCGTGGCGGTGGCTCAGCGGCCGGTCCTGCATCCGCAGGGCCACCATGACGTCCTCGCGGCGGGCCTGCGGGAGGGTGAGGCTCTCGGTGTAGGTCCCGTCGAAGCAGTCGAAGCGGATGGCCCGCCCCTCGGGCAGGACCCCTGCGGCGTCCAGGAGCCGCCACACCGGCACCCCCTCGAAGGGGGTGGCCGGCACCCGCCAGCCGGTGACGCACTGGACGTCGCGCACCACCCGGGTCTGCGGCATCCCGAGCAGCTCGTCGAGCCGGTACGAGACCGGCCGCTCGACCAGGCCCCCGATCGTGAGGCGGTAGTCCGCCGGGCCGCGTTCGGGTACGGAGGATGCCACCGAGTAGTAGCGGAAACCGCCCCCGTTGGGGAGCATCCCGGTCAGGCCCGTGGGGTCCTTGCCCGCGACGGCCCCGAGCCCCGCCTCGGCCGCCCGGCGCAGCCAGGGCGAGGCCGCCAGCCCCAGGGCGCCGAGGCCGGCCATCCCCAGCACCAGCCGGCGGCCGACCGGGCTGCCGTGGCCGTCGGGCCCCTCGGCGGCCCGCCCGGTGCCGGTCCCCGGGTCCTCCTGCGGTCCGGTGCCCGTCCCGGTGTCCTCGTGCGTGCTCACCCCTCGATTCGACCACCGGGGCCGCCCCGGGCGCCAGGGTGACCGGCCGTACGTCAGACTTCCGTCACATCCCGCCCCGGGAACCCCGTACCGCTTCCACCCCGGTCAAGGGGGATCGGGCCGTCCTACAGGGCCGATTCCAGTTCCCTCTCGCGTTCCTTCCCGCTTCCGGCGGCGGCAGCGGAGGGCGGTACGTCGGCGAGACTCGCCTCCAGGTCGTCCAGGGCCAGCCGGGCCGCCACGATCCGCTCCCGCACCTCCCCGGCGGGATCGTTCGCACCCTCGGCGCGATCCCGTGCCCGCTTGTCCTCCGCCTCCATCTCGCGCGCCTCGTCGAGGGAATTGAGCACCACTCCGATCAGGACGTTGACCAGGACGAACGAGGCGAGCAGCGCGTACGAGGCGTAGTAGACGATGCTGAACCGGGAGATCTGCAGCCCGGCCCGGACGGCGTCGGTCAGGCCGTCCAGTGTGGTGAGCAGGAACAGGGTGAGGGAGGCCCGTCCGATCGAGCCGTAGTGCTGCGGGTCCGATTCCGCGAAGCAGACCCAGCCGACCATCGCGTACACGTACAGCACCAGCGCGCCGACGAACAGGAAGCTGGCGGTGCCGGGCAGGCTGCGCCCGACCGCGACCAGCAGGATGCGCAGGTGGGGCAGGAACCGGGCGGTGCGCAGCACGCGGGCCAGCCGCAGCAGCCGCAGCACGGTGGTGTTCTCGCGCAGCAGCGGTACGAACGCAGAGGCGACGATCACCAGGTCGAAGACGTTCCATGGGTCCCGGAAGAATGCTTTCGGCCGGTCGACGAACGAGCCGATGCGCAGCAGCATCTCCAGGGTGAACAGGGCGAGGCAGCACTCCTCGGCGACGCCCAGCGCGTCCCGGTGCGTCCGGGCGAGCCCGCTGTACGTCTCCGCTCCCATCAGGGCCGCGTTGAGCAGGATCACGACGAAGACGGCCATCCCGAACGAGCTGTCCTCGGTGATCCGCCGGCATCGGGTTGCCAGTCTCCTGCGACCGGGACCGGCGGGCATCGGGTCCGTCATTTCGCTCCTCGTACTTCCGTCGGCATCAGACCGGACCGCCGGTCGCGCTGGCGCGCGCGCCGGTCCGAACCGTCTAACGCCGTACGGACGAACGGGTTTCAGACGCCACTCGCCCGGCCATGGGGCCGGGGTCGCCCCGCGGAGCGGGCGGGGCGGTTCGCGGGGTCCATGGCGGCGCACCCGGTCGCACGGGTCGGGCGCCACGGACCCCGGTGTGGAGGAACGATTCCTCAGGCGATGGCGGCTTCCCGTCGGGCTTCCGCCCGGCCCCGGCCGGCGCGGTCCGCGAACAGCCCGTCCAGGGCGAGGGCGCCGGGCCCGGTGAAGATCAGCAGGGCGAAGGCCCAGCAGAACATCGCCGAGGCCTCGCCGCCGTTCTGCAGGGGCATCAGGGACTGCGGCTGGTGGACGGTGAAGTACGCGTAGGCCATCGAGCCCGACGCCGCGAACGCCGCCGAGCGGGTACCGAGCCCCAGCAGGACGAGGGTGCCGGCGACGAGCTGGATGACGGCCGCGTACCAGCCGGGCCAGTCGCCGACGGGCACCGTGCCGCCGCCGCGGGCGCCGCCCAGGACGCCGAAGAGGGAGGCCGCGCCGTGGCAGGCGAAGAGGAGGCCGGTGACGATCCGGAAGAGCGAGACGGCGTACGGACGTGCCGCGTCGAGGCGTTCGGACATGGGGGGAGGCTCCTTCGGTGGGGACGGTGGCCGAAGTGTGGCCGGCCGATGGCCGGGCGAGCACAGGTTAGGTATGCCTCACCTGGCGCGGCAAGTTCAGTTTCCGGCCACCCGTGACGAGGCTTCCGCCATGATGCGGAGGCCGCGCCGGCCGCCCCTGTCGACCCGCCGAATCCGGTACGCATCCCCCTCCGACCGGCCTCGTGCCCTTGACCCGGGTTCGACGGGGTCGAGTCCTGCCGCCGCCACCCGTCCTCGGTGGCCGGCACCACCGGGCGGCTCCGCCCGTCCGGACGGGACGCCAACGCCGTCGAAGGGGTCGGCCGCAAGGACCCGAGCTGCCGGGTGGTGGCGGAGGTCGGGGTTCCGGGCCCGCGCTTCGATGTCGGCGACGCCCTCGCGCGCGGTGCGGGATCGGCCGCGAGCCGGTCGTCGAACCCGTGGAGCCCGTGCGCCGGGATTCCGGGCGGGAGGTGGGTGCCGAGCGGGAACCGGAGCCCACGGGCCGCTCCCCGCGGCGGGGTGGGAGCACGGTCGCCCCGGCCTGCTCCTGGTCTGCCGGGACCTCGCGGACGCCGCCGCCCTCGCGGACCGCATCGCGGTGCAGGGCGAGGGACGCGTCATGGAGAGGGACCCGGCGCACCCTCTGCTCGGGGCGGCCCCGGCACGCCTTCCCCCGGGGGTTCACCGGACAGGACCCCGGCCACGGTCCCCGCGGCGGTACGCCGGCCGGGACCGGTCCCCGGCGACGATCGCCGGCCGGGACCGGGGGAGCGGCGGGGGCGGGAACGCCGCCCGGCCGCCTCCTGCCGCTACTGCTGGGCGCGCTGCGCCTTCTCGGCGTTCTTCTCCTTGATGCGGACGGTCTCCTTGCGGACCTCCGCCTGGGTGGCGCGCTCCTTCTGCAGCCACTCGGGGTTCTCCTGCTTCACGGCGTCGATCTGCTCCGTGGTGAGGGCCTCGGTGACTCCGCCGCGCGCGAGACCGGCGATGGAGACGCCGAGCTTCGCCGCGACCACGGGGCGGGGGTGCGGACCGTTCTGCCGCAGCTCGACCAGCCACGCGGGCGGGTCGGTCTGGAGGGCGTTCAGCTCGGTGCGCGAAACCACACCCTCCTGGAACTCGGCGGGGGTGGCTTCGAGGTACACACCCAGCTTCTTCGCCGCGGTGGCGGGCTTCATCGTCTGGGTGCTCTGGTGCGACGTCATGGGGTCAAGGGTATCGAGCGTGTGCGCCACCTCCGACCACGACCGGTAACCTGGCGGGGTGACAGGCTCGGAAACTTCCCCTTCGTTCCGGCTCGCCTATGTCCCGGGAGTGACGCCCACCAAGTGGGTGCGGATCTGGAACGAGCGGCTGCCCGACGTCCCCCTGACCCTCGTCGGAGTGCCCGCCGCCGAAGCGTTCGACCTGCTGCGCGGCAGCGGTGCCGACGCGGGCTTCGTGCGGCTGCCCGTCGACCGGACCGACCTCAGCGCCATCCCGCTGTACACCGAGACGACCGTGGTCGTCATCCCCAAGGACCATCTGGTGGCCTCGGCGGAAGAGGTGTCGACGGGGGACCTCGCCGACGAGATCGTGCTGCACCCCCTGGACGACGTCCTTCCCTGGGAGACCCTCCCGGGCAAGCCCGCCTTCGAACGGCCCGAGACCACGGGGGACGCCATCGAGCTGGTGGCGGCCGGCATCGGCGTCCTCGTCGTCCCCCAGTCCCTGGCACGTCTGCACCACCGCAAGGACCTCACCTACCGGACCGTGTCGGACGCCCCGGAATCACGGATCGCCCTGTCCTGGCCGGAGGAGAGGACCACCGACCTGGTCGAGGAGTTCATCGGAATCGTCCGCGGCCGGACGGTGAACAGCACGCGCGGGCGTCCGCCGACGCCGCCGCAGCCCAAGCAGCGCAAGCGCCCCGAGACGGGCGGCGGCAAGGGCAAGAACCCGGCGGCGCGGGCCGGCGGCAAGTCGGGCGCCAAGTCGGGCGGCGGCAAGCAGGCCGGGAAGAACCCGCGCGGTGGTTCCGCCGCGCCCAAGGCCGCCAAGCGCGGCAAGCCGCGCGGCCGACCGTAGTCCGGTCCCGCCGCGACGCGCCCCTGACGTCGCCCCCCTGACGGGCGGGCTCCTCACGCAGGTGACCGGCGTCCCCGTGCGGGGGCGCCGGTCACCGGGGGCACTTCGTCAGTGCCGGCCCCCGGGCTTCTTCATCGCGTCCGTCGCCTTCGCGACCATCTCCTCGGCTTTGCCGCTCATTCGCTCGGCACTGCCCTCCGCCTGCATGCGGTGGTCGTCCATCGCGCTGCCCGCGGTTTCCTTCATCTTGCCCTTGACCTGCTTGGCCTTGGCCTTTGCCTTGCCCATGACGGGGTCGTTCCTTCCTGGGGGGACGTTGCATCCTCACCATGCGGCCGCCCCCCACGGCCCGCAATCCGTGGCGCCGCCGCGCCCGCAGGAACACCCGGGTACCGGCCCTCGCGTTGCGCCGCGGTGACCCGGCGGGCAGGGTCTATGGGGCGGTTCCCTCCGAGGAAGGGCGGACCATGAGCATCGCCACCGTGAATCCCACGAACGGCAGGACGCTGCGGACCTTCGACCCGCTCGACGCCGACGGCATCGAGGAACGCCTGGCCGAGGCGGCACGCACGGCCGCCACCCACCGGCTCACCACCTTCGCCGAACGGTCCGCGTTGCTGTCCCGGGCGGCGGACCTCCTGGAGGAGGACGCGGAGGCCGTCGCCCGCACCATGACCACGGAGATGGGCAAGCCGCTGGCGGCGGCCCGGGCCGAGGCCGCCAAATGCGTCAAGGCGATGCGCTGGTACGCCGCGCACGCCGAGGGCCTCCTCGGCGACGAGCACCCCGCGGACGCCGATGTGCGCGACGCGGGAGCCTCGTCGGTACGGGTCGTGTACCGGCCCGTCGGTGTGGTCCTCGCCGTCATGCCCTGGAACTTCCCCCTGTGGCAGGTCGTACGGTTCGCCGCGCCCGCCCTGATGGCGGGCAACGTGGGCCTGCTCAAACACGCCTCGAACGTCCCGCAGACCGCCCTCTACCTGGGCGAACTCTTCCACCGGGCGGGCTTCCCGCGCGGCTGCTTCCAGACCCTGCTCATCGGTTCGGGAGCCGTGGAGGCCGTCCTGCGCGACCCGCGGGTCGCCGCGGCCACCCTGACCGGCAGCGAACCCGCGGGGCGCGCCGTCGCCGCCGCGGCCGGCGACGAGGTCAAGAAGACCGTCCTGGAACTCGGCGGCAGCGACCCGTACGTCGTGATGCCCTCCGCCGACGTGGCCCGCGCCGCCCGCACGGCCGTCACCGCCCGCGTCCAGAACAACGGCCAGTCCTGCATCGCCGCCAAACGGTTCATCGTCCACACCGACGTCTACGAAGCCTTCGCCCGGCACTTCACGGACGGCATGAAGGCCCTGACGGTGGGCGACCCGATGCTCGACACCACCGACGTCGGCCCGCTGGCCACCGAGAGCGGTCGCCGGGACGTGGAGGAACTCGTCGACGACGCCGTCAGCCGCGGCGCCACCGTCCTGTGCGGCGGGCGCCGCCCGCCGGCGCACGAGGAGGGCTGGTTCTACGAGCCGACGGTCCTCGCCGACATCACCGACGGGATGCGGATCGACCTGGAGGAGACCTTCGGGCCCGTCGCCACCCTCTACCGGGTCGGCAGCCTCGACGAGGCGATCGAGCGGGCCAACCACACCCCCTTCGGGCTCAGCTCGAACGTCTGGACCCGCGACGACGCCGAGCTGGAGCGCTTCGTGCGCGATCTGGAGGCGGGCGGCGTGTTCGTCAACGGCATGACCGCCTCCCATCCCGCGCTGCCCTTCGGCGGCGTCAAGCGCTCCGGTTACGGGCGGGAACTGTCCGGGCACGGCATCCGCGAGTTCTGCAACATCACCACCGTCTGGCGGGCGGCGGAACCCGACGGAGGGTGACCCGAGGTACGGGGGGTGCGGGGGCGCCGAGGGGGTAGGCGCCGTCCGAGTCCGGTCCTTCGGCGCAGTCGGCAAGGAGATCCCGTGGACGTTCCGACCGTGGGAATCGAGGAGGAGTACCTCCTCGTGGACCGGGGCACCAGGGCCCCCGTCAACCGGGGTCCGCAGGTGATCGCCACAGCGGCCCGCGAGCTCGGTGAACTGGTCCAGAGCGAGTTCTACGACGCCCAGGTGGAGGTCTGTACGCGGCCCACCCACGACCTCGCGGACCTGCGCGGACAACTGTCGCTGCTGCGGGAGACCACCACGCGCGCGGCCCGCACCGCGGGCTGCCTGCCGGTGGCGTCGGGCGTCCCCGTGATCGCGCCGCTGGAACCCCTCACGGTGACGGACGACGAACGGTACCTGCGCATGGCCCGGGCCTCCGCGCACCTCATCGACCGGTTCACCGCCGTCTGCGGCTGCCACATCCACGTCGGCACCCTGGACCGGCCGCGGGCCCTCGCCCTGGCGAGCCACATGCGGCCCTGGCTGCCGGTGCTCCAGTCCCTGACCGGGAACTCGCCCTTCATGGCGGGTCGGGACACCGGTCACGACAGCTGGCGTTCGGTCGCCTTCTCCTGCTGGCCGACGGTGGGACCCCCGCCCGTGGTCGACGAGGCGCACTACCTCGCCCACGTCGACGGCCTGGTCGCCGCCGGGGTGCTGCTCGACCGCCGGATGCTGTACTGGTACGCCCGCCCATCGGAACACGTGCCGACGCTGGAGATCCGGGTCTCCGACGTCAACGCCGACCTGGACACCGTCATCCTGACCGCCGCCCTGGTACGGGGCCTCGCGGCCGTCCTCCTGCGGGACGTGGACGCCGGGGTACCGCCCCCGGCGGCGCCTCCGCACCGCCTGTGGGGCGCGCACGCCCTCGCGGCGCGGGGAGGCCTCGAAGGTCCGGGCGCCGACCCGTGCAGCGGCCGGCAGTTGCCCGCCGAACTGCTCGTGGACCGGCTGGTGGACCGCGCCGCACCCGGGCTCGCGGCCGCCGGAGACCTGGACACGGCACGGACCCTGTGGGAGGGGTTGCGCCGTCGGGGCACCGGCGCGAGCAGGCAGCGGGCCGTCCTGGCCCGCACCGGCAGCCTCACCGCCGTGGTCGACCGGCTCGCCGTGACCCCCGTGGACGTCCCACTGCCGTGCTGAGCCGCCCCTACCGGCCGCACCGTGCCATCCTCGAAACATGAAGAGCGATCCCGCGCCTCCCGGCGACGGCTCCGCTTCCGAGGTCCTGGCCCTGGCCCGGATCGTGGCGAAGCTGCGGGCCGAGGCCGAGGGCATGGAAGCGGTCGCCTCGACGACGGCCGTGCTGGAGCGGGCCAAGGGCGTGCTCATGGCGCAGGCCGGCGTGACCGCGGACGCGGCGCACGCCCTGCTGATGCGGCGCGCGGACCGGCGCGGCCGGACCCTGATGGAGGAATGCTGGATCACCCTCGGCGGTCTGCGCACCCGCCCGAGGACCCCCGCCGAACCGCCCGCGGCAGCCGGCGCGGGAGGACCCGGCACGGCGCCGGACCCGTCGCCGTTCGACCCCGGGCGCTACCTCGCCCGGCCGGGACGCGCCGCCCGGGAACGGCGACCGCTGCTCGCCCGGCTCGCCGAGGGCCTCGCCGGGGTGCGCGACGCGAACGAGGTCGCGGGACTGCTGGTGACAGTCCTGGGCGGCGCCGAGAACATCGACGCCGTGATGATCTACACCGCGGCGCCCGCCGGAGGCCTGGAACTGGCCGGAGCCGCCGGAATCAGCGAGGCCCTGGCCGCGCAGTGGCGGCACGTCCCCCCGCTGAGCGGGGTCGCCGCCATGGTCGCCCTCGCCGGCCGGGAACCGGTCTGGCTGGAGGACCCGCCGCACGACGCCCTGCGCTACCAGCTCATCGGTGACCCGCCCGAACGCTGGCAGTCCCGCGCCTGGGTACCGGTCTTCGCGGAGGGCCCCGCGACCGCCGCCGTCGGCTTCTTCCGGACGCACCGGGCCCCCTTCACCCCCGACACCCGGCTCCTGCTGCGGCGGGCCGCCCGGATGTGCGCGGGCCCGCTGCGCGACCTGCGCCGACCCGGTACGACCGACCCGGTGGGAGAGGCGGAGGTGGCCGCCGTGCAGCGGATCCTCGACGCGCTCTCCGGCGCGGCGATCCTCCTCACGCCGCTGCGCTCCGGGACGGGCGAGGTCGAGGACTACCGGATCGACGCGGCCGCACCCGCGTCGGTGGACGTGGCCGGCCGCCGCGGCAAGGAACTCGTGGGCCGCAGCGTCCTGGAGACGTACCCCACCGTCGCGGGCACCGACCTGTGGGAGGGGTACCTGGACACGCTGACCACGGGAAGCGACTACCACGGCCCGTCCTTCACCTACCACGAGGTGACCGCCGGGCTGCCGCGCGAATCCTCCTACGCGGTCCGGGCGACCCGGTTGGGCGGCCGGCTGATCGTGTCCTGGATCCGTCTCGACACCAGCGACCGCGAGGCCCGCAGACTGGCCGACATGCAGCGGTTGGGAAACCTCGGTTGGGCGGACTGGGACCTCGTCACGAACGTCATCAACTGGTCCGACCAGGTGTTCGTCATCTTCGGCCGTGATCCCGCCGCCGGGCCCATGCCGTTGGAGGAACTCCCGCTGCACCTCCTGCCGGAGGACCTGCCGCGCCTCGGCGACGCCGTCCGCCGGTTGCTGGGGGAGGGCCGCGCGGTCGACCAGCAGTTCCGCATCACCACCGCCGACGGGATACGCCACCTTCGCATCGTCGCCGAGGCCGGCACCGACGAGGCCGGTACCCCGGTCGAGGTCCACGGCTTCTTCCAGGACCTCTCGGCACAGCGGGACACCGAACTCGCCCTGGTGGAGAGCGAGCGCGCCGTCCTGGTGCAGCGCGGCATGCTCCAGGCCGAACGGATCCTCGCCGCCCGGCTCCAGCACGCGCTGCTGCCCCTGCAGGAGCAGTCCCTGGAACTGGCCGGGCTGTGCGTGGACGTCGCCTACCTGCCCTCCGACAGCGGGGTGAACGTCGGCGGCGACTGGTACAGCGCCATCGGACTGCCCGACGACAGCGCCCTGTTCGTCCTCGGGGACGTCGCCGGCCACGGCCTGGACGCGGTCGGAACCATGGCGCAACTCAGGTTCACCGCCAAGGGCATGATCGTCACCGGGTCGGAACTGCCCGACGCCCTGAGCCGGCTCAACAGCCTCCTCCTGCACACGGCCACCGACACGCACGGGGCCACCGCCACCATGATCATGGGCCGCTACCGGCCCTGGGACCGTCGACTGACCTGGGTGCGGGCCGGCCACCTGCCCCCGCTGCTGATCCGCGACGGCGAGGCATCGTTCCTGCCCCAGCCCACGGGCGCCCTCCTGGGAGCCGACTTCGGCTCCGTCTACGAGCAGAGCGCCGTCGACCTGCGGCCCGACGACCACCTGCTGCTCTACACCGACGGGCTCGTCGAGGAACCGGGGGAGGACATGGACCTCGGCCTGGCCCGGCTCGCCGGCACGGCCCGCCGGATCGTCGCGGAGGGCGGCGGAGCGAGCCTGGCGCGCAGTCTCGCCGCGCTGCGACCGGAGCGCCGCGACGACATCTGCGTGATGGACATCCACGTCCCCGCCGCGGCGGACCCGGAGGACCCCTGCGACGACGAGGAGGACCCGCATGGGCCCGCCCCCTGCGGGTAGGCGGCCCCCGACCCGGAGCGATGGAGGAGCCATGAGAAGAGCCGCCCCCGACGACGGCCGGAGCGAGAGCCCCGCGGAGCGCGCGGACCGTCAATGGGAGGAACTGGTCCAGGAGATACGGGTCACCCAGACCGGGGTACAGATCCTCTTCGGCTTCCTGTTGACCGTCGTGTTCACCCCGCACTTCCAGGGCCTGCCGCAGACCGACAAGACGCTCTACATCGTCACCGTCGTCCTCGGTTCCCTCGCCACCGGAGCCCTCATCGCGCCGGTCGTCTTCCACCGCATCGTCACGGGCCGCCACATGAAGCCGCAGGCGGTCGCATGGGCCTCCCGCCTCTGTGCCGTCGGGCTCGTGCTGCTGTTCGCGACACTGGTCGCCGCGCTCTTCCTGATCCTGCGGGTCGCCACCCACGACGCCTTCGTGCCCTGGCTGGTGGGCGGAGTGGTGGCCTGGTACCTGCTGTGCTGGTTCGTCCTGCCCATGTGGGCGCGCCTGCACCACACCAAGGACGACTGACCGCCGACGGCGGGTCAAGGACCGCCCGGCGGTCGGGGGACCACGAGCCCCGCGACGTGGTCGGTGATCATGTCGAGGATCTCCTTGGTCGCCGTCTCGTCGCAGAGGACGAGGACGTTGAGGGTCAGCCCATCGGTCATGGCGGCCAGGTAGCGGGCCAACACCGGTACCGGTACCAGTAGTTCGAGGTCCATGCTGTCGCACAGCTGCCCGATGAGCTCCTCGTAGGTGACGCAGTACAGCTCGTACTGTCGGCGCGCCAGATGCTCGAACCCGGGTTGACGCAGGGCGTACTGGGTGAGTTCGTAGGTGAGCATGTGCTCGCCGGGCTGCTCCGTCACGTGGTCCCAGTAGGCCTGGAAGCCCGCCCGGACCGTCTCGCGCAGGGTGGAGCGGGGTCGGATCGCCTCCTTGACCACGCTCACGTAGTGCGCGGTGATCGCCTCGATCACCGATTCCAGCAGGGCCTGCTTGGAGTCGAAGCAGTAGTGGAAGACGCTCAGCGACACGCCCGCCTCCGCCGCGATCGACCGGGTCGTGGTCCGGGCGACCCCGTCCCGGGTCATCGCGCGGATCGCCGCCTCGGTCAGTTGGCGGCGCCGATCGGCCGACGGCATCCGGGCCATGGTGCTTCCCCTCGTCTCGTTCGCAGGACGCACGGGCCGGCCGGAAGGGATCCGGCCGGCCCGTGTCCTGGGCGGTACTCCGTGCCATCAGCTGCTGTAGACGCCCAATTCGCGTACTGAGTAACCCCATTGGGTTGCGCGTTGGAGTCCCTGGACGCGGACGTGGCGGGCCGTCACGCCGGAGAAGCGGGCCGTGTCCAGGCCGCCGTCACCGGCGTTCGTCGACCAGACCTGCTGCCAGTTCGTCCCGTCCGTGGAGACCTCGATGCGGTAGGCCTTGCCGTAGGCGCGCTCCCAGTCGAGGGTGACGCGGCCCACCCGGCTGGTGGAGCCGAGGTCGACGCGCAGCCACTGGTCGTCGTTCCATTCGCTCGCCCAGCGCGTGCCCGTGTTGCCGTCCACGGCTTGGCCCGCCGAGTAGTTGACGAACGGGTTCCACCACTCCGCGGACGAGGCGCCGGCGGCGGAGCCCGCGGCGAGGTTCACCCCGGCCTTGTGCTTCTCGGAGTTGCCCCAGGTGGTCAGGTAGGACTCGGCGCCCTTGAACAGGTCGTCCACCACGTCCTGCCCGCCGACGATGCGGACGTCCTCGATCCAGTCGGGGACCAGGCCGTAGTGCGCGGCGCCGTCCTTGTTCAGGTCCCAGGTCCGCTGTCCGGTGGTCTGCTTTTCGATGACGGAGCCGCCGTCGGTGCTGCGGAACGGATAGCGAACGGGGTTGGGGGTGTCCGCGCCGCGCGGGCCCGGCCAGCCGCCCACGCCGTTCATGTCGGTGCCGTACCCGTAGCCGACGCCGTACTTGTCGCGCAGCGCCTTCGTCCGGTCGGCCTCGGCGCTGAACGCCTCGGAGCCGTTCATGTACTGGGCCACGAAACCGCCGAGCCGGTAGACGCGCTCGGTCCAGTCGAGGTCCATCCAGCTGTGCGAGGAGATGACTCCGGAGTACGACTCGGACTCCAGGACGTCGAAGGCCCGGCCCGCGGCCTTGACACTCATGTGGTCGATCTCCAACATCATCTTGCGTTTCATCATCCCGCGCAGCGCGTACTCACCGAGATCGGTGAGCCCGCGCGTATTGCACTGTGCGTCGGCCGCGTACGAGGGGACGGCGACGCCCGCGGGCAGTTCCTTCTGCGCGGCGGGAGCCGCCGCCAGGCCGATGGGGTTGTCGTGCTGCGGGCCGGCGCACTTCTCCGTCTGCCAGAACGTGCCGGTGGACAGGAACTGGCCGACGTTGATCGCGGTGCCGAGGGCGCCCTGGTCGAAGCGGACCCCGCACAGCGCGTTGTCGAACTTGTGGCACAGGAACATGCTGCGCACGCCGAGGCGGTGCAACTCGTCCAGGCCGCGGTCGATGTCCTCCTTGCTGCACTGGGCGATGTCCAGGACCTGCTTGCAGCCGAACGGTTCGGAGGTCTCCACGCCCAGGACCACGGCGAGTTTGCCCTGCTCGACGACGTCGCGGGCCTGCGCGGAGTCGGTGACGATGCGGAACCAGCCCTTGCCCGGGCCGCCGTACATCCTGTCGACGAAGGCCTGCATGTCGTAGGTCTTCTGCGCCTCCAGCCGGATGGCGGTCATCTCGTCGCAGCCGCGGTCCTTGAAGAAGTAGACCGAGCAGATGACACCATTGGTGACGAGGTCGTTGACCAGCACCCGCTGGCCGCCGCGCCAGGCGCGTTCCACCCAGGCGTAGTAGTTCTGCTGGTGGGTCAGGGAGTCGTGGGCCGGCCAGTCCTTGAAGGTGGGCCAGCCGTTGGGGTCGTGCTTGCCGTCCCCGCCGTTGGTGATGTAGTCGAAGATCGCCAGCGAGCCGTCGGGGTAGTGCTCGGGGCAGTCCTTGAGCGCGTCGGCGACCCCCAGGTCGGAGAACGGCTTGCCGCAGATGAGTCGGCCGCCGAAGCCCTCGTTGGACATCAGGTGGTCGTGCGCGTCGACGAAGCCGCGGACCTTGCCCTGGGCGTCGGTGCCCTTGAAGGGTTCGCCGGTGACGTTGATCTCGGAGTCCGGCGCGGGCCGGGCCGTCGGGTTCCACCAGCCGGCGTCGGCCGAGGAGCTGGGCACGGGCCCGAGCACCATGGCCATGACGGCGAGCAGCAGCGACAGGACCGTGAGGGGGCTGCGCCTGCGGTGTGGCTGTCGGGTCAAGGTCATCACTCATGTCTTCGGTCGGCGGAGGGGCGCGGTCGGATCCCGGCATGAATTGTCATGCCCCGCACAATCGTCGCGACGAGAATCGGCCCTGGTGCAAGCGGAGTCAAGGGTCCGGGACGGATGACCTGATGGGTCGTCGGAAACGATTCGGAAACGTCCGAACGTGACCGGCGACGGTCGCGGGGCGACCCACCGGCGTTTCGTCCGCGTTCCGACCGGACGGCGGCCGGAACGCGCCGGAGGGGGTGGCGGATGCCCGCGGGCTCCTGGTCCGCCCGGATGTGTCCACGGGCGGAGCGGCGGGGAGCCGGGGGAGCGGGGCGAGGAGGCCCCGCACCCGGAGGGGCCGGCGGGCCTCGCCCGTCACGCCGGGAAGCAGGCAGCGCAGGGCGGGGTCAGGATGCGTCGGGAGGGCCCGCACTCCGACGTGTCCGACCCGGAGGTCATCGACCACGATGCCTTCGCGCGGGCCGAGGGCGCCGGAGGGCGCGACGGCCCCGGGCCCCTTCGGGCCGGGGGATGCGGCCGCGCCGCCGCGCGGACGTCCGGTCCGCGCGACGGCGCCGCTTCCGGCCGGCCCCGGGGCCACGGGCGGGACCGGCAGGACTGTGGCGACGTGCCCTACGGGGCCGGGCGGAGCTCCAGGGTGCAGCACTTCACGCTGCCGCCGGCCTTGAGCAGTTCGGACAGGTCGACGCCGATCGGGTTGAAGCCGCGCTCGCGCAGTCGCTCCGCGAGGCCGGAGGCGTTCTGGGGCAGGACGACGTTGTACCCGTCCGAGGTCGCGTTGAGGCCGAAGGCGGCGGCGTCCTCGGCGTCGGCGACGATCGCGTCGGGGAAGAGGCGCCGCAGGACGGCCAGGCTGCCGGGGGAGAAGGCCCCCGGGTAGTAGGCGATCGTCCGCTCGTCCAGAACGGTGAGCGCGGTGTCCAGGTGGTAGTAGTCCGGGTCGACGAGCGTCAGCCCGATCACCGGACGACCGAAGAACTCCTGAGCCTCGTCGTGGGAACGGGGGTCGCTGCGGAAGCCGGTGCCGGCCAGCAGCCATGCGCCGGTGAGCAGGTAGTCGCCCTCGCCCTCGTTGACCACGTCGGCCGTGCGCAGGTCCGGGAAGCCGTTGTCGCGCAGCCAGTCGTGGTACGCGGGGCCCTCCGCGATGCGTTCGGCGTCCCGGAAGCGGGCGACGAGCGCGCGGCCGTCGATGACGGTGGCCCCGTTCGCCGCGAACACCATGTCGGGGAGGCCGGGCAGCGGTTCGATCGTGTCGACGGTGTGGCCGAGGCTCAGGTAGACCTCGCGCAGCTGCTCCCACTGGGCGATGGCCAGCCGGGTGTCGACGGGCTTCTTCGGGTCCATCCAGGGGTTTATGGAATAGACCACGTCGAAGTGCGTGGGTCGGCACATGAGGTAGTGCCGAGGTCGTGCTGTGCGCATGGGCGATGTTCCCTTGGGGTCAAGGGCGGCCGGGGTGCCGGCCGCCCATCGAGGGCGAGTGGGCGGTCGCGGGCACCTCGTCGCCGTCCGGGGTGCGTTGTGCGCGGGGAGGGCGAGTTCGGGCAGGGACGCGAGCCTGCGTCAGTAAAGCAAGGCTTACCTAAGCCTCGCAATAGGGCTTCTTTCGGAGGGAGTTCGGCATGTCGAGCCGGGGGTCGATCTGATTTGCCCATCGACAATCACTCGAAGATCAGGTTAGCCTTGCCTAAGTTCTGCTCGGCCGCCGCTCCTTCGGTGTGCCTTGCCCCCGGTTCCCCAATGCCCGGCAAGCGACTGCCCCGCACGATTGGGAGTGACATGTCAGAGGCTCATCCTGACGACGCGCCAGTGATCCACGACCTCATCGGAATCGGCTTCGGGCCGTCCAACGTGGCCATGGCCCTAGCGCTCAGCGAGCACAACGCAGGCGTCGGACGGCAGGAGGCGGTCACGGCTCACTTCTTCGAGCGGCAGCCGCACTTCGGCTGGCACCGGGGCATGTTGATCGACGACGCGACCATGCAGGTGTCCTTCCTCAAGGACCTGGTGACACTCCGCAACCCGACCAGCGAATACAGCTTCCTCTGCTACCTCAAGAGCAAGGGACGGCTGATCGACTTCGTCAACCACAAGAACCTCTTCCCGCTGCGCGTCGAGTTCCACGACTACTTCGAGTGGGCGGCGGAGAAGGTCGACGACATGGTGTCCTACGGGCACGAAGTGGTCGCCGTGCAGCCCGTCGTGCGGGACGGCGTCATCGAGTACGTGGACGTCACGGCCCGGTCCGGAACCGAACGCGTCGTCCACCGCGCCCGCAACCTCGTCATCGGCACCGGCCTGCGGCCCCACCTCCCGGAAGGCGTCGAGCGCACGGAGCGGGTCTGGCACAACTCGGACCTGCTGACCCGGGTGGACGGGCTCAAGGACGCCGACCCGAGCCGCTTCATCGTGGTCGGAGCCGGCCAGAGCGCCGCCGAGAACGTTGCCTTCCTGCACCGTGCTTTCCCCCGCGCCGAGGTCTGCGCCGTCTTCTCCCGTTACGGGTACAGCCCCGCCGACGACAGCAGCTTCGCCAACCGGATCTTCGACCCGGCCGCGGTGGACGAGTACTTCACCGCCCCCGAGGCGATCAAGCGCAAGCTGATCGAATACCACGGGAACACCAACTACTCCGTCGTGGACGTCGATCTGATCGACGAGCTCTACCGCCAGGAGTACCAGGAGAAGGTCCTGGGCACCGAGCGGCTGCGCTTCCTCAAGGTGTCCCGGATCGCCGACGTCGTGGAGACGCCCGAAAAGGTCCGCACCACCGTCGAATCGCTGGTGACCGGCGACAGGACGCCGCTCGACGCCGACGTACTGGTCTACGCGACCGGATACCGGTCCGCCGACGGACTCGGACTCCTCGGCGAGGCCGAGGCCCACTGCCTCCGCGACGACCAGGGCCGCGTCCGGGTGGAGCGGGACTACCGGGTGACCACCGATCCCGCGCTGCGGTGCGGCATCTACCTTCAGGGCGGTACCGAGCACACCCACGGCATCACCTCCGCGCTGCTGTCGAACACGGCCGTGCGGGTCGGGGAGATCCTCGACTCGATCGTCGCCCGGTCCGGCGCACGAGGCCCGGCGGTGCCCGGTCCCCGTCGCGCCGCCGACGGCCTCGGCACGGCGTTCCAGGTCGCTTCCGCGGACCCCGGCCGGGATCCGGGGTGACGGTCGGGTTCCCGCGGCCCGGGAACCACGGTGCGGTCGGGTCGGTCACCACCGCGACCTCGCCGTAGGCCCCGCCGCCCGGGCCGCCGAGCCTGCGGAGCGGATGCCAGGGGGCCGGCGCGGCGACGGGTGCGGCGCCGATACTGCGACCGGCGGGCCGGCCCGCCGACGACGGAGGGAATCCCGATGAGGTCGACCGGCACGGTCCGCACCGCCTCCCGGTTGCTGCGCGGGCTGCGCCGCCGCGCGCGACCCGCACTCGTACCGGTGGTGGCCCTGATCGCGGCGGCGGGCGTGCTCGCGCCGGGCCCGGCGCACGCGGCTCCCCCGTGCGCCGCGCCCGTCGACGCGGGCCCACCCGTCGAGGTGGCACGCCTGCCCGACTGGGTCGAGTCGATCGCCGTCGACGCGCGGGGTCGGATGTTCGCCACCGCCTACTTCACGGGCCGCGTCCACCGCATCGACGCGCCCGGCAACGCCCCCGTCGCCCTCACCGGGAGCATCGGCGCCAACGGCGGAATCGTGGTCCGGCCCGACGGGAAGCTCCTCGTCGGCACCGGCAACGATCTCGCGCACTCCCTCACCGGTGACCTCTTCCCCCGCTCGGAGCTGCTGTTGGTGGACCCGGAGTCCGGCGCCGTCAGCACGTACGCCTCGGGCCTCGGCGGCATCGACGGAGTGGCCCTCGCCCCCGACGGAACCGTGTACACCACCACCCTGGGCGGTCGGAACATCGGCCGCGTCACCCCGGACGGACGCGTGGACCCCGCCTGGGCACGCGTTCCACAACCCAACGGGATCGCCGTCTCCCCGGACGGCTCACAGGTCCACGTCGTCCAGACCACGCTCGCGCCCGGCCTGTACCGGATCCCCGTGTCCGACCCGGGCCACCCCCGGCGCTGGATCTCCACCGCCCCCTCCGACGCCCTGGCCCTGCCCGACGGCCTCACACTCGACGGCGGCGGACGCCCGCTGATCTCCACCCACGCCTCGGGCCAGATCTGGCGGGCGGAGGGCGGCAGCCTGTGCGCCGTGGCCTCGGGGCTGCACCTCTCCGCCCAACTCACCTACGGGCGCGGCGACACCGGATTCGCGGCGGGCCGGCTCTACCGTGCGGGCGTCGACGGCAGGATCCTGGAGGTCCCGGCGGGCGCCGAACCACCCGCCGCGCGACCCGCCCCGTAGGCCGGTCCGCGCCACCGGTACGGGCACTTCGTCGGAGATCCACTCGGGATCCGCCGGCGCGCCGCTGGGGGCGGGCCCGGGGGAGGGGCACCCCCCTGGGTGATCAAATGAACAAGGGGTTAGCATATGAGCGCCGCCTAGCTCGAAAGATAAACCTGTGACTGTCAAAGATGACTCGTTCACCAACTGGAAAAACCGCGAGGAGATCGCGGAATCGATGATCCCGATCATCGGGAAGCTGCACCGGGAACGGGACGTAACGATCCTGCTCCACAGCCGCTCCTTGGTGAACAAGTCGGTCGTCAGCATTCTGAAGACCCACCGGTTCGCCCGGCAGATCGCCGGTGAGGAGCTCTCGGTCACCGAGACCCTGCCGTTCCTCCACGCCCTCGCCGCCCTCGATCTCGGCCCGTCCCAGATCGACCTCGGCATGCTCGCCGCGACGTACAAGACCGACGGCCGCGGCCTCTCGGTCGAGGCGTTCACCGCCGAGGCCGTCGCCGGCGCCACGGGTGCCAACAAGATCGAGCGCCGCGAGGGTCGCGACGTCGTCCTCTACGGCTTCGGCCGCATCGGCCGCCTCGTCGCCCGCCTCCTCATCGAGAAGGCCGGTTCGGGCAACGGGCTGCGCCTGCGCGCCATCGTCGTCCGCCAGGGCGGCGAGCAGGACATCGTCAAGCGGGCCTCGTTGCTGCGCCGCGACTCCATCCACGGCCAGTTCCAGGGCACCATCACCGTGGACGAGGCGACGAGCACGATCTTCGCCAACGGCAACGCGATCAAGGTGATCTACGCCAACGACCCCTCCGAGGTCGACTACACGGCGTACGGCATCAAGGACGCCATCCTCATCGACAACACGGGCAAGTGGCGCGACCGCGAGGGTCTGTCGAAGCACCTGCGCCCCGGTATCGACAAGGTCGTCCTGACCGCCCCGGGCAAGGGCGACGTCCCGAACATCGTGCACGGCGTCAACCACGACACGATCAAGCCGGACGAGCAGATCCTGTCCTGCGCGTCCTGCACCACGAACGCGATCGTGCCGCCGCTGAAGGCCATGGACGACGAGTACGGCGTCCTGCGCGGTCACGTGGAGACCGTCCACTCGTTCACGAACGACCAGAACCTGCTGGACAACTACCACAAGGCCGACCGCCGCGGTCGTTCCGCGCCGCTGAACATGGTCATCACCGAGACCGGTGCCGCCTCCGCCGTCGCGAAGGCCCTGCCCGACCTCAAGGCGCCCATCACCGGCAGCTCGATCCGCGTCCCCGTCCCGGACGTCTCGATCGCCATCCTGAGCCTGCGCCTGGGCCGCGAGACCACCCGCGAGGAAGTCCTCGACCACCTCCGTGACGTCTCGCTGCACTCGCCGCTGAAGCGTCAGATCGACTTCACCACGGCTCCCGACGCCGTCTCGATGGACTTCGTCGGCTCGCGCCACGCCTCGATCATCGACGCCGGCGCGACCAAGGTCGACGGCGACAACGCGATCCTCTACCTCTGGTACGACAACGAGTTCGGCTACTCGTGCCAGGTCATCCGCGTCGTCCAGCATGTCTCGGGCGTCGAGTACCCGACCTACCCGGTCCCGCAGGTCTGACCCGCAGGTCACCGACGAGCGCGGCTCCGCTGATGTGAGAAGGCGCCTGCCCCCGGCTTCCCTTCAGTTCTAGTGGTCGTCGCAACACCCCAGCTCAGGGGATGCGATGGAGTTCGAGATCCGGAAGAACCGGGGGCCTGGAGGCGGTCGCAACATGGCCCGCGAGCGGGCCGCATACTTCCTGCTCATGGAGCAGGGGTACAGCACGCGGGAAGCCGCCCGGATAGTCGGCATCAACCTGCGCACGGGCAAGCGGTGGCGCAACGGCTGGCACTCGCCGCCGCGTGGCCAGAAGGCAGTTCCTCCGATATACCCGGTGCCGGGACAGACCCCGGCACCGGCGGAGGAACTGCCTCGCATTCCCTCGCGGTACCTCCAGGAGTACGACCGCCTCTACATCGCCGACCGCCTCCGTGAGGGAGCCTCGATCCGGCAGATAGCCGTCGAGCTGGGACGCAGCCCGTCCACCGTCAGTCGCGAAATACGCCGCAACCGGCACACTCTGCACAACGGCGGCTCGTTCTACCGACCGAGCATCGCCCAGAACAAGGCCAGGGCCCGCCGGTCCCGTCCGAAACCCGGCAAGATCGGCCAGAACCCCGAACTGCGCGACTTCATCCAGGACCACCTGGCGATGCGCTGGAGCCCCGAGCAGATCTGCCACGCTCTGCGGGCACGCTTCCCCGACCGGCCGGAGATGCACGTGACCCACGAGACGATCTACCAGGCCCTCTACGTCCAGGGCCGCGGAGAACTCCGTCGCGAACTGACCCGCGCACTTCGCACCGGCCGGGCCCGCCGGCGCCCGCACCGCCAGGCCCACAAGCGCGCCTCCCGCGCCATCAAGGACATGGTCCTGATCAGCGAACGCCCTGCCGAAGCCGCCGACCGGGCCGTCCCCGGACACTGGGAGGGCGATCTCATCATCGGCAAGGACGGCCGTTCCGCCATCGGCACCCTCGTCGAGCGGTCCCCCCGCTACCTGATGCTCGTGCACCTGCCCATCGGCCACACCGCCATCGCCACCCGCAACGCGCTCACCGCGACCGTCCAGACCCTGCCACGACACCTCTGGCGATCCCTGACCTGGGACCAGGGCTCGGAGATGGCCGCCCACCGGGCGTTCACCGTCGCCACCGACATCCCGGTCTACTTCTGCGACCCGGCCAGCCCCTGGCAACGCGGCTCGAACGAGAACACGAACGGCCTGCTCCGGCAGTACTTCCCCAAGGGCACCGACCTGGCCCCTCGCACCCCCGAGGAGCTGGCGGCCGTCGCCGCCGAGCTGAACAGCCGACCACGTAAAACGCTCGGCTGGGAAACCCCAGCCGAGCGTCTCGCTAAGCTCCTGGCAACAGCCAGTTGACCTCTGTGTTGCAACGACCCCTGGAATTCGCCTCCGGCCGGGGGCAGGCGCCTTCCCGCGTACGCCGGAGGACCGGACCCGTCACCTCCGGGAGCCGGCCGACACCGGCCCCCGCCGGCGCGCCCCGTCAGCTCTCGGCGAGCACGATCAGCCAGTCGCCCTCCGCGAACCGGACGGCCTCCCTCTTGTCCGGGTTGAGCCGCACCCCGTGGTCGGGAGCGGTCGCGGCCCGCGCGCGCGACCGGTAGCCGACCGCGCACTCGCCCCGACGCCGGGCCGCCTCGACCACGGTGGCGAAGGCGACCTCACGGCCGGTCCGCACGTAGTCCGCGACCGGCTTCAGGTACAGCTCGTTCCCCTCGGCGTCGAAGAGCTGCTCGAAGACCCCCGCGAGGTGACGGTTCTCCGAGATCTGCGTCATCAGCAGACTGATCAGCCGCCCGCTCACGATGAAGTCGGCGCCCTCCCGAGCCGGGGCCAGGAGCCGGTTCCCGTCGTCGGACATCTCGGTGGTCAGGGCGAGCTCCCGACCCGAGGCCTCCGCGATGGCCCGCAGGTGCAACAACGTGACCAGCGTCCGGTCATCCGTAAGGGAATCCGAGCCGGCCGGCTCCTCCGGCGCGTGCGAGGACCACGCCGGGCCCTGAGCGCCCTCCTCACCGACGACGATCACGCTGTCGTACGCGGGCACGTCCAATTTGGCCAACACCAGCGGATCGGTGATGTCACCGCTGTGGAAGGTCACGTCGAGGCGCCGCCGAAGCGCCGTGACGCCGAGGACGCCGACCGTCGCGGGGTCCTCGCCCAGGGCCACGACGTCGAGGGTGGTCCCCGCGCCGACGTACTGGTCGAGCTGGTCCACGACCAGCGGGGCCCGGCGGTTCCAGCCGAGCAGGAGCAGCCGCTCGGTGGCCCGCGGGGCCCGCCGGGGCATCACGATGGCCTCCTCGTCGACGTACGCGGACACGTCCGACTCCACCGCCGTGTCGTCGTCCCGCGTGACCACGATGAGCAGGTCGTCCGCCCGGATCTGCCTCCCGCACTCCGGATTGAGGACCACTCTCCCGTCGGCGCGCAGCAGACCCACCACCGACGACGTCGCGAACCCGAGCAGGGCCTCGCCGAAGCTCCGCCCGGCCAGACCCCCTGCGGGGACGGTGTAGAACTCGTCGCCCGCGAAGTCCAGGAGCTCCTGGTAGACGAGGGAGAGCCCCGGTTGGCGGGCGGTCTGGACGAGGAGCCGGGCGACGATGTCGTCCACGCACAGCACGTGCCCGCCGGGGCCCGCGGCCAGCCGGGCCGTGACGTGGTTGCGGGTGTCGCGCACCGCGGCGACGACCACCGCGCCGGCCGGATCCGGGACGGCGGCGCCCAGCGCGAGGAGGGTCTTCACCACGTGCGCGTCACCGGCCTCCCCTCCGGAGGGCAGCACCAGCACGGCCTTCGCCGTCCCCGGACTCACCCGGCACAGCTCCGTGGGATCCGTGGTGCTGCCGTTGCGGCAGATGATCCGCGTCCGGCCGCGTTCCGTGACCCGGGTGATGATCTCGTCCTCCATCTCCACCTTGTCCTTCGGGGCGAGGACCGCGACGGCGGATCGGCGCCGGTTGGAGTTCGCGGCCACCAGCTCCCCGATCACCGGGAACACCTGGTCCGACCAACCCAGCACGACGGTGTGCCCGTGTTCCAGCACGGTGGAATGACCGCGACGCAGCGCCAGGAGGCGCTCGTTGATGCCCGTGGTGATCAGACCGACCAGTGTCGACACGAAGAGCAGCGCGACCAGCGCGAGCGTGAGGGACGCCAGCACGTACGGCGGGGAGCCGACGGCGCCCCCGATCTTCAGCGTCTGTCCGACGCTCACCCACACGGCCGTGAGCCGCTCGGACAGCCCGGCCGGGGGAGTGCGGTCGGACCAGACGAGCAACGCGCTGGCGGGGACCACCACGGCGAGACAGGCCAGGGCGAACCAGCCGATCAGCCGGGCCGTACCTCCCGCGACCAGATCGTCGAACCGGTAGCGGAGCCACCGGCGCAGTGACATCGTGTGCTGCTGCGCCACGCGGACTCCCGGAGCGTGAGACGTGCCGTTCGGGCGGCTGCCCACCACCCCGGCCCAGGGTAGGGATTCCCCGCGTCCTTCCCGCCGAAAGGGCTCCGACCTCACCCGGAGGTATGAAAACGGGGCGCGGCCCCGAAGGGCACGGGCCCGCGGAGGAGGGTTTTCCACAGGTCCCGGGGGAGTGGACCGGGGTGTCGGCGGGTGCCGATAGGCTTCTCGGATGGCCCCTTCGGACCCTTCCCCCGACACCTCGGACGCCCTGCAGGTACTGCACCGCGTCTTCGGATACAGCTCCTTCCGCGGCGAACAGCAGGAGATCATCGACCAGGTCGTCGGCGGCGGCGACGCCCTCGTGCTGATGCCGACCGGCGGCGGCAAGTCGCTCTGCTACCAGATCCCCGCGCTCGTCAGAGAAGGCACGGGCGTCGTGATCTCGCCGCTCATCGCGCTGATGCAGGACCAGGTGAACGCGCTCACCGCCCTCGGGGTCCGGGCCGGATTCCTGAACTCGACGCAGGACCCGTACGAGCGGCAGGCCGTCGAGCAGGCCTTCCTCGCCGACGAACTGGACCTGCTCTACCTGGCTCCCGAACGGCTTCGCTCCGAAGGCACGCAGCGCCTCCTCGACCGGGGCAAGGTGTCGCTCTTCGCGATCGACGAGGCCCACTGCGTGGCCCAGTGGGGCCACGACTTCCGGCCCGACTACCTCGCCCTGTCCATGCTGCACGCCCGCTGGCCCAAGGTGCCGCGGATCGCGCTGACCGCCACGGCCACGGAAGCCACCCACGCCGAGATCGTGGCGCGGCTCGGGCTGGAGGAGGCCCGGCACTTCGTCGCCAGCTTCGACCGGCCGAACATCCAGTACCGGATCGTCGGCAAGGACAACCCGCTCAAGCAACTGCTGGAGCTGATCCGGGCCGAGCACGACGGCGACGCCGGTGTCGTCTACTGCCTCTCGCGCGCCTCGGTCGAGAAGACCGCCGCGTACCTGGTGGAGCAGGGCATCGACGCGGTGGCCTACCACGCGGGCATGGACGCCCGCACGCGCGCGGAGAACCAGGCGCGCTTCCTGCGGGACGAGGGCGTCGTGGTGGTGGCCACCATCGCCTTCGGCATGGGCATCGACAAGCCGGACGTACGCTTCGTGGCCCACCTCGACCTGCCGAAATCGGTGGAGGGCTACTACCAGGAGACCGGCCGAGCGGGCCGTGACGGCGAGCCGGCGACGGCGTGGCTGGCGTACGGCCTGCAGGACGTGGTCCAGCAGCGCAAGCTCATCGAGGGCTCCGAGGGGGACGAGGCGCACCGCCGGTCGCTCGGCATGCACCTCGACGCGATGCTCGCGTTGTGCGAGACCGTCGACTGCCGTCGGACGCGGCTGCTCGCGTACTTCGGGCAGACGGGCGAGGCGTGCGGCAACTGCGACACGTGCCTGACGCCCGCCGAGTCCTGGGACGGGACGGTCGCCGCGCAGAAGCTCTTGTCCACGGTGTGGCGGCTGGCGAAGGAACGCCGCCAGAAGTTCGGCGCGGGCCAGATCATCGACATCCTGCAGGGCAAGAAGACGGCCAAGGTCATCCAGTTCGACCACGACGGGCTCTCCGTCTTCGGCGTCGGATCCGACCTGGGCACCGCCGAGTGGCGTGGCGTCGTCCGCCAACTGCTGGCGCAGCGGCTGCTCGCGGTGGAGGGCGACTACGGCACGCTCGTCCTGACGGACGAGAGCGGCGAGGTCCTCGGCGGGCGCCGCACCGTCTCCATGCGCAAGGAGAAGGCGGTCACCGGACCGTCCCGGAAGCAGTCCGGCTCCCGCTCGGGCAAGGGCGCCCGCGTGCCGGTCGACCTGCCGGCCGAGGCCGAGCCGGTCTTCCTGGCCCTGCGCGCCTGGCGGGCCGAGACGGCCCGCGAGCAGGGCGTACCGGCGTACGTCGTCTTCCACGACGCGACGCTGCGGGAGATCGCGACGAGGCTCCCCGCCACGGTGGAGGAACTGTCCACCATCGGTGGCGTCGGCGAGGCCAAGCTCACCAAGTACGCGCAGGGCGTCCTCGACACCCTGGCGGAATCCGCCGGCGGCGCGTCCGCCGTTGCGGCACCGGCCCCCACCGGTACGGCCTCGAAGGCGGGCACGGTCCCGGCCGGCGCCGCGACGGCCGGCGCCGCGGCCCCCGCGGCGTTCCTCGCGGCGGAGGAACCCCCTCCGTACGCCGACGAACCGCCCTTCGACCAGGAGGAGACCGACCCGCCCTGGGACGACTGGGAGTAACGGCTCCGGCCCGCGCCGGGGCCGCAGGACGCGAAAACGGGTGCGTACCGGCCGGGGAAGGCCGGTACGCACCCGTTCTCGTGTGCGCGGGGTCAGGAGCGGGTGCGCTCCGGCTCACGCTGGGTCGGGACGTTGGCCCGCGCCGCGACCTGCGGGTTGCGGGCCTTGAGCACGGCCCAGCCGATCGACAGGCAGACCGCCCAGCCGGCGCCCACGTACAGGGAGACGCGGCTGTCGGGGTCGATGGCGATCAGCACGGTGACCATCAGCAGGAAGGCGACGGCGATCCAGCTGCACAGGGTGCCGCCGGGCGCGGGGAAGGAGGAGGCGGGCAGTCGGCCGGCGACCACCTCGCGGCGGTAGCGGATGTGGCTGACCAGGATCATCATCCAGGTCCAGATGCCCGCCGCGGTCGCGACCGACATGACGTACCCGAACGCCTTCTCCGGTACCACGTAGTTCAGGACCACGCCGATGCCCATCAGGGCCGCGGAGAGGGTGATGGCGACGGCCGGGGTCTTGGTGGAACTCAGCCTGCCGAGCAGCTTGGGGGCCTCGGAGTTGGCGGCGAGGTCGCGCAGCATGCGCCCGGTGGAGTACATGCCGGAGTTGCAGGACGACAGGGCCGCTGTGAGGACCACGAAGTTGACGATCGCCGCGCCGGCCGGGATGCCGATCTTCGCGAAGGCCGCCACGAAGGGGCTGACGCCCGGTTCGAACTCGGTCCACTTGACGACCATCAGGATCACGCTGAGGGCACCGACGTAGAAGACGATGATGCGCCACGGCAGGGTGTTGATCGCCTTGGGGAGGGTCTTCTCCGGGTTCTCGGACTCGCCCGCGGTGACGCCGACGAGCTCGACGGCCAGGTAGGCGAACATGACGCCCTGGAGGGTCATCAGGCTGGAACCGACGCCCTTGGGGAAGATGCCGTCGAACGCCCAGAGGTTGGAGACGGCGGCGGTGTCACCGGCCGCGCTGAACCCGAAGGTCACGACGCCGATGCCGATCACGATCATGCCGATCAGGGCGGTGACCTTGACCATCGAGAACCAGAACTCGATCTCGCCGAAGATCTTCACCGAGATCAGGTTGGCCACGTACAGGACCACCAGGAAGACCAGGGCCGTCACCCATTGCGGGACGTCCGGGAACCAGTAGTGCACGTATATCGCCGCGGCCGTCAGCTCGGCCATGCCGGTGACCACCCACATGAGCCAGTACGTCCAGCCGGTCACGAACCCGAAGAACGGGCCGAGGAACTCACGGGCGTACTCCGCGAACGAACCCGAGACGGGCCGGTACAGGAGCAGTTCGCCGAGCGCCCTCATGATGAAGAAGACGATGACGCCGGCTAGGGCGTACATGAGGATGAGGCTGGGTCCGGCCTTCGCGATGTTCGCGCCGGCTCCGAGGAAGAGGCCGACGCCGATGGCGCCGCCGATGGCGATCATCTGGACCTGGCGGCTGCCGAGTCCGCGCTCGTAGCCCTCCTCGGGCGTACTGCCCGCGGTCGCGTTGTCGTCGTCTCCGCGGTGCTGTTCAACCTGCGTCGAGGTCATGCTGTGGTGCGCCTTTCCGCTCCATGCCGAACCGCGCCGTCATCGGCTGCGGATCGGGTTCCGATCCCCCGGATGGTGATGGAGTTGCTGCCGGCGGTCGGCCGGCTCCAGCGCCTCTGCGCGGACGTGGGTGGTCCGGCAGACGGTCGTGAAGATGTACCACGGTGCCCGGCCGGAAACCGTGGCGCACATCACCGGCAAAACGCCCAGACGGCTGTGATCAGGCCGAAAGGCCCTGGCGCGGTCACGGGATCGTTATCCGGATCTGAGGATCTACTGAGCGAACACGCGATGACATCGAGGCAATGCGTGTCACGTGCCGCGGCGGTACGGAACCGGACGGGTACGCGGCGTGCTCGGGAGGTCAGGGAGCGGTGTCCGTCGACGGTCGCGACGGCGGCGTCAGGAGCAGCCACAGCGGGATCGCGGCCAGCGCGAGGACGCCGAGCCAGAACATCACGGACGCGAAGCCGTCCGCGAGACCGGCGGCCGTGGCCCGGTGGAGGGCCTCACGGACCGCCGGCCCCGCCGGCTGCGCCGAGGGGAGGGCCGCGCCCGACAGCAGACGGTCGGCGCCCGCCGCGCCCGGTCCCGGGACACCCGCGTCCCTCAGCACCCCGGTCAGCCGGTCGGAGCCCCGCGCGAGGAACACGAGCGTGCCCGCGGAGACGGCCAGGGCGGCCGTCACGTACCGGACGACGTTGATGATGCCCGAGGCCTCCCCGGAATGGGCGGCGTCCAATGCCCGGAGCCCCGCGGCGGACGGCGCGGACAGGGTGATCCCCACGCCGGCCCCCAGCACCAGCGAGCCCGGCAGGACCGCCCCGTACCCGCTGTCACCGCTCACGCCGGACAGCCACAGCGCGCCCGCTCCGCTCAACGCGATCCCCGCGGCCACGGGCCACCGGTATCCGACCCGGTCGCACAGCGGACCGACACCCATCGACACCGCGAACACGCACACCCCGTACGGCAACAGGGCCAGGCTCGCCGCCACCGCCGAATAGCCCAGGGTGTCCGGGGACAGCGCGTACAGGTTGAAGAAGTACAGGAAGCCGATGAGGAACAGGGTGTTCACGGCCGTCCCGACGCACGCGGCCACCAGCGGCGGCTTCCGCAGCAGGCCCAGGTGCAGCAGCGGGGCGGCCCGCCGGGACTCGACCCGGACGAGCGCGCCCAAACCCAGCACCGCCACCACCAGGCAGCCCACGGTGGCCGGCGACGCCGCGCCCCACGAGGGGATCTGCTGCAGTGCCACGAGCAGGCCGGTCAGCCCCACCGACAGCAGCAGCATCCCGGGCACGTCGTGGCCGCGCTCACCCGAGCCGCGCGGCAGCGACCGCAGCGCGAACACCGCGGCCAGGGCGACCAGCAGCGCCCAACCGGCACCGGTCCACCACAGCCACCTCCACGACGGGCCGTCCGTGAACACACCCCCGATGAGCGGACCGACGGCGAAGGCCAACCCGGCGACCGCGCCCCACAGACCCAGCGCGGCACCCTGCCGCTCCCGCGGCCAGGCCAGCCGCAGCACCGCCATCGTCGACGGCATCAACGTGGCCGCGCCCACGCCCTGCAGGATCCGGCCGGCGATCAGCGCGCCCTCGGAGCCGCTCGCGGCCACGACCGCCGCGCCGGCGGCGAACACCAGGCTCCCCGCCACGACGGTGACCCGCTGGCCCAGCGTGTCGCCGAGCCGGCCGCCCGGTACGACCACCGCGGCGACGGCCAGCATGTAGGCGCCGACGGCCCAGCCGAGGGAGGCGGTGCCCACTCCCAGGTCGGCGGCCATCGCCCGCAGCGCGGTGTTGATGCCGGTGGTGTTCACGCCGAGGAGGAACAGGGCCGCGCCGGACACCGCGGTCACCGCCACGGGGTGCGCGCGGGGCGCGTCGGGCGCGGTGGCCGTACCGGGTGCGCCACGGCCGTCCGGCCCGGTTACCGGTGCCGGATCCGGATGCGGTACGTGGAACAGGGCGCCGCCCAGGACACGTCTGATCGTGCTCACCCCGGGGACCGTACGCCACCGGCGCCGGGGCGCGGCGGCGGCCGGGCCGTGTCAGCTCCGGACGATGCGGGCGAGCCAGGGGGTGAGGTTGATCCCGGCCGGTTCCCGGTACGTCGTGTCGCCGGGAAGGGGCACGACGAGCCACTGGCCAGGGGGGAAGAACCGCCCCTTCACCCACGCCAGGCCGCCGTGGACCGAACGCAGGAACGCCGGTACCGCGTCCCGGGGCACGTCGAGGAACTCGATGCCGTCGACGGTGATGTGCGCGTCGTCGTCCGGGAACAGATGGATGCTCACCCACGGGACTCCGGCCAGTTCCACGTAGGCCTCGTGCGGCAGGGAGCCATCGGGATCGAGGACGGCGAACATGTCGGCCGACGTACGACGTGACGTCGCGTCGGCACCGATGTCCTCGCTGACCGACATCGTCAGACCGTACTCGGCCGCGATCTCGCCGATGGCGCCGATGGCGGCCTGGGTGGTGGGGAGGGAGGGGTGGCTCATCGTTCCGCTCCTGGTGAAGGGGGACCTCGACGCGTTCGCACGCGTGGTGGTCCTTGAGTCCATGAAGATCTTATTATCGGTGGAATCGTTCCTGGGTCGCGCGCTCGTCGACGGCGGGTATCCGCGGCCCACGTACCTTCAGGGGACGACCCCCGTCGGCCTGGACAGGGACAAGCACGACGCGGTCCTCGCCGCGTGGGACGCGCGCGGGTCGCGGCCCTGAGCCCCACCGCGGGCCCGGGCGCCCCGGCAACGGTGCGGCAGGGCCGCGCGCGAGGGGGCTGGGTGCGGCAGGGCCGGGCGCGATGGGGTCGCGGTCAGCGGGAGCGCGCCACCCGTCGTTCGTCCCAGACCGGCTCCGAGGTCTCGCGGACCACGCCGTCCGCGCCGAACACCAGGAAGCGGTCGAAGCTCCTCGCGAACCAGCGGTCGTGGGTGACCGCGAGTACCGTGCCCTCGTAGGCGTCCAGGCCTTCCTGGAGGGCCTGCGCCGACTCCAGGTCGAGGTTGTCGGTCGGCTCGTCCAGGAGCAGGGCGGTCGTACCGGCCAGCTCCAGCAACAGGATCTGGAAGCGCGCCTGCTGCCCGCCCGACAGCCTCTCGAAGGGCTGGTCGCCCTGGCGTTCCAACTCGTACCGGCGCAGTACCGACATGGCTCCGCCCCGGTCCCTGGCGTGCTCCGTCCAGAGGATGTCGACGAGGGCGCGCCCGAGCAGCTCGGGGTGGGCGTGGGTCTGCGCGAAGTGGCCCGGCACGACCCGGGCGCCCAGTTTCCACCGACCGGAGTGCGCCACCGAGGAGTCCCCCGCGAGCAGCCGCAGGAAATGCGACTTCCCGGAACCGTTGGACCCGAGGACCGCGACCCGCTCACCGTGGAAGACCTCCAGTGAGAACGGCTTCATCAGCCCGGTCAACTCGACGTCCTCGCAGGTCACCGCCCGTACGCCGGTGCGCCCACCACGCAGCCGCATCGTGATCTCCTGCTCCCGCGGCGGTTCCGGCGGCGGGCCTGCCTCCTCGAACTTCCGCAGCCGCGTCTGGGCCGCGTGGTACCGGGAGGCCATCACGTCGCTGCGCGACGCGTACTGCTGCATGTCCGCCACCAGCTTCTTCAGCTGGACGTGCTTCTCGTCCCAGCGGCGCTTCAACTCCTCGAAGCGGGCGAAGCGTTCGCGGCGACCCTCGTGGAAGGTGGCGAAGCCACCGCCGTGCACCCACACGTCCGAGCCGGCGGGTCCCGGCTCCACCGCGACGATCTTCTGCGCGACCCGGGCGAGCAGCTCCCGGTCGTGCGAGACGAACAACACGGTCTTGCGGGTCTCCTTCAGCCTCTCCTCCAGCCAGCGCTTGCCGGGCACGTCCAGGTAGTTGTCCGGCTCGTCCAGCAGGAGCACCTCGTCGGGGCCGCGCAGCAGCGCCTCCAGGACGAGGCGCTTCTGCTCACCGCCGGACAGGGTCCGCACCTGCCGGAACCGGGCCTTGTCGTACGGCACGCCCAGCGCCGCCATCGTGCACATGTCCCAGACGGTCTCCGCCTCGTACCCGCGTGCCTCCGCCCAGTCGCTGAGCGCCTGCGCGTACCCCATCTGCGCGTCCTCGTCGTCCACCGTCATGATCAGATGCTCGGCGGCGTCCACCCGGGCCGCCGCCTCCCTGATCCGCGGCTGTGCGACGGAGGCCAGCAGGTCGCGCACCGTCCGCTCGTCCCGTACGGATCCGACGAACTGCCGCATCACCCCGAGCCCACCGCTCACGACGACCGTGCCGCCGTGCGGCTGGAGTTCACCGGCGATCAGCCGCAGCAACGTCGTCTTGCCCGCGCCGTTGGCGCCGACCAGGGCGACCACCGCGCCCTCGCCCACGCGGAACGACACGTCGCCGAGCAGCACCCGTCCGTCCGGCAAGTAGTACTGGAGCCGGCCCACCTCGACATGTCCCATGCGGCAGCATTCTTCGCGCCGCTCGAACGATCGGCAACGCAATTCACGGCCACCCCGATCCCCGTCACGCCGCGTCCGCCCCGTCGTCGGACGCCGGCTCCGGTTCCGCCGCGGTACGGTCGCGCCTGACCTCCCGCAAGTAGGCGAGGGCCTGCCGCCGGGGCACCTGGCCCAACAGGCGGTGCTCGTGGCGCCCGCGACGGGCCTCGTTACGGGCGTTCACCAGCGCCTCGGCCCGCAGGACCAGCAGGCCGGCGAAGGCCAGCCCCGCGACCACCCACCAGGGGGCGCGGGCCGACAGGCCCACGACGGCCGTCAACAGGCCGCCGAAGGAGGCGAGAAGGCGTGAGGGGGACGTCATGAAGAACTCCTCGTGCGACACGGCGCGGACGATGACCCACGGGCGTTCGGGTTCGGCTGATCCACCAACAAATGCTTCGAACCTGGCGGTTGGCCGTACACGCGATGTCCCGATGGCCAAGATGAATGCTTCGGGGTGGGCCCGCCGGGCCCCGCCGCCGACTGCGGCGAACACGGCCGGCGGCACCGACGAGTACGGTTCTACGCCCGCCGCACCCCGCCCGACCAGGGACATTCAGCAGCCGTGAACGAGTGAACGACGATGAACGGCTCGTGAACGAGGAGAACGGATGACGTCATCTGCGGGCTTCCGACCGCGGGGCCCCCAGCGTCCCGACCCGGCTGCCGTTCCACCGGAAATGCGGCCCTGGGCGACGCTCATGGGCCGCGTCCACGACGAGCTGTACGAGGGACTCGACCCGGCGGACCGGCCCACCGTGACGGCGCTCGCCGAGGCGGCCCACCTCAGCCGCTCGTACGTCTCGGAGGCCTTCTCCGGCAAGCGGCGGCCGCAGCTGACCCCGTTCCTGTCGATGGTGACGGCGCTGCGCGGGGACCCCGCCGCATGGGAACCGCGCTGGCACCGGGCGGCGGGCGAACAGGAGTCGACGGCGGGCGAGGGGGCCTCCGAGCCGGTTCCGCCGCTGCCCGGCGTCGAGGACACCACGCCGGACGAAGCCGCGGGCGGGCACCGGGACGGGGACGGGAGCCGGCCGGGTGACCCCGCGAGGCGGATCCCGCATCCGCGGTCCGAGGGGACGGAGCCGACGCGCTCCACGGGTACGGACAACGACCCCGGGTCGGGTCTGCGGCGCTACCCGGTCCGCCGGTTCGTGCGGGCCCTCCTGACCGGAGTCCTCCTCGCGTTCACCTGGCCCGGCCGGGCCCGCCGGGACCGGGCGGCGACACGCCTGCGCCGCCGTCTGGTCAAGCAGGTCCGCGACCGTACGGCCGTCGAGTGGGGACGCGCCGAGGTCCACCTCTACCTCCGGCCGAGGTTCTCGATCCTCACCGTCGACCGGCAGTCCGAGCACGTGCGCGGCCGCAGGGGGAGGAGGGCCCGCAGGGTCGAGCCGGTGGCGGTCGCGACCCGGGTGACCGACATCCGCACCCTCTTCGAGGACACCGACGACCTGGTGCTGCTCGGCCGGCCCGGCATGGGGAAGACCACACAACTCGCACGGCTCGCACACCGGTTGGCAGTGGAGGCACTGGAGGGGCCCGACGCGTCGGAGCCCCTCCATGTACCCGTCTACCTGCGGTTGGACACCTACCGCGGTGAGCCCTTCGAGGAATGGCTGGTCACCGCGATGGGACGGCAGTACACCGGGATCTCCGGGGTTCTGGTGCGGACCTGGCTGAGCGAGCACCGCCTGCTCCCCGTACTGGACGGCCTGGACGAGGTCCCGGAGGCGGACCGTTCCAAGTGCGTCGGGGAACTGCGGCGCCTGCGCCGGGCCTGCCCCGGCATGGCCGTCGGCTGCCGTACGGACGAGGCCGATCTGCGCCGCCTCGCCCTCGACCTCAGGGCCCTGCGCTACGTGGAGATCCAGCCGCCGAGCCGGCAGGACGTCCAGGAGTTCCTCACCGCCGACCGTCAGGCCCTCGCGGACGTCCACGTCGCGCTGGAGGAGGACCCGGACCTGTGGGAGCTGCTCCGGTCACCGATGATGCTCGGGTTCATCCGGGTCACGTACCGCAACAGGCCGGCCGACGACCTCCGCCGTCCGGGCAGCCCGGCCGAGCGCCGCGGCCGGATCTTCGACGCGTACGTCCGCGAATGCCTGCTGCGCGAGCGGCCCGGACCGGACGAGTCCCCGGAGCGGACGCTGACCTGGCTGACCTGGCTCGCCCGGACCCTCACCGAGCGGCAGGAACACGTGCTCTACCTGGACCGGCTCGACCTCGGCTGGTTGCCCCGCGGGGAGCAGCGGGGCCCGAGGATGCTGCCGAACCTGGCCATGTCGTTCTCCGCGCTCGGGCTGCCCGTCCTGTGGGTGGCGGCGGCCGTGCACGCCGGGGTGTTGGAGGCCGGCGTCACCGACGCCGCCATCCTCGCCGGTGTCATGGCCGTCACCTGCGCGGTGACCTCCTACCACTCGGAGACGCGGTTCCTCAGGGCCGACGAAGCCGAGCGGGAGGGCAGGGGCGACGCCGACGGCGCCCGGAACCGGAACGCCGGCCGCGGCCGGAACGCCGGCCGGGAACGGAACCCCGACCGGGGCGCGATCATCGAACCCGTCGCCGCGACCGGCCCCTTGATGGTCGTCATGGTGTTCCTGATGGTCAACGTGGCGCACGTCGACCTCCTGGCGCCCGGTCCGCTGGTGGTGGCGCTCGCGTACTTCTGGGTCGCGGCCACCCAGATGGAGGGTTCCTTCACGGACGTCTTCCAGCCGGTGGAGCAGCTGCGGTGGACCTGGCTGCTTCGGGAGCGAACGCACTATTCCAAGGTCAAGTTCCACCTCGTGCGCGGAGCGTTCAGCCTGATCATGTGGCTCAGCATCGAGGCACTGATCGGCTACGTCGTCCACCAGCTGTGCCCCGACCCCTGGTGGCTCGGCCCGGCCGCGGCCGGGCTGCTCGGCGTCGTCTACATCGTCGGCAACCAGTTCGAGCCCTCGCTCCAGGACCGCCGGCCCCGGCCCAACGAGGGGATGCGCCGTACGGTCCGGTTCTCCGTGGTCCACGGCTTCGCCGGGCTGGTCGTGGCCGGCGTCGGTCTGATGGTGTTGGTCGGCCTGGCCACGCCGGGCCACGACCTGCGCCGTGCCGCATTCCTTGCCGTCCTGCTGGGCGTCCTGTTCGCGGTGGTACGGGGATTCCGGTTCGGTGGCCTGGCCGTGGTGCGGCACTGGACGATCCGTGCGATCCTCGCCCGCCGGGGCCGCACCCCGTACCGCTACCGGAGGTTCCTGTACGGCGCGGAGGAACGGGTGCTGCTGCTCCGTACGGACAGCGGGTACTTCTTCCCGCACCGCCTGCTCCAGCACCACCTGAACACGCCGGTGGAGCAGCTGCTCGCCCGTGTCACCCCGGGTCCGTGAGGACGGGAAGGGCGACCCTGCGGCCGGCCGGGGCGGGCCGCGTCACGTGCCGCACCGCCTCAAGGGCGTATGTGACGGGCCACGAAACGGCCCTCGCCGAGCTCGATGGTGAAGGACACCTGCTGGTCCACCGACAGGCTGCCGCATCCGCCCTCGATGTCGTCGCGGTAGGCGCGGACGGGGGTCGTGCGTCCCAGGGGGACGATCCATCCCGTGCCCGTGGCCCTGTCGTACCACTCGACGAAGCCGATGCACCGTTCGTCCATGGCGGCGGTCCCTTCACCCTGAGGTGAGCCGGGTCGTGCCCCGCCCGGCCGATCTCCACTATCGGTCGGGCAGGGCGACGGCGCATCCCGGACGGTGTCACCGTCCCGCCCGTCCACGGCCGTGCGTACCCCCGGGCCCCGTACGTACCGCAGGTGGCCGGGGGTGGCCGGTGTCAGTGCTCGCAGAGGGAGAATTCGCGCTCGTAGAGCTGTTCGTTGTGCTCGGCGACGAAGAACTTGCGTTCCCGCATGAGGTGTTCGCGGTAGTCCTTCGCCTGTTCGAGCGTCATGGTCGAGGTGTCGGACCACGGCTGCTGCGGCGGCACGTCGGCGGTCGAGACGATCCTTCGCGACGGATCGACCAGGAAGAACGCGAGGATCTTGCGGTGCCCCGGACGGGTGGTGTCCGCGAGGCGGAACGGGCTGACCCGGTGCTGCAGGACGTTCGGGAACGCCAGGCAGCGGCCCGCCGGGGTCGACGTCGATCCCAGTTCCTGGTTCAGCGCGTCCTCGTCCTCCAGACCGTAGACCTCGCGCAGGCCGTTCTCGTCGTTCTGCTCGTAGTGCGGGTCGTCGAGTGCCGCCCGGAAACCGAGCCGGCTCTCGGTGACGTTCTCGCTGTCCCAGTAGTGGATGGCGGTCGAGACGATCCGCTCGTTCAACATTCCCTCGACGTGCCAGGACCCGCCCGCGTACTCGGGCTTCTCCGGGGTGAGGTGAATGGTGGCGAGCTTGACGATGACCTGGAGCCGGCGGCCGCGCAGGTCGACCCGGGCGTCCGCGTCGGGCAACTCGGGCGCGGTGAAGGCCGGGGCGTCCGGGACGACCGGGCTGCGGTTCTCCCACCACTCGTCCTGGGCCCGTTCCCACGCCTGAAGTGCTTCCTCGTAGGCGGCGTCATCGCCATAGGCGGACTTGCTCGGACGTTCCGGTTCCGAGTCGTACCACCCGTAGGGATCGGCCTCGATCCGCAGGGGCCTCGGATGACGCAGATCGGTGAGCACGTTCTCCAACAGGGGGCGCATGCGGGCGAACAAGTCCGGGAGCACGGAGGCCAGTTCGTGGTGAACCTCGGGATGGACGTTGTTGACGTACGAACGGAAGGCGACATCGCCGTCGTCACTGACGTCGACCTCGGTGGGCAGCCACTGGAACTGCTCCGAGAACTCGTGCTTCGCATAGCGGTCCGTCGGGTTCTGCCAAGCCTGCTCGGGCGCGCCACTGGCCTCCCTCACCAGGCAGAACAGGGAGGGATGGACCAGATCGAGCACCTGGCCGTCCGAGCCGGGATGCCAGTCCTTCTCCTCCTCGGGGACCTGCTCCAGGACCTGAACCGCCCGACGCAGCCGGGATCCGAGCTCTGCGTCGATCAGGGTGTCCGAATGCCACACCCCGTCGACGGCGGAGACCTCGATGCCGGTTTCGACGTCCCGCAGCGCCGCGTAGTGCACGAGTTCGGCGAGAACGTAACGCACCTGCGCCTCGGTGAGGCCCTGGGCGAGCGCTTCCCGCGTCCACCTCGCGACGATGTCGGCGTCGTTCATCTTGTCGAACCATCCCGGCTTCGCCCGAATGTGGGAGCTGAACTCCATCATTTCGACTTCCCGCAGCGTTCGGGGTTGCGCGAACGCTATGGAACGGGCCGTTTGGAAGGGCAGCGGGAAAGCAGGCAGGCCGGACAATTCTCTTGGTCCTTCGAGTCGGTGTGCGGTGCCGGGAAGGATACGTCAGCGGACCGACACCACTGCCGAAGCGCCCGCGACGAGGCCCGGCCGCCCGCTTCGCCGAGCGCCACCTGCCGGAGGAGGACGGTTCAGACCACGGACAGCAGGTCCACCACGAAGACGAGAGTGGAACCCGCCGGGATCAACGGCGAGGGGGACTGCTTGCCGTAGCCGAGGCGCGGGGGAACGATGATCTCGCGCCGGCCGCCGACCTTCATCCCCCTGATTCCCCGGTCCCAGCCCTTGATGGCCCTGCCGCCGCCCACGGCGAACTTGAACGGTCGGTCCAGCTCCCAGGAGGAGTCGAACTCCTTCCCGGTCTCGAAGGTGACCCCGACGTAGTGGACCCGGACGACCCTGCCCGGCTTCGCCTCGGGTCCGTCCCCGACGACGAGGTCCCGGATGGTCAGCTCCTGGGGAGCGTCACCCTGCGGCACTTCGATCTCGGGCTTCGTCGGTTCACTCATCGCAGCCTCATTGCTCACCGCCGGGATCCCTCGTGCGGATCAGCCGGGCGCACGGTCCTTCCGCGCGGGCGACGATCCGGCCATCCGGAACACGATCGCCCGGGGTACATCAAACCCCACCGAGCCCGTCACGGAGCGGGCGGGCGGGCCGTCCGGCCGAGCGATCACCGAGCGATCACCGGTCGTGGGCCTCTTGGGGCTCGTGGTTCTCGTCGATCAGTTGGATCTCGTGGAACCTACGGGCCGCCGCGGTGAGGCGGGCATCGCGCACGAACGGGTAGTCGGTCCCGAAGCAGATGCGTCCGGGGCCCACGTGGCGGACGGCCAGTTCCAGCGCCTCGCGGTTGTCCTGGGCGTGGCTGTCGAAGCGCAGGGTGGATCCGCCGACGCGGCGCACGACTTCGGGTTCGAGCAGGAAGCAGGCGCCGCCGGCCCTGCCGACGATCGGCCGGATGTGCGGGAACCGCTCCGACATGTTCCCGGCCAGCCAGTCGAGGACGACCCCGGTCTGTTCCGCGATCGCTCCCAGGGACCACGTCACGGTGCCGGGGGCACACGACGCGGGCCCGGTACCGGTGCCCGTCGGGTGGTGGAGCAGGGTGGCCCGGCTGTCGTCCAGCGCCGCGTGGAGGGGAGCGTACCGGGCGTCGAGGGTCGACGTGCCATGGACGGCCGGGGGCAGGACGACACCCAGCCCTCCCAACTGGTTGACGAGGTGGTCCAGCTCGCGCAGCGACGCCGGGACGGAGGGGAGGGGCAGGACGCCCAGGAACGCGAAGCGGTTGGGCGCGGTGCGGACGGCCTCCGCCATCGCCTCGTTGGCCACCCGCGCCGCCCGGACGTTCTCCTCGGTGGAGGAGAGGTCGGGAAAGAGCGTTGCCGCGTTGAGGACCTGCCGGTCGATGCCGCCGGCGTCCATCTGCTCCAGCCGCAGGCGCATCATCGTGGCGCCGTCCTGACCGGGCGGGGTGTCCCGCTGGGTGCGGACCGCCTGGCCGTGCTCGTCGAGGAAGTCGAGGTAGGCGCGGGGCCACAGGTGACCGTGCCAGTCGGTGAGTCTCATGGAGCCGGGTCCTTTCCGTGCGGTCCGCGAGGGTGGTCGCGCCGGCCGGGGGCCGGGGAGGGACGGTCCCGGGTGGTACCCGGTCCGCCCTGCGGACCTTCGCGGCGGACGCGCCGACGCGGCGGGTGATCTCCCGCATCCCTGTCGTGCGACATCGAGGGCCTTCCGTCATCGATGACGACCAGCCTCGCCGCCGGACCGCCCGCGCCGCGTCGTTCGATGGGTCACGCGACGGATGAAACGGGTCGGGGGCGGGGCGACGGGCGGGTCGGGCGTCAGCGTTCGACCGGGTGTGTCGGGCGTCGGCGTTCGCCGGGGTGTGCGGCCAGGTGGGACAGGAGCAGCGGTTCGATGTCCGCGGCATTGGCGTCGGGCAGCCAGTGGCCCGCGCCTGGGAGTGCCTCGAAGCGGTACGGGGCGTCGACCCACGCGCCGGTCCCCTCGGCCGCGGTCCGGCCGAGGGCCAGGTCCTGATCACCCCAGACGTACAGGGTGGGGACCCCGATCCGGTCGGCGGGCACGGCGAGGGCCTCGGGCAGGGCCCGGTACCAGTTGAGCGCGGCCGTCAGCACGCCCGGCGCTGCGAAGCGGGCCACGTAGTCGTCGATGCGCGCCGGCGGCAGGGCGCCCTCGTACAGGGAGCGCAGGCGGGCCGCCCCGTCATTCAGCAGGTCCGCCTCCGCGAGGTGCCCAGGCGCTCTGAAGCGCTGGACGTAGGCGCTCCGGCGGGCCTGGTCGGGGTCGGACCGCAGGGCGGACCTCAACGCGCGGGGGTGCGGCGTGGACACGACGGTGAGGGAGGCGAGCACCTCGGGGTGCGCGGTGGCGAAGGCCCAGGCGACGACGCCGCCCCAGTCGTGGCCCACGAGGTGGACCCGCTCACGGCCGGCCAAGGCGTGGCAGAAGGCCAGGACGTCGGCGACGAGGTGCTCGACGGCGTACGCGTCGATCTCATCGGGTCGCGCGCCGTCCGCGTAGCCGCGCTGGTCGACCGCCAGGGCGCGGTAACCGGCCGCGCCCAGCGCGATGAGCTGGTCGGACCAGGAGTCGGCGAACTGCGGGAACCCGTGCAGGAGCAGGACGCGCTCGCCGTCCCGCGGACCGGCGGTCAGGGCCGTGTGGACGTGGGTGCCGGCGGCGACGTCCGTCCGCTCCGGCGTGGTCGGGGACGAGGGGGTGTTCCGCTCGTTGGTCATCGTCGTCACCTTTCGCTCCCGGGGCTCGACGGCCCGGCTGGTTGACCCACCAGCACATCAGGTGGTCGCTCCCCCGCCCTCCTCCGATCGGTCGGCCCCGGGGAGGACGGCGGGGGCCCGGACGGTCCCGGAAGGACGTCCCCCGGCGTGTCACCGCTTCGACCCCGCCCCCGGCGCGTGCCGGCTCGGCCGCATCGCGTTCCACCCGCCCGTCGTCCGATCGTGCCCTGCGTCCCCCACCCCTCGTGTCGTTGGCTGGAAGGGGTCCGGGGCCGGCACACCGGTGCCACGCCGGCCCCGTTCCGGGCCGGGGCGCTCGTGGTGGTCCCGCTCGGAACGCCACCACGCACGGACGGAAGGTGGGATCGGGGATGGCTGACGGACAGGTGACGGTCGAACCGGTGGCGACCTCCGGGCCGGTGCGGTCCGACGCCGGCGACGAGGGGTACAGCAAGAAGCTGAAGCCCCGGCACATATCCATGATCGCCATCGGTGGTGCGATCGGCACGGGCCTCTTCCTGGGCTCCGGCGGGCGGTTGGCCGAGAGCGGGCCGTCGCTCGCGATCGCGTACGCGGTGTGCGGGATCTTCGCCGTCCTGGTGGTGCGGGCGCTGGGCGAACTGGTCGTGCACCGGCCGTCATCGGGTGCCTTCGTCTCGTACGCCCGCGAGTTCATGGGGGAGAAGGGCGCCTACACGGCCGGCTGGCTGTACTTCCTGAACTGGGCCGTCACCGGCATCGCCGACATCACCGCCGCCGCCACCTACGCCCACTTCTGGTCGGCGTTCACCACGGTGCCCCAATGGGCCCTCGCCCTCATCGCCCTGTGCGTGGTACTGACCGCGAACCTGATCTCGGTGCGCTATTTCGGCGAGATGGAGTTCTGGTTCTCCATCATCAAGGTCGCCGCCCTGGTCGTCTTCATGGGCGTCGCCGTCCTCCTGATCGTGACGGGCCACCCCATCGACGGGCACGTTCCGGGAATCTCCATGATCACCGCGAACGGCGGCGTCTTCCCGGCCGGGGTCCTGCCGATGATGCTCGTCATGCAGGGCGTCGTCTTCGCCTACGCCGGCCTGGAACTCTCCGGGATCGCCGCGGGCGAGACCGTCGACGCCCGCAAGGTGGTGCCCAGGGCGCTCAACTCGATCATGTGGCGCATCGGCCTCTTCTACGTCGGCTCCGTCGTCCTCCTCTCCCTCCTCCTGCCCCACACCGCCTATTCGGCCGACCGGAGCCCCTTCGTCACGGTCTTCACCGAACTCGGCGTACCCGGAGCCGCCGGGGTCATGAACCTGGTCGTCCTGACCGCCGCCCTGTCCTCGTTGAACTCCGGGCTGTACTCGACCGGTCGCATCCTGCGTTCCATGGCCGTGGCGGGCTCCGCCCCGGCCTTCACCGCCCGCATGAGCAAGGGCCACGTCCCGTACGGCGGGATCATCCTCACCGCCGCGTTCGGAGTGCTGGGCGTGGTCATGAACTTCTTCGTCCCCGAGGAGTCCTTCGAGATCGTCATCAACTTCGCCTCGTTCTGCATCCTCGCCACCTGGGCCATGATCATGATCTGCTCGCTGCTGTTCTGGCGCCGGGCCCGCCGGGGACAGGCCACCAGACCCGCCTACCGGCTGCCCTGGGCCCCGTACACCCAGATCGTCACCCTCCTCTTCCTGCTCGTGGTCCTCGTGCTGGTGTGCGCGGACGGGGACGTCGGCTCCAGGACGGCCCTGGCCATGCCGGCCGTGGCCGCCGTACTGGTGGGAGGTTGGTTCCTGGTGCGCCGCCGGGTCGCCTCGATCGCGGCCGGTGACGCGGACGCAGGCGACGCCGGGGCGGCCGAGCCCCCGGGGGATGGAGCCGCACGTCCGTGAGTCCACGGCCCGGCGGGCCCCTGGGCCCCCGGGGGCCCTACGGGCCGTGTCGTGGGAGCCGCTGGAGGCGACGCACGTCGGCAGGGCGCCCCCCGTCAAATCGCCGGCATGCGATCCGGGGGCCTGCCCAGGGTGGCGTCGCGACCGCGCCCCCGATGCGCTCGGCTGCGGCTACTTCCTTCCGAAACCAAGTCCGCCGCGGCCACTTCTGATCTCGGGTGGCGCGGGCGCTCACGCCTGCGCCCGCGCTCCGCCGTCGTCCCGCCGGACGCCCCGGCCGGGGCCGACCCACCTTCCTTCGGATCCTGGGGGATTCCCTGCCTCGTCACACCCCTCGCGTGTCGAAAATCTGGTCCGAGATGCTCGTGGCCCCGCACGTCTCGCAGGCGGCCGCCCGGACGGCGTCCGCACCGTGGGCACACCACCGCCCCACCGCCGAAAATCCGCCCGCGCTCACCCACCAGGGCGGCCCCGCCTTCGTCCGGGAGCCGCGCGAGGAGCTCTACCTCCTGGCCGTCGGGAACTTCGTCTCCCAGCGGACCTTCTACGAGAGCGGCATCGACCGCGACGGGCGCTACACCCGCCTCGTCGGCGAACTCGCCCTCCACGACCCGGAATGGACGGCCGGACTGCTGCGCCGGCTCCGTGGCGAGGGCAACATGCGCACGGCGTCCCTCGTCGGCGCGGCCGCGTACGTCAGGGCCCGGCTCACCGCCGGGGCCCACGGGGGGCCGTCCAACCGGAGCGTCATCGACTCGGTGCTCCAGCGCGCCGACGAACCCGGCGAACTGCTCGCCCACTGGACCTCGGAGTACGGACGCAACGTCCCGCAGCCCGTGAAGAGGGGGATCGCCGACGCCGTGCGCCGGCTGTACTCCTCCCGCTCGCTGCTCAAGTACGACACCGCCTCCAAGGCCTTCCGCTTCGGCGACGTCCTCAACCTCGTGCACGCCACCCCCGACCCGGCCAAGCCCTGGCAGGGCGATCTCTTCCGGTACGCCCTGGACCGCCGCCACCACCCCGACGACGCGGCGCCGCCGCCCTCCGACCGGCTGCTCACCGCACACCGGGCGCTGCTGGAACTGCCCGTGGAGCAGCGGCGACCGGTCGTCACCGGACCGGACGGCGCCGAGCGGCCGGCCGCGGCGGGCATGACCTGGGAGGCACTGGCGGGCCGGCTCCGGGGGCCGATGGACGCCGCCGTCCGGGAAGCGGTGATCCCCTCGATGGGACCGATGGCGCTGCTGCGCAACCTGCGCAACTTCGACGACGCCAAGGTCTCGGACGAGGCGGCCGCAGCGGTCGCCGAACGGATCGCGGACCCCGAAGAAGTGGCCCGGTCCCGGCAGTTCCCGTTCCGCTACCTGGCCGCCCTCCGGCACGCGCGCTCGTCGCGCCGGCGGGAGCCCCTGGAGCGGGCACTGGGCCACTCGCCGGCCAACGTACCGGCCCTGCCCGGCCGGACGCTGATCCTGGTGGACCGGTCCGGCTCGATGTTCCACGACACCGTCTCGGAGCGGTCGAAGCTGACCCGCGCGGACGCCGCCGCCGTCTTCGGCACGGCGCCGGCGCAGCGCGCCGAGGCGGCGGAGCCGGTGGAGTTCGGGTGGTCGAGCAAGGAGGTCGCGTTCGCGCCCGAAGAGCCGGAGCTCGACGTGCTGAAACGATTCGGAGACCTCGGGGGCACCGACACGACCAAGGCGGTGCGCGCCCACTACCGGGGGCACGACCGGGTCCTGATCGTCACCGACGAGCAGACGGGCCCGTACGCGGGCCGCAGCGGCCCGGCCGAACCGGTACCGGCGGACATCCCCGTCCACACCTGGAACCTGGCGGGGTACCAGCCCGCCCACGGCCCCTCGGGCCCGAACCGGCACACCTTCGGAGGCCTGACGGACGCCGGGTTCGAAATGATCGGCCTCGTCGAGGCCGGCCGCGCCGCCCGATGGCCCTGGACCTCCTCCAACACCTCCTCCAACAACTGCTCGTCACCCGGACCGGTCGCGGCCCCACCTGCCGACGACCCACACCATGGCGGACCTCCGACGCCCTGGACGAATGAGTCCGATGTATTCAGTCGCATGTGGCGGCCGATTGCATGGTGGGCGTGTATGAAGATCCGAGGGGCAAGGCAACGTCGGGGGTGTGGGGGCGTGGCGCGTGCGCGTGGGCGATCGCCTTCGCCGTGCTGCATTTCTACTGGGCGTTGGGTGGCGAGTGGGGCCTGAGTGTCTCGGCAGGGCCACTGGCCGAGGAACGTCCCGGGTGGTTCGTGGCGGTCGGCTTGTGGGGTACGGGAACGCTATGCCTTGTCGGCGGCGTGCTGGGATGGCTTCTCGCTGGGTTACGGCCTCGTGGCCCGGCCGGACGGGCGATCAAGGCTCTGGGCTGGTCCGCCTGCGCTGTGCTGCTGATGCGTGGTATCGCCGTCGAGTCGCTGCTCTTGACCGACGGGGCGGGCCGGCGGATGGACGTGAGCCCGGAACAGCGGCTATGGACGCTGGTGCTGTGGAATCCCTGGTTCTTGGTCGGTGGCCTCGTCTTCGGCCTGGCCACAAGGGAGTTCGGAAAGCGAAGGGGCCGGGGCGACACCGCCGGACGTGTAGGGCAATGCGGACAGGGTGTCCGAGATCGTTGTGTGACCGACGAACTGAACACCCTGCTGACCGCACTGTCTGTGAAGATCGATGACGGGCTGGAGACAGAGCGATGGATGGGCTGTCCGACGCAGTTGAGCGATGCCGAACCGGTCACGCTCGCGGTCGCAGGCGCTGCCGGGTTTCCACTCCGAGGCGAGGTGGCTGCGGTACGCGAAGCAGCATCCGGCCTCGATGTTTCCGTATCTGCCGCAGCAGTCCGGGTACAACAAGCGGCTCAAGGCCGCGTTGTCGCTGGTGAAGAAGGCGATACGGATGCTCGCCGTCGATACGGACTTCTGGTTCGACAACCACTGGATCGTCGACTCGACGCCGTTGCCGTGCGGGATGTCGCGGCCGACGGTGAAGCGCTCGGAGATGGCCGGCTGGGCCGGATACGGGTACTGCGCCTCGCACTCCCGCTTCTTCTGGGGCCTGCGTCTGTATCCGGTGTGCTCCTGCCGGCATGCCGATCCTGTGGGCGCTCGCGCACCCGAAGACGGACGAGCGCGAGGTCCTGCAGGCCATTCTCGACGTCGAGGCAGGTCCGGTGGCCCAACGGCCCGGCCTGCTGCTGATCGCCGACAAGGGCTTCGCCTCCAAGGAGTTCGAGAACGACCTGGCCCTTCAGGGGATCGAGTTGTTGCGGCCCTCGTTCAAGCGGGAGGAGAAACGCAAGGGCGAGGGCCTGCTCAAGTCCGTGCGGCAGCTGATCGAGTCCGTGAACGACACCCTCAAGGGGCAGTTGGACCTCGAACAGCACGGGGGACGCACCTTCGAGGGCGTCGCCGTCCGCGTCGCCCAGCGCGTCCTCGCCATGGGCGCGGCCATCTGGCGCAACCACCAAACCGGAGCACCCACCATGCGCTCCCACATCGCCTTCGATCACTGAACACATCGGACTCATTCGTCTAGAAGAACCCGAGCCTCTTCGGGGAGTAGGAGACGAGCAGGTTCTTCGTCTGCTGGTAGTGCTCCAGCATCATCTTGTGGGTCTCCCGGCCGATGCCGGACTGCTTGTATCCGCCGAAGGCGGCGTGCGCCGGGTAGGCGTGGTAGCAGTTCGTCCAGACGCGGCCGGCCTGGATCGCGCGTCCCGCGCGGTAGGCCGTGTTGACGTCACGGGTCCACACGCCCGCGCCCAGCCCGTAGGCCGTGTCGTTGGCGATGCGGACGGCGTCGTCGAAGTCCTGGAACGAGGTCACGGAGACCACCGGGCCGAAGATCTCCTCCTGGAAGATCCGCATGCGGTTGTCACCCTCGAAGATGGTCGGTTGGACGTAGAAACCGCCCGCCAGTTCGCCCTCCAACTCCTGCTTGCGGCCGCCGGTCAGGAGCTTGGCGCCCTCCCGCTCGCCGATCTCCACGTACGCGAGGACCTTCTTCAGCTGTTCCTCGGAGGCCTGCGCCCCGATCATCGTGTCCGTGTCCAACGGGTGCCCGGGCACGATCAGTTCGGTGCGGGCCACCGCGGCCTCCAGGAAGTCCCCGTACCGGCCGCGCTCGATCAGCGCACGGGACGGGCTCGTACACACCTCGCCCTGGTTCAGGGCGAACATGGTGAAGCCCTCCAGGGCCTTGTCGCGCAGGTCGTCGTCCGTGGTCCAGATGTCGTCGAAGAACAGGTTCGGGCTCTTCCCCCCGAGTTCCAAGGTGACCGGAGTGAGGTGTTCCGCCGCGTACTGCATGATCAGGCGGCCGGTGGAGGTCTCCCCGGTGAAGGCGACCTTCGCGACGCGCGGGCTGGACGCGAGGGGTTTGCCCGCCTCCTCACCGAAGCCGTTGACGATGTTCACCACACCGGGCGGGAACAGGTCCGCCACCAGACTCAGCCAGTAGTGCACCGAGACCGGTGTCTGCTCGGCCGGTTTGAGGACGACGGTGTTGCCCGCGGCGAGCGCCGGAGCGAGCTTCCACACCGCCATCAGGATCGGGAAGTTTCACGGAATGATCTGGCCGACCACGCCCAGCGGCTCGTGGAAGTGGTAGGCCACCGTGTCGTCGTCCAACTGGCTGAGCGCGCCCTCCTGGGCGCGCAGCGCGCCGGCGAAGTAGCGGAACTGGTCGACGGCCAGCGGCAGGTCGGCGGCCAGGGTCTCGCGGACCGGCTTGCCGTTCTCCCAGGTCTCCGCGACGGCGAGGGCCTCCAGGTTCTGCTCCATCCGGTCCGCCACGCGCAGCAGGATCGTGGACCGGTCACCCGCCGAGGTCCGCCCCCAGCCGGGGGCCGCCGCGTGGGCCGCGTCCAGGGCGCGCTCGACGTCCTCGACCGTGCCCCGAGCGACCTCGGTGAACGGCACCCCGGTGATGGGAGAAGGGTTGTCGAAGTACCGGCCCCGGGCGGGCGGGACGTACTCCCCGCCGATGAAGTGGTCGTAGCGCGCCGCGTACGACATCAGCGCGCCCTCGGTACCGGGCGCAGCGAAACGGGCCATGGAGGTCCTCCCCTTGCCGGGCGCCGGCCGCCGTCGGACAGCGCTCGGGCAGGAGGCTAGGAGCGGGCAGGTTGCGGGTACGTTGCACGCCCGCCCGCCCGCGTGCCGCTCCCGGCTCCCGGGGACGCCTCCCGGCCGCGTCCCACCCCGGGGCCGGCGCCGAGTTCCGCGTCCAGGGCGCGTACGCGGGCCAGCGCCGCCGCCCGACCCTCCGGCGGGAGGGCTCCGGCCAGGGCCCGCCACACCGCCGGGTCGTCCGCGCCCCACGGGGCGCACACCCAGTCCGTGAGGAGCCCCCGGTCCGCCCGGGCGATCACCGCTGCCCGAGCCTGGTCCTCGATGCGGCGGCGCAGCCGGACGATGCCGGGCGCCGTCGACGCGGGCAGCAGCGGTCCCGTATACCGGGCGAGGGCGGCCGAGACGGCGCCCGCCGCCAAATGCCGGACCACCGCCGCGGAGTCGGCCTCCAGCGGGGCGGCCGCGCGGTAGGGACGCGACAACAGGTGCCGTGCCCCCACCAACGCCCGCAGCCGGGACATCTCCGCCCTCAACGTCACCGCCGGCACTGATTCGTCCTCGTACAGGGCGTGGGCCAGTTCCTCCCCGGAAAGGCCCTCCGGATGGTGCGCCAGCAGCGTGAGGATCTCGCTGTGCCGTCGCCCCAGCACGTGCCGCCGGCCCCCGAGGAGCAGCTGCGCCTCGTCACGGCCCAGTGCCGTCAGCCGGTCCTGTCCGGCGGTCGCCGGTTCCGGTGCGAGCAGCGCCAGTTGGGCCTCCGCCGCGCGGGCCACCGCCTGGACGAAGGCGAGCGAATGGGGGTGGGCCAGCCCGTCGCCGCCGGTGATGTCGACCGCACCGAGCACCCGGCCGGTGCCGGGATCACGGACCGGTGCGGCCGCGCACGTCCACGGGTGGACCCGCCTGCTGAAGTGCTCCGCCCCGAAGACCTGGACGGGCTCCCCGACGGCGACCGCCGTACCCGGCGCGTTGGTTCCCATCGCCGACTCCGCCCAACGCGCACCTGGGACGAAGCCGAGCCGCTCCGCCCGGCGCAGCGTGGCCGCCTCGCCCTCCACCCACAACAGGCCGCCCCGCGCGTCGCACACCGCGAGCAGGTGCGCCCCCTGCGCCGCGAACGCCCCGACGAGGTCCCGGAACAGCGGCATCACCCGGGCCAGCGGATGCTGCGCCCGGTAGGCCCGCAACTCCGGCTCGGCCAGCTCCAGCCGGGGTGCGCACTCCGGGCTGATCCGAGCCCGGGCGCACCGCCGCCAGGACTTCGCGATCACCGCACGGACGGGGGCATCGACCCGCCCGTCCTCGGTGAACGCGGCGTGCGCGCGCCGCAGGACGCGCGTGCGCTCGGCGGGATCCGCCCCGCCCGGCAGCGCCAACGACGGATCGCCCATGTCGCCCTCCCGAGGGACCGTGGCACCGCGGTACGCGGAGAGCCCCCATCGTCGTGCGGGTCCGCGGCCCCGACAAGCGCCGCGTCGGCCACTCCGCGACCGATCCCCCTCAGCGGTCCGGTGGGCACCGGGGGGCGCGCGCCCATCTCACGCCGGGGCGTCGCCCCCGTCCGCTTCCGCTTCCAGGCAGGCCAGGGCCGACGCGGGATCCGGGGCGCCCGGCCCCGCCAGGCTCCAGCGGGTCCCTTCACGGCGCAGCGGCCACCAGCGGCCGTCGCGGCCCAGCCGCAGCTGGTGCCGGGCGCCCGGTGCCGTCCAGCGGGCCCGCACCCGGCGCAGCTCCGGGGCGTCCTCGTCCGGCCAGGCCGCCGCCAGGGCGGAGCGGGCCCGGGCCAGGGCGGCCCGGTCGGGCGACCAGTCGTCCTCCAGCGCCGCGAGGGCCGGCGCCCCGCCGAAGCCCCAGGCCCGTACGGCCAGGTCCATGGCGGGCCCGTCGCGGCCGGAAGCCGCCGCCAAGCGGTAGCGGAGCCGGAAGTGGCGAGCCTCGGCGGTGAGTCGTACGGCGTCCTCCGCGGCGGTCGGCGGGGCCGTCGGCGCGAGATCCGCGCCGTCCGCCGCCAGCGCCCGCGCGAGCAGCCGGTGCGCCTGCGACGCGGCCGCCTGCGCGAGGAACTCCACGGCGTCCACGTCCAGCCCGTCCGGCTGTGTCTCGGTGTCCAGGGTCGGGGGCTGCCCCGGAGCCTGCGGCAGCTCCGGCGGCGGGGGCAGCGGCCTCAGCTCCGCGCGCGCCGCGAACACCTCGGCCGCCGGAACGCCGACCATCCCGGGCGGGGCGTCCGGTTCCTGTTCCGCGCCGGCGGCGCTGCGGTCCTCCAACTGGATCAGCAGGTCCCGTTCGGGGCGCCCGCGCAACAGCAGCAGCAGGAACGGGTCCCGGTCCAGCAGCCGTGCCATCTGGTAGCAGAGCGCGGCGGTATGCGGACAGTGGTCCCACTCGCCGCAGTCGCAGCGCGGGTCGAGCTCACCCATGCCGGGCAGCAGGTCGACCCCGGCCGCCGCCGCGTCCTCGGCGAGTTCCGGCGGCACCTCACGGTCCAACAGGGCGGCGATGTGGCCCGATTCGGCGACCGCCAGACCCAGCAGCCGGTCCCATTCCGCTGCGGTGAACTCCTGGACCAGCACGTCCGTCCGGCGCGCCGTTCCGTCCGGGTCGCGCACCACCGCCGTCAGCCCGCCCGGACGCACCGACACGGCGCCGACCGCGCCGGTGCGCGCGTACCGGCGACCCAGTTTGACCTGCTCGCCGTCGAGCGCTCCGTCCTCCAGGGCCCGTAGCCAGGCATGACCCCACCAGGTGGTGGCGAAGGCCCGTCCACCGTGCGGCGGGAGCGCGGGGAAGGTCTCCTCGTACGGGTCGTGGGTGCTGTTCATCCGTTGCCCCCCGGGGCCGGGCGCAGGGCCACCAGCTCGGCCAGCTCGGCATCGGTCAGTTCGGTGAGGGCCGATTCCCCGGAGCCGAGGACGGCGTCGGCGAGGGCGCGTTTGGCTTCGAGGAGTTCGGCGATGCGGTCCTCGACGGTGCCCTCGGCGATGATCCGGTGGACCTGGACGGGTTGGGTCTGGCCGATGCGGTAGGCACGGTCGGTGGCCTGTTCCTCGACGGCCGGGTTCCACCAGCGGTCGAAGTGCACGACGTGCCCGGCGCGGGTCAGGTTGAGTCCGGTGCCGGCCGCCTTCAGGGACAGCAGGAAGACGGGCACCTCCCCGGACTGGAAGCGGTCGACGAGCTCCTCGCGGCGCGGTACGGGCGTCCCCCCGTGCAGCAGCTCGGAAACGATGCCGCGCGATGTCAGGTGGCGTTCCAGGATCCGGGCCATGGCCACGTACTGGGTGAACACCAGCACCGAGCCGCCCTCCGCGAGGATGGTGTCGAGGAGTTCGTCCAGCAGCTCCAGTTTCCCGGAGCGGGCGGCGTCCCGCGGATCGGACGGGCCGGGACCACCCGGGTCCTTCAGGTACTGCGCGGGGTGGTTGCAGATCTGCTTGAGGGAGGTCAACAGCTTGACGACCAGTCCGCGGCGCTCCATTCCGTCGGCGTCCGCGATCGCGGCGAGGGTCTCGCGCACGACCGCCTCGTACAGACCGGCCTGTTCGCGGGTGAGGGACACCGGGTGGTCGGTCTCGGTCTTCGGCGGCAGTTCGGGGGCGATGCCGGGGTCGGACTTCTTGCGGCGCAGCAGGAACGGCCGCACCAGCGCGGCCAACCGGGCCGCGGCCTGCGGATCGCGACCGCTCTCCACGGGCTCGGCCCAGCGGGTACGGAAGGTGCCGAGCCGACCGAGGAGTCCGGGGGTGGTCCAGTCGAGCAGGGCCCACAACTCGGACAGGTTGTTCTCCACCGGCGTGCCCGTGAGAGCCACCCGGGCCGGAGCGTTGATGGTGCGCAGCGCCTTGGCGGTGGCCGAGTGGGGGTTCTTGACGTGCTGTGCCTCGTCGGCGACGACCATGCCCCAGGGTGCGGCGGCGAGTTCGGACGCGTCCAGGCGCATGGTCGCGTAGGTGGTGAGGACGAAGCCGCCGTCGAGGCCGTCGAGGGTGCGGCTGCCGCCGTGGAAGCGGCGGACGGGCGTGCCCGGTGCGAACCTTTCGATCTCGCGCTGCCAGTTGCCGAGCAGTGAGGCCGGGCAGACCACGAGGGTGGGCTCGGGACGGTCCCGGTGCAGGTGCAGGGCGATGAGCGTGACCGTCTTGCCCAGACCCATGTCGTCGGCGAGGCAGGCGCCGAGACCGAGCGAGGTCATCAGGTCGAGCCAGGCCAGGCCCCGCAGCTGGTAGTCCCGCAGCGTCGCGTCGAGCCCTTTCGGCGCCGCGGGGAGGGCGGCCCGCTCCGGATCGGCGGTCAGCCGGGACCGTAGCTCGGCGAGCGCTCCCGCGGCCGTCACCTCGACCCGCGCTCCGTCGATCTCGGCCGATCCGGTGAGTACGGCGGCCAGCGCGTCGGCGGCGGAGACCGTGACGGGCCGCTCGACGCGGGCGCGGGCGCGGCGCACAGCGGCCCGGTCGACCAGGACCCACTGGTCGCGCAGCCGGACCAGGGGGCGCTTCGCCTCGGCCAGCCGGTCGAGTTCGGCCGGGGTCAGGTCCTCGGCGCGACCGTCGAGGGAGTGGCGCCAGTCGAAGGAGAGCAGCGCGCCTGCGGAGAGACCGGGCAGGTCCGAGCCGGTGGCGTGGGAGGCGGGGGAGTCGACGACGGCGCGGGAGGTGAGGGTACGGGCGAGGCCCCGCGGCCAATGCACCTGTACCCCGTCGGCGGCGAGGGCCGGGGCGGCGTCGGCGAGCAGCTCCGCGACCTCCTCGTCGGCGAGGTCGACCGCGTCCGGAACGGCGGCCCCGAGCAGCGGCGACAGCGCGGGCCAGAGCCGGGCCGCACGGCGCAGTGCCCGCAGGGCGTCGAGCCGGGCGCGGGGCGGAAAGGTGGCCGCGGCGGGTCCCGGGGCGGCGCCGCCGGGGGTGCCGGCCGGGGCGGCCCACACTTCGGCGGCGTCGGCGACGAGGCCGGCGTCGGCGAGGCTGTGCAGCTGGAGCACGGCACGCAGGGCGGGCGGGGCGTCGGGACGGTCGGCGGGGTCGTCGCCGGCGCCGGGGACGCCTGCTCCGCCGTCGGGGACACTGCCGCCGGGGCGGGCCGCAGCCGGGGCGCGGAACTCTATGCGCAGGGAGATCCGCACCCCCGCGTCGTGGCCCACGGCCACCTCGTCGGCCCACGCGCGCAGTGAGGGCGACGGCCGGGCGGGACCGGCGGGCGCCGCGTAGGCGGGGCCGCCCGCGGCGGCGAGCGCGGCGGGGGACCGGGGCAGGGTGTCGGCGACGGCGTCGAGGAAGGCCCGCAGCAACCGTTCGGGGGCGGGCAGCCGGGGCGGCCCGTCGGCCTCCAGGGGGACGCAGTGGGCTTCGGGCGGCATGGCGGCCGCCAGCTCACGCACCGCTTCGAGGTCGGCGGCCAACAGCGGACCGGTACGCCAGGCGTCGTACCCGGCGGGGCTCAGCCCGGGCAGCAGCAGCCCGCGGGCGGCGAAACGGAGGGCGAGCAGCGCCGCCGCTCCCCAGAACGCCGTCGGGGCGCTCGCGCCGGGGGCGGTCCGGGCCCGGGTGAGCAACGGCAGGGCGGCGCCGATGGGCAGCATCAGGGCGGGCACCGCGGCCGGCAGCAGCGCGGGGGTGATCACGGTGAGTTCCTCCACGACCCCGGCCGGGGCCTCGGCGCCGCCGGGGGGTGTGGGGCCGGGGCCGGCCTGCGCGGGGGTCCGTGTGCCGGGGGCTCCGTCCGCCGGGGGGCGGACGGGCGCGGCGGAGTCGGAGTCGGTGCGCCAGAAGGCGACGCGGCCGTTGCGCGGCGGGTCGGCGGGCAGGAAGACGGCGGAGCAGCGGAGGAGGCCGGAGATCTCGGAGAGCACGCATTCCTCAAACTTGACTACCGGGTACGGGCGGCCGAGAGTACCTCATGCGCGGACCCCGGGGGGCGCTCGCGCCTCGGTGACCCGGCTCACCGAGGTGGAACGAGGGCGCGGCGCGGGGGAACGCACGGTGGGGGCGGAGCGTTGAGAGGTCAATGGCCGAAGCAGTAGGAGGAGGTGTCCGTAGATGTCGAGGAGCGGAAAGGTCGCGGTTGCCGCGGTCGCGGCAGCCATCGTGTTGTTCTACGTGTTCGGCGTCTGGGGTCTGGTGGCCCTCGTCGCGGTCCCGGCCGTCGCGTACCTCCTGCTGGATCCGTCCCAGCGGCGTCGTCTGCGGGGCGTCTCCAGAAAGCAACTGGACCGCTGAAAGCGGCAAGGGGGACGCAGGTGGTGAACACCGCACAGGTATCGGCGGTCAGCAGCAACGGCGTGTACTCGTTCACCAAACCGAACCGGGAGAGCATCACCCTGCTCCCGGGCCTCGGCGTCGAGGGTGACGTGCACGCGGGCGTCACGGTCAAGCACCGCTCACGCGTGGCGCAGGACCCGACCCAACCGAATCTCCGACAGGTGCACCTCATCCACCGTGAGCTCTTCGACGAGGTGGCAGGTCGGGGCTTCGAGGTCGCGCCGGGCCAGCTCGGGGAGAACGTGACGACGGAGGGCATCGACCTGCTCGCGCTGCCGACGGGAACGCTGCTGGGTCTGGGTGAGGAAGCGGTGGTGGAGGTGACCGGGCTGCGCAACCCGTGCCGCCAGATCGACGAGTTCCGCGGCGGGCTCCTCAAGCAGGTCGTCGGCCGGGACGACGCGGGCAACCTGGTCCGCAAGGCGGGAATCATGGGCGTGGTCCACCGGGGCGGCACGATCCGCCCCGGCGACACGATCACGGTCACCCTGCCGGCGCTCCCGCACGTCCCGCTCGACCGGGTCTGACCGCTCGGCGCCCGCCCCGCCCGTCCGATCGTGCAGGGCCCGCCCGCGTCCGGTCCGTCCGCGTCCGGTCCGTCAGTCCGCGTCCGGTGCGTCCGGACGCGGCGGGGCCGGCGGGCTCAGTAGTAGTCCCGCATCAGGGCCGTGGCCCAGTGCGGCTGGTGGGTTTCGTCGCGCGGGCCGAACTCCTCGACGTAGGGCTTCAGGTCGAGCACCGGAGTGCCGTCCACCGCGTCCAGGCCCTGCACGTGCACGTCCAGGCCGTGCACCCTCAGGACCCGGCACCGGGAGACCCCGAGCCGGTTCGGACGGTTCTTGCCACGTTGGGCGAAGATGCCGACCAGGGGCCAGTCCGTGTTGCCGCGGGGGTGTCGGGCACCCGTCTCGATCCTTTCGACCGGTACGCGGTCGAAGTGGAAGACGACCTCGACGTGGGAAAAGTCCTCCAGTCCGTACAGGGCCTCCGGTCCGAAGCGGCGCGCGTCGAGCCGGATGACCGCCGTCTCGTGCCCCCAGTGGTCGTCGACCACCTCCTCGCGACCGCCCACGACCACACCCACCGGTACCGACTCCACCGAATCCATCCGCTTCTCCTCCGAATCCTCAGACGGGCCGCGCGGCCACCCGGTCCAGGGCCGCCAACAGTTCGTCCAGGTCGAACTCGCCCTCGCGGGGGACGGTCAACACCTCGCCCGGCTCCTCGTCCAGCAGGACGAACGCCGCGTCGTCGGTCCGCGCCACCAGCGACCAACCGGGGCCGTCGGCCCGGACGGTTCGGGCGCCTTCCCCGGCGAAGGACGAACGCACCCGGCCCGGAGGCGGCGCCGCGACCGTGTACTGCTTCGCCTCCGCGAGCGCCCGGGCCAACCCGGGGTGCGCGGCGGCCGCCGCACCGCCGTCCGTGGCGACGCGCTCGCTCCAGTCCGCCCATTCCCGGGCGATCTGGTCCGCGCCCATCCGTCGCTGCACGGGGCCCCACGCGTCCGCCGAGGGCGGTGCCAACGGCACCCGGCCGGTGCCGTCCGCACCCTGCTCCGGATCGTGCGGTTCCGCGACGCCGGGCGCCGACACGGTCAGCTCCAGCGGCCAACCAGCCAGCGAGACCACGATCGTCCGCTCGTCGGGCGACAGGTCGTACTCCATCCCGCAGTCCCAGGACGCGATGGCGGCGGCCACGAGCGAGACGTCGTCCACGACGACCGTCCAGCGCGCCCCCTCCTCGTCCTGCCCGAGCACCAGCCCGTACCCGTCCGTGACGGGTCGAACGCCCAGCAGTGCGCAGGCCTCCGGGAAGTCGTCGCCCAGGACGGCCGGAAACTGCGTGGGGGTCAGCAGTACGGCGGTCAGCACGTACAGCGAGCCCCCGTCCTCCTCGTCGGACACGTGGCCTCCCGATCGCTCTCTCGTCGGCGCACCTTAACCAGCGGGTAACACGCACGTCGAGAGCAGGAGGAGGCCGATTTCCGAGCCCGTCACCTGTGCGTACGTCCGGGCACCCTCCACGGAACGCGATACCGGGGTGGCGGGAGGACCGGCCGGGGGACCTCCTCCGGTACGGGGCCTCGCGCCGTCCCCGCCCGGGTCAGGCGCGGCGCTCGGCCAGGACGAGGAAGCGGTGGTCCTCGTCCGCGTAGCGGGTCATGTCCCAGCCGGACCCGGACAGCAGCGGTCCCAGGTTGTGTTCGGCCCGCAGGTCGTCGGGGGTCGGTGAACGGCCGTGGCGCGCCGCCAGCGCGGCGCGGCCGATCGGGTGGAAGAGGGCGAGCCGGCCACCGGGGCGGACCACGCGGGCGAGCTCGCGCAGGTTGGCCTCCGGGTCGGGAAGGTGGGCGATCAGCCCGGCCGCGAACACCGCGTCGAGGGCGTCGTCCCGCAGCGGCAGCCGGGCCACGTCGGCCCGCAGGAGCGTGCCGGCGCTCCCGCGTCCGGCCTCCTGCGCGGCGGCCAGCATCTCCTCGGTGACATCGGCCCCGAGCACCGTCCCGGAGGGCCCCACGGCGTCGCGCAGCGGGAGCAGGGCCCGTCCGGTGCCGCAGCCCGCGTCGAGCACCCGGTCCCCGGGGCGCAGCCCGCACGCGGCCACGGCGTCCACGAAGGCGGGTCCGTCGTCGGGAAACTTCCGGTCCCACGCGCCGGCGCGCGGCCCGAAGAACTCCTGCACGTGCGTGTGGTCTTCGCTCATGCGGCCCATGATCCCGCACGGGGCCGTGCGCGCGGTGCCCCGGCTCTTCCGCTTCGTCGGCGCGCGCCCGCCTTGCCTGCGCTGTGTGCGCAAGGTGGCACGTGGTGTGATCGGACACGAACGTAGCTCTGTCATATTCCAGCAGTTCCAGCGGCTTTCGAAATGCTCCCCGTGTTCGTGCCCTCACCCGGACTAGCGTCCCGTGGCCATGGGACACCTGGACCACGCCGCCTATGGCTGGCTGACACCCGTACTGTCGTACGTGATGGCTTCGATCGGCGCCGCCCTCGGGCTGCGCTGCACCGTCCGTGCGCTCGCCGCGACGGGAACCTCCCGCCGCAACTGGCTGCTCACCGCGGCCTCGGCCATCGGCACCGGCATCTGGACGATGCACTTCGTCGCGATGCTCGGTTTCCACGTCACCGGCACCGAGATCCGCTATCACGTGCCGCTGACCATCCTCAGCCTCCTCGTCGCCGTGCTCGTCGTCGGCGCCGGGGTGTTCGCCGTCGGCTACGGCAGGAACCGCGGCAGGGCCCTGGTGCTCGGCGGCCTGACCACCGGCCTCGGCGTCGCGAGCATGCACTACCTCGGGATGGCGGCGCTGCGCCTGCACGGGCAGGTCACCTACCGGCCGCTGATCGTCGGGCTCTCCGTCGCCATCGCCGTGATCGCCGCCACCGCGGCGCTCTGGGCGGCGCTCAACATCAAGTCGCCGGTGGCCGTGGCAGGGGCCTCGCTGGTCATGGGGGCGGCCGTGAGCAGCATGCACTACACGGGAATGGCCGCCGTCGCCGTCCGCGTCGCCCCTTCGGAGGCCGCGCTGTCCGGCGCCACGGCCATGCAGTTCATCTTCCCCCTCGCGGTCGGCCTGGGCTCGTACCTCTTCATCACCGCCGCCTTCGTCGCGCTCTCCCCGACCGCCGACGAGCGTGCCGCCTCCGCCTCCGCCCGCAACCTCGGTGACGCGCCGCTCCCGGCCCGCTGATCCTCCCCACCCCCCGCCCGGTCCCCCCACACCGACCTCCCCACCCCGCCCCCCCCGCGACCTCCGTAAGCACCGCCCGGAACGAGGAGCCCATGCGCAGACCCCGCAGCAGACCGGAAGCAGCGGCCCCGCGCCCGCCCGCGCCCCCCGCGCGAGGCCGCCGGGCGCACGCGGGGCCCCCGGCCGAGGAACCCGAGCCGGAGCGGGCCCTCCGCCCCGGCGCGGACCCGGCCCGGGCCGGTGGCGGGGCAGGACCCCGGATCCGGCTGCGGCCCGCCACCGTCCGAGCGAAGATCGTCTCGCTGCTGATGGTCCCGGTGGTCTCGCTGCTCGCCCTCTGGGCCTTCGCCACCGTCAGCACCGCCCAGGACGTCGCCGCGATCAGCAGGATCCGCCAGGTCGACGCCGAGATCCGCACCCCCGTCGCCGCCGCGCTCGCCGAACTCCAGGCCGAACGCCGGGCGGCAGTCCGGTACCTGGCCGACCCCGCCGCCGACCAGGGCGCCGCCCTGGCGCAGCAGGCTCGGCGGACCGACGACGCCGTCCGGAGCCTGCGGCTCGGCGACCGCCACACCGTCGCCGACTCCGGGGACTACGGCCCCGACATCGTCACCCGGCTCGGGGAGTTCGTGACCACCGCCGAGGCCCTCGCAACCGCCCGCAAGGACATCACCGACCGCCGGGCGACCCCCGAAGCGGCCTACGCGACGTACACGCGCCTGACCGACTCCGCCCTCGCCGTCGAAGGATCCCTCTCCGCCGGCCGGAACCCCGAACTCGGTTCCGACGCCCGGGTCCTGCTGGAGTTCGCCCGGGCCGGGGAACTGCTGGCCCGGGAGGACGTCCTGCTCGCCCTGCCGGGCCAGCGAAGCGCCGAAACGCTTCGCCGCCTGGCCGGGACCGTCGAGTCCCGGCGCGCGTCGACCACGGCCGCGGCCCGGGACCTGCCCGCCACCCAGCGGGAGGTCTGGGACGCCGCCTCCCGGAGCGCCGCCTACGCCGACCTCACCGGGGCCGAGGACCGGGTCCTGGCGGCAGCCGCCCCGGCCCCGGCGGCCGGCGGCCCGGCGAACACCGGCAACGCGGCCTCCGCGGGCAACGCCGCCGCGGCGGTGCGCGACGCGTCGGGCGTCCCCGCCGGCTGGGAGGCCGCCTACACCGGGATCAGCGCCTCCATGCAGGAGATCCGCGAAGCCGCCCGCGCCGAAGCCGCCGACCGCGCGGATCCGTTCACCGAAGGGGCGCTGAGTCCCGCCGGGACCGCCGTGCTGTTGGGCCTGGCGGCCGTCGCCGCCTCCCTCGTCATCTCCGTCCGTATCGGTCGGGCCCTCGTCGTCGAGCTGGTCTCGTTGCGCAACACCGCCCTGCACATCGCCCACCGCGAACTCCCGCACGCCATGGACCGGCTGCGCGCCGGCCAGACCATCGACGTGGACGCCGAGACCCCGCCCGGGCCGCCCGCCGACGACGAGATCACCCAGGTCGGGGAGGCCCTGTCCACCGTCCACCGGGCGGCCCTCAGCGCCGCGGTCGAACGCGCCGAACTCGCCGGCGGGGTCAGCGGGGTCTTCGTCAACCTCGCCCGCCGCAGCCAGGTCCTCGTCCACAAGCAGCTGACCCTCCTCGACTCCATGGAGCGCCGCGCGGACGACCCGGGCGAACTCGGGGACCTCTTCCGGCTCGACCACCTCACCACGCGGATGCGCAGGCACGCCGAAAGCTTGATCATCCTCTCGGGCGCCGCCCCCGGACGTGCGTGGCGGATGCCGGTCCCGTTGACGAACGTGGTCCGCGCGGCCGTCTCCGAGATCGAGGACTACCAGCGCGTCGAGGTGCGCGGACTCGCAGAGGCGGCCGTGTCCGGCGGAGCCGTCGCGGACCTCACCCACCTGCTCGCCGAACTCATCGAGAACGCCACCCAGTTCTCGCCCCCGCACACCAAGGTCCGGGTCAGCGGGGAGCCGGTCGGCACCGGATACGTCCTGGAGGTCGAGGACCGCGGTCTCGGCATGGGGCGCGAGGTGATGGCGGAGGCCAACCGGCGGATCGAGCACTCCGAGGACCTCGACCTCTTCGACAGCGACCGCCTCGGGCTCTTCGTGGTCAGCCGGCTATCGACCCGCCACGCGATCCAGGTCCACCTGCGCACCTCGCCCTACGGGGGCACGACCGCGGTGGTCCTGCTGCCGAACTCCCTCCTCCAGGGGGCGATTGCCGGAGCGCCCGCCACCGCCGCCGCGCCGCAGGCACCCGCCGAGCCGCCCGTCGAGGCCGCCCGGGTGCCGTCGCACGCCCCGGCCATGAGCGTCGTACGGGAGTCCGTGCGCGGCCTGCCCGCCCCGGAACGGGACCGGGCCGCCGCCCCCGCTTCCGGCCCCGCGATCACGCGGCAACGGCCCGCCCCGGTGGCCTCGCTGCGACCGCGCGGCGCCGCCGACGCGGTCACCCGCACCCACCCGGCACCGGTCACCGGGCCCTCCGGACCGCTGCGGTCCCCGACCCCGGAGCCCGCGGCCGGCTCCGCCCCGGGCGGGGGCCGGGGGCCGGCCGGCGCCGACCGCGCGGCCCACGGCGCCGCTCCGGGGCCCGGTCCGGCGTCCGCGTCCGGCGCCTCGGTGACGGAACTGCCCCGTCGGGTCCGTCAGGCCAGTCTGGTCCCGCAGTTGCGCGAGGCCCCCGAACCGAAGGCGCCCCCGGGTTCGACGCGGCCCGAGGAGCCGCCGGGGCGCAGCCCCGAGGAGGCCCGGGACCGGATGGCCGCCTACCGGGACGGCTGGGCGCGCGGCGCCCGGGAGAACTCCCCCCACGCAGGCAGCGAAGGAGAAGTGTGATGAGCGAACACCACGGGATCGACCTCGACGGCGTCCGCCGGTCCGGGGAACTGGACTGGCTGCTCGACGACCTGGTGATGAGGGTCCGGGAGGTCCGGCACGCGGTCGTCCTGTCCAACGACGGGCTGGCGGTGGGCTCTTCCAGCGCGCTCAGTCGGGAGGACGCGGAACACCTGGCCGCCGTCGCCTCCGGGTTCCACAGCCTCGCCAAGGGCGCGGGCCGGCACTTCCACGCCGGGGGAGTGCGCCAGACGATGGTGGAGATGGAAGAGGGCTACCTGTTCGTCGCGGCGGCCGGCGACGGATCCTGCCTGTCCGTGCTCAGCGCTGCCGGCGCCGACATCGGTCTGATCGCCTACGAGATGGCCCGGCTGGTCAAGCGGGTCGGCGAACACCTCTACACGCCCGCCCGGTTCGCGGCGCAACCGCCGTCCGCCGGGTGAAGGCGGCGGTCCGACACGTGGACGGCCAGTGGTACGACGCCGAGGCGGGTCCTCTCGTACGCCCCTACGCCATGACGGGCGGGCGCACCAAGCCGGGCCCCCACGGCGTCCGCTTCGACCTGATCGCGCTGGTCGTGGTGGACCCGGACGCCTCCGGGGACGCGGACGAGGCGCTGCTCGGCCCGGAACACCGGGCCCTGCTCGGGCTGTGCCGCTCCGAGACCCAGTCGGTGGCGGAACTCGCCGCGGACGCGGATCTCCCGGTGGGTGTGGTGCGGGTGCTGCTGGGTGACCTGTTGGAGGCGGGGCACGTCAAGGTGAGCCGGCCCGTACCGCCCGCCCAGCTGCCGGACGAGCGGATTCTGCGTGAAGTCATCGAGGGATTGCGAGCGCTGTGATGGGACTGCACGACGACGGGCCCGCGCGGGCCGCGGCTTCGGGGGCGGACGGGGACCTGGCCGCGCTGGCGCTGAAGATCCTCGTGGCCGGCGGGTTCGGGGTGGGCAAGACCACCCTGGTGGGCGCGGTCAGCGAGATCCGACCGCTGCGGACCGAGGAGCTGTTGAGCGAGGCGGGGGAACTGGTCGACGACACCGGAGGGGTCGACCAGAAGACCACCACGACCGTGGCCATGGACTTCGGCCGGATCACCATCCGGTCGGGGCTGTCGCTGTACCTCTTCGGGACGCCCGGCCAGGACCGGTTCTGGTTCCTCTGGGACGAGTTGTCGCAGGGTGCGCTGGGGGCGGTCGTACTGGCGGACACCCGGCGGCTGGAGGACTGCTTCCCGGCGGTCGACTACTTCGAGCACCGGCGGATCCCTTTCGTCGTCGCCGTCAACTGCTTCACCAACGCCCGGCGTTACGGGTCGAACGAGGTGGCGCGGGCGTTGGACCTGGACCAGGGGACGCCTGTGGTGTTGTGCGACGCGCGGGACAAGGACTCGGGGAAGGAGGTGCTGATCCGGCTGGTCGAGTACGCCGGGCGGATGCACACCGCCCGGCTGCTCGACTCGGTGGGACCGTAGGCAGGCCCCTCGGTAGGTCAGTCCGCGACACCGGCCGTCGCGATCACCTTGTCGATGGACACCCGGACCAGCAGTTCGCCGGGGACGGCGTTGCGCCGGCCGAAGGCTTCGCCGCGTTCCTCGCCCATGTACCGGGCGGCGATCCGGGTGGCCCAGCGCAGGGTCTCCCGCGGGTCGTCGGCGTACTCGGCGATCGTGGCGCGGCCCTGGAGGACCACGTAGGAGAACGGCGGACGGTCGTCGTCCACGCACAGGGAGACGCGGCCGTCACGGGCCAGATTCCGCCCCTTGACGGTGTCCTCACCGGTGTTGAACAGGAAGGAATCACCGTCGAGTACGAACCAGATGGGAGCGATGTGCGGGCTTCCGTCCGCGCGGACCGTCGCCAGCTTCCCGGTGCGGGTGCCGTGCGAGACGAACGCCCGCCATTCCTCTTGAGTCATCTTCTGTGCCATGGGCCCATCCTCCTTGCCGGAAAGCCGCTGGTGGGGAAGGCTGGCGGAACGACTACGCGGGGTGGGGCGCGGCCGTGTCGGCCGCGTCGACGGGGAGGGGCTGGAAATGGCACTGGACAAGCAACTGGACTGGTTGCTGGACGACCTGACGCGCAGGGTTCAGCAGGTCCGGCACGCCGTGGTGCTGTCGAACGACGGACTGGTGACGGCGGCCACCGCGGGACTCGCGCGGGAGGACGCGGAACACCTGGCGGCCGTCGCGGCGGGCCTGCAGAGCCTGGCCAAGGGCTCGGGGCGGCACTTCCGGGCGGGTGAGGTGCGACAGACGATGGTGGAGTACGACGAGGGGTTCCTCTTCGTCGTGGCGGCGGGTTCGGGCAGCTGCCTGTGTGCGCTCAGCGCCGCGGAGGCGGACATCGTCCAGGTCGCGTACGAGATGACGCTGCTGGTCAACCGGGTGGGCGAGCACCTGGGTGTCGCCGAGCGGCGGATCACCGGGGGCTGATCGAGGGCGCCGGCCGGAGTTGTCCACAGGGCCGGCGGGCTGTCGTCGCGCTGAGTTACGGTCTTCACACAGAGTGATCGTCACTCGTGGGGGAGGGCCGTGATGAAGACCGTGACGCAGCATGTGACGAAGACCGTGACGCAGGGCGCGACGGAGACCGTGACGCCGTGCGTGGCGCGGAGCGTGACGCCGTGCGTGACACAGCGATCGACGAGGGCCACGATGCGGGCCGCGGCGAGGGTCGACGCGAAAGCAACGTGGGAAGCGGGCGCGACAGCGTGCGCGCGATCGGCGCCGCCGCCGGGGCGGGTCGTTTTCGTGGAGGCGGAACCTCGGGGGGAACCGAGGCGTGACGCCTTGCTCGGCGGGGTCCGGGCGGCAGCGGAACTGGGTCTCGGCCGGGCCGAGTTCGCGCGCGCGGTGCAACTGGGGCTGGTGCGGGCGGGCCCGCGTGTGCCGGGCGGCGCGGCACGCTTCACCACGGCCGAGATGGACCGGGTCAAGGCCGCGGACGGATTCCCGGACGCACTGCGCGCCCGGGTCGAGACGGTGGCCGGGGCCGACGCCGGAGCGAGGCGGCTGGGGATCGGGCCGAGTCGGTTCACCCGGCTCGCACGGTGCGGGCACCTCACACCCGTCGGATACCGGGTCAACCGCTACCGCGCCGTCGTATGGCTCTATCTGGTGGCGGAACTGGCGGAGTTCGCCGCCACGGATCCGGGAGCGCTGCGCGGTGCCGCTTCCGAGGCGGACCGGGAGCTGATCGCCGCCCGGGGGGACCTGCGGCCCGTCGGCTGGCGCGGCCGGCACGTGGACCTCCTGATGGGACGGATCTCCGACCCGTGGGAGCGGGCGGCCGTCCCGGCCTCCGTGCTTCCCGAGGACGAGGTCCTGGCCGCCGTACCGGACCCGGCCGAGCGGATCGTCCTGGCCGCACTCGCGCCACCGCCGCCCTACGGACACCCGAAGGTACCGGCGGCCGCGGCGGTGGCGCACCGGCTCCTGAGGGCCCAGTCGCCGGACGAGATCGAGCGGTACCGCACCGGCCTGCACGCCGCTCTGGCCGGAGCGCGCCGTCAGTCGAACGCGACGGGGGACAGCGGGCCGACGTAGACCCAGGCCCCGTCCTCGCGGGAGAAGGCGCTGTGTTCGTGCAGCGAGCCCGTGTGGCCGCCCTCGCGGTAGTGCGCGCGGAACTCCACCGAGCCCTCCGTCTCGAACAAGCCACCCCGTGCGGTGGCGAGGATCTCCAACCGCTCCCAGCGTTGGCCGGGATCCAGGTCCAGCCTGCCCGGACGGGTCGAGGAGTGCCAGGAGCGCAGCAGGTAGGCGGTGTCGCCGAGCGCGAAGGCGCTGAAGCGCGACCGCATCAACAGCTCGGCGGTGGGCGCCTGGCCGCCCGCGTGGAAGCGACCGCAGCACGCCGGGTAGGCGGCGGGCAGCCCGCAGGGGCAGGGGAGGGCCGGGGTGGGCATGGGCGTGCTCAGCTCTTCGTGTGAGGAGGACGGACGGCGAGCACCGCGGTCGGACGACCGCCGCGGTGACGGACGACGGGCGGCTACTGCGGTGACACGGCCGGCTTGGACGCGTCGGGCGCGTACGGGCGGAACAGGCCTTCCTGGACCACGGAGACCAGCAGCCTGCCCTCCACGTCGTAGATCCGGCCCCGGGCCAGCCCACGGCCGCCGTGGGCGATCGGCGACTCCTGGTCGTACAGGAACCACTCGTCGGCCCGGAAGGGCCGGTGGAACCACATGGCGTGGTCCAGGGAGGCCATGTCGAAACCGCGCATGCCCCACAGGGGTTCCACGGGGATGCGCACGGCGTCGAGGAGGGTCATGTCACTGGCGTAGGTGAGGGCGCAGGTGTGCACGAGCGGGTCGTCGCCCAGCGGGCCGACCGCCCGCATCCACACCGCGCTGCGCGGGTCGGCGTCCTTGAGGTCCTCCGGGGTCCAGCGGAGCCGGTCCACGTACCGGATGTCGAAGGGCTGGCGGCGGGCCATCCGCTCCAACGCCTCGGGCAGCGCGCCCAGGTGCTCGCGGATCTCGTCCGCGACCTTCGGGAGGGATTCCGGATGCGGGAAGTCGAGGCGAGGGGGCAGCTGGTGCTCGATGCCGCCCTCCTCCGGGTGATGGAAGGAAGCGGTCAGATTGAAGATGGTCTTGCCCTGTTGGACCGCGGTGACCCGGCGCGTGGTGAAGGACCGCCCGTCGCGCACCCGCTCCACCTGGTACACGATCGGCACGCCGGGGATGCCCGGTCGCAGGAAGTACGCGTGGAGGGAGTGGACCGGGCGGTCGCTCTCGGTGGTGCGGCCGGCCGCGACCAGCGCCTGCCCGGCCACCTGCCCGCCGAACACGCGCTGGAGCGATTCCTGGGGGCTCGCGCCCCGGAAGATGTTGACCTCGATCTGCTCCAGGTCGAGCAGGTCGACGAGTCTCTCGGCGGGGTTCGTCATCAGGGGTTCTCCACTGTCGGGTCCGGCGGGAACGGCGGGTCCTTCGGAAGCCTGGGCTCCGTCGGGGGCTGAGGGTCCGTCGTACGGGACGGGCGTGTACGGGTTCGGCTCAGAGTTGGCCGAGCTCACCGACCGAGGTGACCCGGAGGACCGCCCGACCCTCCTCGTCGGACGCCGCGAGGTCGACCTCGGCACTGATGCCCCAGCCATGGTCCCCGTTCGGGTCGGCGAAGGTCTGACGGACGCGCCACAGCCCGTGCGCCGGGTCCTCCTCGATCTGCAGGAGCTTGGGGCCCCGGGCGTCGGGACCCGTACCGAGGTCGTCGTACTCGTCCCAGTAGCCGTCCATGGCCTCGCCCCAGGCGTCGGCGTCCCAGCCCGACTCGGCGTCCAGCTCGCCCAGCACGTTGACGTGGTCGAGGGCCGCCAGCTCGACCCGGCGGAACATGGCGTTGCGGACCAGGACGCGGAAGGCACGGGAGTTCGCCGTGACCGGCTTGACCTGGTCGGCCTTCTCCTGGGCCTGCTCCGCCGTCTCCACCTCCGGGTTCGCCAGCTGCTCCCACTCGTCCAACAAACTGGAGTCGACCTGACGGACCAGCTCGCCCAACCAGGCGATGAGGTCCTGCAGGTCCTCGGACTTCAGGTCGTCCGGGATGGTGTGGTCCAGCGCCTTGTACGCGCCGGCCAGGTAGCGCAGCACGATGCCCTCGGTGCGGGCCAGCTCGTAGTAGGAGGTGAATTCGGTGAAGGTCATCGCCCGCTCGTACATGTCGCGGATGATCGACTTCGGCGAGACGGGATGGTCCCGAACCCACGGGTGGCTCTTGCTGTACACGTCGTAGGCGTGGAGCAGCAGCTCTTCGAGCGGCTTGGGGTAGGTGACCTCCTGGAGCCGCTCCATCCGCTCCTCGTACTCGATCCCGTCGGCCTTCATCGCACCGACCGCCATGCCGCGTTCCTTGTTCTGCTGCGCGGCGAGGATCTGGCGCGGGTCGTCCAGGGTCGACTCGACGACGGAGACCATGTCCAGGGCGTAGGAGGGGGACTCCGGGTCCAGCAGGTCGAAGGAGGCCAGCGCGAAGGTGGACAGCGGCTGGTTCAGCGCGAAGTCCTGCTGGAGGTCGACGGTGAGGCGGATCGTGCGGCCCTCGGCGTCCGGGGTGTCGAGCTTCTCGACCACGCCGCCGTCCAGCAGCGAGCGGTAGATCGCGATCGCCCGGCGAATGTGCCGCAGCTGCGCCTTGCGGGGCTCGTGGTTGTCCTCCAGCAGGTGGCGCATCGCCTTGAAGGCGTCGCCCGGCCGGGCGATCACCGACAGCAGCATGATGTTGGTGACCTTGAAGCGGGAGGTCAGCGGTTCCGGGTCGGCGGCGATCAGCTTTTCGAAGGTGGTGTCCGACCAGGCCACGAAGCCCTCTGGGGCCTTCTTGCGGACCACCTTGCGGCGCTTCTTCGGGTCGTCGCCGGCCTTCGCCAGGGCCTTCTCGTTCTCGATGACGTGCTCGGGCGCCTGCGCGACCACGAATCCGGCCGTGTCGAAGCCCGCCCGGCCGGCGCGGCCGGCGATCTGGTGGAACTCGCGGGCGCGCAGCGTGCGGACCCGGTTGCCGTCGTACTTGGTGAGGGCGGTGAACAGCACGGTGCGGATCGGCACGTTCACACCGACGCCGAGGGTGTCGGTGCCGCAGATGACCTTCAGCAGACCGGCCTGCGCCAGCTTCTCGACGAGACGCCGGTACTTGGGCAGCATGCCGGCGTGGTGCACGCCGATTCCGTGGCGGACGTAGCGGGACAGGTTCTGGCCGAACTTCGTGGTGAAACGGAAGTTGCCGATCAGCTCCGCGATCCTGTCCTTCTCCTCGCGGGTGCACATGTTGATGCTCATCAGCGACTGCGCCCGCTCGACGGCCTGGGCCTGGGTGAAGTGCACGATGTACACCGGGGACTGCCGGGTCTCCAGCAGCTCGGTGATGGTGTCGGTGATCGGCGTGGTCACGTACTCGTAGGACAACGGGACGGGCCGGGTCGCCGAGCGGACCACGGAGGTGGGACGGCCGGTGCGCCGGGTCAGGTCCTCCTCGAACCGCTTCATGTCGCCGAGGGTGGCCGACATCAGGACGAACTGGGCCTGCGGGAGCTCCAGCAGGGGGATCTGCCAGGCCCAGCCGCGGTCCGGCTCGGCATAGAAGTGGAACTCGTCCATGACGACCTGGCCGATGTCCGCGTACTTGCCGTCGCGCAGGGCGATGGAGGCCAGCACCTCGGCGGTGCAGCAGATCACCGGGGCGTCGGCGTTCACCGAGGCGTCGCCGGTGAGCATGCCGACGTTCTCGGTACCGAACAGCTTGCACAGGTCGAAGAACTTCTCCGACACCAGCGCCTTGATCGGGGCGGTGTAGAAGGTGACCTTGTCCTGGGCCAGCGCCGTGAAGTGGGCGCCCGCCGCGACGAGGCTCTTGCCGGAGCCGGTCGGGGTGGACAGGACCACGTTCGCCCCGGAGACGACCTCGATCAGTGCCTCCTCCTGCGCCGGGTACAGGGTGATGCCCTGGCCCTCCGCCCACGAGGAGAAAGCCTCGAAGAGGGCGTCGGGGTCGGCGTTCGGCGGGAGCTGATCAATGAGGGTCACACCCCCCATCTTGCCTGGCTTCACCCCGGATCCGGGAACCGGCGGACAAGAGGAAGATCACCGCCGGTACGCTGGGCCGTCCGGGCGGCCCGATCGACTTCCTCAACAGGGCCCCAACACCGAGGTACCGGGGCGGGGAACGAGCATGATGGGTCCGGCGCACTCATTGTCGGGAGCAGCGGCCTGGCTGGGGGTGGGCGCCGCCGCGGCGGCCGCCGGACACCCGATGCCCTGGCCGGTCCTCGTCGTCGGCGCGCTGATCTGCGCGGGCGCCGCCCTGGCCCCCGACCTCGACCACAAATCGGCGACGATCTCCCGCGCCTTCGGCCCCCTCTCCAGGGTCCTGTGCGAGGTCGTCGACAAGATCTCGTACGCCGTCTACAAGGCGACGCGCTCCCCGCGCGACGCCCGCCGCACCGGCGGACACCGCACCCTGACCCACACCTGGCTGTGGGCCGTCCTCATCGGCGGCGGCTCCTCCGCCCTCGCGGTCACCACCGACCGCTGGGGCGTCCTCGCCCTGCTCTTCGTCCACCTCGTACTCGCCGTCGAAGGACTGCTGTGGCGGGCGGCCCGGATGTCGAGCGACGTCCTGGTCTGGCTGCTCGGCGCGACCAGCGCCTGGATCCTGGCCGGGGTCCTCGACCAGCCGGGCAACGGCGCGGGCTGGCTGTTCAGCGACCCGGGCCAGGAGTACCTGTGGCTGGGGCTGCCCATCCTGCTCGGCGCCCTGGTCCACGACATCGGCGACGCCCTGACCGTGTCGGGCTGCCCCATCCTGTGGCCGCTGCCCATCGCCGGAAAGCGCTGGTACCCGATCGGCCCACCGAAGATGATGCGTTTCCGCGCGGGCAGCTGGGTCGAGCTGAAGGTCCTCATGCCCGTGTTCATGCTGCTCGGAGGGGTGGGCGGAGCCGCCGCCCTGAACCTCTTCTAGGCGGCGTCGCCGGCGTGGCGTCGGCCGGCCCGGGCCGCCGCGGGCGGGCCGTCTGTTCAGGCGTGTCCCGGCCGGACATCATGTGCCCCGACGAGCCGTCGGAGCAGCCGGCTCGCACGACGTCCGGGGGGACTCATGGGCAACACCGGCAGAACGATCGGCGCGGGCACGGCGGGAATGCTCCTGGCCGCGCTCGCCGTCGTATCGCCCGCGCACGCGGATCCGGGGGCGACCGGCACGGCCGCGCCGGGCGGCGCGGCCGCCTGCAGACCCGCGCTGCGCGTACTGGATTCGCTCCCCGGATCGGGCGAGGGCAACCCCTGGCTGCACACCGACCAGGTGAACGGCATCGGACCGGCCGGCCTGTCCGTCGGGGTCTCCAGGGGCAAACCCGTCTTCTGGCTCGGCACCTCCGTGCGCGCCGTACCGTTGCCGGTCGGGGCGACCGGGGGCAGCGTCGAGGCCGTCAACCGCTTCGGCCTCATGGTCGGCACCTTCACCACCCCCACCGGCCCCAAGGCCTTCGCCCACCGGCCGGGCGCACGGGCGGTCACGGTGTTGCCGGGCGGCCAGTACGCGACCGCCGTCAACGACCGGGGCCACGTCGTCGGCCACCGCCGCGACCCCTCGACCGGTACGAGCACCGGCCTCGAATGGTCCGGCGGCGCGCTGCGCAGGGAACTGCCCGTCCCGCCCGGGTTCCGTCTCGACGAGGTCACCGGGATCAACAACGCCGGGCAGATCACGGGACACGGCTCAGGGCCCACCGGCAACGACGAGGACCCGTACGACATGAACCCGGGCCTGCTCTGGTCCGCCGACATGGCGTCCGCCCCCACCCTGCTCCGGCCGGTCGGTGGCGATTACGAGTACTACAGGCCGCAGGCCATCGACGAGAGCGGCCGGATCGTCGGCCACCGTTGGTACTCCCGGGCCATGGAGGACGACCCGCTCGTGTGGAGCGCCCCGTATACCGAACCCACGTACGCGCCCAGGCTCGCCGGCAGCACCAGCGGCACCTTCGAGGACATCAGTCCGCGCACCGGGGTCGCGGTCGGCCTCGCCACCACCTACGACCCGCCCGAGGACACCGTCGTTCGGGCCCAGTACCGGTCCGGCAGCGGCCCGATGCGCGCCCTGCGCGGACTGACCGCCACCGGCCACGCCGCCGCCCACGCCGTCGGCGACGACGATCGGGTGGGCGGGGTCGCGCTGGACGCCGGGAACGTGGCCCGCCCCGTCGTCTGGACGTGTGCGGGCCGGCAGGCGTACGAGCCCACCGCGACGGCTCGGCCGGGAAACCGCGGGTGACGGGCGGCGGATGAGGAGCGGCGGGTGTGCCCACGGACCGGAAGTCGGGGACCGTCCCGAAATCCCGGCCTTCCGGCCGCACCGAGGACGGCGACGCCCGACCGCCCCGCCGCCGCCCGGTCGGCCGGTCAGCCGTGCCAGGAACGCCACAGGGCCGCGTAGGCCCCGTCGGCCGCCACCAACTCGTCGTGCGAACCGAGTTCGCTGATCCGGCCCGCCTCGACCACCGCGATCACGTCCGCGTCGTGCGCGGTGTGCAGGCGGTGGGCGATGGCGATGACCGTCCGGCCGTCCAGCACCCGGGCCAGCGAACGCTCCAGGTGCCGGGCGGCACGCGGATCCAGCAACGACGTGGCCTCGTCCAGCACCAGGGTGTGCGGGTCCGCCAGCACGAGCCGGGCCAGGGCGACCTGCTGGGCCTGCGCCGGCGTCAGCGCGCTGCCGCCCGAGCCGACCTCGGTGTCCAGTCCGGACTCCAGGGACCTGGCCCAACCGTCGGCGTCGACCGCTCCCAGCGCCGCCCACAGTTCGGCGTCCTGCGCGCCCGTGCGGGCGAGGCGCAGGTTGTCCCGGAGCGAACCCACGAACACATGGTGTTCCTGGTTGACCAGGGCCACGTGCTCGCGCACCCGCTCCGCCGGCATCCCCGACAGCCGCGCGCCGCCCAGGGTCACCTCGCCGGTCCGGGGCGCGTAGATGCCCGCCAGCAGCCGGCCCAGCGTGGACTTGCCCGCGCCCGAAGGGCCGACCAGCGCCATCCGGGTGCCCGGAGCCACGGACATCGAGACGCGGTGCAGGACGTCCACGCCCTCCCGGTAGCCGAAGTGGACCTCGTCGGCGCGGACTTCGCGGCCCTCCGGGGAGAGCCGCCCGTCGCCCGCCGCCGGTTCGATCTCGTGGACGCCCACCAGCCGGGCCAGCGACACCTGGGCGATCTGCAGCTCGTCGTACCAGCGCAGGATCAGGCCGATCGGATCGACCATCATCTGTGCCAGCAGGGCCCCCGTGGTCAGCTGCCCCACCGACATCCAGCCCTGGAGTACGCCGTAGCCGCCGATCATCAGTACCGAACCGAGGATCGTCACGTAGGTGACGTTGATGACGGGAAAGAGGACCGTCCGGAGGTAGAGGGTGTACCGCTCCCAAGCCGTCCATTCCTTGATCCGCCGCTCCGACAGGGCGATCCGGCGCCGTCCCAGGCGGTGCGCCTCGACGGTTCGACCGGCGTCGACCGTCTCGGTCAGCACCGCCGCGACCGCCGCGTACCCGGCCGCCTCGGAGCGGTACGCGGCAGGCGCCCGCCTGAAGTACCAGCGGCAGCCGATCACCAGCACGGGAAGCGCCACCAGCGCGGCCAGAGCCAGCGGCGGCGCGGTCACGGCGAGGGCCCCGAAGAGCAGTCCGGCCCACACCACGCCGATGGCCAGCTGCGGCACGGCCTCGCGCATCGCGTTGGCCAGCCGGTCGATGTCCGTGGTGATGCGGGACAGCAGGTCGCCCGTGCCGGCCCGCTCCAGGACGCCCGGCGGCAGGCCGACCGAGCGGATCAGGAAGTCCTCGCGCAGGTCGGCCAGCATCTCCTCGCCGAGCATCGCCCCGCGCAGCCGTACCAGCCGCACGAAGCAGGTCTGGACGACCAGGGCCAGCGCGAACAACAGCCCCACGCGCCCCAGATGGAGGTCGCGCGCGCCCGCCGAGAGTTCGTCCACGACCCGGCCCAGCAGGTACGGGCCGACCATGGAGGCGATCACCGCGACGGCATTGACCGTCACCAGGATCACGAAGGCCCGCCGATGGCGCAGGAACAGGCCGCGCACATACCCCCGTACGGTGCCCGACGAGCCCACGGGCAGCGTCGCTGCCGTCTCGGGGGCCGCCGGATCGTACTCCGGTGGTGCCACGCCGATCATGCGGACTCCTCGATCTCCGTGAGTGCTTCTTCCAACCCGACCATCGTGGTTCCGGGTCGGCGGGGCCGATCGGGCCCGTCGGGTTCGCGGGTCACCACCGCCCGGTAGCGCGGTTCGTCCCGCAGCAGTTCGCGGTGCGTGCCCGCGGGAAGGGCACGGCCCTCATGGACGAGCACCACCCGGTCGGCCCGGTCCAGGAGCAGCGGCGAGGACGCCAGGACCACTGTGGTCCGGCCCTTGCGCAGGGCCGAGATCCCGTCGGCGATGCGCGCCTCGGTGTGCGAGTCGACGGCCGAGGTCGGCTCGTCCAGCACCAGCACCTCCGGGTCGGTGACCAGCGACCTGGCCAGCGCCAAGCGCTGGCGCTGCCCGCCCGACAGGGACCGGCCGCGTTCGGTGATGCGGGCGTCCATCGGGTCCGTGACCCCGTCGGGCGCCGACTGGAGCAGGGCCTCCAGGACGTCTCCGCACTGCGCCGCCGCCAGTGCCGCCGAGGGCTCCACGGCCCCCGAGGCCGGCACGTCGAACAGTTCGCGCAGCGTCCCGGACAGCAGCACGGGATCCTTGTCCTGCACGAGGACCAGCGTGCGCGCCGTGTCCAGCGCGAGGTCGTCCAGCGCGACCCCGCCGAGCAGCACGGACGGCTCCTCGGTCGCGTCGTCGTCCGCGGGTACGGGCTGCCCGCCGAGGCGTTCGGCGAGCCGGCCCGCCACGTCCGGGTCCCCGCACACCACGGCCGTGAGCCGGCCCGCCGGAGCCAGCAGCCCGGTACCCGGGTCGTACAGGTCGCCGCCCGGTGCGGGTGCGTCCGGAACACCGGCGGCCGCGATCTCGCCCCGGTCCGGGCCCGTTCCGGTGCCGGTCACCGGGACGGTCTCCGCCTCGGCGTCCGTGCGCGTCAGCGACAGCACCCGCGCCGCCCGCTGGGCGGAGGGACGCGAGAAGGAGTAGGCCATGGCGATCTCCTCCACGTTCCTGAGCGGGTACAGCATCAGGGACACGGCGCTGAACACGGCGACGAGCTCGCCGATGTCCAGTCGCCCGGCCAGTACGAGGGAGGAGCCGTACCAGACCACCGTGATGAGCAGCAGGCCCGGCAGGAACACTTGGATGGCCGAGATCAGCGCCCACATCCGGGCGCTGCGCACGGCGGCGGACCGCACCTCCTGGGAGGCCTCGCGGTAGCGGCCGAGGAACAGTTCCTCGCCGCCGATGCCCCGTAGCACCCGCAGGCCCGCGACGGTGTCGGAGGCGAGCTCGGTGGCCCTGCCCGCCTTCTCGCGCTGGAAGTCGGCGCGCCGGGTGGCCCGGGGCAGCAGCGGCAGCGACGCGAGCGCCAGCACCGGCATGCCCACGGCCACGACCACGCCGAGGGCCGGGGCGTAGACGACCAGGCCCACGCAGACGAGCACGATGGCCAGTGCGGCCGCCAGGAACCGCGAGACGGCCTCCACGAACCAGCCGATCTTCTCCACGTCACCCGTGGAGACGGCGACGACCTCACCGGCGGCGACCCGTCGGGTCAGGGCGGCGCCGAGCTCGGCCGTCCGGCGGGCGAGCAGCTGCTGCACGCGGGCGGCGGCGGTGATCCAGTTGGTGACGGCCGTGCGGTGCAGCATCGCGTCGCCCAGCGAGATGGCGATGCCGAGCAGCACGATCACCGCGCCGACGAGCAGCAGCCTCCGGCCGTCGCCCTTGACCACGGCCTCCACCCCGAACCCCACCGCGAACGGCAGGCCGGCGATGCCGCAGTGGTGCAGGAGGCCCCAGCACAAGCTCTTGGCCTGTCCGCCGAGTTGCCCCCTGCCGAGCCACAGCAGGAAACGGGGGCCGGAACGGGCGTCCGGTACCCCGGGATCCGGATACGGAAGATCGCTGATCTGCATGACGCCCCATGACTGGTCGAGTGGTTCAAGCCACGCAAGGTTCGCCTTTCGGAACAGGCCCGGGCAATCGATTTTCCGGCCCCGACCGGGGTGCGGGAGGGTCCCTCCCGCACGGGGGCGCGCACTCCGGCGCGCTCTCGGAGCGCGCGGGTCCCGGTCGGTTCAGGGGCGGGTGGCCCGTTCCAGTTCGAGCAGGACCGAGTAGTAGCTCCGACCGGTGGCCCGGTCCATGCCCACCTCGCACATCCGGTTCGCCGAGAGGTGCGCGTCGAACGGTCGCGCCACCACCTCCCGCGCCTCCGGGGCCGTCGCGGCGGCGGTCAGCTCCGGGTGGAGCATGCCGCGATCGCCCGCGAAGGCGCAGCACCCGACGTCGTCCGGCACCACGACCTCCTCGGCGCAGGCCTCGGCCACGGTCCGCAGCTGTGCCTCGTCGTCGAGGTGCCGCATCGAGCAGGTGGGGTGCAGTACGGCCGAGCCCACGGTCCGACGGACCTCCAGACGCGGCAGCAGCTCCTCCGCCGCCCAGACGACCGAGTCGACGATCCGCAGCGCGGCGTGGAGTTCGCGGTTGTCGTCGGTCAGGTACGGGACCACCTCGTGGGCGATGCCGAGCGTGCAGGACGAAGCGTCGACCACCAGCGGGAGAAGGCCGCCGGCGGTCCAGCCCCAGGCGGCCTCGACGATCCGGTTGGCCATCACCCGGTTGCCCGCCTCGTAGCCCTTGGAGTGCCAGATCGTCGCGCAACAGGTCCCCGTCACGTCGTCCGGGATCCACACGGGCCTCCCGGCCCGTTCCGAAACGGCCACCACCGCCTCGGGCAGGGACGGGCCGGGGCGCCCGTCCGGGCCGCCGAAGATCCGGTTGACGCAGGCCGGGTAGTACACGGCGGTCGCGGTGACCCGATCGGTCGCGGGCAGCCGGCGGGCGGCGGCCCCCGGGATCTGCGGCAGCCACTCGGGGACCAGGTCCGGGCGCACGGCCTTGCGCGCGGCGGCGGTCACGGCCCCCAGCACCCGGTCGGACACCGCGTCCGGGAGCGCGCCCGCGGCGGCCACGGCCAGCCGGGCGGCCGCCTCCACGCCGCGGAACCGCCGGGCCGCGAGGGCCGCGGCCCGCTCCTCGCGCGCGCTGTGCCGCCGGTGGCGGAAGTCCTTCATGAGCGCGCCGGTGTCGATGCCGACGGGGCAGGCGATCCGGCAGGTCGAGTCGCCGGCGCAGGTGTCGACGGCGTCGTACCCGTACGACCCGAGCAGCCCGTCGAGCACGGGGGAGCCGGGCTCCTGCCGCACCATCTCGCGGCGCAGCGCGATGCGCTGGCGGGGCGTCGTCGTCAGGTCCTCGCTGGGGCAGGTCGGCTCGCAGAACCCGCACTCGATGCAGGGGTCGGCGACCGCCTCCACCCGCGGGATCGTCTTCAGGCCGCGCAGGTGGGCCCGTGGATCCCGGTCGAGGAGGACGCGCGGGGCGAGGATGCCGTCCGGGTCGACGATCCGCTTGGTGCGCCACATCAGTTCCGTGGCCCGGGGACCCCACTCCAGCTCCAGGAAGGGGGCCATGTTGCGGCCGGTCGAGTGCTCCGCCTTCAGAGAGCCGTCGAACCGCTCCACGGTGAGCCGGCAGAACGCCTCCATGAACGCCGCGTACCGGTCGACGTCGGCGGGCTTCGCCGCGTCGAAGGCGAGCAGGAAGTGCAGGTTGCCGTGCGCCGCGTGACCGGCGACGGCCGCGTCGAAGCCGTGCTCCTCCTGGAGGGCCAGGAGCGCCTCACAGGCCTCGGCCAGCCGGGACGGCGGCACGGCGAAGTCCTCGGTGATCAGGGTGGTGCCCGGGGGCCTCGCGCCTCCGACGGCGGTGACGAAGGCCTTGCGGGCCTTCCAGTAGCCGGCGATCGTCCTCGGATCGCCGGTGAAGACGTTCGTCACCGAGGGGACCGGCGCCACGAGGTCCAGCGTCGGCAGCAGGTCGGCCGCGCGTCGTTCGAGGACCACGCGGCCCGCCGCGTCCGGAGCCCGGAACTCCACGAGCAGGGCGGCCGTTTCCTTGGTCAGACGCGCCCAGTCGGCGGGCACCCCCGGGACGCTGACGGACGCGCGCAGCGTGTTGCCGTCCATCAGCTCGACGGCGAGGGCGCCGGCCTCGTTGAACAGCGGGACCGCGGCCGCCGCGGCGGGCAGCGAGGGGAAGAAGAGCAGGGCGCTGGTGAGCTCACGGTCGAGCGGGACGGTGTCGAGTACGACCTCGGAGATGAAGCCGAGGGTGCCTTCCGAGCCCACCATCAGACCGCGCAGGATCTCCACGGGTGTGTCGCCGTCGAGGTAGGCGTCCAGTCGGTAGCCGGTGGTGTTCTTGATCTCGTACTTGGCGCGGATCCGGGCGACGAGCGCCGGATCGGCCTCGATCTCCGCCTTGACCGCCATCAGGCCGTGGCACAGGGCCGGCTCCGCGCGGGCCAGTTCCTCGTCCGCGAGCGGGTCCGCGGTGTCCACGACGGTGCCGGTCGGCAGGACGAGGGTCAGGGAGGAGAGGGTGCGGTACGAGTTCCTGGTGGTCCCCGCCGTCATGCCGGAGGCGTTGTTCGCGACGACGCCCCCGACGGTGCAGGCGATGGCGCTGGCGGGGTCGGGCCCCAGGATCCGGCCGTGGCGGGCGAGCGCGGCGTTGGCCCGCAGCACGGTGGTGCCCGGCCCGATGCGGGCCCGCAGGCCGCCGTCGAGGACCTCCACGCCCGTCCAGTGGCGGCGCACGTCGACCAGGATGTCCTCGCCCTGGGCCTGGCCGTTGAGCGAGGTGCCGGCCGCGCGGAAGACCACGTCCCGTTGTTTGCCGTGGGCGTACGACAGGACGGCGGAGATGTCGTCGATGTCCTCGGCGACCACCACGACCTGTGGCACGAACCGGTACGGCGAGGCGTCGGTGGCGTAGCGGACCAGGTCGGAGACCTTCCACAGGACCTTCTCCGGGCCCAACAGGTCGGTCAGGTCCGCGCGCAGGGCGCGGGGGGTGCCGGTGGCCAACCGGTCCGGCACCCGATCGGGGGCGGGACCGGTGGTGCCGTTCGGGCGCAGCGCGCCGGGTTTCGGTTCCAGCAGCGGCATGTACGACCCCTCGTCCGTCTCGGCGGCGTCCGGCGGAGCCGCCGCCCCGGCGCCGGAGCGCGGATCAGCAGGGGCGCTCCGCCGGGACATCCGCCAGTGCGTTCAGCAGGCCGCCGAGCACCTCGCGCTGTTCGGCGGTCAATGGAGCCAGGATCTCCTCCGCGGCGTCGGTTCGCGCGTTGCGCAGACGGCGCAGCGTGGCGCGGCCGGTTTCGGTGAGCTCGATCCGGATGACGCGGCGGTTCGCCGGGTCGGGTGCCCGGCGGACGCAATCGGCCGCCTCCAGGCCGTCCACGAGGGTGGTCACTGCACGCGGCACGACCTCAAGACGCGCGGCGAGATCGGCCATCCGGGGCGGTTGGTCGCCGCCGTGGTGGGCGACGAGGCGCAGCAGCCGGCCCTGGGCCGGGGTGATGCCGAGCGGCTCCATCTGGCGTTTCTGTATGCGGTGGAGCCGCCGCGTCAGACGCAGCAGCTGCTCGGCGAGGACGCCGCCCGTGGTGTCGCTCTCGGAACCGGTGCTCATACTGGGAACAGTACCAGGACCGGATTCATTGTGAGTATAGGTAACAATGAGCTAAGCTCATCGGAGTCTCGCCAGAAGGAGGCCCATGCGCCCCGAAGAACCGAACTGGACACCATCGAACGAAGCCCTCGACCCCACCCGACCCGGCCCCGCCGAGCGCCCGCGCGAGCTGCGACGGATCGTCGGCCTCTTCCGGCCCTACCGAGGCCGGCTCGCCGTCGTCGGCTCCCTGGTGGCCGCCTCCTCGCTGGTCGGCGTCGCCTCGCCGTTCCTGCTCAAGGAGATCCTGGACGTCGCGATACCCGAGGGCCGCACCGGCCTGCTGAGCCTGCTCGCCCTGGGCATGATCCTCACCGCGGTCGTCACCAGCGTGTTCGGCGTCCTCCAGACCTACATATCCACCACCGTCGGTCAGCGTGTGATGCACGACCTGCGCACCGCCGTCTACGCCCAGCTCCAGCGGATGCCCCTGGCCTTCTTCACCCGCACCCGCACCGGCGAGGTGCAGTCCCGCATCGCCAACGACATCGGCGGCATGCAGGCGACCGTCACCTCCACGGCCACTTCCCTGGTGTCGAACCTGACGGCCGTGATCGCCTCCGTCGTCGCGATGCTCGCGCTCGACTGGCGGCTCACCGTCGTCTCCCTGCTCCTCCTTCCCGTCTTCGTGTGGATCAGCCGACGGGTCGGGCACGAACGCAAGCGGATCACGACGCAGCGGCAGAAGCAGATGGCCGCGATGGCGGCCACGGTCACCGAGTCCCTCTCGGTCAGCGGGATCCTGCTCGGCCGCACGATGGGCCGCTCGGAGTCCCTCACCGCCGCCTTCTCGGACGAGTCGGAGAAGCTGGTCGGGCTCGAAGTGCGCTCCAGCATGGCCGGTCGCTGGCGCATGTCCACCATCGGGATCGTCATGGCCGCCATGCCGGCGCTCATCTACTGGGCGGCCGGACTGGCCCTGCAGACGGGCGCGCCCTCCCTGTCCGTCGGTACCCTCGTCGCCTTCGTCACCCTCCAGCAGGGCCTCTTCCGGCCGGCTGTGAGCCTGTTGTCGACGGGCGTGCAGATACAGACCTCCCTCGCCCTGTTCGCCCGGATCTTCGAGTACCTCGACCTGCCGGTGGACATCACCGAGAAGGCGGACCCGGTCCGACTGGAGCGGGCGAGGGGCGAGATCCGGCTGGAGGACGTGCACTTCGAGTACGAGGCCAGGAGCGGCCCGACGCTCACGGCGATCGACATCACGGTTCCGGCCGGCGGCTCCCTCGCCGTGGTCGGTCCGACCGGCTCCGGCAAGAGCACCCTGAGCTACCTGGTGCCGCGGCTGTACGACGTGACCGGCGGCCGGATCGCCCTCGACGGGGTGGACGTGCGCGACCTCGACTTCGACTCGCTGGCCCGCTCCATCGGCGTGGTCTCCCAGGAGACCTACCTCTTCCACGCCACCGTCGCCGACAACCTGCGCTTCGCCAAACCGGACGCCACCGACGAGGAGGTCGTCGAGGCGGCCCGCGCCGCCCAGATCCACGACCACATCGAGTCCCTGCCCGACGGCTACGAGACGCTCGTCGGCGAACGGGGCTACCGGTTCTCCGGGGGCGAGAAGCAGCGCCTGGCCATTGCCCGGACCATCCTGCGCGATCCGCCGGTGCTCATCCTCGACGAGGCCACCAGCGCCCTCGACACCCGTACGGAGCACGCGGTGCAGCAGGCCATCGAGCACCTGTCCCGCGGGCGCACCACCATCACCATCGCGCACCGCCTCTCCACCATCAGGGACGCCGACCAGATCGTGGTCCTCGACGGGGGCCGCATAGCCGAGCGCGGTACGCACGAGGAGCTGATCGGTGCCGACGGCCGCTACGCCGCACTGGTCCGGCGGGACCGGGACGCCGCGCCTGCCCCCGTCCCCGCGCTGGTCGCGGCCGGCGGGGCGAACCAGGCGGGCTCGGGCTCCGCCGAGGAGCAGGCGCCCACTCCGGTGAACGTGTGATCATCTGACTGGTGCGCGGGTGGAATGCCGGAAATGATGCGCTTCGCCGGTTAGCGTGCGCGTATGCGTCTTGAGTACCGGCAGCCACAGCGCCGCCCCCGGCTCACTCGCCGGGGCCGTCTCGCCTTCTTCCTCGGCACGCTGATCGCGCTGGGGGTGGCGGTCCTGATCCCGCTGTTCCCCCGGGCGCAGCCGCCCGAGAAGCCGCGTCAGTTGGCGATCCCCGAAGGATGGCGGGCCCCGCAGGTCTACACCGCGGTCGACCGCGCGCTCGGGCTCCCGACCGGCTCCACGAAGGCGGCCGTCCCCACGGCCGGGCTGGAGCTGCCCCCGGAGGCCAAGGGCAACCCGGAGGGCTACCTCTTCCCGGCGACGTACCCGGTGACCTCGAAGACCACCCCGGGCACGCTGCTCGCGTACATGGTGCGCACGGCCAACCAGAAGCTCGCGACGAAGGCCGTCGCCGACGGCGGCAGGGCGCACGGCATGACCCCCTACCAGACGGCCACCCTCGCCAGCATCATCGAGGCGGAGGCGGACACCCCCGCGGACATGGGGAAGGTCGCGCGGGTCGTGCACAACCGGCTCGCGAAGTCGATGCCGCTCCAGATGGACTCCACCATCAACTACGCGCTCAACCGCACCACCGTGGACACCAAGCTCAGCGACACCCGGATCGACCACCCCTTCAACACGTACGAACGCCAGGGCCTGCCCCCCACCCCGATCGACAGCCCCGGCCTGCGGGCCATGGCCTCGGCGGTCGCGCCCACCCCGGGGGACTGGCTGTTCTTCGTCACGGTCAAGCCCGGGGACACCCGGTTCTCCGCGACCTACGAGGAGCACAAGAAGCACGTCGCGGACTTCAACCGGCTGCGCGCCGCGGCGGGCCCCCCGGCCGCCGGCGGGACCGCGACCCCGGCGGCCCGCGGGACCCGCCCACCGGCGGTCCGCGAGACCTCGACCCCGGCCGCCCGCGGCGCCTCCTCCCCGGCCGCCCGGTCCACCTGAGCCCGGTCCCGGTCCGGACTTCCCGCTCTCCCGGCTATCCGCCGGCCGCGGCCGGTTCCGGGGTGCGGGTCAACAACCGGCGGATCTCGCGGACGGCGGCACCACCCGCGCGGTTGGCGCCGATCGTCGAGGCGGAGGGTCCGTAGCCGACCAGGTGGATCCGCTCGTCACGGACCGCCCGCGTGCCCTCGACCCGGATTCCCCCACCGGGCTCGCGCAGCCGCAGCGGCGCCAGGTGGTCGACGGCGGCCCGGAAGCCGGTGGCCCACAGGATCACGTCGGCGTCCACGCTGCGGCCGTCGCCCCACACGACTCCGGACGGGGTGATCCGTTCGAACATCGGGAGCCGCTCCAGCACCCCGGAGTCCAGCCCGGCCCGTACGGCGTCGGTCAGCGCCAGTCCGGTCACGCCGACCACGCTCCGCGGCGGCAGCCCCCGGCGGACCCGTTCCTCCACCCGCGCGACCGCCTCCCGGCCCTCCGCCTCGCCGAAGGCACCGTCCCGGAAGACGGGCGGCCGACGGGTGACCCAGGTGGTTTGCGCGGCCGTCCCGGAGATCTCCAGCAGGTGCTGGACGGCCGAGGTGCCCCCACCCACGACCACGACCCGGGCCCCGGCGAACTCGTCCGGCCCCGGATAGTCGGCGGTGTGCAGTTGGCGCCCCCGGAACAGCTCCTGGCCGGGGAGGCGGGGCCAGAACGGTCGGTCCCAGGTGCCGGTGGCGTTGATCAGCGCGCGCGCCGACCAGGTGCCCGCCGACGACTCCACCAGGAGCCGTCCCGCAGCGTCCCCGCGCACCGCCGAGACGTCCACGGGTCGGCGTACGCGCAGGTCGAAGCGGTCCTCGTAGGCGGCGAAGTACGCGCCGACCACCTCGGAGGAGGGCCGCGACGGATCGGCGCCGGTCAGTTCCATGCCCGGCAGCGAGTGCATCCCGTGCACCTTGGCGTAGGTCAGCGAGGGCCACCGGAACTGCCAGGCCCCGCCGGGGCGGGGCGCGTGGTCCAGCACCACGTGCTCGATGCCGGCCCGGGCCAGGTGGTAGGCGCCGGACAGGCCCGCCTGGCCGGCCCCGACGACCACGACGTCCACCTCTGCCGGTGCTTCCGCGTACCGCGCCATTTCGTTCACGGTTCTACCAACTCCGGCCACCCGTCGGATCTTCCCGCCCGAACCGGCGCTCCGGCGACGCGAGAGGCCGTACGGACGGGAAGGACCGCGGGCGGGGCGGGAACGTCGCCCGCCCCGCCCGCGGCGAGGATGAACGCCCGACGGGCCACCAGGTGCGGCGGACCTTCGGGAGCGGTGCGGTCAGGCCGAATCCCTGATCCATGCCGCCAGTTGCTCCGGGGTGGTCGACGGGTCCGCCACCAGGGTGGCGAGCTCGTCCTCCCGGAAGGTGGCCGTGGTGACGGCGGGGCAGCGGTGGCACGCGTCCACACCCGTCTGCTGCCACCACTGGCACCGGTTGCGGAGGTGGCACCGTGGGACCGCACGGGTGTCCGGGTCGGCCGCGGGCAGGGCCAGGACGCGTTCCACCAGCGCACAGTCGTCGCCCCGCCGGTTCACGCAGGCGGAGACGCAGTGCGAGGCGAAGCGCAGGACCCGCGTCGGCTCGATCCCGTCCGGGAGCGTCGAGAGGACTTCCGGCGCCGGGACCGGGTCGGCGAGGTACACCACCCGGCCGTCGGCCGCCGAACGGACGCCGAGGACGACGGACTCGGGAGCGCCGGCCTCGCCGCTCGGACACCAGGTCGGCGCGGTGGCCGATGTCTGCTCGCTACCCACGGTGCTCACCGTCCCGTCAGCCTTCGACCGCGTCGTACGAGGCGAGCACCTCACGGCCGACGGGGCCGCCGATGGTGCCCTGGAGCCCGAGGGCCTGTTCGTGCGCCACCGCCTGGGCGAGGTTCTCGTGCAGTTGCTCCACGGAGGTGATCCGCGCGCTGCCGGAGGAGGTGCCGCCGGCCGCGTTCGCCGCCCCGACCGCCGTGATCGCGATTCCCGCGGCCATCACGACCGCGGCGCCACCGGCCGCCAGTTTGTTCTTCTTCATTTCCATCGAGCCCTTTCCTGGTCCGGGGCGGCGCTGTCCCGCCGCCGAGGCCCGAGACTAGGAGCGGATTTCGGGCCGGAGGGGCAGTTGCCGGGGCAGTTCCCACAGCCGCCCCGGTCCGCCCCGACGCCCCCCGCCCCGCTCGCCCGCCTCACCCCGGCGGCCCCTCAGCGCGCGCGGACCGTCGCCGGGACCGGCCCCACCGGCTGGAGGGTGAGCCCCGGGAACACCTTCGCCGGTTCCGGCCCCGTGTCGAGGTGGAAGCGCTGCCCCAGCACCGCCAGTACGAGGGCCGCCTCGACCAGCGCGAACCGCGCCCCCAGGCAGGCGCGCGGTCCACCGCCGAACGGGATCCAGGCGTGCTCGGGCACCGGCTTCGCGGCGTCCGGGTCCCACCGCTCGGGCCGGAAGGCCGACGGGTCGGGGAACCAGCGGCTGTCGCGGTGCAGCGACCAGGGGCTCGTCCACACCGACGTCCCGGCCGGCACCGGCCGGCCGCCGAGCCGTGCGCCCTCCGTGGCCACCGCCGAGATCAGCCAGATCGGCGGGTAGAGCCGCAGGGCCTCCTTGACCACCTGCTGGGTCCAGGGCAACCGGGCGTAGTCCTCGTACCCGGGCAGCCGCCCGCCGAGCACCCGGTCCAGTTCTTCCGACAGCCTCGCCCTCGCGTCGGGTGCCGCCGACAACAGCTGCCAGGCCCAGGTCAAGGTGGTGGAGGTGGTCTCGTGGCCGCCGATGTAGAGCGTGACGGCCTCGTCCCGCAGTTCGGTGCGCGACAGCGGCTCCCCGTGCGGGTCGCGGGCCGCGAGCAGCCTGCTCAACAGGTCGTCGCGGTCCTCGCCGGCCGCCGCGGCCGACTCGTGCTCCCGTACGACGTGCTCGATCTCCCGGTCGAGGACGGCCACCGCCTCCCGCATCCGGCGGCGTCCCGGCGTGCGCACCCAGGGCGGCAGGAACAGCGTCAGCCCCCTGAACTCCGCCCCGAGTTCCCGCTGGGCGGTCGCCATGGCGGCGCTGATCGGACCCTCCCGACCGGCCGCGTCACCACCGAACAGCGTGCGCACCGCGATCCGCTGGGTGAGCCCGGCCATCTCGCGGTGGACGTCGATCCGGGCCCCCGGGGTCCAGCCGGAGGCCAGCGCGTCGGCGCATCCGACCATGGTGGCGGCGTACGCGCGCACCTGCCGGGGGCGTACGGCGGGCTGGACCAGTGCCCGCTTGCGCCGCCAGTCGTCCCCGGTGGCGACGACCACGCCGTTGCCCAGCAGGCTGCGGAACGCCCAGCCCAGTTCGGTCGGTCGGAAGGTGTCCTCGACGGCGCCGAGCAGTTCTCCGGCGTGCTCGGGCCGGGATACGAGCACGTTGCGGCGCGGCCCGAGGGCCCACGGCACCCAGTCGCCGTACCCGTCGCGCAGCGACTCGAAGAAGGCCAGCGGATCGCGGGCGAAGGCCGGCAGGTTCCCGATGAGGGGCCACCGGCGCGGTCCGCGCTCGGCTCCCCGGGGCAGTGGTGTGGCGGTCACGCGGGCATGGTGACAGCGCGTGCCGGAGGTCACCAGGGTGCGTACGGAGGCTCCTGGGAGCCGCGGGTCCGTCAACCGCGCCCGCGCCCGAGCGCGGAGGTCCGTCGAGGGGGCCCGCACCCGGCCGGGCGTCCCGTCGGGCGGCGCCGCCGTCGGAGGTTCCCGGCCGGGAGTTCGGCGGCCGGGCGTCCCCGGCCGGTGTGCCCGTCAGGCCGCGCCGCGGCCCGCCCCGTGTGCGAACAGCCAGTCGTGGGCCGTGTCCGCGCTGAACTGGGCCTGACCGCCCGCGAAGAGCAGGCCCGAGGTCGCGAAGGCCGGATCGGACGCGGTGTCCGCCACGTACGGCACCGCCACGCAGGCCATCCCGGCCGCACGGGCGGCCTCGGCGCCCGGTGCCGCGTCCTCGATCACCACGCAGTCGGCGGGCGCGGCACCCAACCGGCGGGCCGCCTCCAGGAACACGTCGGGAGCGGGCTTGCCGTGCGCGACCTCCTCGGCGGAGACCACGGTCGTCAGCAGCGCGTCCAAGCCGGTGCCCACCAGGACCGCGTCGATGGCCTCGCGGGACGAGCCCGAGGCGACGGCCATCGGGACGCCCCGCGCGTGCAGCCGTTCCACGAACCGGCGCATCTCGGGGAAGGCCACGGTCCGGGTCCGGGCCAGCTCCAGGTAGGCGGCGTTCTGCTCCGCGAGGAGCTGCTCGACGGGTGCGGACAGACCGTGGCGCTCCTTGAGGATCTCCAGGGTTTCCAGGGTGCCGATGCCGATGAAACGGGAGTGCTGCTCCCACGTGAAATCGGGGACGCCGTGCCGCTCCAGGGTGAGGCGGCCCGATTCGTAGTAGTTCGGCTCGCTGTCCACGAGGGTGCCGTCGAGATCGAATATGACGGAAATCATCCGCTGTGCCCGTCCTGCCGGTCGTATGCCTGTCCACACCATCCTGTCAGGGTTTGCGTGCTGTCCTGCCCACGGCTTCGACCAAGGGGAGCAGCCGGTGCGCGACCCGTTCGCGCAGCGCCACCTCCGTCCGGGTGCGGACCACGCCCGGCAGCCTGATCAGCTGCTGGATCACATCCTCCAGGTGCGCGTTGTCGCGGGCCGCGACCCGGGTCAGCAGGTCACCACCGCCCGTGATGGAGAAGGCCTCGATGATCTCGGGCACGGCGGCCAGCGCGTCGCCGACCTCGTCCAGGTGTCCCTGGGTCACCTCGATGTGCACGAAGGCCAGCACGGGGTGCCCGAGGGCGGCGGGGGAGAGCACCGGACCGGTTCCGGTGATCACCCCGGTCCGTTCCAGACGGTCCATCCGGGCCTGGAGCGTCCCCCGGGCCACCCCGAGGATCCTGGCGTACTCCCGGACGCTGGTGCGCGGCTGCTCGATCAGCAGGCGCAGGATCCGGGTGTCGAGCTCGTCCACGGCCATGCCGCGACTGTACCAATGGCCTGGTTCATCCGGATTGCCCGCTGCCGTGCCGCAGCGGCGGCCGCGGCAGGAAACCGCTGGTCCGCGCCAGGTACTCGGCGTATCCCGGCCGACCCGCCATGTGCTGCTCCAGCAGCCGTTTCCCGCTTCCCGCGGTCAACAGGTACGACATCGTCAGCGGCGCGACGACGGACACCGAGGCCGCCTCCACCGACCCGGCCGCGACCAGGAAGAGGCCCCACCAGACGCAGAAGTCACCGAAGTAGTTCGGATGCCGGGTCCACGACCACAGGCCCCGGTCCATGATCTTCCCCCGGTTCGCGGGGTCGGCCTTGAACCGGGCCAGCTGGTGGTCGCCCACGGCTTCGAAGGCGACACCGGTCGCCCACAGCAGCGTCCCCAAGACGGCGAGGACGAACGCGGGCGCGCCCGTTCCGCCGGTGACGTACGAACCCGCCTGCACCGGCAGCGAGATCAGCCAGACCAGCGCCGCCTGGAGCAGATAGACCGTGCGCAGCGCGTACAGGGTCCGGTTCCCCGGGGCGCGGGCCAGCATCCGCTCGTACCGGGGGTCCTCGCCGTGCCCCCGGCTCCGCCACGCGATGTGTACGGCCAGCCGCAGGCCCCACACCACGGTGAGCACCGTCAGGAGCAACGCGCGCCCGGCGCCCGCGCCCGACATCCCGTACGTGGCGAGCGCGACGGCCGCGAAGGCCGCGCCCCACGCCACGTCCACCACACGGTGCGTGCCCTTGCGGACGCCGACCGCGAACGCGACCAGCATCACGGCCAGTGCCGCGCCCGCCGACACGGCCAGATTGACCCCGAAACCGCCCCAGTTCATCGCGTGCCTCCCGCGCCGCCCACCGACATCCCCGCCTGCGGCACGTGCGGCGGCCTCGGCCGCACCGCCGCCCCGCGCGACAACAGCCGGACCCCGTGGAATCGGATGCCGACCGCGACGGCCGCCGTCGACCAGGGGTAGCGCAGCACGGCCCGCAGGACTCCCCGTACGCCCGCCGGCCGGCGGCTGCCGCGCACGGTCGCCGTCAGACCCGCCCCGTCGGACCCGCCCGTGAGCCGGACGCTCAGCGCGAGCTCCGCGCCCGGCTCGGGCAGGCGCATCCGGTAGTCGCCGTCCATCCCGAGGAAGGGGGAGACGTAGAACTCCTTGGGGACCGGGTCCGTCTCCCGGGCCGCTTCCGGGCCGAGCAGGTAGCAGTGCCGGCCGCCGTACGTGTTGTGCACCTCCGCGACCACGTGCAGGAGCGTTCCGTCCGGGGCACGGCACCAGTACACCGACAGCGGGTTGAAGACGAAGCCGAGCACCCGGGCGTGCGCCAGCATCGACACCCGCGTCCCGGGCGGCAGCGCGATACCGCGCGCGGCCAGGAAACGGTCGAGCCCCGCGCGGATGCTGGGCTCCGAGCCGCCGAAGTGGTCACGGGCGTCGAAGCCGGCCAGCACGCGCACCGGCCACGGCAGGCGCGGCGGCTCCGCCAGGTCCACCAGCCACAGGTAGGTGCGGTGCCGCATCCCGTACGCGGGCCCGCCGACCCGCACGTGCCGGATGTCCGCCTCGTACAGCGCGGCCCTCACCAGCCCACCCCCAGCGCGGCCGCCGCCTCGACGCCCGAGCGGCAGCCGTCCTCGTGGAACCCCCACCCGTGGTAGGCCCCGGCGAAGGCCGTCACCGGCCCCGACAGCCCGGGCAGCAGGCGCTGAGCCGCGACCGACTCCGGGGTGTAGACCGGATGCTCGTAGACCATCTCGGCAAGGACCAGATCGGGCCGCACCCGCTCGTCGGCCCCCAGCGTCACCACGTACGGCTCCGGCGCGTCCAGCCCCTGGAGGCGGTTCATGTCGTAGCTGACCTGCACCGGTACCTCCTCGTCCGGGCGGCACGCCGACAGCCGGTAGTTCCAGCAGCCCCGGGCGCCGGCCGAGCGCGGCAGCACCGACGCGTCGGTGTGCAGGACCGTCCGGTTGCGGGAGTAGCCGAAGGCGCCGAGCACCTCCCGCTCGGCGTCCGTCGGATCGGCCAGCATCCGCAGGGCCTGGTCCGCGTGGACGGCCACGACCACCGAGTCGTACCGGGCCCGCGTCCCGTCGGAGGTGGTGACCAGCACCCCCTCGGGGGTCCGGGCCACCTCCCGCACCGCGCTGGCCACCCGTACGGCGCCCGCGCCCAGCTCCTCCCGCACCCGTTCCACGTACCGCGCCGAACCGCCCTCGACGGTGCGCCAGCTCGGCGAGCCGCCCACCGACAGCAGCCCGTGGTGGGCGAGGAAACGGAACAGGTAGCGGGCCGGGTAACGCAGCGCGGTGCCCGGAGGGCAGGACCACACCGAGGCCACGAGCGGAATCGCGAAGTGCCCGGTGAAGTACGCGCCGAAGCCGCCCCGCTCCAGGAACTCGCCCAGAGTGGGCTCACGGGCCCCCTCGGGCGCGGTCAGCAGCCGCCGGGACTGCCGGTGGAAGACAGGCACCTGCGCCAGCATCCGCAGGTACGCGGGCCGCAGCGAACCCCCGGGCCGGGCGAACAGCCCCCGCGGCCCCCGAGCACCCGCGTACTCCAACCCGCAGCCCTCGCAGTGCACCGACAGGCTCATCGTCGTCGGCCGGGTGGCCACGCCCAGCTCGCGGAAGAGCCGCAGCAGGTGCGGGTACGTCCGGTCGTTGTGCACGATGAAACCCGAGTCCACCGACCGGACCTGCCCGTCGGGGCCCTTCACCTCATGGGTGTGGGCGTGGCCGCCCAACCGGTCGTCCGCCTCGTACAGCGTCACCTCGTGGCCGCGTGCCAGTACGTACGCCGCGGTCAGCCCCGATACGCCGCCGCCGATCACGGCGGTGCGCGGTCGTCCTCGTTCGCTCATCCCGCTCCCTCCTTCGCCTTCGCCCGGTACTTCGGAGCCGGAGGGGGCTCCGGATGTGTCCCGGGCGAAACATCCCGGTTGTGCCCTCACTCGCCCCCGGGCCGCCCTCCCGACCCGCCCCCCGAGCCGGCCCCCGGGCCCCGCCCCGGCAGCGCGCATCCGGCGGGCCGGGTCCGCCCGAAGCCCGTACGGAAGGCGCGGACGCCGGGTGGGCCGACCGCCCGTCACGACGGGCGCGCCGGGCCGGGACCGGCGACGATGGACCGGCCACGACGGAGGGAAGACGACCATGACCGGACCGCACTGCCTGGTCACCGGGGCCACCGGCTACATCGGCGGCCGCCTGGTGCCCGAACTCCTCGACTCGGGACACCGCGTCCGCTGCCTGGCCCGGTCCCCGGAGCGGCTGCGCGATCACCCCTGGGCGGGCCGGGCCGAGGTCGTGCGCGGCGACGTCACCGACGCCGCGTCGATCGCGGAGGCCCTGCAGGGCATCGACGTGGCCTACTACCTCGTCCATGCCCTCGGCACCGGGCAGGACTTCGAGGACCGCGACCGGGCCGCCGCGCGGATCTTCGCCGAACAGGCCCGCGCGGCCGGCGTCCGCCGCATCGTCTACCTCGGCGGACTCACCCCGGCCGGGATCCCGCCCCGCGATCTCTCCCCGCACCTGCGCTCCCGCGCCGAGGTCGGCGACATCCTCCTGGCCTCCGGGGTGCCCACCACCGTCCTGCGTGCCGCCGTCATCATCGGCTCCGGCTCGGCCTCCTTCGAGATGCTGCGCTATCTCACGGAACGGCTGCCCGTCATGGTCACCCCCAGTTGGGTCGGCACCCGCATCCAGCCCATCGCGGTCCGCGACGTCCTGCGCTACCTCGTCGGGAGCGCCTCGATGCCGCCCGAGGTCAGCCGGGCCTTCGACATCGGCGGCCCGGACGTGGTCACCTACGAGGAGATGATGCGCCGCTACGCCACCGTCGCCGAACTCCCCAAACGGCTCATCGTGCGCGTGCCGATGCTGACCCCGCGGCTGTCCAGCCACTGGATCGGCCTGGTCACCCCGGTCCCCAGGGCGCTGGCCCGGCCGCTCGCCGAATCCCTGCGCCACGAGGTGGTCTGCGACGAGCACGACATCGCCCAGTGGGTCCCCGACCCGCCCGGCACCCCCATCGGCTTCGACCGGGCCCTCGACCTGGCCCTCCAACGGGTCCGGGAGGCCGACGTGACCACCCGCTGGTCCTCGGCGTCCCTGCCCGGCGCCCCCAGCGACCCCCTGCCCACCGACCCCGACTGGGCGGGCGGCAGCCTCTACACCGACCGGCGCGAGATCGCCGTCGGCGCCTCGCCCGCCGCCCTGTGGAAGGTCGTGGAGGGCATCGGCGGGGACAACGGCTGGTACTCCTTCCCGCTGGCCTGGGCGGTACGGGGCTGGCTGGACCGGCTCGTCGGGGGCGTCGGCATCCGACGCGGCCGACGCGACGCGGCCCGGCTGCGGGTCGGAGACTCCCTCGACTTCTGGCGGGTCGAGGAGATCGAACCCGGCCGCCTGCTCCGGCTCCGCGCGGAGATGCGGCTACCGGGCCTGGCCTGGCTGGAGATGTACGCGGATCCGGCTCCCGACAAGGAGACCGACCTGCGGACCGACGCCGAAACCGGACCGGGCCGGGGCACGCTCTACCGCCAGCGGGCCCTGTTCCACCCCCACGGCCTGCTCGGACACATGTACTGGTGGAGCGTCTCCCCCTTCCACGCGATCGTCTTCGGCGGCATGGCCCGCAACATCGCCCGCGCCGCCGAACGCCTCGACGAGGGCTGACCGGCGGATCGGCGCGACCCACCGGGGGACAGGGCGACCGAGGGACGGGCCCGCCGGGGACGGGCCCGCCCGGCGCGTCCGGACGCCGCCGGGCGACCGTGCCGCCCCACCGCCGTCGCCCGTGCATCCGGGAGGCCCCCGGTCGCCGAAGAACCGCACGACAAGCCCTGCCCCCCAGCCCGACGCGGAGCCGAGATGAACATCGCGGTGGTTCTCTACACCTCCGACCTGCGCCTGCACGACCATCCTCCGCTGCGGGCCGCCCTCTCCTCCTGCGACCGCGTCGTCCCCTTCTTCGTCCGTGACCGGGCCATCGAGGCCTCCGGCTTCCCCGCGCCCAACCGGCAGGCTTTCCTCGCCGACTGCCTCGCCGACCTCGACGCCGGACTGCGCGAACGCGGAGGGCGGCTGGTGATCCGCTCCGGCGACGTCGTGGCCGAGGTCTGCGCCCTCGTCCAGGAGGCCGACGCCGACGAGGTGCACATGGCCGCCGGGGTCAGCGCCTACGCCCACGCGCGGGAGGAACGGCTGCGCGCCGCCCTCGAAGCACAGGGCCGCCGGCTCTACGTCCACGACACCGTGGTCACCGCCGTCGCGCCCGGCGCCGTGCTCCCGGCCGGCTCCGACCACTTCGCCGTCTTCACCCCGTACCTGCGCCGCTGGTCGGACCTTCCGCTGCGCGCCCCCGCCGCCGCCCCGCGCGCCGTGCCCGTCCCGCCGGACATCGGCTCCGAACCCCTGCCCGCGCGCGGCGACGTCACCGGCACCTCCCCGGGCCTCGCCCGCGGGGGCGAACGCGAGGCCCGCCGCCTGCTGACGCACTGGCTGCGCGCCGGCATCACCCGCTACGAGGACGTCCACGACGACCTCGCGGGCGACGCGACCTCCCGGCTCTCCCCGCACCTGCACTTCGGCACGCTGTCGGCCGCCGAGGCCGTCCACCGCTCCCGGGCCGCCGGCGGACCCGGGGCCGATGCCTTCGTACGTCAGCTGTGCTGGCGCGACTTCCACCACCAGGTCCTCGCCGCGCGCCCCGCCGCCGTCACCGAGGACTACCGGCCCCGCCAGGACCGCTGGCGCACCGGATCCGCCGCCGAGGAGGAGATCCTCGCCTGGAAGGAGGGCCGCACCGGCTACCCCGTCGTCGACGCCGCCATGCGCCAGCTGGCCCACGAGGGCTGGATGCACAACAGGGGCCGGTTGCTGGCCGCGAGCTTCCTCGCCAAGACCCTGTACGTGGACTGGCGCACCGGAGCCCGCCACTTCCTGGAGCTGCTCGTCGACGGCGACCTCGCCAACAACCAGCTCAACTGGCAGTGGGTGGCCGGCACGGGCACCGACACCCGACCGAACCGGGTCCTCAACCCCGTGCGCCAAGGCCTGCGTTACGACCCCGAAGGCCGTTACGTCCACCGCTGGGTACCGGAACTCGCAGGGCTGGCCGCCCCCCGCATCCACGAACCGTGGCGGCTGACCGGCCCCGAACGGGCCAAGTACGACTACCCGGAGCCGGTGGTGGAGCTCGCCGACGGCCTCGACCGCTTCCGGCGCGGGCGGGACGGGGAGTGAGGGCGCCCCGCGCCGGCCCCGCGTCGTATCGTGAGCCGGTGGACCCCCTGCCGCCGCCCCCGGACCCGTCGCGGGACCTGCCCGACGCGGCCCTCAGCACCGGAGCCGTCGCGCGGCGCCTCGGGGTGTCCCCGACCACGCTCCGCTCCTGGGAGCGCCGCTACGCCATCGGTCCCGCCCGGCGGGAGGACGGTCGCCACCGCCGCTGGACCTCCGAGGACATCGCCCGCCTCGACATGATGTGCCGCCTCACCGCGCGGGGCGTGCCCCCGTCCGAGGCGGCCCGGGCCGCGCTCGGCGGAGCCCCCGACACCTCCGCCGGGACCCCGGGTGTGGCCGCCAACCCGGGCGGGCGTGGCGCCCTCCCCCTCGGGGAGGTGCGGCCGGAGGGCCGGGGGCTCGCGCGGGCCGCCGTACGGCTCGACGCGCCGGCCGTGGCCGAACTGCTGGACGCCGCCCTCGCGGAGCACGGCCTGGTCACCGCCTGGGAGGACATCATCGCCCCGACCCTGCACGCCGTCGGGCGCAAATGGGTCTCGGCGGGGGAACGTTACATCGAGGTCGAGCACCTGCTGTCCTGGCACGTCTCCGCAGCGCTGCACCGGATCCGGCCCGCCCCCAGCAGGGCGGGAGCCGCCCCGGTGCTGCTCGCCTGCACCCCCGGCGAGCTGCACAGCCTGCCGATCGAGGCGCTCGCCGCCGCCCTCGGCGAACGGGGCATTCCGGTACGGATGTTCGGCGCGGCCCTGCCCGCGGAGGCCCTGCACGACGCGGTGCGGCGCACGGGCCCCCGCGCCGCGGTGCTCTGGGCCCAGTCCCGAACGACCGCCGACCGGGGCCTGGCCCAATCGGTGGCCGGCATCGAATGGGGGCTGCGCGGCGCTCGCGGTCGTTCGACGCTGCTCCTGGCGGGACCGGGCTGGGCCGGCACGCCCACCCCGAGGGGCGAGCGGCTGTTCGGTCTGCGGTCGGGCCTGGACGTCATCTCGGCGCTGGCAGCGGGCCCGGCTCCAGCGACCGGCGCAGCAGGTGCAGAGCCCGCCGCATGTGGCTCTTGACGGTCCCCAGCGGAAGCCCGGTGCGGGCCGCGATCTGGGTCTGGCTCAGGTCGGCGTAGAAGGCGAGGCACAGCACGCGCCGCTGCGCGGAGGGCAGCCGGGCCAGCTCGCCCAGGATCAGGACCCGGTCCAAGACCTGCTCGGGCTCCGGCCGCCCGGGGTCTCCGGGGCTGGGGGCCAGCTCGTGGACGGTCACCGTGGCGGCCTCCACGGCCCGGGCCCGCCGGGTCCGCGCCTCCAGGGCGTCCGCGATCTTGTGGCGGGTGATGCCGGTGAGCCAGGCCCCGAGGCCGCCGGGCCCCGGGCGGTAGCCGCCGCGCCCGCGCCAGGCCGCGAGGAAGACCTGCTGGGTCACGTCCTCCGCCTCGCGCTCGTCACCGAGCGAACGCCGCGCGAGGGAGTGCACCAGAGGCCGCCAGCGGCGGTAGACCTCCTCCATGGAGCGCTCGTCACCCGCCGTGAATCCGGCGGCGACGGCGGCACTGGGGTCGGCGGGCCGCTCCGCGGCCCCTTCCCCGACCCCGGCCGCAGCCAGGGTGGCGAGGGACCCGGCGGGGCCGTCGATCCGGGTGCCGTCGCGCCGGCCGGGGTCCTTCGGGTCTTGGTCGTCCATGCCCCGAGCCTCGCCAACCCGGCCGCCCCGACCAACTTGCATCGTTTCCGCATCGAATCACGCGCCGTCGAGCGGCCTATCCCTTGCCGCCCGTGTGCAGTGACGGCCGTCCCAGATACGCGGCGGCCACCACGAGGACCACCACGGCGGCGGGCACCAGCAGCCAGTTCACGGTGCATCCGGCGCGCAACAGCAGGGCGCCCGTCAGACCGCCGGCGAACATCGAGGCCACCGCCCAGGCCCGCCGCGCCCACGACCCGGTGCCGTACCCGAGGGCCATGTCGCGGCCGAGGGCCGAGCCCGCGAGGAGGGACGTCATCGACCGGGTCACCAGGGTCGTCGGCACTCCGGGGACGTTGACCCGCATGCTGGTGACCGTGCGCACCCCCATGGCGACGGCCAGGACGGCCGTGGCGGTGAGGTGCCGGGGGCCCGGATGCCCGTACTGCGTATCGACACCCCAGGCGATGCCCGCGGCGGCCAGGATGAGGGTTCCCTCGACGGCCAGCCCCGTGACGAACCAGCGCTGCCCCCGGACCTCCATGGCCGCCTCCAGCCGGGCCCCGCACACCGCGCCGACCGCGAAGGACACCAGCGACAGCGCCGACGCCAGGGCCGGCAGGTTCCCCTGCTGCGCCAGCCCGAAGGCCAGGAACAGGACGTTGCCCGTCTGCATCGCCGTGAAGGCCGGGCCCAGGGCCAACAGACTGGCCGCCTCGATCATGCCGGTCACCCAGGTCAGGACCATCATCATGACGGTCAGCGGAGCGGGACGGACCGGTCGCTCACCCGTGTTCATGACTGCCGAGGGTGACACGCCCACCCCGGGGCGACCGTCACCGACATGCGGCCGTAAGGTCCGGCACATGAGTGATCTGCTGCTGGTGAGGCACGGTGAGACTGCCTGGAGCGCCGACGGACGCCACACGGGGCTCACCGACGTACCGCTGACGGCGCGCGGGGTCGAGGAGGCCATCTCGCTGGCCCCCTTCTTCCTCGGCAGCGCACCCGCGCTGGTCCTGACCAGTCCGCTCAGCCGCGCCGTGGCCACCGCCCAGCTCGCCGGGCTGAGCGACGGCGTCCCCGAGCCGGACCTCCACGAGTGGGACTACGGCGGCTACGAGGGCATCACCACCGTCGAGATCCAGCGCACCCGGCCCCACTGGTCGCTGTGGACCGACGGCGTCCCGGCGGGCGACGCCCACCACCCGGGTGAGAGCGCGGCCCAGGTCGGCGCCCGCGCCGACCGGGTGCTGGCGCGGGCTGCCAAGGTCCTGCGCGAGGAACGGGGCAACGTCGTGCTGGTGGCCCACGGACACTTCCTGCGCGTCCTGACCGCCCGCTACCTCGGGCTGCCCCCGACGGACGGACGCCTCTTCCTGTTGCGCACCGGCACGGTCAGCACCCTGTCCACGGAACACGGCCTGCCGGTCATCGCGGGCTGGAACACCCGGGCCTGACGCCGCCGCGGCGGACGGGGCCCCGGCCGTTGACCGGTCAGGGCGCCTCCCGCGACGGCGGGTCCGGCAGCGCCGGCAGCAGCGCGTCCAGGGCCCCGGGGAAGGCGTGCTCGGTCGGGGTGCCGAAACCGAGCACCAGTCCGTCGCGCGGTGGCATGGCGCTGTCGGGATGCCGGTACGCCCGCAGCCCGTCCAGGGCCAGGCCCTGCCGGCGGGCCGCGCGCAGGGCCGCCTCCTCGGTGTCCGGCGGCAGTTCCAGGACGGCGTGCAGCCCGGCGGCGATCCCGCCGACCCGCACGTGCGGGGCCTCGGCCGCGAGGCGGGCCGTCAGCAGGTCCCGGCGGCGCCGGTACACCTGACGCATCCGGCGCAGGTGACGGTCGTAGGCGCCCGAGGCCATGAACTCCGCCAGGACCAGCTGGTCCGTCACCCCCGACCACATCTCGCGGGGTCCCTTGACGGCCAGCACCTCGTCCACGAGCCGTCCGGGCAGCACCATCCAGCCCAGGCGCAGCGCGGGCGACAGGCTCTTGCTCGCCGAGCCGATGTAGACGACCCGCTCGGGGTCGAGGCCCTGGACGGACCCGACCGGCCGGCGGTCGTAGCGGAACTCACCGTCGTAGTCGTCCTCGACGACCAGCCCGCCGGTCGCCCGGGCCCAGTCCACCACCTCCGCCCGCCGGGCGGGGTGCAGCGGGCCCCCGGTCGGGAACTGGTGGGCGGGGGTGAGCAGGACGGCCTCCGCGCCGGTCCCCGGGAGCTCGCCGACGCGGGCGCCGCCGGCGTCCAGCCCGAGCGGAAGCGTCGTCAGGCCCGCCGCCGCCAGTACGTCGCGGTGGAACGGGAGCCCGTACGACTCGACGGCCACGGGCCCGGTCAGTACCCGACCCAGCAGCTCCAGCCCGTGCGCGAAGCCCGAGCAGACCACGATCCGTTCGGGGGCGGTCCGCACCCCCCGGACCCGGGCGAGGTACTCGGTGAGCGTGCGGCGCAGTTCGGGCCGGCCGCGCGGATCACCGACCCCGAACGCGTCGTGCGGTGCGACGGCGAGCGCCCGCCGGGCGGCGCCGAGCCAGGCCGTACGGGGGAACGCGGACGCGTCGGGGGAGCTGGGCAGCAGGTCGTGGACGATGCGCGGGCGGGAGGGCCGGGCCGGCCCTCCCGCTCCGTCCGGCCGCAGCGGGGCGGCCCGCCGGGCCACCCGGGTGCCGGAACCCTGACGGGCGGCCAGCCAGCCCTCCTCGACGAGTTCGGCGTAGGCGCCGGCGACGGTGTTGCGGGCGATGCCCAGATCCGCGGCGAGGGCCCGGTACGGCGGCAGCCCGGTGCCGGGCGCGAGCCGGCCCGAACGGATGGCCTCGCGCAGGGCGTTCATCAGCCGGACCCGCACGCTGCCTTCACCGCCCAGTTCGAGGTGCAGGTCACTGCCGGTTCCCGGCCCCGCCGCAGCGGCGGCAGCCGCCGGCACCTCCGCGGAATTGACCCTCGATCTCTGCATGGAAATGAACCCTACCGGGGGCCGATTCCCCTTCTAGATTCTTCACATGACAACTTTTCAGGTTCCTGAGCGCATGAACTTCACCGCGGTCGCCCCCAAGGTCTTCAAGGCGGTCCTGGCCCTCGACTCCGCCGCCCGCCGGGGCCTGGACCCGGTCCTGCTGGAGCTCGTCCAGATCCGCGCCTCGCAGATCAACCGTTGCGCCTACTGCATCGACTACCACACCACCGACGCCCGCAAGGGCGGCGAGTCGGAGGCGCGCATGCACGCGCTCGGCGCCTGGCACGAGTCGAGCCTGTTCACGGTCGCCGAGCGCGCCGCGCTCGCCCTGACCGAGGAGATGACCCTGCTGCCCGGGGGCGTCTCCGACGCCGTCTACGAGGAGGCGGCCCGGCACTTCGACGAGGAGACCCTGGCCCAGCTGATCGCCCTGATCTGCACCGTGAACGTCTGGAACCGGATGAACGTCACCACCCGCAAGACCCCCGGAACCGAGTAGTACGCCGGCCCGCTCCTCCCGCACCCGGCCCCGGTCCGCCTCGCGCGCCGGGGCCGCGTGCGTGACGATGCGTGTATGGGTGATGGTGACGCCGGACCGGGCGGGGCGATCCGGGACTCCGGTCCCGACGAGAGACTGAAGGCCAACGCGATCGGGTTCCTCGACGCGCTCGTCATCGGCCTGAACTCCACCTCGCCCGCGTACTCGCTCGCGGCCGTCATCGGCCCGATCGTGGCGCTGGCGGGGATCTACGCCCCTGGCGTCATGCTGGCGTCCTTCGTCCCGATGCTGCTGATCGCCGCCGCCTTCTACTACCTCAACAAGGTCGACCAGGACTGCGGCACGACCTTCTCCTGGGTGACCCGGGCCATGGGCCCCTGGGCGGGTTGGCTCGGCGGCTGGGCCATCGCCATGACCGGTGTCCTCGTCATCGGTTCGCTCGCCGACGTGGCCGTGCACTTCGGCCTGCTCGCCGCCGGACTCGACGGCTGGGCGGCGAACGAGTTCATCCGCCAGTCCCTCGCCGTCCTGGTGATCCTGGTGATGACCGGGATCTGCGTGATCGGCACGGAGATGTCCGCCAAGCTGCAGAACGTGCTGATCCTCGCCCAGGTGTTCTTCCTCCTGGTCTTCGCGGTCGTCGCGCTCTACCGCGTCTACGCCGGCACCAGCACACTCGACGGCACCCGGCCCTCCCTCGCCTGGCTCAACCCGTTCGGAGCGGGCGGCGCCGCCCTGACCGGCGGTCTGCTGCTCGGCGTCTTCATCTACTGGGGTTGGGAATCCGCCGTCAACCTGACGGAGGAGGTGGAGGACTCCGCGACCGCACCGGGCAGGGCGGGCATCTGGTCGACCGTGGTCCTTCTGGTCACCTACCTGTCCGTCGGCTTCGCCGTCGTCGGCTACGCGGGCACGCGGTTCCTCGCGGAGAACGCCGGCGAGGAGGAGGCCGTCTTCGCCGTCCTCGCCCACGAGGTGCTCGGCGGCTGGGACTGGCTGGTGCTGCTGGCCGTCTGCACCTCCGCGCTCGCCTCCACCCAGACCACGATCATTCCCGCCTCCCGCACCGCCCTTTCCATGGCCCGCCGGCACGCGCTGCCGCACCGCCTCGCCCACATCCACCACCGCTTCCGCACCCCGGACGTGAGCACCTGGTGGGTGGCCGGCATCGCCATCGGCTGGTACATCATCGTCAACCGGATCAGCGAGAACGCGCTCCTGGACTCGCTGACCGCGCTCTCCCTGCTCATCGCCTTCTACTACGCCCTCACCGGCCTGGCCTGCGCCATCTACTACCGCCGCCACCTGCTGGAGAACCTGCACAACTTCCTGCTCATCGGCCTCGGCCCGATCATCGGCGCCGGCCTGCTGGCGTGGCTGCTGGTGGAGTCCATCGGCGACATGTCCAACCCGGAGAACTCCGCCGGCGGAGTGTCCTGGTTCGGCCTCGGGCCGCCGCTGGTCATCGGGATCGCCATCGCCGTCGTCGGCGTCCTCGTCATGTGCTTCTGGCGGCTGCGGGACGGCACGTTCTGGCTGGAGCGGCGCGGAGTGGCCGACCCCGCGCTCGTCCACGCGGGCAAGCAGGAGGACACCCGGAAGTAGCCCGCCCGGCAGTGACCCGCGCGTAGCGGCCCGCCCGCACGGAACGCGCCCACCGCACCGCACCGAGCGGCCCCCCGTACGGAAGGAAGGAGGTACCCCCGATGTCCGTGGTCCTCGGATACGACGAATCGCCCGGCGCGGAACGGGCCCTGCAGGTCGCCCTGGAGGTCGCCACCGCCTTCGGCGAGCCCCTGGTCCTCGTCCACGGAGCGAACGCCCCCGGCGCCACCGGCGAGGAGTACCGCGCCCACCGGGAAGCCGTCCGCCAGGCCGGCCGCACCGCCCTCGCCCGGGCCGTCGCCGCCGCCGACGAGGCGGGCGTCCCCTCGACCGTGGAGATCGTCGACGACAAACCGGCGCAGGCCCTGCTCGCGGCAGCCGAACGCCACCGGGCGCGGGTCATCATCGTCGGGAGCTGGGGCGACAGCCCCATGCGGGGCGCCCTCCTCGGCTCCACCCCGCACAAGCTCCTGCACCTCTCGCCGATCCCCGTGCTGTGCGTCCCGACGGAGGCCCTGCCCTGATGACCACCCGCACGGGAGCCGGTCCGCGGCGCGGCCTGTTCTCCCCCCGGGACCGCGCCGTGATCGCCGCGGCGTCCATCTCCATGCTGCTGGTACAGATGGACTGGTTCGCCCTGAACCTGATGCTCCCCGCCATCGGTCGGGACTTCCACACCCCCTCCACCGACCTCCAATGGCTGGTCAGCGGCTACATGCTGACCCTGGGCGCCCTGATGATCACCGGTGGCCGCGCCGCCGACCTGCTCGGCCGCCGGCGCGTCCTGGTCGCGGGCCTGACCGGGTTCGCGGTCGTCTCCGTCGTGTGCGCCGCCGCCCAGGACACCGCCTGGCTCACCGCCGCCCGCGCGGTCCAGGGCTGCACCGCCGCGCTCGTCCTGCCCGTGTCCGTCGCCGTGGTCACCGCCTACTTCCGCGACGACCGCCAGGGCCGCGCCGTGGGCACCGTCCTCGCCTTCAGCGCCGTCGGCACCGCCCTCGGCCCGTTCGTCGGCGGCGTCTTCGCCGAACACCTCAGCTGGCGCGCCGTGTTCCTGCTGAACGTGCCGTTCGCCGCGGCCGCCGCCCTGCTCCTGCTGCGCCACGTCCCCGAGACCCGGGACGAGGCCGCCGGCCACGGGCTGGACGTCCCCGGCGTCCTCACCCTGGCCGGCGGCCTCAGCGCGGTCATGATCGGGGTCGACCAGGGCGGGAACTGGGGCTGGGCCGCCCCGCAGACCCTCGCCTGCCTCGCCGCGGGGGTCGCCCTGTTGGCGGTGTTCGCCGTCGTCGAACGGCGCTCCCGCGAACCCCTGCTGGACCTGGCCCTGCTGCGCAACGGGCCCTTCGTCACCGTGACCCTCGCGGGATCCCTGTCCAACATCGTGTACTGCCTGGTCGCCGTCTTCTCGGCGCTCTACCTCCAACAGGCGCGCGGGCTCTCACCGCTCGACTCCGGGCTGATCTTCCTGGCCCTGTCCGTCGGGGCCGGCTCCGCCAGCTACTGGTCGGGACATCTCGCGCTGCGCGTGCGCCCCGAGACGTTGATGGCCGGCGGCATGCTGCTCAGCGGGGTCAGCCTGTTCGTCCTGACCCAGGTCACCTCGCTCGTCGCCTACACCGCCGTCTTCGCCGTCGTCGGGATCGGCGTGGGCCTCGGCTGGGCCCTGACGAACGTGGCCACCCAGTCCTACGTCGAGGCCGGACGCCTCGCCGCGGCGTCCGGCCTCGTCCTCACCTCCCTGGTGCTGCTCGGGGCGGTCGCCGTCGCCGTGGCCTCCACCGTGCTGGAGGCGCTCAGCGGATCCGCCGCCCGCGCCGCCTCGGACGGACCCGCCATCGAGTCCGTCCTGCGCGCGGCGGCCCTGCTGTCGGTGCTCGGCGCCGCCGCACTGGCTGTCGTCGTGCGCCGCAACCCCCGCTCCGGGGCCACCCCCGGGAATACCTCTCCCACCGTGCTGTGACGATCGCCCGCGGGACCCTGCCGACGTCCCTCGTGTCGATGACGCCGCCGCACCCGATCGTGCGTGAGGGCCCCCGATGGTGCGGCACGGTCACGGGCGGACCGCCGGCGGTACCCGGTCCGCCCCGGTCAGTCCCGGAAGATCCCCGCCAGGTACGCGGCCACCCCCGCGGCCGTCGGCGGTTCGATCCGGGCCCCGAGGTAACCGTCGGGGCGCACCACGAACGCCGTCTGCCCGCGTGCTCCGTAGAGCCGGCCGAACTCGCCCCGCCCGTCGCGGTACACGGGCAGGGCGGCGGCCCCGGCGGGCGCGGTCCCGCCCTCGGTGAGGACCGCGTACGCCGCAAGCCGTCCCCGGGGCAGCCCGTCGATCAGCTCGGCGAGCTCGGGGACGCAGGGGTTCTGCGCGTCGTCGGCGTACAGCAGGAGCACGTGCTCGCGCTCCCGCAGCAGGTCGAACAGTCGCAGGGGTTGGGTGGCGACCTCCCCGAGGAGTCCGCCGCAGTCGGGCGCCCGGTCACCGGCCCGCAGTCCGTCGGGGTCCGCCGGCGCGGGTCCGGCGAGCGGGCCCCCGCGGTAGCCGACGAGGAGCTGGGCCTCCCGCATCATCAGCGTCGCCGGGTCCTCCGGGTCGGCCTGGACGCCCTCGGCGGCGTGCCGGACGGTACGCCCGACGACCTCCTCGCCGATCGGCCGCCGCTCGCCGTCGTAGCTGGCCGTCAGCGCGGGGTGGGCGCGGCCCTCGACTGCCGGGGCGAGCTTCCACACCAGGTTCCACGCGTCCTGGATGCCGGTGTTCATGCCCTGTGCCCCGGTCGGCGGATGGATGTGCGCGGCGTCCCCCGCGACGAAGACCCGCCCCTCGCCGTACCGGTCCACGATCCGGTGGCTGATCCGGAACACCGAGGACCAGCGCATGTTCGTCGCGGTCACCGGCCGTGGTGACAACCGGTCCAGGACCGCCTGGATGTGGTGCAACTCGGGGGCACGACTTCCCCCCAGCCCGTGCACGACCCCGTCACCCCCGCCCTGCCGCACGGCCCCGTCGACGAGCTCGGGCGGCACGACCATGGACATGCGGTAGCGGCCCGGCCCGGGCAGCGGGATGCAGACCAGCACGTCGTCGACGCGGCCCGCCGCGTCATGGTGCATCGACCGCACCCCGTACCCGTACGGCAGGTCCCAGCCGACCTCCACGTCCGCGAGCATGTACTCCTCGGGGAAGGCCCCGCCCTCGAAGGACAGCCCCAGCCCCTTGCGGACAGTGCTGTGCGCCCCGTCACAACCCACCAGGTACCGGACGCGCAGTTCCTCCTCGCCGCCCGGCCCGGTCAGTCGGGCCGTCACCCCCTCCGCGTCCTGGGCGAAGGACACCAGCTCGGTCCCCCGCTCGATCCGGGTCCCGAAGCGCGCCAGGTGCTCCTCCAGGATCCGCTCCGTCTCGTACTGCGGGAGCGCCGCGAAGCCGTAGGGCACCTCGGGCGGCAGGAACAGGTCGATGCGCTCCTGCTCCTCCCCGTCGATCCAGATCAGTTGCCCCCGCATCGGGACGGCCACGTCGAGCACGTCGCGCACCATCCCCATCCGGTCCCAGACCTCCAGGGTGCGCGGCTGGACGCCCACGGCCTTCGCGTACGGCAGCCGTGCCGGCAGCCGGTCGACGATCCGGCAGGACACCCCGCGTCTGCGCAGTTCCGCCGCGGCCGTGAGTCCCACCGGGCCGGCGCCCACGACCAGAACATTCGTTCCGTGAGGGTTCATCCCTCCATGGTCTGCGGAGGTCCCCGCTCCGGCCACCGCAGGGACGACCGGGCCGACGGGGGTCCGATGGTCCGTCCCCGGCCGAAGATCACGGCGCCGGACCGGGCCATTGGCCCACAGATCACGGCCTCACTTGAGCCATTGCCCCTCAGGGTGGTTATCTGTGGGGTATCCATGTACTTACGGCGCCACGCAGCGCCGGACGGCAACGAGGCCGGTCCGGACCGTGGCGCCTTCGCCGTGCCTCCACGCAGCCCACCACCCCCGGGCCGCGGGCGGGGCGGCGTGCTCCATCGCAAGGGGGGCGGCACACCGCCGTGAAGAGGATGTTCGTGGCTCCGGATCCGGGGCGTACCAGACTCAGGAACTCGACCCGGGCGGTCGTCGGAGTGGCGCTCGCCGTCACCGTGGCCGAACTGGCCGGCCTCTCCCTGACCGCGTCCATCACGGGCGGGCTCGCGGCCCTGCTCGCCCTGTTCACCGTCCTCGACGCGAACGTGCGCGCCCAGCGCGTGACCACCGCCCTGCTGCCGGTGGCCGGCTTCCCGGTGCTGGCGCTCGCCACCACCCTGCACGGCGTACCGGCCGCCCGCGACGCCGCCTTCCTGGCCGTCGTCTTCGCAGGGGTGTACGCCCGCCGCTGGGGTCCCCGCGGTCACGCCCTGGGCATCTTCGGCTTCATGATGTTCTTCGTCACCCAGTTCCTGCACGCCGTACCCGCGCAGCTGCCCGAACTGTTCGCCGCCGTCTCGCTGGCGCTGCTCTCCGCGGGCGCCGTGCGGTTCGTGCTGTGGCCCATCGAACGCCGCACCCCGCCCGCCGCCGCCCCGCCCGGCCTGCCCGGCACCGGCCTGGCCCGCCCCACCACCCGGCAGGCCTTCCAGGCCACCGCCGCCTGCGCCTTCGCCCTCGCCATCGGCCAGGTGCTGTCCGAGGACCGCTGGTACTGGGCCGTCGGAACCGCCTGGTGGATCTTCGTCAACACCGCCTCGCGCGGTGAGACCCTCGTCCGCGGATTCCGTCGGGTGCTCGGCACCGTGATCGGCATCGCTGCCGGGCTGCTGATCGCCGTACCCCTGCACGGTGCTCCCGCGCCCACCGCGGCCCTCGTCGCGGTCTGTGTCTTCGGCATCTTCTACACGGCGGCGCCCTCGTACTCCTGGATGATGTTCTTCGTCACCGTCATGGCCGGACTCCTGTACGGGCTGCTCGGCGTGCTCCACCCCGGCCTGCTGCTCCTGCGCTTCGAGGAGACCGCCGTCGGAGCCCTCGGAGCGGCCCTGGCCGTCGTCCTGATCCTCCCGGTGACCACCCACGGTGCCAACGACGCCTGGATCCAGCGCGCCCTGCACTGCGTACGGGCCGCCACCGGAGCGGCCCTGGACCGCCTCGCCGGGGACCCGGCCGCCGATCCCGGCCCGCACGCCGCCGAGCTGGAGCTGCTGCTCGCCCGCGTACGGATGGCGCTCGCCCCGCTCGTCCACCCGCTGAGCCCGCTGCGCGCCCGCAAGGCCCGGGCCCGGCAGGTCCTGTCGCTGCTCGACGACTGCGCCCGCGAGGTGCGCGGCCTCGTGGTGGTCGCCGCCGACCCGCAGGCCTCCCACGACGCCCGGTTGGCCGCGGCCTGTTGGCGGGTCGAGGCGGCCGTCGAAGCACTCACCGCCCCGTCGGGTCACGTCGGCCCGGCCACCGCCGCCGAGCCGGCCCGGCCCGCCGCGGCCGAACCCGCCCTGGCCCACCTGCACGGGCTGGAGCAGGCCCTGACGGCCCTGGCCACCCCGCTGCGCACCGATCCGCGGGCCCCGCTCGTCATCACCGCGTAGCGGCAGCCCTCAGGGGCCGGCGGAGGGGGACGCCGGGCCGGTCGACTCCGGGCCCGGCAGCTTCTTCGAGGTGCCCCCGTCGCACTGGAGACCGACGGACACCGCCGTCGTGGGCTCGCCGGCGACCGGGGTGATCGACGCGGCGTGCGCGGTCCAGTTGGCCTTGCGGAGGCTGCGCCCGCCGGGGAGGGCGGCCGGAACGGCCCGCCAGCCCCGTGCCTCCGCCTTCCCGAAGGCATCCCGCGCGGCGGCGTCGGCCGTGTCCGTCGCGTGCTCGGCGGACAGGTACTCGTGGCACTCGATCGCGATGTGGTCCTGGGGCATGCGCTGTACCTGGAGCCCGGCCTCGGCCAGGGCGGACGTCAGGTCGGCGACCGCCGCGTCCGCGGTCATCGGAGGGCCCGAGTAGCGCTCCTCCAGGGGGCCGAGGTCCGCGAGCGGGTTCACGCAGCCGCTCACCGTCGTCATCGACACCAGCGCCAAGCCCACGGCGACCGCTGTCAGTCCCACCCGCATGTGCCACTTCCTCCCCGATGTACCGCAGAAGTCTCGCACGACAAGATCACGACCGGCGGCCCCTCACGGCGCCGCCTCGCGCGCCCGCGGGGCCGGGGCCAGGCTGGTAGGGGAGCGATCGGACGCGGACGGAGGACGGCCGGTGGACACGGGAGCGAGCGACCCGGCCCGGGAGGCGGCCGGCGGATTCCTGGACAACCCCGTGGTCGGGATGTCCCCCTGGATCGTCTTCTCGCTCCTGGTGGGTCCCGGCCGCTTCGAGATCGCGGTGGCGCTCTCCCTCGCCGTCGCCCTCGTGCTGGTGATCGGCGGCCGGATCGTCAATCGGGGCAGCTCCTGGAAACTCCTGGAACTCGCCGACGTGATCTTCTTCGCGGTCCTCGCGGTCGTCGGCCTGATGGCGGACGACGGCACCCGCCGCTGGCTGGAGACCTACGCCGGTGAGGTGTCCAACATCGCGCTCGTCGTCATCGCCTTCGGCTCGATGGCGCTGCGGAATCCCTTCACCCTCCAGTACGCCCGCGAACAGGTCGACCGGGCGCACTGGGACGCCCCGGAGTTCCTGCGCGCCAACTACGTGATCACCGGCGTGTGGGGGCTGGCCTTCCTGGTGTCCGCGCTCGCCGGCGCCTACGGCGACCTGGTGCTGCGCAACCCGAACAACCTCTGGACGGGATGGATCATCCAGATCGCGGCCATCGTCGCGGCGGTCCGCTTCACGGTCTGGTACCCGAAGGTGGTGCGCGCCCGCGCGGTGGGTCGTGAACGGGGCCCGCTGTCCCCGGCCGCCCTGCTGGTGCCGGTCGCCGGGGTGCTCATCCCGGCCGGCATCGCCGTGTTGATCTTCGACGGCGACCTGTGGTGGTTGGGCGTGGCCCTGATCGTCGTCGGCAGCACCCTCACGCGGGCCCTGCACCGGAGGGCCTCGGACGCTCCCGTCGGCGACGTTCCGACCTGAGGCGACGGCGGGACCGCTCCCGTCCCGGAGCCGCGTGCCCGGCCTCCCGCCCGGTGTACCGGGCGGGTCCCGACCGACTCCCGGGCCCGGCCGGATGGTACGCCCGCAGGGTTCGCCTCCGCAGGCACACGCTCGAAGATCACTCGGAGGTGTGCTCCGGGTGTTCGCGGGGCCCTTCGTCGACCTGCCGCGTGTACAAACGGTGAGGGTTGATTGCGCGTTCGTCCGGCACGTACACAGTGGCTCTGGTCGTACAGGGGGTAACCGCCCGGAATGGAAATACTGCAGCGGCGGTCGAGCACCGCCCAGGTGTGGGAGGAAGCCGAGGAGTTCATCCGGCTCTTCCACCAGGAGAATCCCCGGGCCGGTGATCCGCGCCTGCGGCTCGCCGCGGTACGGGCCGAGCTCGCGGAGACGGGCACCTACCGGCACACCCCGGAAGAACTGGTCCACGGGGCCCGCGTGGCCTGGCGCAACAGCAACCGCTGCATAGGCAGGCTCTATTGGAATTCGCTCCGGGTGCGTGACCGGAGGGGGCTGACCGATTCCAAGGAGATCGCCGACGAGTGTTTCGAGCACCTGCGGGAGGCGACCAACCGCGGCCGGATCCGGCCCACCATCACCGTCTTCGCCCCGGACGCCCCCGACCGGCCCGGCCCGTTGATCTGGAGCGAGCAGCTCGTGCGGTACGCCGGGTACGGCGACCACCCGTCCGTGACCGTGGGCGACGCCCGCAACGGTCCGCTCACCGAAGTCCTGTTGGGGCTCGGCTGGGCCGGCGGCCCGGGCACCCCCTTCGACCTGCTGCCGCTGGTGGTCCAGGGCGTCGATGACAAGCCCCGCTGGTTCGACGTCCCCGCGGACGCCGTGCTGGAGGTGCCGATCCGCCACCCCGACGAGCGCGACGACTGGTCCGACTGGGGACTGCGCTGGCACGCCGTACCGGCCATCTCCAACATGTGCCTGGAGATCGGCGGCATCCACTACCCGGCCGCCCCCTTCAACGGCTGGTACATGGGAACCGAGATCGGCGCCCGCAACCTCGCCGACACCGACCGGTACAACCTGCTCCCCGCCGTCGCCCGCCGACTCGGCCTGGACACCTCCACCGACCGCTCGCTCTGGAAGGACCGGGCCCTGGTGGAACTCAACCGGGCGGTACTGGAGTCCTTCGACCGGGCCGGGGTCACCATCGCCGACCACCACTCCGAGTCCCGGCGGTTCCTCTCCCACCTCGAACGCGAGGAACGCAAGGGGCGGGACGTGGGGGCCGACTGGTCCTGGATCGTTCCGCCGATCTCCGGTTCCGCCACCCCGGTGTTCCACCGGACGTTCGAGGACCGGCCCAGCACCACGGCGTACGTCCACCATTCCGGAGCGCACGACCGGGCCAGAGGACGGGACTTGGTCTAGACCTTCTGTTACCGTCGGCTCCGAACGGATCCGGAACGGCGGAGAGGGGCACCGGTGAACGGCGCGGACAGTACGGACCACGGCGGCGGGCACCGGGCCTACATCGGCTCGTTCACCTCGGGGGGCGGCCGCGGCATCACCGTCGCGGCCGTGGATCCGTCGACCGGAGCGCTGACCCCGCTCTCGGTCGCCACGTTCCTGCCGGACCCTTCGTACCTGACGGTCTCCCGGTCCACCGGCACCGTCTACGCGGTGAGTGAGGCCGAGCAGGGCGCGGCGGGCGCGTTCCGTCCCACCGTGGAAGGGCTCGTCCCGGCCGGGCCCGCTGTCCGTGTGGGCGGCTCCGGCCCCACCCACCTCAGCCTGGCGGGAGACCGCCTGCTCACCGCCAACTACACCTCCGGCAGCGTCAGCAGCCTTCCCGTGGCCGCCGACGGCGGTCTTTCCGGACCGGCCTCGGTCCTCACCCACCGCGGTGCGGGGCCGGACGGTGATCGACAGGAGGCACCGCACGCGCATCAGGTGCTGCCCGACCCGTCCGGTCGCTGGGTGCTGAGCGTGGACCTCGGCACCGACTCGGTACGGGTCTGCGCCCTCGACGCGGCCACCGGAGCGCTCCGCCCGCACTCCGAGGCGCGGCTGCGCGCCGGGAGCGGGCCGCGGCACCTCGTCTTCCACCCGACCGACCCGGTCGTCCACGTCCTGCACGAGTTGGAGCCGCAGCTGACCGTCTGCCGCTGGGACGCGGAGTCCGGGCGGCTGGAACCGGTCTCCGAGGTTCCGGTCGCCTCCAGGGGCGCCTCAGGGGCCGTACGGGCCTATCCGTCCGCGGTCGTCGCCTCGCCGGACGGGCGCTTCCTGTGGGCGGCGGTGCGGGGCGCGGACGTCATCGTCACGTTCTCGCTGACCGGCGGCGCGGAAAAGCCGCAGCTCACGGGTACCGTCGGATGCGGCGGCAGCTGGCCGCGCGATCTCGCCGCCGACCCCTCGGGACGTCGCCTGTACGCGGCCAACGAGCGGTCCGGGGACGTCACCTGGTTCGACGTCGACCCGCTGAGCGGGCAGCCCCGCCGGGCGGGCTCGGTCGCGGTCCCGGCCGCCACCTGCGTGACCTTCGGCTGACGCCGCGCCCCGCGGGCCCGGGCGCGCGCGAAGGGCCCGCCCCGGTGCCGTCCCGGGTGCGGGCCCTTCGCGCGTCACGGGTCCTACTGCGAGACGGCGCCCAGGGTGATCCCGAGCGCGGCGCTGTACTGGGCGACGGCGAGCTTGCCGAGCGCCGGGTAGGCGCCGAGCACCTCGGCGGCGGCGCAGTCCGCCTCCTTGCAGGCCGAATCGAGCAGGCCCTCGGCCGCCTCGGGGCCGATCAGGTAGGGGGCCAGCGCGAGCTGCGCCGAACCGGAACCGCGCAGCTCGGCGGCCACGGACGCCACCGAGCCCTCCTGGTCGAGGGCCGCGGCCATGACGGGCACCGCGAGTCGGGCGGCCAGCAGCATTCCGGTGATGCCGGCGGCCTGGACGGCCTCCTCGCCGCCGGTGGTCGCCAGGATGATGCCGTCGGCGGCGGTGGCCACGGTGAACAGGCGCGCGCGGTCGGCGCGGGCGAGGCCGGCCTCGGAGAGGCGCACGTGCAGACCCTCGGCGAGCAGCGGGTGCGGACCGAGCACGTCGGCCAGCTCGGCGGCGGCCGAGGAGTCCATCAGCGCCTGGCGCACCCGGCGCAGCAGACCGCCGTCGGGGCCGGCCAGCAAGGGCACGACCACGGCGTCCGGGCCGGTCGGCGCGGGCACCTCGTGCCCGGCCGCGCGCGCGAACTCGGCGCGCGCGGCGCGCTCGTGCGCGACGCCGGTCAGCACGCCGGACAGTGACGGGAACTCGGCGCCCGCGGCGTCCTCGCCGTCGGTGCCCTCCAGGTAACCGATCCGGGCGTCCAGACCGGGCAGCTCGGAGCGGCCGATGCTGATGATCTCTTCCGCGAGGCCCCGCGAGGCGGCCGAGGGGGCACCGGGCACGGCGAGCACCAGCGCGGGTGCGCCCTCGGGCGCCACCGCGGGCTCGGGCCGGCGGTGCCGTCCGGTCTGGCGGGGTCGCGGCATTCGTACGGGCAGGCCATTTGCGGGCCCAGTGGGGGAGCTCATGGCGCCGCATGCTACTGGTTTATCGGAACGGGGTGTTCGGGCAGGGCCCGGGCGGGCGGCATCTGTCCGTATTTATCCGTTGAATGTCATATAAGGTTCAACTGACTGTGGGCAAGCGCCAGTCGACGGGCTGTGCTCCCTGACGGACCAGCAGGTCGTTGGTCCTGCTGAAGGGCCGCGAGCCGAAGAACCCGTTGGTCGCGGACATGGGGGAGGGGTGGACGGACTCCACCGCCGGCAGCTCGCCCAGCAGCGGCCGCAGGTTGCGGGCGTCGCGTCCCCACAGCACCGACACCAGGGGCTTGCCGCGCGCCGCGAGGGCCCGGATCGCCTGCTCGGTGACGGCCTCCCAGCCCTTGCCGCGATGCCCGCCGGTCTTGCGCGGCGCCGTCGTGAGGGCGCGGTTCAGCAGGAGCACGCCCTGTCGGGTCCACGGTGTCAGGTCGCCGTTGGCCGGGCGGGGCATGCCGAGGTCCGTGTGCAGCTCCCGGAAGATGTTGTCCAGGCTGGGCGGCACCGGTTGGACGTCGGGCGCCACCGAGAAGGACAGGCCCATCGCGTGCCCCGGGGTGGGGTACGGGTCCTGTCCGACGATGAGCACCCTGACCTCGTCGAAGGGCTGCTGGAACGCGCGCAGCACGTTCGCCCCGGACGGGAGGTAGGTTCTGCCCGCCGCGATCTCGGCGCGCAGGAAGTCGCCCATCGCGGCGACCTGCGCCGCCACCGGCTCCAGAGCCCGGGCCCAGCCCGGCTCGACGATCTCGTTCAAAGGTCTCGCTGCCACGGTTGATCACTCTAGTGGCTCAACGGGGCAACGCCTCAACCGAGCGCGGCGGCCCGCACGCACAGCACGTCCGGCAGGTGTTCGGCGAGCAACTGCCAGCTGTCGCCGTCGTCGTGGCCGGCGTACAGCTCGCCGTTGCGGTTGCCGAAGTAGATGCCCACCGGGTCGGCGTCGTCCGTGCACAGGGCGTCGCGCAGCACCGTGCCGTAGTGGTCGCCGGCCGGCAGGCCTTTCGTGAGCGGCTCCCAGGTGGCGCCCGCGTCCCGGGTGCGGAAGACCCGGCAGCGGTGCTCCGCCGGGACCCGGTCGGAGTCGGCGTTGAGCGGGAAGACGTACGCGGTGTCGGGCCGGTGCGGGTGTGCGGCCACGGCGAAGCCGAAGTCGGAGGGCAGCCCGGCGCCGATGTCGGTCCACTGCGAGCCGGCGTCGTCGCTCCGGTACACGCCCCAGTGGTTCTGGAGGTACAGCCGGTCGGTGTTCCCGGCATCCTGTGCGATCTTGTGCACGCACTGGCCGAACTCGGGGTTCGGGTCGGGCAGGAACACCGCCGAGACCCCGCGGTTGGCCGGGGACCAGCTACGCCCGCCGTCGCGGGTGCGGAACACCCCCGCGGTGGAGACGGCGACGGTGACGGCCAAGGGGTCGGTCGGGTCGGTGATCACGGTGTGCAGCCCCTCGCCGCCGCCCCCCGGCTCCCAGGCCGAGCGGCTGGGATGCTCCCACAGGGGGCGCACCAGCTCGAAGGACTCGCCGCGGTCGGTCGAGCGGAACAGGGCGGCCGGTTCGGTTCCCGCGTAGACCACGTCGGGGGCCTCCGGGCCGGCCGGGTGCAGTTGCCAGACGCGCTCCAGGGACGCACCCGTGTCCTGCGGGAACCTCACGGCTGCAGCGGCCGGTTCGCGCCAGTTCGCGCCGAGGTCGTCGGAGCTGAAGACGGAGGGGCCCCAGTGGGTGCTGTCGCCGCCGACCAGCAGTCGCGGCGCGGGTCCCCGGCGGTCGATCGCGACCGCGGACACGGCCTGGGCGTTGAAATGGGGGCCGTCGAACTTCCAGGGGCCGGTGCCCGCGCGTCGTCCGATGAAGAGCCCCTTGCGGGTGCCCACGAGCAGTAGCACGTCGGTCATGGCCGACACCTCCGGACGTCCTTGTCCTTCACGACAGCTTTCCAGCCAGTCTGCACCCACCCACCGACAGGGGCCGTGCGGCGCGCGGCACCTCCGTCTCATTGTACGAGAAAACTCGTACTACGAGAGATTCCGTAGTACGGTACATCTCGTACTTAGCGCCGATCCCCGGTGCGCGTCCGGTCACGTCTGGAGAGCCCCATGAGTGCTGCACCCGCCGCCTTCACCGCCCTGTTCCAGCCCTACGCCCTGCGTTCGGTGACCGTCCCGAACCGCGTCTGGATGGCCGCGATGTGCCAGTACAGCGCCGAGCCCACGGGCCCCGGCGCCGGCGTCGCCACCGACTGGCACTTCGCGCACTACGCGGCCCGCGCCACCGGCGGCACCGGCCTCATCATCCAGGAGGCCACCGCCGTTTCCCCCGCCGGTCGGATCTCCCCCTACGACCTGGGCATCTGGAACGACACCCAGGTCGAGGCGCTCCGCCGGATCACCACCTTCCTCAAGGCGCGGGGAACCGTCCCCGGCATCCAGATCGCCCACGCAGGGCGCAAGGCGTCCACCGACCGGACCTGGAAGGGCGGCGGGCCCGTCGGTCCGGAGGCGCACGGCTGGCAGCCGGACGCCCCCAGCGCGGTCCCGTTCGCCGAGGGCCACCCGGTGCCGCACGAACTCACCCCCGACGAGATCCGTACGATCATCGGCGAGTTCGCCGCCGCCACCCGCCGCGCCCTCGCCGCGGGCTACGAGGTCGTCGAGATCCACGGCGCCCACGGCTACCTCATCGGTGAGTTCCTCTCCCCGCACAGCAACCGGCGCACCGACTCCTACGGCGGCTCCTTCGAGAACCGCACCCGCTTCGCCCTCGAAGTCGTCGAGGCCGTCCGCGCCGCATGGCCCGAGGGACTCCCGCTGTTCTTCCGCATCTCCGCCACCGACTGGCTGGAGCGGGACGGCTGGACCGCCGACGACACCGTCCGACTGGCCGGGCTCCTCCGGGCGCGCGGCGTCGACCTGCTCGACGTCTCGACCGGCGGCCTCGCCCCCGGCGTGACGATCCCGCTCGGCCCCGGCTACCAGGTGCCGTTCGCCGCCCGCGTCAAGGCGGAGACGAGCCTGCCGGTGGCCGCCGTCGGCCTGATCACCGAACCCGAACACGCGGAGAAGATCCTCGCCAACGGCGAGGCGGACGCCGTGCTGCTCGGCCGGGAACTGCTCCGGGACCCGCACTGGGCCCGCCGGGCGGCCCGCGAACTCGGCGCGGAGATCCCCACGCCGGAGCCCTACCACCGCGCCTGGTGAACCGGTGCGGCGCGGCGGCCCCCACGCACCGCGCCGCACCCCGACCCGTCCTACGACGTTTCTCGTACGATGGGCCCGCGGCGGGTCCGGTGCCCCCCGGCCCACCGACCGACCGAACGAGCGGAGCAGGACATGACGGAACGTGACGCGGCCCGTGTCCTCGAACACCCCGAGCCGGCGGCGATCCGGCTGGAAGGGGTCCTCCACGCGCTCTCCGACCCGCTCCGGCTGTCCATCGTCCGGGACCTCGCGGCCTCGGAGGCCGAACTGGCCTGCTCCCACTTCGACCTGCCGGTCACCAAGTCGACGACGACCCACCACTTCCGCGTCCTGCGCGAGAGCGGGGTCGTGCGCCAGACCTACCGCGGCACCGCCAAGATGAACGGCCTGCGCAGCGCCGAACTCCAGAGCCTCTTCCCCGGCCTGCTGGACAGCGTCCTCATGGCGGCCGACGCCGAGGCGTCCCGCCTGACCGGAACGGCCCGAAGCTAGGGCCGGGCGTCCATGCGGTGCATGATCCGGCCGTCCGGGCCGAAGACGTCCATGAAGTAGCCGTTCTTGAAGAAGGCCCCCTCCTTGGTCGTCAGATGGGTCATGACCGAGGCCGACTGGACGTCGAAGCGGGTGCTGTCGTCGTTGCGGGTCCGCACGACCACCCGGGGCACGCCCTCCGGCCCGCCCTCGATCCGGATTCCGTACACGTCCGGGTCACCGCCGGCCGCCCGGTAGCGCTCGGCCAGGGCCGTCGCCTCCTGGGGGACGGCCGTCGTCGTGGCCGTCGGGCCGGGTACGGCCTGCGTCCGGGGCTCCTCCGTGCAGCCCACCAGCAGCGTGGCTCCCGCCAGCGCGGCCAGTGCCGCGTACGTACCCCGTCGTGCGGTGTGTCCCATCGCCAACTCCCCTGATCGGTAAAGGATTCGGCGACCCTACGCGAGGCCCGCCGCGCCCCGGAGGCCGGCCCAGTCGGGGATCTTCACCGAGCGGCGTCCCAGAGAGCGGCCGAGTTCCGCCTCGGCCGTCTCGATGGCCAGCCATCCGGGCCACTCCACCGGTCGCAGCCCGGCCGCGCGCAGCGCGTCCAGCGGGTCCCGGGGGAGTTCGCGGCGCGCGAGTGCGCCCGCGTCCTGGAGCAGCGAGGACACCGTCTCCTTGGCGCAGGGCCGGTTCGTCCCGATCACCCCGGTCGGTCCGCGCTTGATCCAGCCCGCCACGTACTCGCCGACCGAGGCGCGGCCCGCGCGCAGCACCCGGCCCGCCGCGTGCGGCACGGTCCCCCGCGCCCCGTCGAAAGGCAGCCCGGGCAGCGGCACTCCCAGGTACCCCACCGAACGCAGCACCAGTTCGGCCGGGAGGTCCTCGTACGCGCCCGTGCCCGTGACGCCGCCCCGGCCGTCGGGGGAGGTCCGCTCGCAGCGCAGGGCCCGCACCCGGCCGTCCGGCCCGCCCAGCACCTCCACGGGCCGCAGGTGGAACCGCAGGGTGAGGAGCCGGGCCTGCCCGGCACCCGCCCCCGGTCCGGTCCAGCCGCGCAGCACCTCGACGTTGCGCCGGGCCACCGCGGGCAGGGCCGCCGCCGCGACGGGGTCCGCGTACGCCGGGTCGAGGGCCGCCTCCGCGGCGTCGACCCGGATCCCGACGCCCGGCAGCGTGCCCAGTTCGCGGAGTTCCTTGGTCGTGAACCGGCCCTGCGAGGGGCCGCGCCGGGCCACCATGGACACCTCGCGCACCCCGCTGTCGCCGAGCGCGCCGAGCGCCGGCTGGGGCATGTCGGTCGGCATCAGCTCCGCCGCGCCCCGGGCCAGGATCCGGGCCACGTCCACGGCGACGTTCCCCGCGCCGACGACCACGGCCGAGCGGACGCCGCTCAGGTCGAAGGAAGCGGCGTCCGGATGGCCGCTGTACCAGGACACGAAGGCCGTGGCGGAGTGCACACCGGCCAGCTCCTCGCCGGGGATGCCGAGCAGCCGGTCGCGGGCGGCGCCCACGCAGTAGACGACGGCGTGGTAGAGCTCCGACAGCCGGGCCGTGGAGAGCGGCCCGGAGCCGACCTCGACGTTGCCGAGGAAGCGGATCCGGTCCTCCTCCAGGACGGTGCGCAGGCTTCCGGTCAGTGATTTGATCTTCTCGTGGTCGGGGGCCACCCCGTACCGTACGAGGCCGTACGGGGCCGGCAGCCGGTCCAGCACGTCGACCCGTACGCCGGGCACCTCGCGCTGCTGGACCAGTGCCTGGGCGGCGTAGACCCCGCTCGGGCCCGAACCGACGACGGCGACACGAAGCACGGCGGAGCTCCTCCCGCAGGTGCAATCAGAATGACACCGACCCCCGGAGCCGTCAGCCCATCGCGCGCATCCGGTGGATCTCGGCGCTCTGGGTGGCCACCACCTCGGTCGCCATCTCCTCGACGGCCAGGTTGTTGCCCCCGGAGAGCGCCTCGCCCGCCATCTTCAGGGCGCCCTCGTGGTGCGCGGTCATCAGCGTCAGGAAGAGCCGGTCGAAGTCGGCACCCCTGGCGTCGCGCAACTGCTCCAGCTGCTGGGGCGTCGCCATGCCGGGCATGGCCCCGTGGTCGTGGCCCCCGGCGCCGGCGTCGGGGGCGGGGTGCCGGGCGACCCATTTCTCCATGGCGCCGATCTCGGGTCCCTGGGCGGCCGCGATCCGCTCCGCGACCCGCTTGACCCCGTCCGCGGAAGCGCGTTCCGGGGCCAGCGCGCTCATCGCGAGGGCCTGGCGGTGGTGCTCGGTCATGTTGCGCACGTACGCGTGGTCGGCGGCGTTGGGGCTGTCGTCGGGGCGTTCCCGCGCGGCCTGTTCGGGGGTGAGGGTACGGGCCTTCTCGCCCGGCCTGCCGGGCGCGACCACCACCGTCGCCCCGTCGCCCACCGCGTCGGCGGCGCCGTCGTCCTCGCAACCGGTGAGCGTGAGGAGGAGTCCGGCGGCCAGCGCCGCCGCCAGGAATCGGCCGACCAATGCATTTGCCATGTCCATGGAAACGACGATACTGCCGGGGTCCAGGTTCCGTTCCCACGAGGAGCGGGACGTTCGGGCCCCCACGGGAGGCACAGTGACCTCGCTGCACACCGTCAGAGTGCGCCACCGGAGTCTGGGGGTGGCCTTGGCCGCCGCAGGACTCCTCACCACGCTCCTCGCGACCGCCGGACCGGCGGCCGCCACCCCCGACCCCGGGGACTTACGGCCGGGTGCCGGCTCGGGAGGGAGCGCCGCTTCCGCCCCGGACCGCGAACTCGCCCCCGGCGAGATCCCCGGCCAGGACGAGATCGTCCACAGCCGCAACATCAAACCGTTGGCCAACATCCCCAGTGCCAACCCCGACGGCATCAACACCGACCTGGCGTTCGAGGGCCGGTACGCCTACGCGGGCAACTACGACGGCTTCACCGTCTACGACATCGCCAATCCCAAGTCCCCGAAGGTGGTCAGCCAGGTCCTGTGCCCGGGCGGCCAGAACGACATCTCCGTCTCCGGCGACCTGCTCTTCCTGTCCACGGACTCCTCGCGCAGCGACGACTCCTGCAACAGCGTCTCGCAGCCCGCGACGGAGAAGTCCTCCTGGGAGGGCATCAAGATCTTCGACATCAAGGACAAGAAGAACCCGAGGTACATCAAGTCCGTCGAGACCGCCTGCGGCTCCCACACGCACACGCTGGTGCCGGGCGGCCGTGACCTCTACCTCTACGTCGCCTCCTACTCCCCGAACGAGGCCTTCCCGGACTGCAAGCCCCCGCACGACGGCATCTCCGTGGTGAAGGTGCCCAAGAAGGCCCCCACCAAGGCCGCCGTCGTCGGCTTCCCCGTCCTCTTCCCGGACGGCGGCAACCCGGGCGCGCCCGCCAACCCGGGGGTCTCGAAGACCACCGGCTGCCACGACATCACGGTGCTGCCCTCCAAGAACCTGGCCGCCGGCGCCTGCATGGGCGACGGCATCCTCTTCGACATCACCAGGCCGGAACAGCCCCGGGTGATCGACCGGGTCCAGGACAACGTGAACTTCGCCTTCTGGCACTCGGCCACCTTCAACGAGCGCGCCAACAAGGTGGTGTTCACCGACGAACTCGGCGGCGGTGGCGGCGCCACCTGCAACGAGGCGACGGGACCGAACCGGGGAGCCGACGGCATCTACGACATCACGGGCCGAGGCGACCAGCGCAAGCTCGTCTTCAAGAGCTACTTCAAGATCCCGCGCCACCAGGCCGACACCGAGAACTGCGTCGCCCACAACGGCTCGCTGATCCCGGTCGGCGGCGGCCGCGACATCATGGTCCAGGCCTGGTACCAGGGCGGCGTCTCGGTGTGGGACTTCACCGACTCCACCCGCCCCAAGGAGATCGGCTACTTCGAACGCGGCCCGCTGACCACCGACGCACTCGGCCTCGGCGGCTCCTGGTCGGCGTACTACTACAACGGGCACATCTACTCGAACGACATCGTCAAGGGCCTCGACGTGCTGCGGCTCGACGACTGGCGCACCGACAGCGCCAAGTGGGTGCGGATGGACCGCCTCAACGTACAGACCCAGCCCGACTACCGCTGACCCCGGCCGCGCCGGTCCTCGCGCGCGCCACCGTCACACGAACGTTCCGCCGGGCGGTCCGCCGTCCGGCGGGACACCGAGCTCCCAGTCCAGTCCGTACCGCTGGAACAACTCGGCGCGCAGCCGGGGCCCGGGCATCGGGGCCCCCGGCAGCAGGACCGCGACCACCGCCCCCATCAGCAGGGCCCGCAACAGCGGGTAGTCCGCGTCCACGTCGGCCGAACCGTACCGGGCGAGGGTGTCCCGGAGCAGCTCCGCGAGGCGCTGCTGCTCCGGGCACCGGATGAACCCTTCGGCCGTGAGGATGCCCGCCATGTGCGTGCGCATCAGCCGCGGGTGGTCCCGGGCCAACCCGAGGACCGCGTCGATCGCCCGGGCGAGCCGCTCGCGGCCGTCCGTGCTCCGCGGCTCCCGTTCCAGCGCCGCTTCCAGCGTCAGGTGCATCAACCGGTGCACGGCGGACTGCAGGAGCTGCCGCTTCCCCGGGAAGTAGTACGAGACCAGGCCGCGGGCGGCGCCGGCGCGGTCGGCGATGTCGCCGAGCGTCGTGGCCTCGAAGCCCCGCTCGGACACCAGCTCGACCGTGGCCTGCAGCAGCCGCTCCCGGGAACGTCTGCGCAATTCTTCATTGACCGATGCGCTGCGCGGGGACATGCTTACTCCTGCGTTGACTGGCTCCGGGCCAATATACTCAGCGCACGGTGTCGTCTGTTCGGGGCGACGCGGGGGATCGCCCCGGGCAGGCACACCGGCACGCCGCGAGCGCCACCAGGGCAACCAGGGCCACGCCCAGGAGCCAGCCCGCGAGGACGTCCGAGAACCAGTGGACTCCGAGGTAGAGCCGGGTGAAGCCGACCCCGAGCACGGAGACCACGGCCACCGCCCACGCGCCGTACAGCACCGGCCGCGCGACCGTCCGCGGCATCAGCCACAGCAGCAGTCCGCACACGACCGTGGCCGTCATCGCGTGCCCCGAGGGGTAGGCCGCGTACTGCGCGGAGTCGACGGGATCCGGCCACTGCGGGCGCTCCCGGCCGACGGCGGCCTTCAGGCCCTGCTGCACCGCCGAGGCCACCAGCGTGCCCGCCGCCACGCACACGGCGCGGACGCGGTCCCCGTGCCACCACAGCCAACCGAAGGCCACCGCGGCCAGGGCCCGCATGGTCCAGGGGTCCCAGATCCAGTCGCTCAGTACCCGCATCAGGCCGGTGACCGCGGTGTGGGAGACGGCGTACGGGTGCAGCGCCCCCGCGACCTCCTCGTCGAAGCCGATGAGCGGCTGCCACCCGACCACCACCAGGCAGGTCAGTACGGCCGCGGCCGACGCGCAGGCCGCCCCCGCTTTTCCCAGCACGTTGTTCCGCATGCCCCGATCCTCGCAGCAAGCGGAACTCCTCCCTCACCTCAGCGCGCTGAGTCCCGGTACGAAGGCGACCAGCAGCGGCACCGCGGGCACCAGGGTGGCCAGCGCCGTGAGGCGCAGCCGGCGGCTCGGGGACAGCCGGGGCGAGGCCGACAGCAGCCGCCGCACGCGCTGCGGCACGTGGGCCTGCGCGGTGGGGGAGGGGCCGAAGACCCCACGGTCCTCGTTCAGGCCGACCAGCGCCAGCGCGATCGTCAGGCGCCCGTAGCGCCGTGAGGCCACGTCGTCGGCGGCCAGCTCGACCAGCCGGTGCATCTCCGCCTCGAACGCCGCGAACACCGGCACCTGCGGGAACCCCCGCGACAGCGCCCGCGAGCAGTGCAGCAGCCAGTCGTGCCGGGCCGCCGCGTGCCCCTGCTCGTGCGCCAGTACGGCGTCCAGCTGGCTGCCCTTGAGCCGGCCCAGCGCCGCCGTCGTCACCACCAGCTGCGGTACCGCACCGGGCTGCCACCAGGCTTCCGGTCGCGGCCCCTCCAGGACGACGAGCCGACCGGCCGCCGGCTCCTCGCCGGGCAGGAGCGGCGCACGGACGGACAGCTCGGCGTCCCGGGCGCGCCGCCGGGCCCGGGCCCGCAGCACCTCCCGGGTCAGCATCGCGCCGGTCCACAGGCCCCCGCACGCCAGTGCCAGGGCGGTGCCGGTGGCCCACGGGCCGCCCGCCGCCCCCAGCGCGTAGGCGTCGACGACCCCGTGCGGGGCCGCCGCGAACAGCCGACCTCGTACGGCCTGCCAGGCGGCGGCCGCGCTCAGCAGCATCGACAGGGCCAGGCACAGGAGCGTCGCGCCGACCACGCACTGCCACGCCCACAGCGCGACGACGGGTTCTCGATCGGGCCATTGGGCCCGGGCCAGGAGTCGGGGTGCGAGCACCGCGGTCAGTGCGCCGAGCAGGAGGAGAACGGCGGGGACCATCATGGCCGCCAGCCTATGAGCGCACCCCCGCCCGCCGGTACGGTCCTGGGGTATTGGTGACGCAGGACACGTCCCGGGTCGCGCCGGCACCCCGTGACCCGCGGCCCCCCGCGGCGAGGCCGTCACATCGTCAGCAGCATCGCCAACATCCCCGTACCCATGGCGAGTCGACACGCGGGGATGAGGTCCCCGGGGCCGCCCGCCGGCACGACGGACCGCTCGCCGCCGGCCGCGCCGACGGGCTCGCCGTCCCCGGCCGCCACCAGCCGGGCTCCGCCCAGCAGCACGTAACCCGCGTAGTAGAGGAGCAGGGCGCCCGTCACCGCCGGCAGTCCGGCCCGGCCGTGCCCGTGCCCGGCGGTCATCGACAGCGCCATGTAGGTCATCGCCAGCGAGCCGACCAGGTGGTGCGCGTGGTGGGCCCCGCCGCGCAGCATCCACAGGGCGTGCAGCGTCGCCCCGCCGAACACGCCGAGGAGGATCCCGGGCCCCCACGCACCTGTCCCCGAGGGCACGGCCATCGCCGCCATCCCGAAACCCATCACGGCCTCGCCGGCCGCCGGCCCGCGCTCGGGGCGTCCCGCTCTGCGCGCCCGCAGCAGACAGTACGCACCGCTCACCGCGCACAGCAGCACGAGCAACCAGGCGGACAGCGCGGAGGCGGAGGAGGAGAACGGCATGGCGGGACCGTGCACGGCGGAACCTCCCGGTTCGTCGGCGTCACGGGAAGGAATGCCCGCCCGACACCGCGCTCACGCCGCTCCGCGCTACGCTCTCCGTGCCCCACCAGGCATGTCATATGCCACCGCGTCGAACGGAGCGCCCGATGTCCACCGCACAGCCCGCCGCCCTCAGCTTCCGTGCCGCCGTGGAGGCGGACGTACCGGAACTGGTGACGCTCGTCGAATCCGCCTACCGCGGCGACGCCAGCCGGGCGGGCTGGACCACCGAGGCCGACTACCTGGACGGGCAGCGCACCGACCCGGAAGGGGTTCGCGCGATCATCGAGAACAAGGACGGCGTGCTGCTCGTCGTCGAGCGCGCGGGCGGGATCGTCGCCTGCTGCCAGCTCGAACACCGCGGGGAATACGCCTACTTCGGCATGTTCGCCGTCCGCCCGGGCCTCCAGGGCGGCGGGCTCGGCAAGGAGATCCTGGCCGAGGCGGAACGCCGCGCCCGCGAGATGTGGGGGGCCGAGGAGATGCGGATGACGGTGATCAACGTACGGGAGGAGCTCATCGCCTACTACGTGCGCCGCGGGTACGTGCGCACCGGCGAACTGAGCCCCTTCCCCTACGGCGACGCGCGCTTCGGCGAGCCGCGCCGCGACGACCTGGCCTTCGAGCTGCTGGTCAAGTCGCTCTGAGGCACTGCGGGTCCGAGCCGTCCCGTGGGCCGGCCGTTCCGTTCCACGGGCCGTGCGGTCGGGCCGTCCGGTCAGGCCGTGAAGCGGCCCGTGCTGCGGATCTCCGGGAGGCCGGTGACGGCGCCGTCCAGTTGCAGGGCGCGCGCCAGCCGTAGCCGGTCCAGGGTGTCGACCGTCCAGCCCGTCACCCGCAGTCCGGCCGCGTGCGCCGCCTCCACGGTCTCCAGGGTGACGCGGCGGATGTCGAGGTCGAGCGTCCGCGCCCCCGCGGCCAGGCCCCGATCGACGACGTCCGCCCCGTGCCGCTCCGCGTGCAGCACCGTCCGCACGCCCGGCGCGAGATGGGCCACGGTGGTGAGCACCGCTCCGTCGCGTGAGGCCACCTCCACCCGCGAGGTCAGGTCCCGGCGCACCAGGAGCTCCGCGAGCGCCGCCCCGGTGCGCTGGTCGGGCACCGAGATCCGCAGCGGGACCCCGACCGCGTCCAGCACCTCCTCCGGGAGGGGCGGGCGCTCGCCCTGCCCGGCGTCCAGGGCGCGCAGCTCGGCGAGGGTCAGGTCGGCGACGGCGCCGGTGCCGTCGGTGGTCCGGTCCACTTCCGCGTCGTGCAGGACGACGAGGGCGCCGTCCTTGCTGAGGCGCAGGTCCAGCGCGATGACGTCCATCCCGCAGCGTTCCGCGCGGACGAACGACCGCAGGGTGTTCTCCGGTTCGACACCCATGACCCCGCGATGACCGATGGTGAGGAAAGTCAAGGTTCTCTCGCTTCCGTCGACGGCGGCTCCCCGCGCGGTCGCGGTGTCCCGACCGGCCGCGCGCGGTGAGGACGCATGCTAGTGCGCCCGGCCCGCGAAGGGACCGGGCGTGCGGGGGCCCGGATCGGCCGTCCGGCCGCTTCCCGCCGGGGCCGTGCGCGCCGGGGCGGGCGCGTGCCGCTCCGCCGCGTCACCCGGGCGTGGGCGCGTCCCCGCCGGCTTGACGGACCGCCGCGCGGGGGCGGCGTAGGTCACCCCTGCGCGGCTGTTCCATCCGTCCGGGGGAGGGGTTCTCCGGGCTGCTCCGGGCCCTGCGCCGGCTGCGGGTTCCGGCCTTCACCCGGGGCCGGCGCGGCGAGGTCGGCCAGCAGGGCGCGGGCCAGGTCCAGTTCGGCCAGGTGCTGACGTTCGCTCCAGCGCAGGACCAGCGTCGGGAAGGCCCACTCCGCCACGTCCGCCGCGTGCTCCATGGCCTCCCGTACGGCGGCCAACTCCCCCCGGGTGCGCTCCATGTGGTCCGTCACCATCGCGCGCAGCCGCTCGGGCTCCGCCAGGTGCCCCAGCCAGATCCGCAGCAGCAGTCCGTGCTTGAGCACCGGCGGGCCCGCCTGCGCGGTGTCGCCCGCCCAGCCGGTGAGGGCCTCGCGGCCCGCGTCGGTGATCGCGTAGCGGCGTTTGGCGCGCGCCTCCTCGGGTCCCGAGCGCACGGAGACCGCGTACCCCAGGTCCTCCAGTCGCCTCAGTTCCGCGTAGATCTGGCTGATGGCGGGTGACCAGTAGAAGAAACGGAGGGAGGAGTCCGCCCACTTCTTCAGCTCGTACCCGGTGCGCTCGCCGGGGAACGACAGCAGACCGAGCACCGCCCACGCGGTGGGCGGGAGGTCTTGCTTCTTCGGTTCCTGACTACTAGTCATATTCCGAATCGAAGTGAGACCGGGCACGGGACGCAACCCTGGAGGCATCGTGAAATTCTCCGTGATCTTCGAAGCGCAGTTGGCCGACCCGACCGTGGAACGGGAGCACCAGGTCATCCGTGACTGCGTCGAGCAGGCGGTACTGGCCGAACGCATGGGATTCGACCGGATCTGGGCCGTTGAGCACCACTCGCTGAAGTGGTACGCCCACATGAGCGCACCTGAGATCTTCTTGACGTGGGTAGCGGCCCGGACGCACACCATACGCATCGGGCACGGAGTCGTGTGCATGCCGTTCAACTTCAACCATCCGGTCCGGGTCGCCGAGCGCGCGGCCATGCTCGACCTGCTGTCCGGGGGTCGGCTCGACCTCGGGGCCGGGCGCGGCGGGACGGAACAGGAGACCTCACTGTGCGGGGTCGACCGGGAGCGGACCACCGCCGAGGTCGAGGAGGCGCTGCGGATCATCGGACGGGCCTGGCAGGAGGAGGAGCTGGAGTACCACGGCGAGCTGCTCGACATCGCGCCGCACCCGATCCTGCCGCGTCCGGCCCAGGCCCCCCATCCGCCGCTGTTCCTGGCGTGCAGCCGGGGCGAGACCCTGGTGCGGGCGGCCGAGCTGGGGATCGGGGCGCTGGTGATGGGCTTCGCGGGGCCGGAGTCGATCGCGGGGATGCGGGCCGTCTACGACGCGGCGATCGCGGGGCGGGACGGCAGCGCCTTCGTGTCCACGGTGGTCAACGACCACTTCTCGGTGCTCTGCCCGACGATCGTGCTGGAGGACCCGGAGGAGGCCCGCCGGGTGGGGATCCGGGGCCAGCGGTTCTTCGCGCAGTCCATCGGGCACTGGTACGGGGGCGCCGGTGTCCCGGACGAGGCGGTGGAGGCGGGCGCCGACGAGGAGGCCGGGATGCGCCGGGCCGCGGAGCAGGTCGTGGCGCGGTTGCACGAGCTGGACATCCCCGTCCGGCCCACGGCGACGGCCACCTTCAACCCCGACCACGCCTACGGCGGCGCGGGCGACGCCATCGCGTACGTGGAGCGGTTGGAGGCCGCCGGCGCGGATGAGGTGATGTGTCTCATCCAAATGGGCACCGTGCCGCAGGAGGCGTGCTTGGAAACCATTCGACAGTGGGGCGAAAAGGTCATTCCACACTTCTCCGGTCGCTGAGTGCGAACAAGGGGACACGCGCTGCTGCGCGGAGCCGCGTCAAAAGATGCGGAGTGATGGCTTCCATGCTCGGTGACGGGAAGAATTCCGGTAAGGAAGGGGGTGGCGCAGGATAATTTCCTGAGTTTCCTCTTGAGTGGGAGAGCCTCCCATGCCTACCCTGTGCCGACGTGAGGTTCTCCCGTGGAGGAAGTGACATGACGGAAACTCTTGTGCCGGGTGCCGGCGGTGCCGTGATAACCGCTGGCGCGCGGGTGGTCGACCACCCGGCGTGGCCCGAGCTCAAGGCCGCCGTGGAGGAGATTCGTCCCTGGCAGAGCGCGGACGGCTCCATCGACTTCGAGGCGGAGGGGGCGCACGCCCGCGCCACCGTCATGGCCGCCGTGGAGCGCGTGATCGCCGCGGTCGAGACGCTGTCGCCGCTGCTCCCGCACGCCACCGCGTACCACGAGGCCCTCGTCGCCGACCTGCGCAAGTGGGCCGCCGACGACTTCCGCGTACCGGACTTCCTCGACTCCCTGCTGGCCTTCCAGCCGGCCGCCGAGCGCGCCGACGGGCTCCAGCACCTCGTGGTGTTCCCGATGTACACGCAGAACGGCAACCCGGACCGCAACCTGGAGGCCGTCGCGCTCAAGATGGTGTGGCCCGACTGGCTCGCCGAGCTGGAGCGCACCCGCTACGACAACCCGCTCTTCCTCGGCATCACCTTCGAGGACTTCACCCCGGGCTACGACACCAACTCCGCCGTCCTCTTCCCGGAGACCATCGCCGTCCGCGAGGCCCCCGAGCGCTTCACCTGGGGCGGCATCTTCTGTGACCGCGAGGCCGCGCGGTACCGCAAGGTGACCGCCGCCGCCGTGGACATCCTCGGCATCGAGCTGCCCGAGGACATCGCCGCCATGGTCGAGGACCAGGAGCGCTGCGAGAAGGCCTTCGTCCTGTGGGACATGGTCCACGACCGCACCCACAGCCACGGCGACCTGCCCTTCGACCCGTTCATGATCAAGCAGCGCCAGCCGTTCTGGATGTACGGCCTGGAGGAGCTGCGCTGCGACCTCACCGCCTTCAAGGAGGCCGTGAAGCTGGAGTCCGAGGGCAACGAGCACGGCCGTGACGTGCAGTACGCCGTCCTCTTCGACCGGATGTTCCGCTTCCCGGTGTCCGGCGACCGCAACCGCAACTACGACGGCCTCGGCGGCCAGCTGCTCTTCGCCTACCTCCACAAGCACGACGTCGTGCGCTGGACGGACAACAAGCTGAAGATCGACTGGATGCGCGCCCCGCAGGTCACCAACCAGCTCTGCGCGGAGATCGAGGACCTGTACCGGGCCGGCATCGACCGTCCGAAGCTCGTCCACTGGTTCAAGGCGTACGAGCTCGTCTCCACCTACCTGGCCCCCCACCCGGGATCCAAGTGGGCCAAGGGCCCCGACGCCCTCGACACGACGCAGCCGCCGCGCAAGCTCGTGGACGACGTGCTTCCGGACGAGTTTCCGCTCAGCATGTTCTACGAGGCCCTCGCCAAGAAGCTCAAGGGTGTGATCGCCTCCACCAAGGGCATCACCGCCCTGAACGCCGAGACGGCCGCCCGGGCCGCCGCATGAGCACCGCTCCGCAGGAGGATGCACAGATGAACGGCTCCGTGAACGGCAACGGCAAGCTCCACGGAGCGGTGGTCGCGGTGGCGGGCGCCGGCGGCCCCGCCGGACGCGCCACGCTGCTCCGCCTCGCCGAGGCGGGCGCGGTGGTCGTGGCCTCCGACGCCGATCCGGCGCGCCTCGCCGAGGCCGTCGACGCGGCCCGCTACGCCCACGGCGGCGCCACCATCACCGGTGACACCGTCGACCTGCTCGACCTGGACGCCACCAAGGCGTGGGCCGAGCACACCGAGAAGGAGTTCGGCCGCCTCGACGGGGTCGTCCACCTGGTCGGCGGCTGGCGCGGCAGCAAGACGTTCACCGACGTGGACCTCGCGGACTGGGACTTCCTGGAGAAGCTCCTCATCCGCACCGTCCAGCACACCTCGCTCGCCTTCCACGACGGTCTGCTGCGCAGCGACATCGGCCGGTACGTGCTGATCAGCCAGTCCGGCGCGCACAAGCCGGTCGCCAACAACGCCGCCTACAACGCCGGCAAGGCGGCCGCCGAGGCCTGGACCCTCGCCATGGCGGACTCCTTCCGCAAGGCGGGCGGCGAGGACGGCCCGCAGGCCGCGGCTGCGATCCTGGTCATCAAGGCACTGGTGCACGACGCGATGCGCGCGGAGCGCCCCACTGCGAAGTTCGCGGGCTTCACCGACGTCACGGAGCTGGCCGAGGCCATCGCGGGCGTGTGGGAGCGGCCCGCCTCCGAGGTGAACGGACAGCGTCTGTGGCTCACTCCGCAACCGTGAGGACCGATGTCGTGAAGACCGACGCGCGACGCCACCACGACCCCGCGGTGCGCGGGTTCGCGAGCGACAACTACGCCGGGGTGCACCCGGAGGTCCTCGCGGCCATCGCCCTCGCCAACGGCGGTCACCAGGTGTCGTACGGCGAGGACGAGTACACCGAGAACCTGCAGAAGGTCTTCCGCAGCCACTTCGGGCCGTACGCGGAAACCTTCCCGGTCTTCAACGGCACGGGCGCCAACGTCGTCGCCCTCCAGGCCATGACCGACCGGTGGGGCGCCGTGATCTGCGCCAAGTCCGCCCACATCAACGTGGACGAGGGCGGCGCCCCCGAGCGCATGGCCGGCCTCAAGCTGCTCACCGTTCCCACACCGGACGGCAAGCTCACCCCCGAGCTGATCGACCAGGAGGCCTGGGGCTTCGACGACGAGCACCGGGCCATGCCCCAGGTCGTCTCGATCACCCAGAACACCGAGCTCGGCACGGTCTACACGCCGGACGAGATCAAGGCGATCTGTGAGCACGCCCACGGCCTCGGCATGAAGGTGCACCTCGACGGCGCTCGCATAGCCAACGCGGCGGCCTCGCTCGACGTGCCGATGCGCACCTTCACGAACACGGTCGGCGTGGACGTGCTGTCGTACGGCGGCACCAAGAACGGCATGATGTTCGGCGAGGCCGTGGTCGTGCTGAACCCGGACGCCGTACGGAAGATGAAGCACATCCGCAAGATGTCGATGCAGCTCGCGTCCAAGATGCGCTTCGTCTCCGTCCAGCTGGAGGCGCTGCTCGCCAAGGACCTGTGGCTGCGCAACGCCCGCCACGGCAACGCCATGGCGCAGCGGCTCGCGGCCGGCGTGAGGGAGACCGACGGGGTGGAGATCCTCTACCCGGTGCAGGCCAACGCGGTGTTCGCCCGGCTTCCGCACGAGGTCACCCGGCGGCTCCAGGAGCGCTACCGCTTCTACTTCTGGGACGAGGCCGCCGGTGACGTCCGCTGGATGTGCGGTTTCGACACCCAGGAGGAGGACGTGGACGGCTTCCTCCAGGCGCTGAAGGAAGAGCTCGCGCGCTGACCTGACCCGGAAATAATCAATAGGCATGCGTCGCGACGCATAGATATGCTCCTGGATCATGGAAATGATCCAGGAGCACGCCGACCTCGCCGCCTATCTCGTGGCCGACGAGGCCGTGGACCACGAACACCCCTTCGTGCGCGAGACCGCCGACGCCCTGTGGACGGCCACCGGCGACGACCGGACCTACGCCGAAGTGGCCTACGGCTTCGTCCGCGACACCGTCGGACACTCGGCCGACACCGGTGACGAGCGCGTCGCCTGGCGGGCCTCCGACGTCCTGCGCACGCGCAACGGCATCTGCCTGGCCAAGTCCCACGCCCTCGCCGCGCTCCTGCGCGCCCGGGGCATCCCCGCGGCCCTCTGCTACCAGCGGCTCCTCGCCGACGACGGCGCCGCGCACGTCATCCACGGCCTGATCGCCCTGCGGCTGCCCGGCGCCATCCGTTGGTCCCGGCTCGACGCCCGGGGCAACAAGCCGGGCGTCGACGCCCGCTTCGACCTGGACCGGGAACGGCTCGCCTTCCCCGTGCGCCCGGAGCTCGGCGAGAGCGACTACCCCCAGCTGTACGCCGCCCCGCACCCGGCCGCCCTCAGGGCGCTCCGGGAGTCCCCCGACCGGACGCGGCTCTGGCGGGCCCTGCCGACGACCCTGTGACGACCTCCGGTCCGGGCCCGCGGGTCGCCACCAGGAGGTGCAGGGCGGCGGCCACGAGCTGGAGCACCGCGATCCCGAGCAGCAGTGTCCACGCCGGGGCGGCGGCCGTCAGCCCCACGAGGGCGGCGCCCGCCGAGGCCGCCGTCAGCTTCAGTCCCGCCCCCAGGGTGAACACCTGGGCCCGCACCCCGTCCGGCGCGTAGCGGGAACGGATCCGCAGCGTCGCCGTCAGCAGCGGACCGTCGCACACCCCCGCCACCGCGAACAGCGCGGCCGTCACGGGCACCGAAGGGGCGATCGCGGCCGCCGCCAGGGCCACGCCCGTCCCCGCCATCGCCCAACGGGCCAGCCGACCCGGCGCCACGGAGGTGATCCTGCCCAGCGTCAACGAACCGGCCAGCGCGCCCACCGCGAAGGCCGTCATCAGGACCCCGCCCGCGCCCGGAGTGCCGAGCTCCGCGGCCAGCAGCACCGACCCGGTCGTCAGCGCCCCGACACCGACGAAGGCCAGCGTCGTCGCAGAGGTGACGGCCCGCAGCTCCCGCACCCGCCACAACGCGGCGAGGCCCGCACCGAGCCCGGCCCGGGGGCCGTCCTGCGGCCGGGCCGCGCCCGGGGCCTCGTACGGGAGGGTCGCCGCCAGGAGCGCCGCCAGGGCGCCGGAGACGGTCAGCAAGGCCATCGCGGGGCCGGCCGATGCCAGTGCCGTGATCGTGCCGACGGCGGCGGGCGCCGTGACCGCCGCCGCGTTGTACGTGGACGCGTCCCAGCCGTACGCACGGTCGCGCCCCGGCCCCTCCGGCACCAACGAGGCGACGAGGCTGGACAGCCCGCCCGTCACCATCGGCCCGCAGGTTCCCCCCAGCACCGCCACGGCCAGTACGACCGGCCACGGGGCCCGCCCCAGCAGCGCGGCCAGCGCGGCCGTCGCGGCCGTGAACCCGGCCAGCGCGCCCACGTGGAACAGCCGCGGCCGCCGGGTGCGGGCGGCGGCGGCGCCCGCGAGGGGCGCCGCCAGGACGTGCGGGGCCAGCCAGGCCGTCAGGACGAACGCCCCGTGCGCCGCGCTCCCCGTGCGTTCCAGGGCCAGCAGCACCACCGCCATGCCCATGCCCTCGGATGCGAACCGCGCCGCCAGCGCCGCCCCCACGTACCTGCCGAACCCGCCCATGCCCCGGACCCCCTCCAGTACCGACCCGCACCGCGTGTAACGTGTTGTCGCAGAAAGACGTTACGTCATGTGGGTGTACGGCGAAAGGATCCGGCGATGGCGGGCGCACGGAACAGCGACGGTCCGGCGGGCGAGGGCTTCTCTGCGGTCCGGCGGCTGATCGCATGCTCGGAGGCGGTCCGCGCCGATCCCGGACTCGGGCGGGACGGTCTCGCGGCCCTCCTGGCCCGGCACGGCGAACACCCGGCCGACCTGACCCCCGAGGCCTTCGGCGAGGCGGACGCGGTCGAACTCCGGGCCGCCGCGCTCCGCATGGCCGGGGTGATCGCCGAGACGGACGAGGACCGCACCGCCGAGGCCCTCAACGTCCTGCTGGAGGAGTGCGGGACCCGGCCCCGGCTGACCCGGCACGACGGCCACCCCTGGCACCTGCACGTCGACCGCGGCGACGGGGCCCACTGGGGCGACTGGTTCCTGGCCTCCGGCGCCCTCGCCCTGGCCCAGTTGCTCACCGAGCACGGGCGCGTCGTCTGGGGGGCCTGCGCCGCCGCGGGCTGCGGCCGGCTCTTCCTCGGGGCGGGCCCCGGCAGCGTCCGCCGCTACTGCTCCTCCACCTGCTCCACACGCGCCCGCGTCGCGGCACACCGGCGCCGCAGGCGCGAGGGGGATCGGGAGGGAGGGGCGGGGGCGCCTTGAGGCGCCGACGCCCCCTACGCCGCGTACGGGACGTCCCGCCGTATCGGCGCACCGGGGGCATCGCGGGGTGTTCGGTGGGGCATCCGGTGGGGCGGGCCGAAGTGGCCCGCCCCACCCGTCGTACGGCTCACACGGTCTTGATGCCGCCGCCCTCGACCACGTAGTCGGCGCCCGTGACGCTCGCCGCGCGGTCCGAGGCGAGGAACAGGACGACGGACGCGACCTCTTCGGGCTCGACCATGCGGCCGGTGGTCATGCCCATGGACGCGGGTACGCCGGTCAGGAACTCGCGGTGCTCGACGCCGTTCGTCCGGGCGAGGAGCGCGCCGAAGCCGTCCTCGCCCTCCCATATGGCGGTGCGCGTGGGGCCGGGGGAGACCGTGTTCACGCGGACGCCCCGGGGGCCGAACTCCTCCGACAGCGACTTCCCGAAGGCGTTGAGGCCCGCCTTCGCGGCGCTGTACTCGACGGGGCCCGTGGCCGGCAGGCGGGCGCACATCGAGGAGATGTTCACGATCGACCCTCGGCGCTCCAGGATGCTCGGCAGCAGCCCGCGGGTGACGCGGACCGTGCCGAACAGGTTGACCTCGAAGCTGTGCGCCCACAGGGCGTCGTCGGTCGCGAGGAACCCGTCGAGGTTGAACTCGTCCCCACCGCCCAGGTTGTTGACCAGGATGTCCACGCCACCGAGTTCCGCGAGGGCCCGCACCGCCAGTTCCCGCGCGCCCTCCGGCGTGCTCAGGTCCACCGGGACGGGGTGGCCGCCGGTCTCCTCGAATTCGGCCGTGATCGTACGGGCCGCGCCGACCACGCGGACCCCCTCGGCGACGAGCTGCCGGGTGATCGCGAGGCCGACGCCCCGGCCGGCCCCGGTGACGACGGCGGTCTTTCCCGCGAGAGCGAGATCCATGACGGACTCCTTCAGAGTTTTTGAATTACAGGTACAAAACAAGGTCATGAAAAAGGCGGCCGCCGGGACGGCCCGTGTCGTACGTACTAGAGCGAAGCCACCGCCGCGTCCACGACCCGCTTCAACTGCGAGGCGTCCTCCGCGGTCTTCGCCAGCACCCGCATGCCGATCACGGTCGCGAGCAGCCAGGAGGCCGTTGCGGCCGCGTCGCGGCCGGTGTCGATCTCGCCGGCGCGCTGCCCCTCCTCGACGGTCGCCCGGAAGGCGCCCTCGGTGCGCGCGAACATCTTGCGCACCGTGTCGGTCGTCCAGGGGTCGGACGGCGCCGATTCGGCGGCGGTGTTGACCGCCATGCAGCCGCGCCGGTCCGGGTCGCCCAGGTCGAGCTCGACCAGGGCCTCCAGCGCGCCGCGCAGCCGGTCCTTGGCCGAACCGGGGTGGTCGAGCAGTTCCGTCAACCACGCCGCCTGCGCGTCCCGGTAGCGGGCGAGTGCCCGCTCGAACAGCGCCTGCTTGCTGCCGAAGGTGTTGTAGAGGCTGCCCTTGCCGATGCCGATCTCGTCCACGAGGTCCTGGGGTGTCGTCGCCCCGTACCCCTTGCGCCAGAACACGTCCATCGCGCGCTCCACCGCCACGTCCGGATCGAACTGCTTCGGTCTGCCCATGGCGTTACCGTAGCAGCGTTTTTGACCTTGAGGTCAAATAATGGTCCGGAGTCCGCCGGTCGAGATGATCGAATCGATCAGGGCCATCGCAGACCCGTCGAAGGATGCCGCGTCCCGGAAGGGAGCCGCCCGGGAGTGCCGGGCGGCGGGCCCTCGCGACCGGGTGGTCCCTCAGCCTGCTTCCTTGACCTGCGCGGCCGTCGGGGCCGTGCCGCCGAGGTGGGCCGGCAGCCACCACGAGTCCTCGGGACCGGCCGGCTTGGCCGGGTAGGCGCGCTGCGCCGCCTCCAGCAGCTCCTGCACCCGCTCGCGCAGCCGGCGGGTGATCGCCCCGGCGTACTGGTCGGACGGGGCCTCGATGGGCTCGCCGATCCGCATCGTCACCGGGATGTGGCTGCGCTTGAGGTTCTTCGGGCGCCCCTTGGTCCACAGCCGCTGCGTGCCCCACAGCGCCACCGGGATCAGCGGGACGCCGGCCTCCTGGGCCATCCGGGCCGCACCCGACTTGAAGCTCTTGAGCGTGAACGACTGGGAGATCGTCGCCTCCGGGAACACCCCGATGATCTCGCCGGACCGCAGGGAGTCCAGGGCGTGCTGGTAGGCGGACTCGCCCTGGGCGCGGTCCACGGGGATGTGCTTCATGGCGCGCATCAGGGGGCCGGACACCTTGTGTCGGAACACCGACTCCTTGGCCATGAAGCGCACCAGGCGCTTCTGCGGCCGCGCGGTGAGACCCGCGAAGATGAAGTCCAGGTAACCGATGTGGTTGGACACCAGGACCGCCCCGCCCTGGCGCGGGATGTTCTCGGTGCCCTTCATGTCGATGCGGATGTCCAGCGCACGGAAGAGGGTGTGCGCGGCGCCGATCACTGGGGGATAGACGAGCTCAGCCATGGTGGGGAGACCCCGCTTTCTGCCTGGGGAGGTGCTCCCGGCCGGAAGTTACGGAAGCGTAGGTACGCGACCATGTGGGGATCGTGCCCCAAACGGGGCCCGCAGGCCAGCCCAGACGGCCGCGCCCGGAGAGATTCTCGTCACGCGGGGAATGCCGCATGGCGCCCCGGCGCTGGGACAAGGGCTCCGCCGGGCAGCCGCCGGGCGGTTACGAACATACGGACAGGGTGGACGGGAGTACGCGTGCACGGGCACGGAGCGGACGACCACGGCGGCGGCGGGGGGTCTCGGACCGGCCGGGGGCGGGGCGGCCCCCTGGGCGCGGCCGAACTGGGGCGGGAGCCGGGGGAGCGGGCCAGCCTGGTCCAGTTCTCCACCGCCTTCTGCCAGCCCTGCCGGGCCACCCGGCGGATCCTCGCCGAGGTCGCGGGCCTGGTTCCCGGGGTCGCGCACATCGAGATCGACGCCGAGCGGAACCTGGACCTGGTGCGCGCCCTCGGCATCGCGAAGACCCCGACCGTGCTCGTCCTGGACGCGGCCGGCCGCGTCGTCCGCCGTGCCGAGGGGATGCCCCGCAAGGCCGATGTGATCGCCGCCCTCGGGGCGGCGGTGTGACGGGTGCGCCGGTGCGTGCGCCCGTACGGAGCGTGACGCGTCTGACATCTGACCGATCCGGCTTGACTGTGTACACGTGAGATCGTCAGGCTGACGACATGCGGTATGAACTCCTGCTTTACGGGCGGGTCCACGTGGACCTCGTCCGCCACGCGAGCGCGCGCTGTTGGGATCACTGAAGAATCCGGCCCCCCGATCCCCGACTGCGTCCGCGTTTCCCGCGGCAGAAGGAAGTCCTGCGATGACCGCCCAGACCACCCGGATGTCCTCCTCCGCGCCCGTCGGCGCCGATCGCTCCGGCCTGCCCGGCTCTCCCGACCTGCTGCGCTCCGTCTTCCGTCGCCACGCCGCCGGCGTCGCGGTGATCACCGCGGAGCTCGACGGCCGGCCCGCCGGATTCACGGCCACCTCCTTGAACTCGGTGTCCGCCGACCCGCCCCTGCTGTCCTTCACCATCGGCACGGGCTCCTCCAGCTGGCCCGCGGTGCGTGAGTCCGACCACCTCGGCGTGCACATACTCGGCGAGCACCAGAGCGAGCTGGCCGGGCTCTTCGCGACCAGCGGCGCCGACCGTTTCGGCCTGGACACCGGCTGGGTCCGGGGCCCGCACGGGGTCCCGTTGCTGGACGGCGTGCTCGCCTGGTTGGTGTGCCGGGTGGTGGCGAGGGTGCCCGCGGGCGCCCACCGTGTGATCATCGCGGAAGCGGTGGCCGGGGATCCGGCCGGGGAAGGCCGTCCGCTGCTCTACCACCAGGGGCGCTTCAACGCGTTGCGGGACTGAATCGTCCCTGTTGGGGCGGGTCGGGACGGCGTTGTCAAGGTCACAGTTCGGTGGCCTTGCACCTGGCGGGGACCCGAGGTGTACTGGCGAGTAACATTCCCATCGGAGCGCGGGCCGCCCCGACCGGGATCCGCCCGACGTGGCGCCTATGCTGCCTGCACAAGGCGGTACCAAAAAAGACGATGCGGTAGGAGAGCCGGCGTGAGCCTGAGGATCGTTGTCTGTGTGAAGTACGTGCCCGACGCCACCGGCGACCGGCAGTTCACCGAGGACCTGACCGTCAACCGTGACGACGTCGACGGCCTGCTGTCGGAGCTCGACGAGTACGCCGTCGAGCAGGCGCTGCAGATCGCCGACGAGGCGGACGACGCGGAGATCACCGTCCTGACCGTGGGTCCCGAGGACGCCAAGGACGCGCTGCGCAAGGCGCTGTCCATGGGTGCCGACAAGGCGATCCACGTCGAGGACGACGACCTGCACGGCTCCGACGTCATGGGCACCTCGCTGGTGCTGGCCAAGGCGATCGAGAAGGCCGGCTACGACCTGGTCATCGCGGGCATGGCCTCGACCGACGGCGTCATGGGCGTGCTGCCGGCCATCCTGGCCGAGCGTCTGGGCGTCCCGCAGGTCACCCTGCTCTCCGAGGTCAAGGTCGAGGACGGCGTCGTGACCGGCCGCCGCGACGGCGACTCCGCGAGCGAGCAGCTCCAGGCCTCCCTGCCCGCGCTCGTCTCGGTGACGGACCAGTCGGGTGAGGCCCGCTACCCGTCCTTCAAGGGCATCATGGCCGCCAAGAAGAAGCCGGTGGAGTCCTGGGACCTGTCGGACCTCGACCTGGAGGCCGAAGAGGTCGGCCTGGAAGGCTCCTGGACCGCGGTCGACTCCGCGACGCAGCGTCCCGCCCGCACCGCCGGCACGGTCGTCAAGGACGAGGGCGAGGGCGGCAAGCAGCTGGCCGAGTTCCTGGCCGGCCAGAAGTTCATCTGAGAACTTCGGCCATCCCCTCCCAGTCCCCAGATACTTCGCAATCGCAGGAGAGCAGTCCCATGGCTGAAGTTCTCGTCTTCGTCGACCACGCGGACGGTGCCGTCCGCAAGCCCACCCTCGAACTGCTGACGCTGGCCCGCCGCATCGGCGAGCCCGTCGCCGTCGCCCTGGGTGCCGGCGCGGCCGACACCGCCGCGGTCCTCGCCGAGCACGGCGCGGTCAAGGTCCTCACCGCCGACGCCCCCGAGTTCACCGACTACCTCGTCGTACCGAAGGTGGACGCGCTCCAGGCCGCCTACGACGCGGTCTCCCCGGTCGCCGTGCTCGTCCCGTCCTCCGCCGAGGGCAAGGAGATCGCCGCGCGCCTCGCCGTGCGCATCGGCTCCGGCATCATCACCGACGCCGTCGACCTGGAGGCGGGTGACGAGGGCCCGGTCGCGACGCAGGCCGCCTTCGCCGCGTCGTTCACCACCAAGTCCCGCGTGTCCAAGGGCACCCCGGTCATCACCGTGAAGCCGAACTCGGCCCCGGTCGAGGCCGCCCCGGCCGCCGGTGCCGTCGAGGCGCTCGCCGTCACCTTCGGCGCCCTGGCCACCGGTACCAAGGTCACCTCGCGCACCCCGCGCGAGTCCACCGGCCGTCCCGAGCTGACCGAGGCCGCGATCGTCGTCTCCGGTGGCCGCGGCGTCAACGGTGCCGAGAACTTCGGCATCATCGAGGCCCTCGCGGACTCCCTCGGTGCGGCCGTCGGCGCCTCGCGCGCCGCCGTGGACGCCGGTTGGTACCCGCACTCCAACCAGGTCGGCCAGACCGGCAAGTCGGTCTCCCCGCAGCTGTACATCGCCTCCGGCATCTCGGGCGCGATCCAGCACCGCGCGGGCATGCAGACCTCGAAGACCATCGTCGCCATCAACAAGGACGCCGAGGCCCCGATCTTCGACCTCGTCGACTACGGCGTGGTCGGCGACCTCTTCGCGGTCGTCCCCCAGCTGACCGAGCAGATCCAGGCCCGCAAGGGCTGACCTGCGGGGCAAGCAGTCTCCGGGGCCGTGTGGTGTTTGTCACCACACGGCCCCGAGTCGTTTCCGGCTCCGGGCGGAGGGACCATTGACGGAGCGGAACCCCGTGATTAAATTCTGCTATGCGGATCTAAGATTCCGTGAAGCGGAAAAGAGGAGAGTGCACGATGGGTCAGCAGGAGAAGGTGGCGACGAGCCTCGCAGGCGCGGTCAGCGAGGGCATCAGCGCCTCCCTCGCGCCGGTGGACGCGGAACTCGCGCGCCACTACCCGGGCGACCCCGGCACCCGTCAGCCCATCCACACCGTCTACGTGCCCGGTGACGTCTTCGCCGCCGACACCATCCGTTCCTGGGGCGACCAGGCCCTCGCCGCCCTCGACGAGCACGCCCCGGACGCCGCCACCTTCGCCAAGGTGCTGGGCATCTCCGACGAGCTCGCCGTACCGGTCTACGACCGCGTCCGCGCCAAGCTGGCGAGCGAGCCGATCGAGGACCTCCGCGTCGACTTCGAGGACGGCTTCGGCGTCCGCTCCGACGAGGAGGAGGACCAGGCCGCGGCCCGCGCCGCCCGCCTCGTCTCGGAGGCCTACGCCAACGGCACCAACGCCCCGTACATGGGCGTCCGCATGAAGTGCATGGAATCCAACGTCCGCGACCGCGGCATCCGCACCACCGACATCTTCCTGTCCGGGCTGCTCGCCCACGGCGGTCTGCCCGAGGGCCTCGTCCTGACCCTGCCCAAGGTCACCTACGCCGAGCAGGTCAGCGCGTTCGTCAAGCTGCTGGAGGCCTTCGAGATCACCCGGGGCCTGCGCCCGGGCCGGATCGGCTTCGAGATCCAGATCGAGACCAGCCAGTCGATCGTCGCCTCCGACGGCACCGCCACCGTGGCCCGGATGATCGAGGCCGCCAAGGGCCGCGCCACCGGTCTGCACTACGGCACCTTCGACTACAGCGCCTGCGTCGGCGTCTCCGCCGCCTACCAGTCCAGCGACCACCCCGCGGCCGACCACGCCAAGGCGATCATGCAGGTCGCGGCCGCCGGCACCGGCGTGCGCGTCTCGGACGGCTCGACGAACGTCCTGCCCATCGGCACCACCGAGCACGTCCACGAGGCCTGGAAGCTCCACTACGGCCTCACCCGCCGCGCCCTGGCCCGCGCCTACTACCAGGGCTGGGACATGCACCCGGCGCACCTGCCGACCCGCTACGCGGCCGTGTTCACCTTCTACCGGGAGGGCCTGGAGGCCGCGGCGGCCCGTCTGAAGGCGTACGTCGCCAAGATCGAGGGCGACGTCATGGACGAGCCCGCGACCGCCAAGGCCCTCGCCGGCTACCTCGTGCGCGGCCTCGACTGCGGCGCCGTCGGCACCGAGGAGGTCACGGCGCTGACCGGCCTGACCCGCGCCGAACTGGACGCCTTCGCCATTCCGCGCCGCTCGGCGACGCTGACGGCGACCGCCTGATCCGCGACACGCTACGAAGTACGGCCCGGTCGGGGATCCCTGACCGGGCCGTACGTCGTACCGTGCGCCGGGTTCAGCAGCCCGCCGGGGGCAGCTCGCCCGAGCCCCGGGGGATCAGACGGGTCGGCAGCTCGATGCGGGCCGGCGGGAGGCCCGCGCCCGCCAGTCGCCGGAACAGCCGGTCCGTGGCCACCCGGCCCAGGGCGGCCGCGTCCTGGGCGACCACCGTGATGCCGGGATCCAACAGGTCGGCCAGTTCGAAGTCGTCGAAGCCCACCAGGGCCACCGGGCCCGGCCGGGCCGCGAGGACCCGTACGAGCGTGACGGTCACCCGGTTGTTCCCCGCGAAGAGGGCGGTGACCGGGTCGGGGCCGCTCAGCATCGCCCCGGCGGCGGCCGTCACCCGCTCCGGGGCGGTCGAACCGAGGGAGACCCAGGAGGCGGGCACCGGAAGGCCCGCCCGGTCCATGGCCTCGTGGTAGCCGCGCAGCCGCTCCGTGGCGGTGTGGATGCGGGGGTGGTCGCCGATGAACCCGATCCGGCGGTGCCCGCCCGCGATCAGGTGGGCCACGCCGTCCCGGGCACCGCCGAAGCTGTCCGACAGCACGACGTCGGCGTCGATCCGGCCGGCCGGCCGGTCCACGAACACCGTCGCCACGCCCGCCCGGATCTCCGGCTCCAGGTACCGGTGGTCGTCACCGGCCGGGATCACGATCAGCCCGTCCACCCGGCGGGCGCACAGCGCGAGCGCCAACTCCCTCTCACGGTCCGGGTCCTCGGCGCTGGAACCGTTGATGAGGAGCGCGCCGTGCGTGCGGGCCACCTCCTCGACGGCCCGGTTGAGGGGACCGTAGAACGGGTCGGCGAGGTCTTCGAGGACCAGGCCGACGGTCGCCGTACGGCCCTTGCGGAGCACCCGCGCACTGTCGTTGCGGCGGAAACCCAGCGCCTCGATGGCCTCCTGGACCCGCCTCTCGGTGTCGGGAGTCACCCCGGGCTCGCCGTTGACGACCCGTGAGACCGTCTTCAGGCCCACGCCCGCCCGGGCCGCCACGTCCTTCATGGTCGGCCGGTTGCCGTAGCGGGGCCCGGAGGGGTGACGGGTGTGGGGCACGGTGGGGAAACCTCCGGATGCGGGCGGGCTGACAGGGCTCTGACCTTGAGGATAAGCACTCCGGCGACGAGCGGGTTTCCATGGCAGGGTGGGGCGGGCAAGCCACTGGGGGCTACGCAGGGGAGCCAAGGGGAGAGGGGTAGACGTGATCGTCTGGATCAACGGCTCGTTCGGTGCCGGAAAGACCAGCACGGCCCGCGAACTGGCCGGACTGCTGCCGGACAGCACCCTGTTCGACCCGGAGCTCATCGGGACGGCGCTGAACCGGCTCCTGCCGCGCGAACGCCTCGCGGAGGTGAACGACTACCAGGACCTGCCGAGTTGGCGGAGGCTGGTCGTCGACACGGCCGCCGCGATGCTCGCCGAGCTCGGGGGCGTGCTGGTGGCGCCGATGACGCTGCTCCGCCAGGACCATCGCGACGAGATCTTCGGGGCCCTGGCGGCCCGGCGCATTCCCGTGCGCCACATCCTGCTCGCCCCGGAGGAAACGATCCTGCGCGAGCGGATCGCGACCCGCCGGGAGCCCGGCGACCCGGAGGTCGTGGACGCACGCGTCCGGCAATGGGCGTACGACCACATCCCCGCCTACCGGGAGGCGCTGGGCTGGCTGGCGACCGACGCCCACGTCATCGACAACGGGCGGCTGACCGTACGGGAGACGGCCGAGCGGATCGCCGAGGCCGTGCGCACGGAAGCGGCCGGGATCTGCGACATCGTGCAGACCCCCGAACCGACCCGCGAGACCGTGGCGGCCGGGGTCCTGCTCTTCGACGACGAGGACCGGGTCCTGCTCGTCGACCCGACCTACAAGCCGGGCTGGGAGTTCCCCGGCGGAGTCGTCGAACCCGGCGAGGCGCCCGGCCGCGCGGGCGTGCGGGAGGTCGCCGAGGAACTCGGCCTGGAACTCGACCACGCCCCGCCGCTGCTCGTCATCGACTGGGAACCGCCCCTGCGTCCCGCGTACGGGGGGTTGCGGCTGCTCTTCGACGGCGGATCGCTGACCCCGTCGCAGATCAAGGCGTTGCGCCTGCCCGGCCCCGAACTGCGGGCCTGGCGCTTCGTCACCGAACCGGAGGCCGCCGGGCTGCTGCCACCGCAGCGCTACGAGCGGCTGCGCTGGGCACTGAGGGCCCGCGAGGGCGCCCGCCCGCTGTACCTGGAGGCGGGCCGTCCGACGCCGTGAGAGGTGTCCCGCCGGCCTGTCAGCCCTTGACGGGAACGGCCTCGGCCGCGGTCCGCAGCGCCGACGCCGTGTCCGTCACGATCGGCTCGCCGTGACCGAAGCAGGCCACGGTCGGGGTCAGCGCGGCGAGCCGCCGGAACGAGGAAACGGCCTGCTCCCGATCGACGTTGAAGACCCCGAGCATCACCTGCCCCACCCCCGCGACGCAGTCACCCGTGAACAGCACCCCGTGCTCGGGCAGGTGGACGCCGATGCTGCCCGGGGTGTGGCCGGGGCAGTGGACGACGACCGCCCCGCCGCCGAAGGGCAACACCTCGCCGTCCTCCAGCTCCCGGTCGACCGGGGTCGGCGGCGCCTCGGGGACGGTCAGGCCATGGGCGTGGAGCGGCAGTTCCCAGTCCAGCAGGACCGGTTCCGGGACCGGCCGCTCGCCGCGGATCACGGGGGCGTCCAGCCGGTGCGCGAGGACCTCGGCCCCCCAACGGGCGGCGAGTTCACCGGCCGCGCCGACGTGGTCCCGATGGCAGTGGGTCAGTACGATCCGCTCCAGCCGCTGGGGCAGCAGGCCGAGGGAACGTATCGCCTCCTCGATCGAGGAGGCCGAATCGACATGGCCCGCGTCGATCAGGGTGAGGGCTTCGCCGTCCTGCCAGAGGTAGGCCTGACCGATCGGGAAGCGGAGCATGTGGAGCCGGTCCGGGAGCACTTGTACGAGGTCCATGCGGCAGAACGTAGGCACCGGACGCAGCGCGCGGCACCCGGATTCGCCCGGAGCGGAGTACGCCCGGGGCACATTCCGCCCCGGCCGTACGGGTGTCGGTCCGCCGGTCGGTCGACCCGCCGGCCCGGCTCGGCACGGCGGTCCGACCACCGTGCCGAGCCGCTCGGCCTCAGCCGCGCTTGGACTCGGCGTAGTTCACCAGGAACAGGGCCTCCGCCACCGACAGGCGTTCCAGCTCGTCCGGGGAGACGCTCTCGTTCACGGCGTGGATCTGGGCCTCCGGCTCGCTCAGACCGATCAGCAGCATTTCCGCCCCCGGGTACAGCGAGGTCAGCGTGTTGCACAGCGGGATGGACCCGCCCATGCCGCTGATCTGCATTTCCTGCCCGGGGTACGCCACCCGCATGGCCGCCGCCATCGACGCGTAGGCCGGGCTGTTCGTGTCGGCCTGGAAGGGCTGGCCTTGGCCCACGACCTCGATCTCCAGGCGGGCGCTCCACGGCGTGTGCGCCACCAGGTGCGCCTCCAGCAGCTTGATGGCCCGCGTGGTGTCCACGCCCGGCGGTACGCGCAGGCTGATCAGGGCGCCCGCGCTCGCGTGCACCGAGGGGGTCGCGCCGATCACCGGCGGGCAGTCGATGCCGAGCACGGTGACGGCCGGGCGGGCCCACAGGCGGTCCGCGATCGTGCCCTCGCCGATCAGCTCGACCCCGTCCAGCACCTTCGCGTCGGAACGGAAGTCGGCCTCCGGGTATTGCAGGCCCTCCCACACCGCGTCGGAGGCCAGTCCGTCCACGGTCGTCGAACCGTCCGCCGCGCGCAGCGAGGCCAGCGTCTGGATGAGTGCGGCCAGGGCGTCGGGCGCGACGCCGCCGAACATGCCGGAGTGCAGGTTGCCGCCCAGGGTGTCGATCTTGACCTTGAGGAGGGTCATTCCGCGCAGGGTGGCGGTCACCGTCGGCAGGCCGGTACGGAAGTTGCCCGCGTCACCGATGACGATGGTGTCGGCGGCCAGCAGCTCCGGATTCGCCTCGGCGTACTGCTGGAGGCCTCCGGTGCCCTGCTCCTCGGAGCCCTCGACGATCACCTTGACGCCGACCGGTACGCCGCCGTTCGCCTTCAGCGCGCGCAGCGCCAGCAGGTGCATGATGAACCCGCCCTTGCAGTCCGCCGCACCGCGCCCGTACCAGCGGCCGTCGCGCTCGGTGAGCTCGAAGGCGGGCGAGATCCAGGCGGCCTCGTCCAGCGGCGGCTGCACGTCGTAGTGCGCGTACAGCAGGACGGTCGGGGCTCCCTCGGGGCCGGGCAGGTACCCGTACACCGACTGGGTGCCGTCGGGGGTGTCGAGCAGCGCGACGTCCTGGAAGCCCTCGACGCGCAGGGCCTCGGCCACCCAGTTCGCGGCGGCCTCGCTCTCGCTCCTCGGGAACTGCGCCCAGTCCGCCACCGACTGGAAGGCCACCAACTCCGTCAGCTCCGTCTTGGCGCGGGGCATCAGCGAGGCGATGGTCTCGGCGATCGGATTCTGGGACATGGGCACGCTCCTCGTGGGTGCGACGTTGTGACAAGTGCCGGGTTACGGCGAATGCAAGGCAAGAGACGGTTCCGATCCTCGCACAAAGGGCCGGGCGGACTCGCGCCGTAGGATTTCCACGGCATCCGAGCAACAGCGTGATCAGGAGCAGCAGCACATCGTGAGCAGCGACGACGACGTAAACGGCGCAAGCGCAGGGCAGGCCGCCGCTCAGGGGGCGGACGAAGGAACGGCGCACGGGCCGGCGGACGGACCGGCGAACGCCCCGGGCGAGGACACGGCCGGGGCGGGGCACGCGAGCACGGACACGGGTGGTGAGGCGGGCGTGGACACGGACGACGACGTCGGCGGGGACCGGGACGAGGAGACGGCGGAGCGGGAGTCGGAGGGCGTCGTGGCGTCCGGTGGCACGGGCGAGGTCTGGGACGTCGTCGTGGTCGGTGCCGGGCCCGCCGGTGCCTCGGCGGCGTACGCCGCGGCGACCGCCGGCCGGAGCGTCCTGCTGCTGGAGAAGGCCGAACTCCCGCGCTACAAGACGTGCGGTGGCGGCATCATCGGCCCCTCGCGCGACGCCCTGCCGCCGGGCTTCGTGCTGCCGTTCAAGGACCGCATCCACGCGGTCACCTTCTCGATGAACGGGAAGCTGACCCGGACCCGCCGCTCGAAGGGGATGCTCTTCGGGCTCATCAACCGGCCCGAGTTCGACGCGGCCCTGGTCGCGGAGGCCGAGAAGGCCGGCGCGACCGTCCGCACGGGTACGGCGGTGGCCCGGGTCGAGCAGCACGGCACGGCCGTCCCCGACCGGCGCACGGTCGCCGTGGTCCTGGCCGACGGCGAGACCGTGCTGGCCAGGGCGGTGGTCGGCGCCGACGGCAGCGCGAGCCGGATCGGCGCGCACGTCGGGGTGGAGATGGACCAGGTCGACCTCGGCCTGGAGGCGGAGATCCCCGTACCGCGGACGGTCGCGGAGGACTGGAAGGGCCGGGTGCTCATCGACTGGGGTCCGCTGCCCGGCAGTTACGGCTGGGTCTTCCCCAAGGGCGACACCCTCACCGTCGGCGTGATCTCGGCGAAGGGCGAGGGCGCCGCCACCAAGCGGTACCTGGACGACTTCATCGCCCGGCTGGGACTGGCGGGCTTCGAACCGGCCGTTTCCTCCGGGCACCTGACGCGTTGCCGCAAGCCCGATTCGCCGTTGTCGCGAGGCCGGGTCCTCGTGGCGGGCGACGCCGCCGGGCTGCTGGAGCCGTGGACGCGGGAGGGCATCTCGTTCGCCCTGCGCTCGGGCCGGCTGGCGGGGGAGTGGGCCGTGAAGATCTCCGAGGCGCAGGACGCGGTGGACGCGCGGCGCCAGGCGCTGAACTACGCCTTCGCGGTCAAGGCCGGGCTGGGCGTGGAGATGGGCGTCGGCAAGCGCATGCTGACCGTTTTCGAGGCCCGCCCGGGGATCCTGCACGCGGCGATCACGGGGTTCCGGCCCGCGTGGCTCGCCTTCGCGCGGATCACCCGGGGCTCGATGACGCTGGCCGACATGGTGCGTACGTACCCGCTGGCGCGCAAGGCCCTGCACCTGGTGGACGCCCGCCAGGCGCGCGACAGTCGGGGCTGATCCCCGCCCGGTCGTCGGCGCCCCGCCCGGGGCGCCGGGGTCCGCCCGACGGCGGCGCGGGCGTCGGTCCCGGCGGTCCGGGGGTCGGTCCCGGCGGTCCGGGCGTCGGTCCCGGCGGTCCGGGAGTCGCCCGGCCGGTGACGGACGCGGTACTCGCGCGGGTCCGGCCGTCCGGCGGTCGCCCGCCGGGTGAGGAAGCGGGCGGAGGGGTTCGTCGAGCCCGCGGCGCCGGACGCCGCGGGCCGCGACCTTCGGGCGTCCGACGCCACTTTCACCACATGCCCTGGTTCGCCCCGTCACCCGGTTACCTCGTTACGGTGATGCGGAAGACGGGGTGGTCGGCGGCGGCGGCCCGCAGGTCGGCGTCCGAGGACTTTGCGGTGACGCCCTGGAAGAACCGGTTGACCTCCCAGCCCCACTTCTCCAGATAGGCGCGCAGCACGGCCGCCTTCTCCACGGGGTCCGTGAGCTCCGTGACCGTGAAGGCCCGCACCTTGCGACCGACACGGAGTTCCCCGCCGCCCGCGACGCGCATGTTGCGGACCCACTGGGAGTGGCCCCGGGCGGAGACCAGGTACTGGGCGCCCTCGTAGCGGTGAGGGTTGACCGGGATCCGCTGCATCCGGCCCGAGGTGCGACCGGGGACCGACAGCTCGGCCGTGCCGGCGAGGCTGATGCCGAGGCGGGCGAGCTTCCCGAGGAGCGCGTTGAAGCGGATGCCGAACGGGCTGCCTTGGACGTAGTAGGGGGCGGGCGCGTTCACGGGGGCCTCCGGCGGGATCTGAGAGAGCGGTGCTCTCGCTCGACACCAGTCTGCGCCGGAACGGTGCACCAGGGCAAGAGCAGTGCTCTCGAAAATGTTCGGTGCTCTGTTTTCTGGGCACTGCTCCCGGCGCATGCCACACTGATCCGCATGAGTACCGTCCGAGGAGCCAGAGAACGGGCCCGCGCCGAGGTGACCGCCGCCATCAAGGACGAGGCGCGCCGCAGCCTCGCGGCCGAGGGCGCCGCAAAACTCTCACTGCGCGCCGTCGCCCGCGAACTCGGTATGGTCTCGTCCGCCCTCTACCGCTACTTCCCCAGCCGTGACGAGCTCCTCACCGCGCTGATCATCGACGCCTACGACAGCCTGGGCGCCGCCGCGGAGGAAGCCGACCGCGCCGCACTCGCCGCCGGCGCCCCGCCCCGTGCGCGTTGGATCGCCGTCTGCGAGGCCGTGCGCGGCTGGGCCCTCGCGCACCCCCACGAGTACGCCCTCGTGTACGGCTCCCCGGTCCCCGGCTACAGCGCCCCGCAGGACACCATCGGCCCCGCCTCCCGCGTCGCCAACACCTTCATCGGGATCCTCCGCTCCGCGCACGCGGGCCACGGGCTCGCCCTGCCGCCGCTGCCCGCCGCCCTGCGCGGCGAAGCCGACCGGATGACCGCGGAGTTCGCCGACGGCCTGCCGCCCGCGGTGACGGCCGCCCTGGTCGCGGCCTGGGCGCAGCTCGTCGGGCTGGTCTCCTTCGAGTTGTTCGGCCAGTACGAGCGCGTCGTCGAGGACCGCACCGCGTTCTTCGCGCACGCCGCGGGCCGGCTCGCCCACGACGTCGGACTGCCCGCGGCGTGATCGGGCCGGGCGGAGCAAACCGGGCCTTCGTCAACGGAACCGTCGTGAACGGGACTGTCAGGAACGTCGCCTGACGGAGATTCACATGATGGAGTGACAGATAGCTTTTCTGTTCCTCACATCAAAGTGGGTGGTTCGCCCGTCACCGACTTGCCGCGCGCCTAGTGTTCGTCGGGTCGCGCCCCTGCAGTCGGAGGAACAGTCATGGCCACCGTCCGAGCCGTGCCGGCCCTGTACGCCGTACTCCTGGCCGTATTGCTCGCGGCGGCGGCGGCCGTCGTGAAGGCCGCCGCCGACGGCACGCACACCAACCGCCGGGCGGCGGGAACAGCGACGTCCTCCCCGTCGGCGAAGACGATTCCGCCGCCCGCCCCGCGGGTCACCCCCACGCCCCGGTTGCCCGGGGTGCGGGGGTTGGACATCGCGGTCCCCGCCTACGTCTGGTCCGACGACCACATGCTGACCGACCTCACCGCCACCGGGCCGGCCGCCTCCGTAGTCGTCCTCAACCCCGGCAACGGCGACTCCCCCTTCGACGGGCCCTGGCGGGCCCGCGCCGACGCCCTGCGCGCCGGGGTCACCGCCACCGGTGAGCGCACCAAGGTCCTCGGCTACGTCCACACCGACCACGGCAACCGGGACATCGCCGCCGCGAAGGCCTCCGTCGACAACTACCTGAGACCCGCCGACGGCGGCGACGGCCGCCTCCACGTCGACGGAATCTTCTTCGACGTCGTCAGCCGGGACTGCGGCCCCGGCAACGCCACCCGCGACTACTACGCCGAACTGCGCCGCCACGTCGAGGAGTCGATGCACGCCGTCGACCCGAACGCGCCGGACCTGGTGGTCAACAATCCGGGCACGCCGATCGCCGACTGCTACCTGGAACCGGGCCACCGCACCGCCGACACGTTCGTGACCTACGAGGACACCTACGCGGAGTACACCTCCGGCGGCTGGCTCGGCGGCAACGTGTTCAACGCGAGCACCGGGTACCGGGGCGGCTCCGAGTACGACCCGAGCGGCACCGCGTTCTGGCACCTCGTGCACGACGTCCCGGACGAGGCGACGATGAAGGACACCCTGCGCACGGCCTTCGATCGGGGTGCCGGCTACGCCTACGCGACGGACACGGTCATGCCCAACCCCTGGAACACGGGCCCTTCCTGGAGGTACCGCAGCCAGACCGAACACGCCGCGACCCTCGGCTGAGCGATCCCGCCGCGGCCCCGAACGCCGGCGCCCGGGCTCATGATCCGGAAGGCTCCTGCCCGCCTTCCGGCCGGCGGCGGCCGAAGCGCCACAGCACGTGGGTCACGCGCATCAGGAACACCACCGAGGCCAGCACCCCGGCCACCACGGCCAGCGTGCGGTGCGCGGCGGGCGAGAGCCCCAGGGCCGGCGCCACCCCGTACACCGCCCCGAACACCAGGACGGCCGCGAAGCACGCGGTGGTGAAGGCGTAGCCGATCTCGACGGTGACCGCGTCCCGTTCCGCCTGTGTGCGATGGCCCATACGCGCAGTTTCACAGCGTGCACCGCGGGTGACAAGGGTGCCTCAAGGGGTGTCCGCGCGGAACTTTCCGTCCGAGCCGCTCACCGTCGTGCGGGACGGGACGGCCGGGGTCCGCACCCCGCACCCCGCACGCCGTCGCGCCCGGGGCGAGGGCCGGCGGGCCGCGCCGTGGCCCGGGCCGTCGCGGCGGGCGGCTCAGATCCCGGCGGTGTCGCTCCAGAGCCGGGCCAGCGACACGTCGCCGGTCACCCCCGGGCCCGTCAGCGGGAGCCGGTTCCACAGGGCCGCGTACAGCCACGCCGCCTCGCCGGTCACCTCGCCGTCCACCCGGTCCGCGGTGTCGCCCCGTACCGCGCGGGCCGGCTCGCGCGACAGGTGGACCGTCCACACCGCAGCGGTGTCGACCGCCCTGATCCGCAGCACCCGGGGTTCGTCGGTCCGCACGCGGCTGCGCGGCCGGGCGTGGAAGCCGGTCAGCAGCTCGTCGACCCCGTCCTCCGCGAACTCGGGCGTCACCGGGGAGAACGCGATGCCCCGCGCGGCCTCCGCGTCGAAACGGTGCACGGTCGTCTCGTGCGCCTGGCGCCGCGCCCAGAACGCCAACGCCGACGGCGGCGCCGTCGGCAGGAACGTCCAGCACACGACGTCGTCCGGGGCGTGCGTCAGCGCGTCCACCAGCGTCCCGTGTCCCTCGCGGAACCAGTGGATGAGCTCCTGGCCGGCCAGTTCGGGTGCCTCCGGGAACGGCTGTGGCTCCACCTGCGCATCGGTGACGTACCCGGTCGCCCAGCGGTGCACCGCCCCGGTGTGCCGCAGCAGGTCGGTGACCCGCCACGACGGACAGGTCGGAACCGGTGCTTCCGTACCCGCCTGCTCGGCCGTCGCGGCGAGCAGTTCGCCCTCCCGGGCCAGCGTTTCGACGTACTCGCTGATCTTCATGCCCCGGAGTCTGCCGGCAGGTCGCACCATGGGGTACATGGACGCAGAACTCTTCCCGCGCGAGCGCGCCGAGATCGCCCCGGGCGCCGTCCACCTGCCGGACTGGCTCGGCCCGCGGGAACAGGGGGAGTTGCTCGCGGCCTGCCGGGAATGGGCCCGGCCGCCCGCGGGGCTGCGAACCGTGCGCACTCCCGGCGGCGGGACGATGAGCGCCCGGCAGGTGTGCCTCGGGCTGCACTGGTACCCCTACGGCTACGCCCGCACCGCCGTCGACGGGGACGGGACGCCCGTGAAGCCGATGCCGCGGTGGCTGGCCGCACTCGGCCGGCGTGCGGTGTCGGACGCCTACGGGACGCCCCCGGACCGCTCGGAGGAGCCGGACCGGTCGGAGGAGTACGACATCGCCCTGATCAACTTCTACACCGGTGACTCACGCATGGGCATGCACCGCGACGCCGAGGAGAAGTCGCAGGCCCCGGTCGTCTCGCTCAGCCTCGGTGATTCCTGCCTCTTCCGCTTCGGCACCCCTGCCTCGCGCGGACGTCCGTTCCGGGACGTTCAGCTGCGCAGCGGGGACCTGTTCGTCTTCGGCGGACCGAGCCGACTGGCCTACCACGGGGTGCCGAAGGTCCTGCCCGGCACCGCGCCGCCCGGCCTCGGCCTCGACGGGCGGCTGAACATCACACTGCGGGTCGGCGGCCTCTGACCGTGGACGGGCGTCCGGTACCTCCCGATCATGCGAGGATCCATGTCATGAACGGCAACGGGGCCCCGCCGCGGGTGGGGGATGCGACCACGGTGACCGCGGTGTCCAGGGAGCCTGCGACCTCCACGACCTCGACGGCCTCGGCGGCTTCCACGAGGACCAAACTGGAGCGGGGCCGCAGCGCCCTCGGCCCGGCGCTGGAACTCGTCCACACCGGCCGAGCCCCGACGCGGGCCGTCCTGACGGCCGAGCTCGGGGTCACCCGCGCCACCGCCGGCGCGGTCGCCGCCGAACTGGAGGCCCTCGGTCTGATCCGGGTCGACTCCCGCCCCGGCGGCGCCGGTGGCGCCCAGGGCCGGCCCTCGCACCGGCTGGCGGTCGACGAGAACGGCCCCGTGGCGCTGGCCGCCCAGGTGCACCCGGACGGTTTCCGGGCCGCGCTGGTCGGTCTCGGCGGGCGGATCGTGGCCACCGCCCCCGGCAAGGTCATCGTCTCCGCGGACCCGGCGCAGGTCCTCGGCGCGGTCGTCGAGGCGGGCGCCGCACTGCTGGACGAGTCCGGGCGGCGCTGCGTCGGCGCGGGCCTCGCCGTGCCCTCGGCGGTCGCCGAACCCGACGGAACGGCGCTCAATCCGCTCCACCTGGCCTGGCCGGCGGGTTCTCCCGTACGGGCCATCTTCGCCGAGTGCGTGAAGGCCGCCGGGATCGACGGACCGGCCCTGACCGGCAACGACGTCAACCTCGCCGCGCTCGCCGAGCACCGGCACGGCGCGGGCCGCAGCGCACAGCACCTGCTGTGCGTCGCCACCGGACACCGGGGCGTGGGCGGGGCGCTGGTCCTCGACGGCCGGTTGCACAGCGGCAGCGCGGGACTCGCCCTGGAGGTCGGCCACCTGACGGTGAACCCGGAAGGACGGGCCTGCCACTGCGGCAGCCGCGGCTGCCTGGACGTGGAGGCCGACCCGCTCGCCTTCCTCACGGCTGCGGGCCGCACGCCCGGCCCGGAGGTGTCGCTGCTCCAGCAGGCCCGTGACCTGCTGCGCGCCGAGTACGCGGACCCTGCGGTCCGGGCGGCCTCGGAGGAGCTGATCGACCGGCTCGGTCTCGGGCTGGCGGGTTTGGTCAACATCCTGAACCCGGACCGGATCATCCTGGGCGGACTGCACCGGGAACTGCTCCACGCCGACCCCGAAAGGCTGCGCGCGGTCGTCGCCGACCGCAGCCTGTGGGGCCGGAGCGGGGGCGTGCCGATCCTGCCGTGCACCCTCGACCACAACAGCCTGGTCGGGGCGGCGGAGCTCGCGTGGCAGCCGGTGCTGGACGACCCCCTCGGCACCCTGGGCGCCCCGGCGGCCTGATCTCCCGCCCGACCCCGGGCCGACCGCCCGGCTTCCGCCGGCCCGGCCGTCGCGGGTGCGGCGGTGGTGGTCAGCCCGGCCCGGCGCCGGCCGGGACCGATACCGGCGGGCCGCTCGCCACGGCCTGCGCGTCCACGGCGAAGAGCACCGGGCGTGCGAGCTCCCGTACGTTCCCGGTGCTGATGACGACCGTCGCCTGCGGGGCCGCCGGCGCGGGGGCGGCCCGTAGCGAGAACCAGACCATTTTTCCGGAGCCGCCCGGTTGCGGCCGGGCGCCCCAGGCCTCGCTGACCGCCTCGACGAGGGCGAGCCCCCGACCGCAGGTCTCCAGCGTCTCTGCCGCCCGCAGGACGGGCAGTCGCGGATCGCTGTCGAAGACCGCGACGGTGAGTCGCCCGAGCCGGAGCTCGATCTCGACGGCGCACGTCTTGTCGGGCTGCGCATGGCGGTGGACGTTGCTGAGCAGTTCCGTCACGCCGAGCGCAGCCCGGTCTATGAGCGGATCGAGCTGCCAGTGGCGCAATTGCGCGGCAACGATGCGGCGGACCTGACCGATCCGCGCCGGCAGGGCCTGCAGTTCGACGACGCAGTGCCTGCGGGAATGACTGATCACGGCTGCGACTCCCCGACAAGTGAGTTACGGGTGCTGCGCCCTCGGTGCTGCGGTGTTCCTGTGCTGCGGTGTTCCTGTGCTGCGGTGTTCCTGTGGTGCGGTGTTCCTGCGGTGCGGTGGAACGGGTGAAACACCACCAGCGTCACCTACCGTGCCCCGCTCTGCAACTGAATGCGACCGAAAGCGATCGGTATGGAAACCCAAAGTAACCGTTTGCGCAGGTGAGGGGGGTACATTTCGAAAGCGGGGGCCACGGAACGGACAAAGGAGCAAGGCGCATGAGTACCACCGGTACCACCGGCAGGACGCCCGTGACGACGACCGTCGACGTCGACCGCAGCGACGCGGACTACCGGGCCTGGCTCAAGGAGGCCGTCCGCAAGGTCCAGGCCGACGCCAACCGCTCCGCCGACACGCACCTGCTGCGCTTCCCGCTCCCCGAGGCCTGGGGCATCGACCTCTACCTCAAGGACGAGTCCACGCACCCGACGGGCTCACTGAAGCACCGCCTCGCCCGCTCCCTCTTCCTCTACGCCCTGTGCAACGGCTGGATCCACCCCGGCCGCCCGGTCATCGAGGCCTCCAGCGGTTCGACGGCCGTCTCCGAGGCCTACTTCGCCAAGCTGATCGGCGTCCCGTTCATCGCGGTCATGCCGCGGACGACGAGCCCCGAGAAGTGCCGGCTCATCGAATTCCACGGCGGGGAATGCCACTTCGTCGACGACTCGATGAAGATGTACGAGGAATCGGCCGATCTCGCGGCCCGCACCGGCGGCCACTACATGGACCAGTTCACCTACGCCGAGCGCGCGACGGACTGGCGCGGCAACAACAACATCGCCGAGTCGATGTACCAGCAACTGCGCCTGGAGCGGTACCCGGAGCCGACCTGGATCGTGGCGACGGCCGGAACCGGGGGCACCTCCGCGACCATCGCGCGCTACGTGCACTACATGCAGCACGACACCCGCATCTGCGTCCCCGACCCGGAGAACTCCTGTTTCTTCGACGGCTGGACCAACAACGACCCGCACGCCACCAGTGACTGCGGCTCGCGCATCGAGGGCATCGGCCGGCCCCGGATGGAGCCGAGCTTCGTACCCGGAGCCATCGACCGCATGATGCGCGTCCCGGACGCCGCGAGCGTCGCCGCGTGCCGGGCCCTGGAGCACGCCATAGGGCGCAAGGCGGGCGGCTCGACGGGTACCGGCCTGTGGAGCGCACTGAAGATCGTCTCGGAGATGGTGGCCGAGGGCCGTACCGGCAGCGTCGTGACGCTGCTGTGCGACCCGGGCGACCGGTACCTCGACAAGTACTACTCGGACGACTGGCTGACCGCGCAGGGCCTGGACATCAGCCCCTACGCGAAGACCATCGACACCCTGCTGGACACGGGTGAGTGGCGGGAACCGGCCGCCTGAGGGCCCGCGGCGCCACGGCTCCCGCGGCCGCGGCGCCGCGGCCCCGACCGGACGGGTCCGTCAGCGGGTGGGCGGCCGGGCCGTGAGGCGGGCGTCCAGGGCGCGGACCGCCGTGCGGAACGAGTGGCCCAGGCCGGGCCGGGCAGCGGACAGGGCCAGCCGGAGGGGCGCCGGCCCGTCGGCGGCGAACGTCCAACGGACCAGCGTGCCGGTGACACCGTCACCGGAGCCGGTGGCGCCGGTCCCGCCGGTCGTCGCGCCGTCGGCGGTCGCGGGGCCGACCGCGGTGAGCTGCCATTCCTCCAACAGGGCGCGCAGGCCCGGAGCGTTGGTCTCGTCGACCCGGTAGGCGTAGCGCCGCCCCGGGTCCGCCGCCATGACCGTCTCCTGGAAGCGGATCCCACCGACCAGCCCGATCTCCCGGCCCTCGCCGTCCCGCGTCGGCCGGGCCAACGTGACCGCCCCGAACCACTGGGGCCAGCCCGTCACCTCCTGAGCCAGCGCCCGGTACACGGCCTCGGGCGGGGCCGTGGCCCGGGCGACGAAGACCAGGCGTACCGGGGCGGTCTCGGTGAAGTCCAGCCCCACGGGGCGGAGTCGACGGGCCATGGTGTTACCCCCTACGACACGATGCGGTGCGGTCGGTACGCTCCGGGCGGTGCGTGCCGCGTCACCATAACCGGCCGCCCGCCGGATGTCCGCACCGCTGCGCGGCTCCCACGCCGTACCCCGCGCCGCACCCTCGCGCCGTACCCGAGGACCCGCGGCCCGGCCTCCCGTTCAGCAGGGCGCCGACAGGGTCGGCAGGTCGTCCGGGAACAGCAGGGTGAGGTCGTCCGTGCTGGGCTCGGCCAGCTGCGCGACCCGCCCCGCGTGCCGCTCCACCATCGACTCGAACGTCTGGCGCGCGGTGCGGCCGTTACCGAAGGCGGGTCCCTTCGGCAGTTCCGTGAAGTACGCGAGCAGCGCCTTCGTGGTGCCCTCGCCGAGCCGGTACTCGTGCTCCTCCGCCTGCTGTTCGACGATCCGCAGCAGCTCCTCCGGACCGTAGTCGCCGAAGGTGATGGTGCGGGAGAAGCGGGAGGCGACGCCCGGATTGACGGTCAGGAACCGCTCCATCTCCGCCGTGTACCCGGCGACGATCACCACCACGGCCTCCCGGTGGTCCTCCATCAGCTTCACCAGGGTGTCGATCGCCTCACGGCCGAAGTCCCGCCCCGAATCCTCCGGTGCCAGCGCGTACGCCTCGTCGATGAACAGGACCCCGCCGCGCGCCCGGTCGAACGCCTCCTGGGTGCGGATCGCCGTCGATCCGATGTGCTCGCCGACCAGGTCCACCCGCGACACCTCGACCAGGTGGCCCCGCTCCAGCACGCCCAGGGAGGCGAGGATCTCCCCGTACAGCCGGGCGACGGTGGTCTTGCCGGTGCCGGGGGAGCCCGTGAAGACCAGGTGGCGGCGGACCGAGGCCGCCTTGAGCCCCGCCTGCTGCCGTCGGCGTCCCACCTCGATCATGTCGGTGAGGGCACGTACCTCGCGCTTGACGCTGTCCAGCCCCACCAACGCGTCGAGCTGCCCCAGCACCTCGCCCGACCCGCGTGACGGAACCACGGGGGCCGCCGCCTCCGGCAGGTCGGCGGGCCGCGCGGCGGGCACCGAGCCCGCCGGCGCCGCCGGCTCCTGCGCCGCCGTCACCGTGCGGATCCCCGGCTGCACCCCGGAAGGGGCACCGCCGGCAGCGGACCGGGCGGCCGGCCGCGACCCCGACTCGTCGCTGGTGCACCCCTCGGCCTGCGGGCCGTCCTCCGCGAACTCGTAGCCCCCGCGCGCACAGCGCTCGGTGTGGCAGGCCGTGAGCGTGGTGCGGCAGCCGTCGATGACGTGGAAGCCGAAGCCGGAACTGCCCGTCACCCGGCACGACCGGAACGTGCCCCGGCCGCCCGCCGACACGTAGAACCCGGACTCGGTCGCATGGGTGACCGTGCACCGCTCCAGAGACGGGTCGGCGCCCTTCGTGACGATCACGCCCGTCTGCACGCCGTCGATCGTGCAGTTGGCGAGGGTGCCGCCGCTGCCGTGGTCGCGGAACCACGCCCCGGTGCCCGCCTCGCGGATCCGGCAGTCGTCGACCTGCGCGGTGGCGCCGTCGCTCACCGAGACCGCCGTGTTGCGCACCTGCGACAGATCGCTGTCGACCACGTCGACCCGCGAGCCCCTGTCCAGTACGAACAGGGCGTCGGGTACGTCGTGGACCCGGCAGGAATCCAGGGAGGCGGTGGCCCCGTCACTGACCCACACCGCCGGGTAGTCGCCCGTGCTGTCGTGGATCTCGCAGGACTCGGCGTCGACCCGGGTCCCCGGGTCCCACACGGACAGGCCGTTGCGCCCGAACCGGCGGACCGTGGTGCGGCTGAGCGTCAGCACCGACCGGGACCGCAGGTCGACGGCGTTCTCCGGGATGTCGTGGATGTCGCAGCCGGCCAGGGTGAGGACGGCGTCGGTGTCGAGGGTGACCCCGTCGGCCGAGGTGCGGTGCACCGCGCAGTCGGTGAGCCGGGCCGCGGCCCGGGAAGCGATCTGCACACCGGCGCCCTTGATCTCGTACACCTCGCAGCCCAACGCCTCCAGGCCCGAGCCCTCACCGGTGACCCCGATGCCCGCGCCCGTCGCGTGGTGGATCCGGCAGCGCTCCAGGCGGGGGTGCCCACCGCCGCGCACCGAGACCCCGGCCTGACCGGCCGCGACGACCTCGCACTCCTCGAACACCCCGCCGCCGCCGTCCAGTACGGAGATGCCGACACCGGTCGGGTTCTCCACGGTGCACCTGCGCACCAGCGGACGCGCCCCGCCGCGCACCTCGATCCCCGCGGCGGAGCGGGTGCTCACGCGCAGGTCGGTGAGCTCGGGGGAGCCGTCCTCGACGAGGACCGCGGGCGCCGCCCGGTCCGCGCCCTCCACGTACAGGTCCTGGATCACGGCCGAGGCGCGCACCGTCAGCGCGACCCCGTCGAGCGGGGCGATCCGCACCGAGCCGATCGCGCTCCCCTCGTACCCGCGCAGCGTGACGGCGTGGTGGAGGACCAGGTTCTCCCGGTAGGTGCCGGGGGCGATCGACAGCACGTCGCCGTCGCCCGCGACGGCGAGGGCGGCGCTCAGCGTCGGATACTCGCCCGAGCGGCGCCGCCACCGCGAGGCCCCGCCGTGCGTCACCTGGACCGTGCCCTGAGCCATGGTGCTGTCGTGCCCCCACCCTCGTATTCGCGCCGCCGGAGCGGCCGAAGTGATTGAAGCCGTTCGAAGTGGCTGAAGCGATCCGATCCGGCTCCGCCCCACCGTAGCGCGCGCGGGGCCGGCGAGTTGCCAGGTCAGCTGCCCGCCCCCGCCCGGCCCCAGTCCGGGCCGGCCGCCGCCCACGCACGGTCCAGACGCAGGTACCGCCGATGCATGAGCCGGCGTACGACCAACCGTCGGACCGTCTCCACCAGTGCGCCCGCCGTGAGCGCGGCCGCGAGCCCGGCCAGACCGGCGTGGAATGAGGCGGCGGACGGGTCGAGCGGCTGCCCCACCAGCCGGCCCCGCATGTCCGTCCATATGCGGAACCGCTCGCCGGGGACCGGAGGTTCCTCGGCGGCCGGGACCGTCCCCTCGTGGCTGCTGCCGTCCGGTGCGGTCCACACGGCCACGATCCGGCTGCGCTCCGGGGACTGCCGCTGCGCCGACGGATCGGTCGACGCTCCGGCGGGCGGCTCCGCCGCGGGCCGGACCACCACGGCCGGGACCAGATAGCGCTCGTGGCGCTGCTCCAGGGCGGCCCGCTGGAGCGTGCCGTCCACCCGCAGGCCCGCGACCCAGCCGACGGCCGGGGCCACCAGCAGGACGCACACCAGCGCGGCGAACGCCACCCACGCCTCGAAGAGATCGGTCGGCCTGCGCAGCGGATTGCGCCGCCAGCGCCACACACCCATTGCTGTCCGCACGGTCCGGCTCCCCCCGTTTCCGCCAGCTTCCGACTGCTTGCGCGTCCCAGCCTGGCGCATGTCCCGAGGACGCGCATTCCGGGACGCGCGAGACCCGTGTCATCCGATCCGGTGGTCGTTTCCGGAGGGCTGTCACACGTCCCGAAGTCACCAACGGCGCCGCGCGGCCCGTTGGTTCCGGAGAGGGACCCGAGCCCCTCGAAGGTGTTGTTCCGTCGCCTGACTGACGGGAGCGGTCCGCCCGGTCCGCGATCCCCGGCCCCTGCGCCCCTGTTCCCTGCGTCCCTGTTCCCGGCGCCCCGGTCGCGGGTCCGCCCCGGGCGCCGGGAGCCCCGCAGGGCCGCGCCTCACTCCAGGATCCGGACCTCGTCGCCGACGCGCACGGTGCCGAGGACGACCGGCACCATGTGCCGTCCGAACGCCAGGGACTTCCCGATCCGACGGTGCCGGGCCAGGGTCTTCAGCGGCTCCCGGCCGCGTTCCGCGGTCCGCTGGTCGGTCGTCGTCACGACGCACCGGCCGCACTCGCGGACCCCGCGGAAGACGGCCCCGCCCACCGCCACGCGCCGCCAGCCGTCCTCGGCCCAGGCGTCGCCACCGGCGACCACCAGGTTGGGACGGAACCGGTCCATCGGCAACGGACCCTCCTGCGGGTGGTCGCCGCGGGCGATCAGCTCGTTGAGGGCGTCGAGGGAAGCGCTGGTGGTGGCCAGCAACGGGTAGGCGTCGGCGAGGCTCACCGTCTCGCCCGGCAGCGCGTAGTCGGGGTCCACGGGTCGGCGCACATCCGGGTCGTCCATGTACACGAGCCGGGCGTCACGACCGAGGAAGGTGGTGAACCAGTCGGCCGCGGACCGGGCCGCGACCAACGTGTCGATCTTGTTGCCGAAGTGCACGGAGGGCTCGCGCGGGCCCGGATCCGGAACCTCCACGACCAGCTCCGGCATGCCCGGCGCCGACAGCGCCACCCGCCCTCCCGCCAGCGGGCGCGCGGCGGCCAGGGCCATGCGGGCCTCCTGGCGCTGGCTGATGACCGTGCCCTCGATGTCGACCACGGCCCAGCGCCGGTCCCCGGACAGCCCCCAGGGCTCCACGACCACCTCGTCGGGAGAGGTCCCCGCCACGGATTTGACGGGGTGGACGTGCAGCGACTGGACGTACAAGTTCGACATGGGGGCATTTTGCCGGCCTCCCCCCATTCGGGCACCGCGGTTATGGCGCGGTTCGAACGACCTGCGACCCGGCCGGGGCCGGGTGTGCCCCGGCCCGCCGGTCCCCGCGCACCGCGCTCCGCGAGCGGCGGCCCCTCAGTAGCCGCGCCCCTGGTACGGACGGCCGTACGGGTCCTCGTACGAGGGGACCTGTGCGGGGCCCTGGACCGGGCGGGGAGCCGCCGGGCGCATCGCCTCGTACCCGGTGGCCGCGGCCATCGGACGGGGCTGCTGCGGCTGCTGCTGCGGGACGTATCCCGCCAGGGCCGCCACCGGCTGCTGCTGCGGGATGTACGGCGCGGGCGCGTGCTGGAGCGGCACGGGCATCTGCTGCACGGGTGCCGCCTGCTGCTGGTACGGGTACCCGTAGCCCGGGGCCTGCTGCTGGGGCATGGCCGGCGGCAGGGCGGGCATGGAGGAGGCGAGGGCCGGCAGGTAACCACCGCTTGAGTAACCGGCACTGGGCGACTCGTAGGCGGCCGGAACGCGGATCGGGGCGATCTGCGGAGTGCCGCGTTCGGCGACGAGGGAGTCGTAGATGGGGGTGTCCGTGAAGGAGGGCGCGGAGTAGTAACCGCCGCCATAAGTGGAGCGGGGGGAGGTCATGGGACCTAAGTTAAGCCCACGACTTCACCGGGTCCATAGCGAGGTGTCGTCAACCCCGCCCTGACCTGCATATTCGCAGGTCAGGGCCACAGCTTTCACTTCACGTCCACGTGCACGATTCGTCACTTCCGCCCCGCCTTGTTCGCACTCGTACTCACTGGTTGACCCTTGCACCTATGTGGTGCTGACGCAGCGTCACAATGCGATGACCTCGGATGACGCCCCTTCAGGGAGTGCCGTCCGGGTTCACGCGTCACCGGGTCGGGCGTAAGTTCGACCCTTCCAGGCGGCTCCGCGACCCCGGTAGTGCTGCACGGCGGAGTCGACGGTCATCAGCAGGTAGAGCAGCGCGGTGAACGGCAGCAGCGGCGCGAGGACGACCGGCTGCCGGTAGTGGCGCAGCATCGGCAGGTAGGTGCCGGCCATCAGCAGCCAGGCGAGCCCGCCCGCCCAGGCGACCGCGGGCCGCCCGGCCGCGAGCCCCGCGACGAGCGCGACCGGCGGGACCAGGTAGACGAGCGCCAGCCCCGCCACCGTGCCGACCAGCAGCACCGGCTGGTGGCGCAGTTGGGCGTAGGCGCTGCGCGACACCATCCGCCGGAGGTCCCCGAGCGTCGGGTACGGGCGCACGCTCTCCACCCGCTCCGCCAGACCGAGCCAGATCCGGCCGCCCGACGCCCGGACCGCGCGGGCCAGCGAGACGTCGTCGATCACCGCCTGCCGGATGGAATCGGGCACCCCGGCGCGCACCGCCGCCCCGGTCCGCAGCAGTACGCAGCCCCCGGCCGCGGCGGTGGTCCGGCCGTCGGGACGGTTGATCCGACGGAACGGGTACAGCTGCGCGAAGAAGTACACGAAGGCCGGCACGACGAGCCGCTCCCAGCCGCTCACCACGCGCAGCCGGGCCATCTGGGAGACCAGGTCGAGCCGGGCGCTGGTCGCGGCCGCGACCAGTTCGCGCAGGCTGTCCGGCGCGTGGGCGATGTCGGCGTCGGTCAGCAGGAGGTACTCGGGCTCGGCGGCGCCACCGCTGCGGGCGTGGGCGATGCCGTGCCGCAGGGCCCACAGCTTGCCGGTCCACCCCGGCGCGGGATCGCCGGGGGACACCACCGTCAGGGGGAGGCCCGGGTGCTCGGCCGCGAGCCGCCGGGCGAGGGCGGCGGTTCCGTCCGTGCTGCCGTCGTCGACCAGGATCACCTCGGCGGCGCCGGGATAGTCCTGGGCCAGCAGTGACGGCAGGCTGTGGGGGAGGACCTCGGCCTCGTCCCGGGCGGGGACCACGATCGCCACGGACGGCCAGCGGGCGGGGGCGGTGCGCGGCGGGAGTCGGACGTCGGTGCGCCAGAACATGCCCTGGGCGAGCGTGAGCCAGAGCCAGGCGGCGAGCGAGGCGCAGGCGGCGATCAGGAGGAGGCCCATGCCCCGCAGTCTGCCGAAGCCCGCCGCCGTTGTCCCGCGTCCGGGCCGCGGGGCGGGTGCGCGGTGTGCGCCCCCGGCCCTCCGGCGTCGGGGCTCCCCGGAAGGCGCCGACCCCGACGCCCGGACACCTCCGTCGGGCGCCCGCCGGCCGGGCGGGACGACGCCCGGCGGGACCGCGGCGGGGGCGTCGACCAGGGGTGGAGGCGGCCGTCGGGCGGGGTCGGCCGAGCGGGTCGGCGGACCCGGCGCGGGGGCGGCCGAGCGGGGCCCGGGACGGGGGGTCGACTAAGGTGGCCGGGTGAAGATCGCTCTCATGGACTCGGGAATCGGCCTCCTTGCGGCGGCCGCCGCGACGCGTCGGCTGCGGCCGGACGCCGATCTGGTGCTGTCCTGCGACCCCGACGGCATGCCCTGGGGACCGCGCACCCCGGCCGACCTGACCGAGCGTGCCCGTGCCGTCGCCCGTGCCGCCGCCGCGCACCGTCCGGACGCGCTGATCGTGGCCTGCAACACCGCCTCCGTGCACAGCCTGCCCACCCTGCGGGGCGACCTGGAACCCGCCATCCCCGTCATCGGGACCGTCCCGGCGATCAAGCCCGCCGCGGCCGCCGGGGGGCGCGTCGCGATCTGGGCCACCCCCGCCACCACCGGCAGCCCCTACCAGCGCGGCCTGATCCGTGACTTCGCCGCCGGCGCCGAGGTGACCGAGGTGCCCTGCCCGGGTCTCGCCGACGCGGTCGAGGCGGCGGACGAGGCCGCCGTCGTACGGGCCGTCGCCGCCGCCGCCGCGCTGACCCCTTCCGACGTCACCGACGTCGTTCTCGGCTGCACCCACTACGAGCTCGTCGAGGAGCTGATCCGGGCCGCCGTCGACGCGCGCACCGGCGGCACCCCCTTCGCCTTCCACGGGTCCGCCGAGGCCGTCGCCCTCCAGGCGTTGCGCCGCGTGGGCGTCGAGCCCCGGCCGGGTCTGCCGCGCACCGGTGGACTGACGGTGCTGCTCAGTGGCCGTCCCGGCGACCTTCCGCGCGCCGCGTTCGGCTACGCGGAGGGTCGACTGCTCGCCGAGCCGGCGCGGAACGCCTCCGTCGGAGGATGACCCCGGACGGGGACGGCCCGTCCGGCGCCCCGGCCGGTCGCCGGCCACGACGCGGCCGATGAGGTCGGTCGACCGTTGCCGGACCCGCCAACTCCCCGCCCTGCGGGCCCCGTTCGGTCACCGGACGTTCCGCCGCCGACCGTTTCGCGACGCCGGGGGCGCTCGCATACTGGGGCCGTGACTGCCTACGCCAAGCACGTGCCGAGCGGGGTGATACCCGCGACCGGGTTGCGTACATGGGGTGTTCCGGCCGCCGAGCACTGGCTCAAGGAGCGGGTGCCGCTCTTCTTCGCTCCGGGTGCCGGGAGTTGGGCGCTCGGCCTGCTCGTCCTCGTCTCCTTCCTGCCGATCGTACGGACCGGGGCGCCGGCCGGGGCGGTCGGGACGGACTGGCGGGCCTACCCGACGACCCTCCTCCTGGCGGCCCTGCCCGTCTGGTTCCGGTACCTGCCGGGCGCGGCCGCCGTGTCGGCCACGCTGATCGCGGGGGAGTCGGCCGCGGCCCTCGTCGTACGGGGCACCGGCGCCGTGCGCACCCGGTTCGGCCTCTGCCTCGTCTGCGTCGCCGCGCTGTGGGCGCTGGTCGGTGCGCTGCTGCGGCTGAGGGCGCGCCGTCGGCAGCGGGCACGGGCCTTGGCGGCGGCCGGCCCGGCCCGCTTCCCCGTGCCGGGGCCGCTGCCCGCCGGGCACGGCCGGCGCGGCATCCCGGCGATGCTGTGCGGGGTGTTCCTCTGCATCGTGGGCGGGGCCGTCCTCCTCGACGGGCTCGGACTGGACTTCGACGCCCACGGGGGGACCGTTCCGTACGACGCCGTCGGCCAACAGTGGACCGCCTTGCCGTTGCTGGTGCTCGGCAGCACCCTCCTCGGCCGCGGCGCGAGCGCCGACCGGGCCGCGCGGCGGGTGCGCGACGTCGACCTGCCGGCCATGGTCGTCGGCGTCCGGATCGCCCGGTCGGGGCACCACTGGCTGTACCCGGACGCCGACGCGACGGCGGGGCGGCCCCTGATCGCCTTCAGGGTCCGTGGCGTCGACACGCGTGCGGAGGTGAGGATGTTGGCCGCGGGCCCGACGGCGGAGAACCTGCGCGGATCGCACGACATCGACGCCCGCGACGAGCCCTTCGAGGCGGTGCTCTACGGGGTGCCCCGAGAGGGCGCCGAGGTCGTCCTGGAGTACGCGGTGCACGACGACGGCGGGCCCCGCATCAGCTCCCACCTGACCGCGGCCGTGCTGCTGCCGCGCCGCCGGCACGGGCTCGACCGGTGGGTTCCCGCGGGCGTGTCGCACCGGGAGAGCGTGCGGCGGATGCGGGCCCGTGCGGAAGAACGCCGCCGCGAGCGGGCGCGGCTGCGCGCGGAGGAGGACGAGGCGAAGCGGGACGGGCGGGCCGCCGGGGCCGCCGGCGGCTGTGGCGGGACCGGCTGCGGTGGGGACGGGGGTTGCGGAGGGTGCGGCTGCGGCTGACCGGCAGCGCCCGAGCGAGGCCCGCCGCGGTCCGCCGCTCGGCCGGTGGTGCCCCGCCGCACGCCCGCTCAGTCGGTCGTCGCGAGGCGTACGGCCAGGGCGCGCAGGGCCGCCGCGTCCAGCACCCGGTCGCCGAAGCCGGGCAGCGGCACGTGGAGCGGGTCCGTCCATTCGGCCGGGATCGCCGCCCCGCCGTGGACCGCGCCGGCCAGGATGCCCGTGACGGCGGCGACGGTGTCGGTGTCCCCGCCCAGGTCGACCGCCGCCCGTACGGCTCCGGCGAAGTCGGTGGTGGTCCGCAGGGCCCACACCGCCGAGCCGAGGCAGGGCCACACCGCACCGTTGAACTCGGTGGCGAGGTCCGGGTGCCAGTCCGGGTCGAGCACGCGGGCGTACCGCTCGCGGTGGTTCGCGTGCACCGCGTCGAGGACGCCGGGCAGCGCGGCCGGCGGATCGTCCCCGTCCAGGGCGACGCGCACGAGCTCGTGCAGGATGGCCGTGCCCTCCCAGGCGGCCCGGTCGCCGTGGGTGAGGGCCGCGATCCGTCGGGCGGCGTCCATGGTGGCCTCCCGTCCGGCGGCGGCGAAGTACACGGCCGACGTCGAGGCCCGCATCAGGGAACCGTTGCCCGCCGCCCGCGCGTTGATCCGGAAGTGCAGGGCGGCGGCCAGGTCCCAGGCCTCGCCGTTGGTCAGCACGTCCTCGGTCTGGAGACCGATGTCCTTGGGACTGCCGGCGGCCCACCGCTGGAACCGGGCGAAGACGTCGGGCAGGTCGAGGCCGCCGTTTCCCAGCAGGGACTCGCCGACCAGCACCGCCATCTGGGTGTCGTCGGTCGCCTCGCCCGGGTCCCAGCCGCCACCGCCGCGCATCTCCTTTCCCTGCGCGCTCAGTTGGCCCGCCGGGCCGAACTCGTAGGGCGCGCCGAGGGCGTCGCCCGCCGCCGAACCGAGTACGGCGCCCACGGCGCGGTCGAGTCGGCTGGTCACGGGGTCTCCTCGGGGGCACACGGTGGTCGGCAGGCGGCGCGCGAAGACGTCCGGGGCGTCGAGGCCGGCCGCCGCCGGGTCGCGGCGCCATCGACGGCCCGGTGCGCCGACCCGAGCCCGCCCGATCCGCCCAGGACGGGCATGGCCGCGTCGCGCGGCCGGTCCCTCCGCTCCTTGTTCACGCCGCCAGGGTAGTCACGCCCGTGGTGCCACGGATGGGCTACGGAACGGGGTGGTGCGAGCGGGGTGTCGCGCCCGCGGCATCCCGGGCCCGGGCCCACGCGGTCCGGGCGGGCGGATGCGGAACCCCCGGCCGCCGAACTCGAACGACGACGTGGCCCCTGCACCCGGGCCCGGCCCGGCCGGCCGGGTTTCCGGGGTGGGCGTGCGGGCAGGCGCACCACACGCCCCACGGGCACGCGCGAGCCACGGGCCCGTCGACCGACCGGGCGAGAGGCGGTGGCGTACATGCGGAACGTGAGTACGCTGCTACACATGACGGGTCACCCCCCGGGGCCGCTCTGGACGGGCCGAGCCTCCAACCGCGTGCAGTGGATCCTTGCCGCCGCCGGTGCCGCGTGCCTGGCGCTCGGGATCGAGCTCGCCGTCGACGGCTCCTGGACCGCCGGGATCGCCCCGCTCCTCATGTCCGTGGTCGGCTGCCTCGCCGCCGGGCTGTTGATCCTCTACGGCACCCTGGCGTTCGTGCACGTCGCCGTCACCGTCGACTCCCAGGTCCTGGAGGTCCGCTGCGGCCACGTGGGGCTCCCGCGCCGCAGGATCCCGCTCTCCGAGGTCACCTCCGCCGAGTTCGTGCCCCGCATCACCCCGCAACAGTGGGGCGGCTGGGGATACCGCTGGCGTCCGGAGCAGGGCACCGCCATCATCGTCCGGCGCGGCGAGGGCGTGGAACTGCGGCTCGGGGACGGCAAGCTGTTCACGGTCACCGTCGACGACGCCGAGAACGCCGTCCGCGTCATCCGCGCACACCTGCGCGCCCTGGCCCGCTGACGCCGCCCCCGCCGCCGAGGCGGCGGGGAGCACCGCATCGCCCGTCAGGGCCCCCGGCCCCGGGTCTTACCAGCCTTTGGCATGCGGGGACGTACACTCCGCCAGATGAGCAGCAGTGTCACCCGCGACGCCGGGAACGACCCCTCCCCGTCGCCCCCCGCAGCACCCGGAGCAGCATCCGACGCGCACGCCGCCGACGCGGGCGAGCCCGGAACCCGCGCGTTGCCGCGCCGGGCGGCACGGGCGGCGCGCCCCGTACTCGCCGTACTCGCCGGAGTGCTGCTCTACCTCAGCTTCCCGCCGCGCCCGCTGTGGTGGCTGGCTCCCCTGGCCCTCGCCCTGCTGGCCGGGTGCCTGCGCGGTCGCCGGGCCCGGGCGGGGTTCGGGCTCGGCTTCCTCTTCGGGCTGGGTTACCTGCTGCCGCTCCTCGTATGGACCAGCGAGGGCGTCGGCCCGGTGCCGTGGCTCGCCCTCGTCACCCTCGAAGCCCTCTTCATCGGGCTCGGCGGCCTCGGCATCGCCCTCGTCGGCAAGCTGCCCGGATGGCCGCTCTGGGCGGCCGCCGTCTGGGTCGCGGACGAGGCCCTGCGGGCCCGCGCCCCCTTCGGCGGTTTCCCCTGGGGCAAGCTCGCCTTCGGGCAGGCCGACGGGATCTTCGTCCCGCTCGCGGCCCTCGGCGGGACCCCGCTGCTCTCCTTCGGCGTCGCGCTGTGCGGCTTCGGCCTCTACGAGGTCCTGCGCACCACCCGTGAACACCCCCGGCAGACCACCGCGGCGCTCGCCGCGCTGGCCGTCGCCGCTCCCGTCGGGGCGGCCCTCCTCGCCCGCCCCCTGGTCTCCGACGCCGCCGAGGACGGGACGGCCGTGGCCGCCGTCGTCCAGGGCAACGTCCCGCGCCTCGGCTTCGACTTCAACGCCCAGCGCCGCCAGGTCCTGGACAACCACGCGAACCGTACGATCCGGCTCGCCGAGGACGTCAAGGCCGGCCGGGTGCCCAAGCCCGACTTCGTCCTGTGGCCGGAGAACTCCTCCGACATCGACCCCTACACCCAGCCCGACGCCTACGCGGTCATCGACAACGCGGTGAAGACCATCGGGGTGCCCGTCGCGATCGGTTCCGTACTGGCCCCCGAGACGGGCCCGCTGCGCAACACGATGATCCTGTGGGACCCGGTCAAGGGCCCCGTGGACACCTACGACAAGCGCAAGATCCAGCCCTTCGGCGAGCGCATTCCCATGCGGTCCTTCGTTCGCCTCTTCAGCGCCGACGTGGACCGCGTCCGCCGGGACTTCGGGCCCGGCAAGGAGCCCGGGGTGTTCGACATGAACGGCAGCGGGGTCGGCATGGTCACCTGCTACGAGGCCGCCTTCGACGACGCGGTGCGCTCCACCGTCCGGGCCGGCGCCCAGGTCATCGCCGTGCCCAGCAACAACGCCACCTTCGGCCGGAGCCAGATGACCTACCAGCAGCTCGCCATGGACCAGATCCGCGCTGTCGAGCACAGCCGGACGGTACTGGTGCCCGTCACCAGCGGAGTCAGCGCCGTCATCCGGCCCGACGGATCGATCAGCGAGCGGACGAAGCTCTTCACCGCGGACGCGCTGGTCGCCGAGATCCCGCTGCGCTCCACCGAGACCCCCGCCACCCGGTTCGGGCCGCTGCCCGAGTACGCGCTGCTCCTGATCGCCGCGGGCGGGCTCGCCACGGTCCTGGCCCGTCGGATCCGCGCCGGGAGGGCCGCGTGAGCACACCCGAGTTCATCAAGGCGATCCGCGCCGGCGCCGGGCAGCAACTGCTCCTGCTGCCCGGGGTCACCGCCGTGGTCGTCGACGACGCGGACCGGGTCCTCCTGGGCCGCCGGGCCGACACCGGGCGGTGGTCGGTGATCGGCGGGATCGCCGAACCCGGCGAACAGCCCGCCACGACGGCCGTCCGCGAGGTGTACGAGGAGACGGCCGTGCGGTGCGTGCCCGAGCGGGTCGTCCTCGTCGAGATGCTCGCGCCGATCGTCTACCCCAACGGGGACGTCTGCCAGTTCCAGGACATCACCTTCCGTTGCCGCCCGACCGGCGGCGAGGCCCGCGCCCACGACGGAGAACTGCTGGAAGTCGCCTGGTTCGGGATGTCGGAGCTGCCGCCGCTGGAGCGGTTCGCCGTGGAACGCGTCCGACGCGCCCTCCTCGACGAATCGACCTGGTTCGAGCCGGCGGCTGTCGCCGACGGCAACGGATGACACCCACCGGGACCGTCACCGCCTGACGCTCACCCGGAGGCGGGCGCGACCAGGGCGAAGGCCCCCGGGGCGGACGCCTCCCGGTACAGCGCGAGGGCCCGCTCGCCCATCACCGCGCTGTACGAGACCTCCGGTACCGTGCCCCCGCCCTCGTAACCGCCGAGCACACCGGCCAGCTCCCCGTCCACGAGCCAGGGACTGCCGCTGGTGCCGCCGCTGAGGTCGGGGCAGTCGATGCGACGCTGCGTCCCGGAGAACAGCTCGGTCGTGTTGGTGCAGCTCAGCGGGGTTTCGCTGGTGCTGGGGTAGCCGAGGATCGTGACGGGCACTTCGTCCGGCTGCCGCCCGGCCACGGGAAACCCGCCGACGACGTCCTCGATCCGGGCGCCGTCCAACGGGGCGAGCGTCGCGAAGGCGATGTCGGCGTCCGGGTCCTCGCCGTCCCGCCAACCGGGAGCCGTGTACACGTCGGTCAGCCGCCACACTCCGTACGGGGCCTCGCCGTCCCGGTAGCCCGGCGCGAAGACCGCGGTGTCCGGGTCGTCCAGGCAGTGCGCGGCCGTCGCGATCAGGTCGTGGCCCTCGCTGCGCACCACTGCGGCGGTGCAGAAGTGGCCACCGTCCAGCCCTCCCGCGAACAGCGCCCCCACCCGGTCCGCCGCCGCCCCGGGGCGGGCGCCGACGGTGAAGCCCAGGGGCGGCGCGGCCGGCGGGTCGGGGACGTCCACGCCCAGCAGGGCCGCCGTCGCGCTCAGGGCGAGCAGGATCCGGGAGGCGCGCCGGGCGCGGGGTCGGCCGGCCTGTCGGGGAAACATGCCATGGATCATGTTCTGAGCCTCCCCGTCGAAACCCTGTGCGGAGCCAGAAATTCCATATGAATCAGCTGTGAATCCGGGAAGGGAGGCCACGCGCGGGGCCGGCACAGGTCGGCGGCCGGCCCCGAAAAGCGCCGCGCAGGCGGTACCCGGCCCGCGGGGCGAGACTGGCAGAGGTGCTGTCCAGGGGGGCCGAGGCCTTCAGGAGGTCCCGTCATGACCACACGGCGCACACCCGTGATCTTCATCCACGGCCTGTGGCTGCACTCGACGAGCTGGCAGGGCTGGGCCGACAGCTTCCACGACGCCGGCTACGAACCGCTGATGCCGGAGTGGCCGGGCGTACCCGACACCGTCACGGGGGCCCGCCGGCTGCCCGACGCGCAGGCCGGCGTCGGTCTGGCCGAGATAGCGGAGGCGTACACCCGGGTCATCCGTACGCTGCCCGCGCCGCCGGTGCTGGTCGGGCATTCCGTCGGCGGTTTCATCGCGCAGCACCTGCTCGGCGAGGGCCTCGCCTCCGCCGCCGTGGCCATCTCCCCGGGCCAGATCAAGGGGGTGAAGGCACTCGCACCGGCCCAGGCCAAGTCGGCGTTCGCCTTCCTTCGCGACCCCGGCAACATCCACCGCGCGGTCTCGCTCAACCGGGAGCAGTTCCGCTACGCCTTCGCCAACGTCGTCCCCGAACCGGACGCGGAGGCGCTCTTCGACGCGTGGACCATTCCGAGCCCCGCCCGACCGCTGTTCCAACTCGCCCTCGGCAACTTCACCCCGCACTCCGCGGCCCGGGTGAACACCGACAACGCCTCACGCGGTCCGCTGCTCCTGATGTCCGGCAAGCAGGACCACACCGTGCCCGACGTGCTGACCCGGTCCACGTACAAGCAGTACCGGCACTCCCCGGCCGTCACCGAGTACCAGTGCTTCGAGGACCGGGGTCACTCCCTGATCGTCGACCGGGGCTGGCCCGACCTCGCCGCCTCCTCCCTGACCTGGCTCGGCACCCACGCCCGCCCGATGGCGGGGGCCCGCTGAACGGTGCCGGCGCGCTCAGGTACGGCGTTCGTAGAGGGTGACGCGACGGCCGCGGAGCTGATGGTCCTCGACCACCGTGAAGTACTCGCGCAGGACGGCCACCTTCGTCCGGTCCCGCTCGGCGCCCGGCGGACGGGCGACCCGGGCGGCGTCCGTGACCAACAGGACGCGGCGCCGCGCCAGCAGGGCCGCGCGGATGCGGGGCGGGTCGAGCTCCTCGCCCTTCAGGGTGGCGGAGGCCGCCGGGCTCTCGGCCAGTGCCACGTCCGTCAGGTCCCGGAAGGCGCCGGGGGAGACGAGCGCGGTGTCGCGACGGGCGGCCGGCACGAAGAGCACCGCGTCCCCGGCGCGCCCCAGCCGGTCCACCTCCCCGGCCACGGCCAGCACGTCGTCGATCCGGCTGGCCGGGGCCCGCCTGCCGAGTTCCACGGGCAGCAGGACCAGCACCGCCACCCCCGCCACGGCCGGGACGAGTACCGTCGATGCCCTCGGCAGCCTCGGTGCCAGGGCCCCGGCGCCCGCGCCCAGCGCGGCGCCGATCAGCAGGGCCAGACCCAGCATGCCGAACAAGATGTAGCGGTCCAGGAACAGGGGCTGCACCAGGGACAGCCCGACCAGGGCGAGCTGCGGCACCGCCAGCAGGGGCAGTCCCACGGCGGCGACCGACAGCCGACCACGGGCCGGGCGGTCCGTCCACGCCCCGAACGCCCCGACGGCCAGGAGGATGCCCGGCCCGATCAACATGTTCCAGGTCAGCGGTGGTATCCACGACACCTGGTCGGACTGGCCCCGGCTGAACAGGATCAACGGCAGGGCCCCCGTCACGGCGCACGCCCCGGCCCCCAGCCAGCGCAGCCACACCCCGCGCCCGGCCCGCACCCACCACAGGGTCACCGCGTGCGCGGGCAACGCGAGGAGCGACAGCCAGTTCAGCAGGGCGCAGACCAGCACGAGGAGCCCGTACGCCGTCCAGCGCGGCCACGTCCGTCGCCCGGTCCGTCCCGGCCCGTCCCCGACGAGGGACACCAGGAGCAGCGCCGACAGGGCGGAGCCGGCGGCGACCAGTGCGTAGGGCCGGCCCTCCTGGAGGTGGAACTGCACGGCGGGCAGCAGCCCGAGGGCCAGCCCGGCGGCCAGACCGGTCGCCGGCCCGGACAACCGGTTCCCGATCAGGGCCACACAACCGGCGGCCACGGCCACCGCGAGGACGGACGGCAACCGCAGGGTCGTCGTGCCGGCGCCGAACACCTCGAAGAGACCGTGCATGAGGAGGTAGTACAGGCCGTGCACCGCGTCCACGTTGCCGAGCATCGCCCAGATCTCGCCCGTCGACCGTCCGGCGACCTGCCAGGTCGCCGCCTCGTCGCGCCACACGCTGTCCTGCCGGGAGAGCCCCCACACACCGAGCGCCACGGTCCACAGGACCGGCACCGACCACACGAGGAACGAGCGACTGCGGGCCGGTGCGGCGCCGGGTATGTGGGATGTCATGAAGGCGTGCTGGTCCTCGGTGCGGGTCGTCGGCGGAAGACACCAGTCTATGGACGACACGGACGGTTTCCCGACACGGTGTTGTGCACGACGGAGCGTGAGTACCCGGCCCACCACCCCTAGCCTCGCCGCAGGAGCACGAACGAGGGGCGGTACCCGGTGAACTGGCTCATCCACGACTACCGCGAGAGCGATCTCGCAGCGGTGGTCCACCTGATCGACACCACGGCCGAACTCGGCCAGGAGTCCGTCTTCTCCCTGGCCGAGTGCATCAGCGCCCTCACCGACCGGCAGCCCTGCGTGGTCGCCGTCCACCAGGGCGTACCGATCGGCGCCGCGCTCGCCTGCGTCACCGGGGAGCGGGCCTGGGTCATGCGCATCGCGATCGCCTCGGGCTGGCGCGGCCGGGGACTGGCCAGCGCCCTCCTCGTCGAACTCGAACGCAGGCTCATAGCGGCCCGCGTCGGCCGGATCGCGTACGTCCTGCCCGAGGAGGACATGCTCGGCGAGGGCCTCCTCAACGCCGGCTACACCCGGCAGCCCGCCGTCGCCTACTTCGAGAAGACCGAGCCGCTGCACGGGCCGGCCGCGGGCCTCCTCGACGACCTCGGCGGCCGGTTCCTCCCGAGCGACCTGTGGGACAAGGTCGCCGGGATGGAGAAGGAGAAGGACCTCATCGAGCGGCGCGTGGTGCTGCCCCTCGCCGAACCCGAACGGGCCGCCTCGCACGGGGTGCGACCGCCGCGCGCCATCACCCTCTTCGGCCCGCCCGGCACCGGCAAGACCACGTTCGCGCGGGCGATCGCGTCCCGGCTCGGCTGGCCGTTCGTGGAACTGCTGCCCTCCCGCCTCGCCGACGAGGGCAACCTCGCGGCGGCGCTGCGCGACGCCTTCGCCCGGATCGCCGAACTGGAGCGGGTGCTCGTCTTCATCGACGAGGTCGAGGAGATCGCACCGGTACGCACCGAGCCCGCCCAGCCGGGCGGGATCCACGGCGTCACGAACGAGCTGCTCAAGCTGATACCCGGCTTCCGGGAGGGCGACGAACGGCTGCTGGTCTGCGCGACGAACTCCGTCCGCTCGCTCGACCCGGCGTTCCTGCGGCCGGGCCGCTTCGACTACCTGATCCCCATCGGCACCCCGGACGCCGGGGCCCGCGCCGCGATCTGGTCCCGGTACACGGCGGGCCGCGCCGACGTGGACGTGGCTGCGCTGGTGGAGGCGACCGAACTGTTCACCCCGGCCGACATCGAGCACGCGGCGCGGATCGCGGCCCAGGTGTCCTTCGAGCGGGACCTGGAGGCGGTGGGTGCGCGGGGCGCGGCGGCAGCCCAGCTCGGCGCGGTCACGCGGGACTACCTGGCGGCGGTCGCCCAGTGCCGGCCGACGGTGACGCCGGCGATGACGGGCGAGTTCGAGGCGGACATCACCGCCCACGCCCGGTTCTGAACCCCGTCCCCCCGGTTGCGGCGGGGGGACGGAAACGAAGCGGCCCGCAGCCACTCCCCAAAGCGGCTGCGGGCCTCCCCGCGCGGACTTGGCATCCGCGCGGGACGGCCACGTTCCGGTTGGGGTGTCGACGGCTGGAACGTGGCACGCAGCGGTGCCCGAGGGCGTCCTGCACGCCCTCGTCAACACTCTCCGAGTCAACCAGCGCACGGGGTGGTCGCGCTTCGGCCGGACGGTCGCGCCCGGCCGGCCGGAAGTACGGCCCCCGGCAACGGATCCGGGGCCGGACGGCCGAACGGGGGCCGTCCGGGTTACGGTCGGGCCATGGCCTTCGTCGTATTCATGACCCTGCCGGGGATGGCGATCGTCCTCACCGTCGTGGCATTCCTGGACCTGGCGCTGCTCCGCGCCGGTCGGGCCGGGCTGCTGCCCTGGCGTCGGGGCGGCCGGCAGGGACAGATCTCCTCCACCGGGTTCGAGCAGCTCCACGCGAGCTTCTCGCCGGGCAAACAGAACGAGTTGGAGGAACGCCGCAGCGCCCTCGTCATGCGCGACGACGAGGAGGACGGCGCCCCGCCGCGCTCCCGCGTGGATCTCGACGGGGGCCGCGCCGTGATCAGGGTGCCCGCCCGGCGGCCCGCCGGGCCCGCCGTCACGGGCGGCAGCGGTAGGTGAACTCCACCGACGCGGTGCGCTTCACGGGCTCGATCAGCTGGAGTTCGGCCTTCGCGGGATGGGTTCCCGTGCCGTGGAACGTCCACAGCAGGTGCAGTGTGGCCTGCTCGCGGCCACCGGGCACCCGCTCCGTGAGTTCCTCGGAGCGGGTCCCGTCGCTGCGGACCCAGCGGTAGACGAGGGTGCCGGGCCGGCCGTTCGTCGACACGAAGGCCACCACGTCGGCGGCGGCGTCGCAGCCGGGCCCCTGCGGATCGGTGCTGACCCGGACGTCACGGACCTCGACGGACGGCCCGAACCGCTGCCAGCCCAGGTATCCGAGGACGAGCGCCAGGACGACGACGGCGAGGGTGTACCGCCGCCAGCCGCCGCCCCGGCGCGCGGGCGCCGCAACCGGCGCCGCGACCAGCGGGAACGGGGCCGGCATGGCCGCCGTGACTCCGGGCCCGAACCGCATGACGGATCCCTCGACCCGGTCGGGGACGGCCTCCGCGGGCGGCGGGGGACCGGTGAACCAGTGGCTGCCGAGGACGGTGGCGCTGTAGTCGTCGGTGGCGTCGACGGGTTCGGCGCGGCCGTGGTCGCCGTCGCCGGTCCGGGGTGCGCGGGGCTCGTTCATCGCGGGGGCTCCGGCTGTCGGCAGCGGCTCAGCAACTGCGAGTCGGACGCCGAGGAGTTCCCGGCGGCGGGCTTGGTGGTGACGCGCACGCCGCCGTAGCAGCCGTTGCCACGGCTGAAGGTGTGCGACCGGACCACCTGGGCGGTGGAACCGGCCGGCACGACGAACGTCTCGCTGCCGTCGGCCGTGGTGAACGCGCCCGGCGCGTCGCCGAGGAACCACTCCACGACCACGGTGACCGTGCCGGCGCCCTGCGTCGCGACCGACACCGTGGCGTCGCCGCGGTAGATGCCGGGCTGCAAGGACACGCCGACCTTCGTCACCCGCAGGGTCGGGGTGGGAGTCGGCGTCGGCGTCGGCGTGGGTGTCGGGGTCACCGTCGGCTTGGTGGTCGAGTGGTCGGGGCTCGGCGTGTGGGAGGCCGAGTACGAGGGGGACGGCGTCGCGGACGACGAGGGCGACGGCGAGGGCGAGGCCGACGCGGACGCGCTGGGGGACGTCGAAGGGCTCGGCCCGGCGGACACCGTCGCCGACGGAGCCGGGTGCGGGGAGGCGCCGCCCGGCGAGGACGGGCTCGTGGTGGCGAAGTCGCTCAGCGCGGACGTCCCCGGCGGGGTGCCACCGATCGCGTCGGTCGTCAGGACCAGCAGGGCACCCAGCACCAGCGCCAGGCCCGTCGCCAGCCAGCCGCCTCGCCCCGGAGCCCATACCGACGGCCCGCCGACCGAAGTGGTCGCCACGGCGGTGGTACCCGCCGCGGCGCCCGCGGACGGGAACAGCAACGGCAGCAGGGCGGCCAGCGCCGCCAACTTGCGCTGCCCGCGCTCCTCCCACTGAGGCCCGTACGCCGCCAGGGCTACCTCCTCCAACTCGGCGACGAAGGCCTCGGCGTTCTCCGGACGCTGCTCGGGCAGCTTGGCCAGACCGCGCCGGATCAGCGGGCGCACCGGCTCCGGGGCCTCGGTCTCCGGCACCGGCGCCTCGATGTGCTGGACGGCGAGCTCCGCGAAGTTCTCCCCGTCGTAGGGCTTGCGCCCCGTCAGGCACTCGAAGAAGGTCGCCGTCGCCGCGTACACGTCGGCCGGCGGCGAGGCGGGGCGCCCCTGCCACTGCTCGGGTGCCATGTAGGCGGGCGTGCCCGCCACCCCGGGCGTCGTGCCGCGCCCGGCCGCGATCCCGAAGTCCACGAGCTTGGAGGAGCCGTCCGCGGCGACCAGTACGTTCTCCGGCTTGTAGTCGCGGTGCACGACGCCGGCCCGGTGCGCGGCGGCCAACCCCAGCAGCGAGCCCTTCAGCACCACCAGCGCGGCCTCCGGCTCGGACCGCCCGGACTGCTTGAGCAGGGCGCGCAGGGAGATCCCGTCGACCAGTTCCATCACGATCGCGGCGCCGCCCGGCGCCTCGACGTACTCGTACAGACCCACGACGTACGGGGAGCCGAGACCGCCGAGGAGCCGCGCCTCCGCCCGGAACTCACGGACGAAGGCGGGGTCGTCGCGCAGGCGGTCGCTCAGGTACTTCACGGCGACCGCGGTGCCCGTGCCGTCGTGGACCGCGAGCACCACCCGCCCGCTGCCGCCCGCCCCGAGCTCCCGTACCTCGCTGTATCCCGGTACCGTCCACTCACCGCTCATCGTCGCCCCCCGTCCGTGGCATCGCCGCATCCCTCACCCGTCGTACCCGACCGGCCACCACCAGGGACACGTTTCCGCCACGGCTGGTTCCCAACCGGGAGGGGCGTCTCGAAGCGGTGTGCGGTCAGGCCGCCGCCGCGAGCGCGCCGATCATGGCGTGCAACCTGTCGGCCGCGGCCCGGCCGAAGGACGGGTCGTTGATGTGGGTGTCGTAATCGTGGATCCGGGCCGCACTGCCCCGCAATCCGTCGCGCAGTGCCGAGAACAGGGCCCGGTCCGCGCCGGGGTCATGGTAGGGCCCGCCGGGCGCGCCGAGCGTCGACAGTCCGCGCAGTGGGACGCAGACCTCCGTCGGCCCCGTCGAGCCCCGCAGTTTGGCGGCGACCCGCCGGCCGAGCTCCGCGCACTCGGACTCGGTCGTCCGGATCACCGTGATCGACGGGTTGTGGACGCGGACCCGGCGGTAGCGGGCCCGTTCCGGCAGGCTCTCCAACGGCCCGAACTTCACCATGTCCAGCGCCCCCAGGCTCACCACCTGCGGGATCCCCGCCCGCCCGGCCGCGGTGAGCCGGTCGGGTCCGGCGGTCAGGATGCCGCCGCACAGGTCGTCGGCGAGTTCGCTGAGGGTGAGGTCCAGCACGCCGGCGAACACCCCCTGCCCGGCCAGGGTCTCCAGAGTGCGGCCACCGGAGCCGCTGACGTGGAAGACCAGCACCTCGTAGCCCAGCTCCGTCAGCCGCTCCCGCGCCGCGTCCACCCCGATCGTGGTGACGCCGGCCATGCTGGCCGCGACCAGCGGACGGGGTCCCGAGCCGAGCCGGGCCGGACGGCTCCGGTCCTGGGCGGCGCGGGCCCAGCCCTTCGCCATCCCGGCGACGGCCTCCACGGCATTGGCCAGCACCGGGGCGGAGACGCTGTTGATCCCCGCGATGTCCACCACGCTGTACATCATCGTGAGGTCCGAGGAGCCGACGTACGGGGCCACGTCCCCGGACGCCATCGACGAGACCATCACCTTGGGCACGCCCAGCGGCAGGGCCCGCATCGCGCGGCTCGCGATGGAGGTGCCGCCGCTGCCCCCGATCGCGAGGACCCCGTGCAGCCGACCCTCGGCGTGCAGGCGTAACAAGGTCGCCTCGGCCCCCTTCGCCATCGTGGTCACGGCCGCGCCCCGGTCGGCGGCCGCGCGCAGCTCCGACAGTTCCGTTCCCGCCGCCCGGGCCACCGCTTCGCGCGGCACGTCCGCGGGCACCTTCGGTTCGCCCATGATCCCGGTATCGACCAGGACCACATCGACGCCGGCGCGCGACAGCCTCTCGCGCAGCCAGCCGTACTCGACACCCTTGGTGTCCAGGGTTCCCACCAGCACGACGTTCGTCATATGTGCAATGTCCATGCAGGTGGGGTTTGTTGGCAAGTAAAGGTCGGGTCAACCCTTCAGGAGTCCCAACAGTCGCTCCAGGAACGGGATTTGAGAGGCAATCAGCTTGTTTCTGGCCACCGTGGGAGCGAACCAGGCCACCCGGTCCAGTTCCGGGAACTCCTCCTCGCGGCCCGAGTGCGGCGGCCACTCCATCGTGAAGGTGCCGGGCACCATCAGGGCGGGGTCGAGGTCGGCCTCCACCGCCCAGATGGTCACCAGCTTCCCGCTCGTCAGCCGTACGTCGCCCAGCGGCAGGTGTTCGCCCTCCGGCGGCGGCAGCCCGATCTCCTCGGTGAACTCCCGGCGGGCCGCCTCCCGCGGGGTCTCCTCGGGGCCGTACTCGCCCTTCGGGATGGCCCAGCCACCGGCGTCCCGCCCCGACCACAGCGGACCGCCCATGTGCCCCAGCAGCACCTCGATCCCGGAGCCCGGATCCTCCGCGACCCCGTCGGCGGTCCGCCGGAAGAGGAGCAGCCCGGCACTGCGCTTGTACCTGATCGGTCCCGTCATGGACCCATGTATGCCCCGCCCCGACCGCGCTCAGCGGTCGGGGCGGGGTGAAGGTCAGTGCGGGTGCGGGCCCTGCCGGTGCACCGGGCCGTGGGCGTCGGCGCAGTGCCCGTCGCCCGAGTTCTCGTCGCCCGGACGGCCGACCGAGAGCAGCGAGTCCTGGACGTGGTCCACCTGGAGGGTGGTGTGGGTGATCCCGTACTCCTTCTCCAACAGGGCCTCCAAATCGCGGCGCACGGCGTGGCAGTCGCCCGCCGGCTCCACCAGCACGTGCGCGGACAACGCCGCCTGCCCCGAGGTGATCGTCCAGATGTGCAGGTCGTGGACCTCCGTCACCGGCGGGTGCCCGGCGAGCCGGTCGCCGACCGCGTCCGGGTCCAGGTGGGCCGGCGCCGCCTCCAGGAAGATCCGGCCCGACTCCCGGACCAGTCCGTAACCCGCCTTGACCATCAGCACCACCACCACGAGCGAGGCGATGGAGTCGGCCTGCCGGAAACCGGTGGTCAGCACGATCAGACCGGCCACCGCCGTCCCGATGAAGGCGAACAGGTCGTTCAGGATGTGCTGGTAGGCGCCCTCGACGGCCAGCGAGGTCCGGTTCGCCCGGGAGATGCACCAGGCCGCCACCACGTTGACGACGATGCCCGCCAGTGCCGTCACCAGCACCAGGCCGCCCTCCACCGGCGGCGGATCGATCAGGCGCCGCACGGCCTCGTACGCCAACCACACCGCCAGGAGCAGCAGCGTCAGACCGTTGGCCTGCGCCGAGAGTATCTCCGCGCGCTTGAGGCCGAACGTGAAACCGCCGCGGGCCGGGCGGGCGGCCAACCGCATCGCGATCAACGCCAGGACGATCGAGACGGCGTCCGTCAGCATGTGCGCCGCGTCGGAGATCAGCGCCAGCGAATGCGCCATGACGCCGATGACCACCTCGATCGCCATGAACCCGCAGATCAGGGCCAGCGCGATGCCCAACCAGCGGCGGTCGGCGTCCGGGTCCACCCCGTGGGAGTGCCCGCCGGGGCCGTGCGCGTGGGCGCCGTGACCGTGCTCGGGGTGCTCGCGCCCGGCGGGGTCCCGGGCCTCCCGGCCGCCTCGCCCCGGGTGTCCGTGCTCGTGCGCCTGCTCGTGCGCGCTCATCGCTTCCCCCGTCTTTGTTCGCCGTCTGTTCGGTTCCGACGCGTGAAGTGAAGCGCACCGCGACGCGAACGGCAAAGGCTGCAACGGGGACCGTTGTCATTACCTTTAACACCCCTCTGACCTGCTGTTATGCCAGCAGCGCAGGATCATGGGAAAATCTGTCCATGGTCCAGCGCCCCGGTGTGCCGACCCCACCCGAACTCGTCCTGGAAACCGCCCGCGGCTCCACCGAGATGAGCCCGGAGCGGACCTACCACGTCGGCCGTGACCCCCTCTGCGAGATCTGCCTCGACGACGCCCGGGTCTCCTGGCACCACGCGGTACTGCGCCCCGACGGCGACCACTGGACCGTCGAGGACGAGGGCAGCACCAACGGCACCTGGGCGGACGGCCAACGGGTCCACGCCTGGAGCGTCGGCCCCGGCAGCGAACTGCGCTTCGGCAGCCCCCAGGACGGCCCGCGCGCCGTCCTCGTCGGCCGGCCGCCGCCACCGCCGCCGGCCCCCGACCCCGGATCCGTCGCCCGGCCCGCCCGGCCCTCCGGCGTCGCGGCACCCGCCCTGACCGGCACCTTCCGCCGGCCCACCAGCGTCCGGCCGCTACCCGCCCGGACCGCCGTGCGGATCGGCCGCGACCCCGCCAACGACCTCGTCCTCGACGACCTCGTCGTCTCCCGCCGACACGCCGAACTGCGCGCCCTCGCCGACGGCACCCACGAGATCGCCGACCTCGGCAGCCACAACGGCACCTACCTCAACGGCGCCCCCGTCGAACGGGCCCCCGTCACCGAGGGCGACATCGTCGGCATCGGACACTCGGCGTTCTGCCTCGTCGGCGACCGGCTCCAGGAGTACGTCGACACCGGCGAGGTCTCCCTCGACGTCCAGGACCTCGCCGTCACCGTCGACCACGGCCGCAAGACCCTCCTCGACCACGTCTCCTTCCCCGTCGGCGCGAAGTGCCTGCTCGCCGTCATCGGCCCCAGCGGCGCCGGCAAGTCCACCCTGCTCGGCGCCCTCACCGGACTGCGCCCCGCAGACCACGGCAGTGTCCTCTATGACGGCCGCGACCTCTACCGCGACTACGCGGAACTGCGCAGCCGCATCGGCCTCGTCCCCCAGGACGACATCCTGCACGCCCAACTCACCGTCCGGAGGGCCCTCACCTACGCCGCCGAACTCCGGTTCCCGCAGGACACGGCCAAGGCCGAACGGCAGGCCCGGGTGGACGAGGTGATCGGCGAACTCGGCCTCGAACAGCGCGCCGACCAGCCCATCCACAGCCTCTCCGGCGGCCAGCGCAAACGCGTCTCCGTGGCCCTCGAACTGCTGACGAAGCCCTCCCTCCTCTTCCTCGACGAACCCACCTCCGGCCTCGACCCCGGCATGGACCGCTCCGTCATGCACATGTTGCGCGGGCTGGCGGACGACGGCCGCACCGTCATCGTCGTCACCCACAGCGTGCTCAGTCTCGACGTCTGCGACCGGCTGCTGGTCCTCGCGCCCGGCGGACGCACCGCCTACTTCGGGCCTCCCGGCCGCACCCTGGACTTCTTCGGCTTCAGCCAGTGGCCCGAGGCCTTCGAGGCCTTCGAGAAGGAACGGGACCGCGACTGGGCCGGCCGGTACAGGGCCTCCCCCGAGTACCGCAGGTACGTCACGGGCACCGCCCGACCCCCGCTGCCCGACGGAACCCGGCCGCGCCCCGCCGACGCCGACGTCGCACCGCCGCCCACCGCGCAGAGTTGGGGGTCCCAGCTCTCCACGCTGATCCGCCGGTACGCGGCCGCCCTCGGGGCCGACCGCACCTTCCTCGCCATCATGGTCGCGCTGCCCTTCGTCATGGGCGCCATGGCCCGCGCCCTCGCCGGCAGCACCCTCACCAGGGAATCGGCGATCAACGCCCTGCTCATCCTGTGCGTCGGAGGCGTCCTGACGGGCGCCGCGAACGCGGTCCGGGAACTCGTCAAGGAACGGGTGATCTACCAGCGCGAACGCGCCGTCGGACTCTCCAGATCGGCCTACCTGATGTCCAAGGTCGTCGTGCTGGGCGCCATCACCGTCGCGCAGGCCGTCGTCCTCACGCTCGTCGGCCTCCTCGGCGTGGAACTCGGCGCCCCCGACGGCAAGGGAGTCTTCCTCCCGCCGCTCCTGGAGATCATCGTGGCCGTCGCCCTGCTGTCCTTCACCGCGATGATGCTCGGCCTGCTGGTCTCCGCCCTCGTCAAGAAGGAGGAGGTCACCATGCCGCTGCTGGTCCTCCTCGCCATCGTGCAGGTGGTCTTCTGCGGGGCGCTCCTGCAACTCGACGGGGTCCCCGTCATCGAACAGCTCGCGTGGCTCGTGCCCTCGCGCTGGGCGCTCGGCGCGATGGCAGCCACCCTCGACCTCGGCCGGATCGTGCCCGGCCCGCTCACCGACGACCCCCTGTTCGCCCACTCCGCCGGGGTCTGGCTGCTCGACATCGGCATGCTGGTGGCCCTGTCCGTCCTGTTCGGGGTGCTGATCGCCCGGCTGCTGCGCCGGCACGAGCCCGCGATCATGCGGAAGTAGGCGCCGGTGAACAGCGGACCGGGCACGCCCGGCGCCGGATTCCGGCCCACGCACGTCGTCCCCGGCGACGGACTGCCCGCCTGGGAAGCCCCCGACCCGACCCGGCCGACCGCCGCGCTCGACGCCTTCCTCCCGGTGCAATTGCTGTCCCGAACCGGCGAATGGGCGGAGGTCCTCTGCTCCAACGGGTGGTCCGCCTGGGTCGACGGACGGCTCCTGGTGGCCGTCCCGCAGCCGCCCCCGACGGCGGGCCGCCCCCTCGAACGGACCGCGGACCCCGCACCACTGCTCGCCCGTACCGCCGAGGCGCTGGAACGCGCCCGCCGGGCCGCCGCCGACCTCGCCGAAGGCCGCCTCGACGCAGACGGCGTCCGCCGCGCCACCCTCGGACTGCGGGCCGGCGTCGTCCTCGACGGGGACCGGCTGTGGGTCTACGACGAGGCGGCGGGCCGGTGGATGTACGCCGACGGGAGCCGCCCGGCGACGACGTACGCGGTCGACGCGGAACCGGCGGCCCCGCCCGCGCCGGAGCCGCCGCCACCCGCGCCGGACCCCGCGGCGGGGGCCGACGTACGGGAAGTGCCGCACGCGCCGACCCGCGTCACCGCGACGCCCGACGGGGACCAGCCGTGACGGGCGCCGACGACGCGCAGCGCGGTAGGCCCGCGGGCCTACCGGGCCGGCGGATCGCCGGGTACCTCGTCGAGGAGGAGATCGGCCGGGGCGGCATGGCCGTCGTCTACCGGGCCCGGGACCTGCGCCTGGACCGGACGGTCGCGCTGAAGGTGTTGGCCCCCGAGCTGGCCCGCAACGATGCCTTCCGTGCGCGCTTCGCCCACGAGTCGAAGGTCGCGGCGGCCATCGACCATCCGCACATCGTGCCGGTCTTCGAGGCCGGAGAGGCCGAGGGGCTCCTGTACATCGCGATGCGTTACGTCGCCGGACAGGACCTGCGCGCCCTGCTCGACCGGACGGGCCCCCTGCCCACGGCGACGGTGGCTCGCATCGCCGGCCAGGTCGCGTCGGCGCTGGACGCGGCGCACGCGCACGACCTGGTCCACCGGGACGTGAAGCCCGGCAACGTCCTCGTCGCGCAGGGCACCGACGGCGACCACCCCGAGCACGTCTACCTCACGGACTTCGGACTGACGAAGAAGTCGCTGTCGCTGACGGGGTTCACGACCGTCGGACAGTTCGTCGGGACCCTCGACTACGTGGCCCCCGAGCAGATCTCCGGCAAGCCGGTGGACGGCCGCTGCGACGTCTACGGCCTGGGCTGCGTGGTCCACGAGATGCTGACGGGAGGCCCGCCCTTCCGGCGCGACGACGACCTGGCCCTGCTGTGGGCCCACCAGTACGATCCGCCCCCGCCGCCGTCCGCGGACCGCCCGGAGCTGCCCCCGGAGGTCGACGCCGTCCTGGCGAAGGCCCTCGCGAAGTCGCCGGGGGACCGGTGGGACCGCTGCCTGGACTTCACGACGGCCCTGCGCGCCGCGGCAGCCCGCGCGCCGCAGTCCGTGCCGGATCCCGCGGTGGACGCCCCCGCGCCGCCCCCCTCCTGGGCGCTGCCCGTGTTCGGGCGGGGGTGGGGGACGCCGTCCTCATGATCGGGCCGGGGGGTCGGCCGGGACCCCACGGCGCAAGGGGCGGGCCAGGAGGGCGCCGAGGAAGCCGGCCACCGCACCCCACACGAGGGCGAGGCCGACGTTGCGCCACAGCAGCGGCGCGAACTCGACCGTGCCGCCGAGGCCGGTGTCGGCCCCGCCGATGCCCAGCAGCGAAAGCCCGAACTGTGCCTGGACACGGGCCAGCAGGCACACCGTCAGGGTGCCCAGGGCCAGGGCGACGCCCAGATGGAGGGCGTGCCGATGGGGGCGCACGTGCCCGGGGGAACGCAGGGCGGCCAGCACACCCGTCCCGAGCAGCAGGACGACCGCCACCGCCACCAGCCACCAGGCCCGGACATCCCGCTCGGCGAGGGAGGCCACGTCCACCGTGGACGGCTCCGACCCGCGCAGGGCCTCGTCGAGCAGCCGCGGCATCGGCAACCCGAAGGGGCCCTCCACCCGGCCCCGCCAGGCCCCTCCGAAGCCGAGGGTGAGCGCGGGCCACACGAGGTTCGGCAGGCCCAACAGGATGACGGCCAGGGTCCGGTCGCCGTGCCCCTGGGTCAGGGCGACCACCACGCCGACGACGAGGCCGAGGACCACGTACGCGAGGAGCAGGAGGGTCGTCGCGAACGCGGCGGGGCGCACGGCCGCGTGGAAGCGCACGAGCGCGGCCGGAAGCGGGGCGCGCCGTGAGACCAGCAGGGCGATCAGCAACAGGCCCAGGATCCAGAGGAGTCCGAAGAAGAGGGTCGCGGGCAGGTCGGCACGGAAGCCCACCGCGGGCGTGGCGTCGAGGAGTTCGCCGATCTCCCCGAGCGAGGGGTCGTCGGTGGACAGGCCGAACTCCTGGCGGGCGAGCAGGGCGGTGCCGAGCAGCGCGAGCAGCCACAGGAGGGCCGGGCGGGCCGCCCGGATCAGGAGTTCGGTCGGCGCCGCGACGGCCCGGTTGTGCAGGGGGCGCAGGAAGAGGGCGCCGGTGGTGAGCGCGCCGGCGAGGGACACCGAGAGCGGGAGCACGGACAGGCTCACGTCCGCCTCCGCCAGGAATCCGGCCCCGCCGGACACCTCCACCGCGCCGCCGGCCGCCATCACCACCACTGCGGCCACGACCCGGGGGAACGCCCCGTCCGGAAGGTCGCCGGCGCCCGCGAGGGCGAGCCCGACCGCGGCCACCGCGACCATCGCCACGAAGCCCGCGACGACGGCGACGAGAGCGTCCCACCAGCCCCTCGGAGAGGTACGGATCACCCTGCAACGGTAGGCACCCCCGGCTTGCGGCCACCACCCGAACGACGCACACAATGGTCGGCAGAAGTGCGGAAAGTCCGGAAACCTCCCGCTCGTCGGCGGCACGTTCGCTTGGGAAGAGAGCCTGTGACCACGCAACCCTCCGGCGAACGTCCGCCGCAGCCCGATCAGCCGCCGTCCGCCGCATCGCCGCCGTCGGGGGCCTCGCGATCAGGGGCCTCGAAGGGGCCCTCGCGCAGCGCCTCGTCGGGCCCGCCCGGACCGCCCACGGGCCCGCCCACCGGGCCGCCGTCCGGGCCGCTCTCGGGCGGCGGGCGGGGAGCGCCGCCCCCGCAGGGGCCGCCCCCGCCCCCGGACGGGGACCCGTCCGGGAAGCCGTGGTGGCGCTCCCTGCGCGGCTCGGTCGCCGCGATCGTCGCGCTGGCCGCCGTCGCCGCCCTGGTGGTGGTGCTGACCCGGTCCGGCGGCGGGGGCACGCCCAGGCCCGACCCCGACCGGGCCGGCGCCGAGGTGTTCCTCCAGCCCGCCGCCGCGACCGGCCCCGACCCGTTCACCGAGTCCACGGCCGCCGGGGCGGCGACCGTACCGCCCGCGAGCCGGCCGCCGGGCCCGTCCGTATCACCCACACGGAGTAGCGGTGCGCCCCTCGGCATCCGCAGCGTCACCGGATCCACCCCCGGCCTGTACGGCGGCACCAAGAACGTCGCCAGCTGCGACGTCGAGAAACAGATCGCGGTACTGGCGGCGGAGCCCGCCAAGAACACCGCCTTCGCCGCCGCGCTCGGCATCCGACCGGCCGCCGTACCGGGTCATCTGCGCTCCCTCACGCCCGTGCGGCTCGCCCTGGACACCCGCGTCACCAACCACGGCTTCCGCGACGGCCGGGCCACTCCCTACCAGGCGGTGCTCCAGGCCGGGACGGCCGTCCTCGTGGACGACCGGGGCGTGCCCCGGGTGCGTTGTGCGTGCGGGAACCCGCTGGGGGCGGCCGTCGCGCTGAAGGCGAACGCCGAACGGCAGGGGCAGCCGTGGACCTCCTACCGACCGCAGGACGTGGTGGTCATCGCCCCGTCGGTGACCGTCGTCAACAAGCTCGTGATCTACGACCACGAGGACCGACGCTGGTTCGAGCGCGAGCGCGGCTCCGACCCGAAGCCCGACCGGCCCGTACCGCCGCCGGTCATCCCCACGCCCACGTACACGACCCCGCCGGTGAGCCCGCCGCCCAGTCCTCCCATGACCCCGTCCGAGTCGGACGGTTCGCCGCCCGCCACCTCGCCGCCCATCACCGACTCCGGGAGTCCGGACGACGGTCCGCGCTCCGACAGCCCCGGGGACACCCCCTCCGACAGCCCGGGGGACACCCCCTCCGACGAGTCCCCCTCCTCGCCGGAGGAGTCCCCGGCCGATTCGCCCGACGGGACGTCCCCGGACACCTCCGAGGGGACGTCCCCGGACACCTCCGACGGGCCGTCGACGAGGTCGAAGGCACCCGGGCTCACCGAGGACTCCGGCACCCCTCCCGGAACACCGGATTCCGCGCCGGCGGACCGGCCGGACCAGGAACGGGCCGCCACTCCGAGCACCGCCTCCCCGAGCACCGGTACCGCGACCCACAGCGGTACCGCGAGCAGCTCCGGTCCCGCGACCGCCCCGCCCTCCCGGGACTGACCCGATCGGCGGCCGGCGCGCCCTGCGCATGCCGGGGACGGGGTAACAGTGAGACCCTTGCTGCATGGACCAACGGGGACGAAACCCCGAGGTCGACTGGCCCGCGCGGCCTGATCTGAGCCTCGCGCTCAACCGCATGGGTACCTTCGACTGGGATCTCGACAGCGGGCGGATGCATCTGGACGCCACGGCGTTGGAGGTGCTCGACCTGCGTCCGGAGGAGTTCGACGGAACTCCGACCGGGCTGCGCGACCGCGTCGCCCCGGGCGAGGAGGAGCGGTACGACAGCCGCGTCGTGCAGGCCCTCCGGGACGGCCGCAGCCACTACGGGGTCTACTTCCGGACGCCCCGCGCGGGCGGCGACACCGCTTGGATCCACCTCCAGGGCCACATCCTGCGCGACCACGACGACCGCCCGTACCGGATCATCGGCATCCTCCGTGACGCCGCCCACGACCCCGGCGAACCGGGTGCCGCCGGGGAGCGGGACGAGGGGCGGCGCCGGTTGACCGGCGTCGTCGAACGGACCACCGCGATCCTCGCCCACGCGCGCACCGTGAACGACGTGACCGACGTCCTCAAGGACCGCGAGGCCCTCGGTCACCTCGGGGCCGTCAGCGTCATGCTCGGGGTCGTCGACGGCGGCCGCATCCACCTGGTGGCCGAGGGCCAGCTGGGCACGTACGTCCCCGAGATCGAGTACACGCGCATCGACGCCCGCTTCCCGATGAGCGAGGCCGTACGCACCCTGCAGTCGGTCTACATCTCCTCGCGGGAGGAGTTCCAGCGGCGCTACCCGCTGCTGTGGCCGTACATCGAACCGCTCTCGGTGCGCAGCGGGGTCTACCTGCCGCTGATCGCCCAGGGGCGACCCGTCGGCGCGCTCGGGCTGCTCTACACGCGGGACGGGGACTTCACCACCGAGGAACGCAACCTCCTCGTCGCCCTCGCCAGCGGCATCGCGCAGAGCCTCCAGCGGGCGATGCTGTTCGAGCAGGAGCACGACCTCGCAGAGGGCCTCCAGCGGGCGATGCTGCCGCGCCGGATCCCGGAGGTGCCGGGCGCCCGGATCGCCGTGCGCTACCGGGCCGCCCGGATGGGCCGGGACATCGGCGGCGACTGGTACGACGTGATCCCGCTCGGCGCGGGCCGGGTCGGGGTGATGATCGGTGACGTCGAGGGCCACGACACGGACGCCGCCGCCGTCATGGGCCAGTTGCGGATCGTGCTCCGCGCGTACGTCCTGGAGGGGCACACCCCCGGCACGGCGATGGCCCGCGCCTCCGCGTTCCTCCGCGAACTGGCCACCGACCGCTTCGCCACCTGCACCTACGCCGAGGTCGACCTCAACACGGGCATGCTGCGCATGGTCCGGGCCGGTCACCTCGACCCCGTCGTACGGCGCGGTGACGGCAGTTGCCACCGCATCCAGGTGGCGGGCGGCCTCCCCCTGGGCCTGCCCCCGCGCGACCGGCAGGGCACCGGCTCCGGATACCCCGTCACCTCCCTCGAACTGCACCCCGGGGACACCCTGCTGCTCTGCACCGACGGCCTGATCGAGCGACCGGGCCGTGACCCCGAGGCCGGCATGCGGGAGCTCATGGAGACCGCGGGCGCCGGCCCCACCGACGTCGAGGAGCTCGCCGACGTGCTCTGCGACCTGGTCGGCGACGCGGGCGGCGGGGACGACATGGCGCTGCTCGTGCTGCGCCGCCGGGGCGCCGCGCTACCGCGCGGCGGAGGCCCGCTGCACCAGCGGCTCACCCCCGGCGACCCTGACGGACCGGCGATGGCCCGCCACCTGATCCGGGCCGCGGTCACCGCGTGGGGTGCCCGGGAGAGGACCGACGAGATCGAGCTGGCGGCGGACGAGCTGATGACCAACGTCCTGGTCCATACCGACGGCGGAGGCCACGTCGTGATGTGGCTGACCCCCGGAGGCCGCATCCGGATCGAGGTGGAGGACACGAGCAGCGCCCTGCCGAGGCGACGGGAAGCGGGGGACTGGGCGGTGTCGGGCCGTGGCCTGATGCTCGTGGACCGGCTCACGGACGACTGGGGCGTGGAGCCGAGGGGCAGCGGCAAGAGCGTCTGGTGCGAGTTCGACGTCCCCGTTCCGGCATCGGGACACCTTCCGGAGCCGCCGCCGGATGCGGGTGCGATCACGGATGTGGGTGCGGGCGCCGGCTGGATGCCGGGCGCGGGGCCGCGGCTGGCGCGACCCGAACCGGAGCCCCCGCCGGAGCCGGCCGGGACGTCCCGGCCGGCGTGGGACGACTGAGGCCGGCGGAGCGCGCCGGGCTCCTGGTCCTTCCTGCGGCTGCGACGGTGTTCGGGAGCGCCCAGGCCGGCCTACAGCCGTACGAGGGTGACCTCGGTCGCCTTCACGCTCGTCCAGACGGCCGCGCCGTCGGTCACGCCGAGTTCGGCGGCCGCCTCCGGAGTGATCTCCGCGACCAGGTCGGGCGCCTCGGCAGAGGTGATCAGCACGCGCAGCCGACTGCCCGAGGCGGTGATCTCCCCGACCGTGCCGGGCCAGACGTTGCGGGGGCTGCCGCCCGGGCGGTCCCGGTGCACGGACACCGCCTCCGGGGCGATGATCGCGAGGGCCTGCGCCCCCTCGGGCAGCGTCTCCGCGACCACCAACCGGCCGCCGCCCGTGAGGGCGAGGCCCTCGGCCGACGCGGTCCCGGGCCAGGCGTTGCGGCCGAGCATCCGTGCCACCCAGGGCGAGCGCGGATGCCGGGTGACCTCGGCGGGAGCGGCGTCCTGGAGGGTCCGGCCGTCGGCGAGCACGAGGACCCGGTCGGCCAGCGACACCGCCTCGACGGGGTCGTGGGTGACGATGAGGCAGACGCCGCCGAAGCCGGCCAGATGGGTGCGCAGGGTGTGGCGCACCCGGGCCCGGGTCGTCTGGTCGAGGGCCGCGAGCGGCTCGTCGAGCAGCAGCAGTCGGGGGCGGGCGGCCAGCGCCCGGGCCAGGGCGACGCGTTGCGCCTGCCCGCCCGACAGCTGTGCCGGCCTGCGCCGGGCGAGGTGACCGACACCGAGCCGGTCCAGCCAGGCCTGGGCCTCGTTGCGGGCGGTCGCCCGGTCGGTGCCGCGCGCGCGGAGCCCGTACGCCGTGTTCGCGAGGGCGCTCAGGTGCGGGAACAGGGCCCCGTCCTGCGGGACCCACGCCACCTGCCGCCGGTGCGGGGGCAGCGCCGTCACGTCCGTGTCGCCGAGGCTGAGCGTGGCGTGGGCGCGGGGCGTCAGGCCCAGCAGGGCGCGCAGCAGGGTGGTCTTGCCCGCGCCGTTCTCCCCGACGACGGCGATGGTGGTGCCCGGTGCGGCGTCCAGGGTGAGCTCGTTGAAGCCGGTCACCTCGGCGTGCAGCGGCCAGCGCCCGCCGTCGGCGCCCAACGCGCGCTTCGCCCCGTCGGCCGAAGCCGGCGTTCCGGAGGCTTCGGGGCCGGACGGGGCGGGTTCCTCCGCCACGGGCGGGACCTCGACCGCGGGCCGGGCGGCGGGGGTGCCGGTCCAGCGGCCGCGCAGGGCGATCAGCACGCCCATGGCGATGGCGAGCAGCAACAGCGAGACGGAGGTGGCCGCCTCCGGCTGGTCCTGGAGCAGCAGGTAGACCTGGAGGGGCAGGGTCTGCGTGGTGCCCGGCAGATTGCCGGCGAAGGTGATCGTCGCCCCGAACTCGCCCAGCGCGCGGGCCCAGGTGAGGGCCGCGCCCGCGATCAGCCCGGGGGCCACCATGGGCAGCGTCACGGTGAAGAAGACCCGTACCGGCGAGGCGCCCAGGGAGGCGGCCGTCTCCTCGTAACTCTGCTTGAGGCCGCCGAGCGCGCCCTCCAGGCTGATGACGAGGAAGGGCATCGCGACGAAGGTGGCCGCGACGACGGCGCCCGAGGTGTGGAAGGGCAGCGTGATGCCGAAGGTCTCCTCCAGCCAGGGACCGAGCAGCCCGCGTCGTCCGAAGCCCAGCAGCAGCGCCACACCGCCCACGGTCGGCGGGAGCACCATCGGCAGCAGGACCAGCGAGCGGACCACGGCCTTGCCCCTGAACTCGACGCGGGCCAGCAGCCAGGCGAGGGGCACGCCGAGGACCAGCGACAGTCCGAGCGCCCAGAAGGACACGATCAGCGACAGTTCGAGGGCCTCGACGACGCCGGGGCTGGTGAGGTGGGTTCCCAGTTCGCCCCACTGGGTCCGGGTGAGGATGCCGATCAGGGGCAGCAACAGGAACGCGACGGCGAGCAGCGCGGGGAGCGCCAGCGTCAGGGGCGGCCGGTTGCGGGTGCGGAGTCTGCTCATGGGGGTTCCTGGCTGGAGCTGCTGGGACCGGTACCGGGAGGTGCCGGGGACGAAGCCTACGGAGCGCGGTGCGCCGCCGGGGCCGGGAGCGCCGAGGGGGACTGCCCGTCCCCCCGGACCGGGCAGTCCCCCTCGACGGCGTACGGCGTCGTACGCCGTCGTTCGGCCTTGCGGTTACGGCTGCTGGAAACCGGCGTCCTGGAGGATCTTCTGCGCCTCGGGGCCGTTCAGCCAGGTCACGAACGCGGCGGCGGCTTCGGCGTTCTTGGACTGCTTGAGGGTCGCCGCCGGGTAGGAGGCGACGGCGTTCTGGTCGTCCGGGATGTCGACCGTGACGACCTTGTCGCCGGACTTCGCGGAGTCGGTCTTGTAGACGAGACCGGCGTCGGCCTCACCGAGCTCGACCTTGCTCAGCACGGCGCGGACGTTGGGCTCCTGGGAGACCGGCTTCACCTCGACCTTCTGGGCGTCGAGGATCTGCCTGCTGTAGCGGCCGACGGGAACCTCGGGCGCGGCGAGGACGACCTTCAGCTTGGTGTCGGCCAGGTCCTTCAGGTCATCGACCTTGAAGGGGTTGCCCTTGCCCGTGGCGATGACGAGACGGTTCTTCGCGATCACCGAGGGGTCGTTCGTCTCGGCCTTGAGGCCGTCCATCGTCTTGGTGTCGGCCGTGACGAGAGCGTCGGCGGGGGCGCCCTGCTTGACCTGGGCGGCGAGTTCCTGCGAGCCGGCGAAGGAGAACGTGACCTTCGTACCGGGGTTGGCCTTCTCGTAGGCGGCGCCCGCGGTCTTGAAGACGTCGGTGAGCGAGGACGCGGCGAGGACCGTCAGGTTCGCGGTCCTGGCCGCCGGGGCGGAGGCCGAAGCGGAGGCGGAGGCGCCGGTGTCGGACTTCTTGTCGCCGCCGCCACAGGCGGACAGCGGTACGAGAAGGGCCGCGGTGAGGACGGCGGCCGCGGTACGGCGGTTCAGGATCGGGGACATGGCTGGGTGCTCCTCGGTCGGGTCGGCGGCCGGCCTGGTGCCGGGACCGCGTGGTGGTGACCCGCGCCGGTGACGGGCGGAGCGGGCGGGGAGGTCTGGGGGGAGAACGGGCGGCGTGGGCGGCGGACGGGGGCGCGGGACGGGAGCGGCGGGGTGCGGGGGAGGAAGTGGACGGACGTGGGACGGGCCGTGCCGGGTCAGGCTCGGTCGACGTGCACGCTGGTCGACTTCACGCGGGCGGTGGCCCGCATTCCGACCTCCAGCCCCAATTCCTCCACGGCCTCGCGCGTCAGCAGGGAGACCAGGCGGTGCGGACCCGCCTGGATCTCGACCTGGGCGGACACGTCGCCGAGCTTCACCGCCGTGACGATGCCGGGGAAGGAGTTGCGCACCGAGGTGTAGGGCTCTCCGTCCTCGACGTGCGCGCCTTGGCCGACCTCCACGGAGAAGGCGGCCAGATCACGGCCGTTGATCAGGCGACGGCCGCCCTCGTCGCGATGGGTCGCGACCCGGCCGGCGTCGGCCCAACGGCGTGCCGTGTCCGGGCTGACGCCCAGCAGGCGCGCCGCCTGTCCGATCGTGTAGGACTGCATGTGCGACAAGGTAGGGGCATCACTCGCGCATTTGCAATTCGTTTGGAACGATCTCCATCGCAGATGCCATGGGCCTTGTGGTATCTGCCAAAAGTCATTCCGTTCTCGGAGTGCGTGCTCGGTAAAGTCGGGGCATGGCTGACGAAAAGACGCAGGAGCCGTCGACGACCGCAACGCCCCCGACCGGGCCGGTGGAGACGGGGAGCGCCCGGGTGGACGCCTGGATCTGGTCGGTGCGGCTGACGAAGACCCGTTCCGTCGCGGCGACCGCCTGCCGGGCGGGGCACGTGAAGGTCAACGGGGAACGCGCGAAGCCGGCGCAGACCGTGCGCGCGGGCGACGAGGTACGCCTCTTCCACGCGGGCCGTGAGCGCGTCGTGGTCGTCCGGCGGCCCGTGACGAAGAGGGTGGGCGCGCCGGTCGCCGCCGAGTGCTTCATCGACAACAGCCCGCCGCCGCCCACCCCCGTCGAGGCCGCGGTGGTCGGCATCCGTGACCGGGGGACGGGTCGGCCGACGAAGCGCGACCGCCGGGAGATCGTGAACCTGCGCGGCCGCTGACGGGCGCACCGCACCCGCGCCGACCGGCCCCCGGGGCCGGTCGGCGCGGGTCGGTCAGGCCTTGCGGTACGCGTACGCCTCCGCGGCGCCGGCCACGACGGCGTCCAGATCCGCACCGGCCGAGGCGGCGACGACCGCCGCCACCGCCCCCTCGACGAACGGGGCGTCCACCAGCCGGCAGCCGGCCGGGAGGTCGCCCTCCTCCAGCAGCGACTTCACCGTCAGCACCGAGCTGCCCAGGTCCACCAGCAGCGCGACCCCCGCGCCACCGTCCACCGTCGACGCCGCGGCCACGATGAGGTCGGCGCTCGTGCCCAGCCCCCCGTCGGCGGTGCCGCCCGCAGGGGCCACCGGGGCCACCGATCCGCCGCCGGCCAGCCCCCGGGCCAACTCGGCCACGGAGCGCGCCACGTCGGCGCTGTGCGACACCAGCACGATCCCCACCAGCGGTCCGGCGTTCACGCGGCGCCCTCCGCGGTGTCGGCCAGCGCGTCCAGCAACAGGGCGGACGAGGTCGCCCCCGGATCCTGGTGCCCGGCGCTGCGCTCGCCCAGGTAGCTGGCCCGGCCCTTGCGGGCGATCAGCGGCACCGTCGCACGCGCGCCGTTCTCCGCGGCTTCCGCCGCAGCCCGGTAGGAGGTGTCCAGCGCCGCCACGCCCGGCACCAGTGCGTCCAGCATCGTCTTGTCGCCCGGCGCCGCGCCGCCCAGTCCGGCCACCGCGCCCACGCCCGCCGACAGGGCCTCGCGCAGCTCGTCGTCGGAGACCCCGGCGGCGTCGCCCAGCTCCTTGCCGGTGCGGCGCAGCAGCGTCCCGTACAGCGGCCCGGACGCGCCGCCCACCGTGGAGATCAGGGTCCGCCCGGCGAGCTGGAGCAGTGCCCCGGGCGGGGTCGCGGGATCGGCGCCGGCAAGGGCGCTCCGTACGGCCACGAACCCGCGCAGCAGGTTGCTTCCGTGATCGGCGTCCCCGATGGGGGAGTCGAGCTCGGTCAGTCGGTCCGCCTCGCGTTCCACCGCCTCGGCGGTGGCGTCCATCCAGCGTCGGAAGAAGTCTGCGTCACGCACCGGGTCTCCTCGCCTCGCCTCGCACCCGCCTGGGCCCGTCCCGCTCCACCCTACGACCGACGGCGCGCCCGGCGGCGGCGCGGCGCAGCGCGCCTTCCGCACGGGCGCGGGCGGGACGTGGGCAGGCGGGAGGGCAGGGGAGGGCGCCCGCGGCGGAACCGGCGACGACCGGGGTGCGGCCGGGGCACGGTACCAGCCTTTCGGGGGGTTCCCCGGATGTCTATCCGATGGTGATTGCCTTGACGTCCGGTCACCACGGGCGGCGCTAGCGTCCCTTGGCACCCGGGAGTGCGGATGCGTCCGGGCGGCCCGTCGCGGCCGCCGGTACGGCCCGCAGCCCTCCTGGCACCCAGAGCAAGGAGGTACTGTGCCGTCACTGCGTCGGTCGTCCGTCGGCAGCATGTCGCTCGCTTCGAGGCACGTGATCGGGACGGGCATCGTCATCGGTGCCCTCGCCTTCACCCTGATCGCCCTGCTGATCCCCGTGGACAAGTTCGGCGGTACGTCCGCCTCCGCCGCCACGGCCACGGCGGACGACGACGGCGCCGGAACCCTGAGCACGGCCTTCGGGCCGCTGACCCCCGCGGACCGGGACTTCGTCCGCAAGGTCCGGCTCGCCGGTCTGTGGGAACTCCCCGCCGGCCGGCAGGCCCAGCAACGTCCCACTCGCCCCACGGTGAAGACCGCCGGTGAGCACCTCGTGGAGGGCCACACCGAACTGGACCGCCGGGTACTGGAGGTGGGTCAGGCCCTCGGCGTCGAACTGCCGGACCGACCCAGCACGCAGCAGCAGGAATGGCTCGACCAGCTCGACCAGGCCCAAGGGGCCCAGTACGAGCGACTGTTCGCCCAACTGCTGCGCCGGGCGCACGGCAAGGTCTTCGCCCTCGTCGCGCAGATCCGGTCCCAGACCCGCAATTCCATGGTCCGCGCCCTGGCCACCGACGCCAACGCCACCGTCCTGGACCACATCTCGGTCCTGGAGGACACCGGGCTGGTCGACTTCGACGGCCTCGCGGACGCCTCACCGGCTCCCTCCACCGTTTCCCGATCGACGAAGTGAAGTGATCGCATGAGTCAAAAGGGCCACAAACGTCGCCTCCGACCCGCCCACAAGGCCCTCGCCGTGGCGGCCGCCCTCATCATGGGCGGCGGCGGGGTCGGCCTCCTCGCCCAGGGCGCCTCCGCCGGGCAGGACGGCAAGGCGGCGGTCACCGCCACCATCGACTGCCCCGACGTCGGCGACAAGCTCCGCGACGTCCCCGACCAGGCGCGCAAGGAGGTCGACGAGAACCTCGCCCAACTCGACACCCAGGTCGCCGACGCCTACGCCAAACTCTCCTCCGGCCGGGCCAAGGGCAACGCCCTCCTCGGTGACCTGAAGAACCAGCGCGGCCGGACCATCGGCCGCCTCTCCGACGCGATGGGCAAAGCGGGCTCCCGGCCCCAGGGCCTGGACCAACTGAGCTCCTGCTCGATGCAGGAGGCCCCGGCCGCCGACGCCGCGGACGTGAAGAACGCGCAGGCCGCCGGCGCCGCGCCGGCCGCGGCCAAGGGCGCCGGTGGTCCCGCGCGCAGTGACTTCGTCGCCATCGGCACCGTGCGCCCCAACGTGCGCAAGCCCGCCGCCCGCGGGGGCGCCTCCACCGGGACCTTCTCCGTGCAGTGCGGGCGCAACGAGAACCGCCACTTCAACCCGGACAACGTCATCGTCGCGCCCGGCGTCAGCAACGGCGCGCACCACATGCACGACTACGTGGGCAACAAGACCACCGACGCGTTCTCCACCAACAACAGCCTCGCCGCGTCCGGGACGACCTGCACCAACGGCGACCAGTCCACCTACTACTGGCCGGTGCTGCGGCTGCGCAACGGACAGAAGGAACGGGACGCCGCCGCGCCCGGCGGCGGCCAGGACGGGAACGTCGGAACGATCCTGCAACCGAAGCAGGTGTCGATCGACTTCAAGGGCAGCCCCGCGAGCAAGGTCACGGCCATGCCGCGGTTCCTGCGCATCATCACCGGTGACGCCAAGGCGTTCACCAACGGGACGGCCAACGCCAACGCCTCGTGGAGCTGCACCGGGTTCGAGAACCGGCAGCTGAAGGACAAGTACCCGATCTGCCCCAAGGGCAGCGACGTCGTACGCACCTTCAACTTCCAGAGCTGCTGGGACGGGCGCAACACCGACAGCGCCAACCACCGCACGCACGTGGCGTTCGCCGACAAGAACGGCTCCTGCCCGAACGGCTTCAAGGCCATCCCGCAACTGGTGCAGCGGATCGTGTACGGGGTGCAGCCGGGCGCCAAGTTCGCCGTCGACAGCTTCCCCGAGCAGCTGCACAAGCCCGTGACCGACCACGGTGACTTCATCAACGTGATGTCGGACAACCTGATGGCCAACGCGGTGCGCTGCATCAACGGCGGGCGCACCTGCCGCTGAGAACCTCGGGGCGCACGCCTTCCCTCCCCGGCGTCCCCCGAGAGCGGTGCCGGCCCGAAGCCGACTTCGGGCCGGCACCGCGCGTTTTGCGCGTCCGCGCCGGGGAGGGAGGGGTGCCGGTGCCCGTGCGGTGGTGGGTCTGCGGGCGCGGGGTCCGGGTCCCCGGGGGTCTCTGTTCCCGAGGTCCCGGCCGGGACCGTCGGGCGGATCCGGCCCTGAGGCCGGCCGGGGCCGTCGCGGGGGTTCCGGCGTGCCGCACCGGTGGACGCGCCCGGCGAGCAACTGCCGAGGTACGACCGCCGGCCCTCGGGCCGCCGCCGGGACCGACTTCCCGGACCGGGGCTGCGGGGTCCGCGCCCACGGCCGGGGGCTCCGCGGCCATCGGGTCCCGCGACCCCGGGCCTGCGCCCGGGGTCGAGCCGCGGGGTCCGGCTGCCAGGTCGGAGCCACTGGGTCCGGGAACCCCGTCGGGGTTCCCGGACCGGGTCGGGCGCCCTCGGACCTGCGTTGCGGGGTCTGCGTTCGGGGCTCCCTGTCGGGGTCGGGCCGCAGGGGCTGTGTCCGGGGTCGGGGCGCCGGGGTCGTGCTCACGTGCGGGTCGCCCCGTACGGCCGGTTCGGGCCGTCCCGGTGGCCTTCGGGACGGCGGGGGAACACGTCGGCGCCCGGTCCCTCGGGGGAGGGGCCGGGCGCCGGGAAGTCTGTGGGGGGAGGGGGAGCGGAGTGGGGGGAGGGTTACAGGCCGTTCACGCGGGCCATGCGGCCCACGCCGAGCGGTCCGAAATCGGTGGCGACGGCGCGCGCCCGGCGGCCGACCCGGGAGTGCTGGCGCCGGACCTGGGCCATGAGGCGGCGGCTGCGCAGGGCCAGTTCCAGTTCGAAGCGGGTACGGGGGTCGCGCAGTCCGGGCCCGAAGAGCTTCTCCAGCTGACGCATGCGGTAGCGGACCGTCTGGGGGTGCACGCTCAGGGCTTTGGCGGCCTCGGGTGCGCCGCCGCCCTCCAGCCAGGCGAGGAGGGTCACTTCGAGGCGCTCGCTCTGGCGGGGGGTCAGGCTGGCGAGCGGCCGGAGCCAGCGGGCGGCCAGGGCGTGGGCCAGTGGCTCGTCCTGGAGGAGCAGCAGGGTCGAGAGGTGGTCGTCGACGAAGACCGCCCGCGCCTCCATGCCGGCCCGGGCGGGGGTGAGGGTGAGCAGCCGCAGCGCCCACCGCAGCGAGGACGCGGTGTCCCGTACGGCGACGGGGTGGCCGACGGCGGCGACCCGGCCGCGCAGCACGGCCTCCAGGGCGGTGCGGGCCTCGGGATCCGGGCTGGGGACCAACAGGCAGGGCTGGGCTCCGGCCAGCCCGGGGAGACCGTCGTCCAGCGCGGCGGCCAGTTGCTGGACTTCCCCGATGGTGGTCATCGCGATGGCCCGGACCGCCGTGGGGAGGGGCCAGTTGGCCGCCGTGGCGAGTTCGGACAAAGCCAGGTCAGACATGGACATGTCACCCGTAAGGGCGGCGAAGAGCTCGCGACGGGCCCGCTCGGCGGCCGGTCCGGGCCCGCTCGTGGGGACGACGGTCAGTGGTGCGGACCGGCCGCGCCGGTGAGGCGCCCCCCGATCCTCCGGACCGGAGCCCCGGTCGGGGCCGCAACCCCCTTCATCGTCGGGGTCGGAGGGGGAGTCGGGGCGCACGGGGACGGGTGGGCCGCAGTCGGGGGTGACCGCCGCGCGTGCCCGTTCCTGGTCGGCGCACTCGTCCTCTCCCTTCTCGCCCTCCGCCGGCCGGTCGTGGCGCGGCGCCGTGGACTCGCGGTAGCCGAGGGTGGTGAGCAGGCCCGCTTCAACCTGCCGTCTGACCACCTCCTCGCCCACGTCGTCCACCAGTTCGGCGAATCCGGGAACGCCTTCCCGGAGTTCCTCCACTATCCCGGCGGCCAGCGCGGGTAGTTCCCTTCGTAGGACGCGGGTCCATTCGCCGCGGGGGCGGGACCAGATGCGGTTCAGAAGTTCGCACATTTGTTACCTCGTTCATGCCGGGGTACGGCCTGTCCGTGGAGGGGTGACCAGCCTCGTGGAGGCTGCCTCCCTCCCCCGCCGGCGTCAGTGCCGAAAGGGGAGTCCAGCACCTCTACTCCCTCCAGGAGCGTGCCATCCACTTGCAGTCCCGCGACTTTGCCTCGATTTTGCCGACGGGTAGGTGTGGCGGCCGACAAGACGTGAGCCCGGTCGGCACCGCACCGTTGGAAGGGAATCTTCCGGGGGTGTTCGAGCTGATGATGCCGTGGCCGCGAGAAGTTGTCACGATTAGATAAATACTGTGGAGGGATTGCGAACCTCCACGATGCTTCTGCACTCCGGCCCCCGCTCCCGGCCGGCGAGGCATCCATCTCCCGCCCGCCGCGGAGCAGTTCCGACGACTACCCCCGGGCGCCGAGTGCGAGGTGGAGTGCTCGGGCCCGGGCGTATGGGAGAACCCGATGCCCCTGTCCCAGACCCGTATGCCACGCTCTCACCGGGCCCGACGCACCAGACGGCATGCCGGTGCGGCCCCCGCGGAGGCCGGTGGCCGAAGGGCCTTCCGGCGCCCGCCCCTGTTGTCCGCCGCCGGGGGCCCGCACCCCGCGGCCGTGTGCGCCGCGGCCCTCGCGGCCCTGCTCGCCCTCGGCGTCGCGGCCAGGGCGGGCGCGCTGACGCGCCTGTTCGACTTCCTCGACTACGGAGCCGGCGTCCTCTCCCTCGTTTCGCTCACCTCCGCCGTGCTGTGGGGACTCGCTGCCACGGACCGTACGTTGTTGACGTCCGGTCACCGGATCCTCGCCCAGGGCGCCCACCGCGGACTTGCCGTCTCCGGGCTCGGCTTCCTCGCCCTGCACGTCTGGGTCAAGATCGCCGAATCGCAGACCGAGGCCGGCGCCGCGTTCATTCCGTTCACCGACCGGGAACAACCCGTGCTCATCGGGCTGGGCACCCTCGCCGGTTACCTCTTCGTCTCCGTCGCGGTCTCCGGCGCCGTGCGCAGCGCCTTCGCCACCAAGGGCCGGTCCATGTGGTGGCGGGCCCTGCACATGGGCGCGTACCCGGCCTGGGGGGCCTCGCTGGTGCACGGGCTGAAGGCCGGACGCCCCGCCAGTGCGTGGGTGACCGTGGCCTACGGGTTGTGCCTGGCCGGCGTCGCGGCTGTCCTCTTCCTACGGATGCGGGCGCGGTTGCGGGCCGCCCCGGCCCGTCCCGCACCGCAGCCCGCTGCTCCGCAGTCGCCCGGACAGGCGCCGCCGCGCAGCCCGAAGCCCTTCGTACGCCAGCCCGCCGAGCAGTCCGCGGAACGGCTCACGGCCCGCCTCGCCCGCCAGCTGGACCCCCGCTCCGGCTCACCCGACTCCGAACAGGAAGCCGTGCGGACCGCGTTCGCCGAGGCCGAAACGGCTCGGATGCCCGCGTTCGTCGAGGCCCCCGCCGGGCAGCCCGGCTCCCCGCAGGTCCCGTTCTCCCCCTCGGTCCCCGCACAACCGGCCTTCTCCCCGCCGATCCCTGCCCCGCCGGTCTTCTCCCCACCGGTCGTTCCCCCACCCGTCTTCCCGCAGCCGGCCTTCGTCGAGCCCGCCTTCGCCCAGCCCGTCCTCGTCCAGAACGCTTTCGGACAGGCCGTGTTCGGGCCGGGCGCGTTCGGTCGACCCGGAACCGCCCAGCCCGATTCCGGCCAACCCGACCTCGGTCAACCCGACTTCGGGCAGACCGCCTTCGGCCAACCCGACTTCGGACAGCCCGTGTTCGCGCAGTCGGGGTTCCCCCCGGCCGGGTTCGTCCCGCCCCAGGCGGCCGCGCCGGGCGCTCCGCCCTCGTTCGCCGGACAGCCCGTCGGCAGGGAGCAGTTCGCCGTGCCCCCGGTCATCCCGCTGCCGGGCATCCTCTCCCAGGGTGCGGACCCGCTCGCCGACACCCTCCTGATACAGGCGGGGGCCGTCGGCCCCGTGGTGGCCGCCCGGGCCGCCCCGCCGACCGGGCCCGAACGGGCCCCCTACGCGATGATGTTCGTTCCCGGCGGCCCCACCGCCACGAACGATCGTCCCGGTGCGCCGTTCGACGGCGGGCGCGCATGACCGGCGTCACGCGGCCGGCCCTCGGCTGCGTCGGACAGCCCCGTCTGCTCGCCGGACTCGACACCGCCACCCGCCTCGACCGCGCGGCCCACCTGAGCGTCCACGGCCCGCTGCCCCCGTACCGCCCCGACGAGCTCACGGAACTGGCCGAGCGCATCGACCTGCGGGGCCGCGGTGGAGCGGGCTTCCCCTTCGCCCGCAAGCTCCGGGCCGTCACCCGGACCGCCGCCGCCCGCGAGGGCCGGACAGCCGTCGTCGTCAACGGCAGCGAGGGGGAACCGAGTTGTCTGAAGGACACCGCCCTGCTGCTGCACGTACCGCACCTGGTGCTCGACGGGGCGCTGCTGGCCGCCGCCGCACTCGGCGCGGAGGACGTGGTCGTCGGCGTCACCCGGGACGACGTCGAACAGTCGCTGCGCGCCGCCGTCGCCGAACGCGGCCCGGTCGGCAGCCGGGTCCGCGTCGCCCGCCTTCCCGAACGCTTCGTCACGGGCGAGGGCACCTCCCTCATCAACGGCATCGAAGGCGGCCCCGCCCTCCCGTCCGGGCGCAAGGTGCGCACCAGTGACCGGGGCCTCGGCGGCCTGCCCACGCTGCTCTCCAACACCGAGACCTACGCCCAGCTCGCCGTCGCCGCCCGGCTGGGCGCCGACGCCTACCGCGAAGTCGGCACGCCCGCCGAACCGGGCACCATCATGCTCACCGTCGGCGGCGCCACCGCCGTCGAGGTGCCGACCGGCACCTCGCTCGCCTACGTACTGGAACTGTGCGGGTCGGATCCCGGCCAGGGCGTGCTCGTCGGCGGATACCACGGGCGGTGGCTGAACCCGGCCGCGGCCCGGTCGGCCGCGCTGTCCCGCCAGTCCCTCGCCGCGTACGACGCGGTCCTGGGCGCCGGAGCCGTCCTGCCGCTGCCCGAGGACACCTGCCCGGCGGGCGAGGTCGCCCGGGTCACCCGCTGGATGGCGGACGAGTCCGCAGGCCAGTGCGGACCCTGTGTGCGGGGCCTGCCGTCCCTGGCCGACGCGGTCGACAAGATCGTGGGCGGTGGCGGGATGGGCGCCCTGGAGGCGGTCGAGGCCCGCATGCGCGCCGTGCGCGGCCGCGGCGCGTGCAGCCACCCCGACGGCACGTCCTCGTTCGTCGCGTCCGCGCTCGCCACCTTCCCCGAGGAACTGCGCGACCACGCCCTCGGCAGCGGATGCGGGCGCCGCGTCCTGGGCGCCCTGCCGCTCCCCGCCGACGAGAACCCCGAACGCCTCGTCGTCGACTGGACGCTCTGCAAGGGACACGGGCTGTGCGTGGACCTGCTGCCCGAGGTGGTGCGCCTCGACGCGGACGGGTACCCGTCGCAGGCCGTCATGCCCGTACCGGGCCGGCTGCGGCCGAAGGCCCTGCGGGCCGTGCGCCGCTGCCCGGCGCTCGCCCTGCGCATCCAGGAATGAGCCCGCTGTGAACGGGCCGCGCGATGCCGCGTTCAGCCGTTAGCGCGATCTGACAAATTCGCGGCCATTCGAATTCACCGGACCCCGCAGGCCCTATGAATGACCGAGGACGCAAAAGCGCCGGGCAGGAACCGAAGGAGTGATCGTGATCAGCAAGCGTCGTGCGATATCTGTCGGATCGGTGGCCGCGGTAATCATGTTCGCGGCGGGCTGCGGGGGCGGTACGAACGCCGCCGGGAATGTGAATTCGGTGCAGCCGGTCGGCGACGGAAAGGCGATAGGAAAGGGAGGTGACTCGGCGTACGGCGCCGGCGGATACGGATCGGACGCCGCGGCCGGGTCGGGTTCCGGGTACGGATCGGAGTCCGGGGGCTCCGCCGCCGAGAAGGCGGGCGCCGCGGGCAAGCTCGCGGTCCGGGACATCGCCTCGGTGGGCAGCGTGGTCACCGACAGCGCCGGCGCCACCCTCTACCGGTTCGACAAGGACACGCCCGAGCCCCCCAAATCCTCCTGCGACGGCGACTGCGCGACGGTGTGGCCGCCGGTTCCGGCGGGCGACGCCACCGCCTCCGAGGGCATCGAGGCGAGCCTCCTCGGCGAGGTGACCCGTACCGACGGCAGTCGCCAGCTGACCCTCGCCGGCTGGCCCGTCTACCGCTACGCCAAGGACACCAAGCCGGGCGAGGCCAAGGGCGAGGGCGTCGGCGGCACCTGGCACGCGCTGGCGCCGAACGGCAAGAAGGCCATCGACGCGAAGGGCGGCGCGAAGGGCGGCGGCGCGGGCGACGAGGCGGGTGACGCAGCGGGCGGCGCGAAGGAGGGCGCGGAGGGCGGCACCACCGGCGACGCGGCCAAGCCCGGGACGGGCGGCGAGGGCGGAGCGGGTGACGCGAAGCCCGGAGCCGCCGCCGAACTCGCCGTGGCGACGAACGAAAAGCTCGGCAGGATTCTCGTCGACGGAAAGGGAAACACCCTCTACCGGTTCGACAAGGACAGCGCCTGGCCGATGAAGATCGGCTGCCTCGGAGCATGTCTTGACACGTGGAAGCCCGCACCGGTCGTGGACAAGACGAAGGTGTCGGGAATTCCCCAGGAATGGATCGGATCGGTGAAGCGCCCCGATGGCAGCATGCAATTGACGATCGACTGCTGGCCCGTCTACACGTTCACCGGTGACACCGCTCCCGGGCAGACGAACGGACACGGAAAGCAGAACCTCTGGTTCGCGGTCAACGACGCCGGTAAGAAGGTGGCCGTCAAGTAGCCCGTTTCGGAGGTGTCCACCCAGCCCGCGCCGGACCCCAGTGAGGCAGCCGTGTCCGACTCAGCCCGCATCACCGCCCGCCACCTCCTGCCGTGTGCCGTCGTCCTGCTCGCCTCCCTGATGTGCGGCGGGTGCGCCGGCCAGCAGGAGAAGGCGGACCGGGGCGCCGCGGCCACCCGCCAGGACGTCCCCGGAGAGCTCGGTCCGGTGTCCACCGCCCGTACCGCCACCCTCCAGGAGATCGCCGCCGTCCTCGGCTGCACGGCCGAGGTGACCGTCGACGCGGAGGAGCTCAAGGAGGCGGCCTGCGGGGCGGGCCCGGACTCCTACCGCATGACCACCTTCGCCGCCGACCAGGGCCAGCGCGCATGGCTCGCGGAATCCGCGATGTACGGCGGTACCTACCTGGTGGGGAACCGCTGGGTCGTCACCGCCGCCAACGCCGAAGCCCTGGCGCCCCTGCGCGAACGCCTCGGGGGAACCGTCGCGAACGGCACCTCGCACGCGGCGTCCGGCCCGGCGGAGAGCCACCCGGGGGAGCACGACGCCAAGACCCCCGGTGCCGAGGAGCCCGACACGAAGACCCCGGGTGCCGAGGACCAGGACGCCGGAGGCCACGGCGGGAAGGGTCACGACGCCGGGGGCGAAGCACACGGCTCGGCCCCGGAGGCGCCCGCCGCGCCCTGAGGCCGACCGGCCCGCGGGGCGCACCCGTACCTCCCACCGGGGTCCTCCTACCGGGACCCCGGTGGGAGTCCCCCGTCCGTCCGCGGCCTCCCGCCGTCCCGGTGGCGGGCCCGACCCCGCCGGGGGACCGGTCGCCGCGCGGTTCGGGCGTCGAGGACATCGAGGCTTCGCGGCGGCGGTTCCACGAGGGGCTTCCGGTCCTGGTGGAGGGCACCGCCGGGCCCGCGTTTCGCGCGTCAACGGCGGGTCCGATCTCACTCGGTCGGCTGAACGGCCAATCCGCCGACCGGATGGCGCCGAAGACCGGGTGTGAGCATCAACCGCAACACCTTCGCCCGCACCGCTCCGGCGGCGCTGAGCGGCCTGTTGGCCGGCTACGCGGCCCTGGCGGTCGCCGAGCTGGTCTCGGCCGCCGTGCGCCCCGAGGCCGGTCCGGTTACGACGGTGGGCGGCGCGGCCATCGACAGGACCCCGGCAGCGGTCAAGGACTGGGCGATCCGCCAGTTCGGGACCGCGGACAAACTGGTCCTCCAGTTCGGGATCCTCCTCACCCTCGGCCTGCTCGCGGTGGCGCTCGGCCTGCTGGCCCTGCGTCACCGGCGCACCGGCGCGGCCGGGGTGCTGCTGTTCGGCCTGGTCGGCGGCGCGGCGGCCCTGAACCGCCCCGATTCCGCCGGTCCGGCCGACGCCCTGCCCTCCCTGGTGGGGGCGTTGGTCGGCGCCGGGTTGCTGTACCACCTGGTCGGGCGGTTGCCGGCCGTACGGGAGACGGGCGCCGCGGCGGACGGCTGGAGCCGTCGCGGCTTCCTCGTCGCCGCCGGGGCCGCTGCGCCGGCCTCGACGGCGGCGGGCGCCCTCGGGCGCGGGCTGAACGCCTCCAGGGGCCGGGGCGCCGAGGCGTCCCGGGCCGCGGTCCGGCTGCCCGCCCCCGCCTCACCGGCCGCCCCGCTGCCCCGCGCGGTATCCCTGCGGGTTCCGGGCATCACCCCCTTCACCACCCCCAACGCGGACTTCTACCGGGTCGACACCGCGCTGGTGGTCCCGAAGGTCGACGCCGACACCTGGCGCCTGCGCGTGCACGGGAAGGGCGTGACGCGCCCGCGCACCTACACCTACGCCGACCTCCTGGCCCGTGACCTGATCGAACGGGACGTCACCCTGACCTGCGTGTCCAACGAGGTCGGCGGTCCGTACGCGGGCAACGCCCGCCGGCTCGGCGTCCCCCTCGCCGACCTGTTGCGCGAATGCGGGGTCCGGCCGCCCTCCGGCAGGGGTCCCGCCGACCAGCTCGTGGCCCGTTCGGTCGACGGCATGACCCTGGGCTCGCCCGTCGAGTCCGGCACGTCGAGGTCCGCGTCGACGACGGCCCCTGGGAGTACGCCGACCTCGCGGCGCAGGCCGGTACCGATACCTGGCGCCAGTGGTCCCACGCCTGGAAGGCCACGCCCGGCGGCCACACCCTCACCGTCCGCGCTAGTCAGTGTCGCCTGAGCGCGGGCGTCCCAGGCGGTCCCCGCCCCCCGATCCTGCCTTCCCTCCCTGTTCCTTTTCCTTCCACACCTTCCTGATCCGTTCGTGAAAGCTCCTAGGAGAATCGTGATGAACACCCGTCAGTTCCGTCGTACCGCCGTTGCCGTCACCGCCGCGGTCGTCCTTCCGTTCGCCCTCGCCGCCTGCTCGGAGTCCGGCAAGGACTCCGCCGCCGGTCCGGCCGCGGACACCACCGCTTCCCAGACGACCATGCCCGACGCCTCCGCGGCGGCGGACAAGCCCTTCGGCCCGGCGTGTGCCGGCGTCCCGAAGGACGGCGCGGGCAGCTTCGACGGCATGGCGAAGGACCCGGTGGCCACCGCCGCCTCGAACAACCCGGCCCTGTCCACGCTGGTCGCGGCCGTCAAGCAGGCCGGACTCGTCGACACCCTGAACAACGCGAAGGACATCACCGTCTTCGCGCCCACCAACGACGCGTTCGCCAAGATCCCGAAGGCCGACCTCGACAAGGTCCTCGCCGACAAGGCCACCCTGACCAAGATCCTCACCTACCACGTCGTCGGCCAGAAGCTCACCCCGAAGCAGCTGGAGAACGGCTCCTTCGACACCCTGGAGACGGGCAAGATCACCACGGCCGGATCCGGTGAGGCCTACAAGGTCAACGACACCTCGGCGGTCGTCTGCGGCAACGTGCCGACGGCCAACGCCACCGTCTACATCGTCGACACCGTCCTGATGCCGAAGTAGCGCCCCCGGCGCGGGAGCGCCCACCGCGGCGCACCCGAACGGACGCTGCGTGGCCCCGGGGAATGGGCCGCGCAGCGTCCTCCGTACGGCCCCCGGCCGTCAGACGGTCCGGTCGACGGGCTTCCTGGCGGCCTCGGCCGCCGCGTGCAGGGAGCGCAGGGCGAGCAACAGGACGCCCACGTCGTCGAGGTACACCGGGTCGGGGACCAGGTCCACCGGCGAGACGGTGTAGACGACGGCGACCCAGAACAGTGCCTTGTCGCGGAGCGGGATCCCGGCGTCGAGCAGCAGCTTCCGGGCCGCGAACACCCGGACCAGCAGTACCGCGGCCACGATCGCCAGGGCGACGGCGAGGACCGCCGCGATGACCAGCCAGACTTTTCCGTCCATGGGATCCCCTTACCCGCTCAGGCGCCCTGCTCCCGCAACCGGCGGCCCACTTCCCCCAGACCGGCCGAAAGAGCGTCGAGCTGCTCGGGGGTCAGGACGTCGACGAGGATCTCCCGGACCGTGGTCACGTGCCCGGGGGCCGCTTCCTCCAGTCGGGCCAGGCCCGCCTCGGTGAGGACGGCGAAGACCCCGCGGACGTCGGAGGGGCAGCTGCGGCGCCGGACCAGTCCGGCCTTCTCCATCTGGGTCACCTGGTAGGTCAGCCCGCTCTTGGAGTTGATCAGCCCGTTCGCCAACTCGGTCATGCGCAGTTCGCGGTCGGGCGCGGCGGCGAGTCGGACGAGGATCTCGTACTGCGGGTGAGACAACCCGGAGTCGTCCTTGAGCTGCTGGTCGAGACGCCGGTTCACCAGGGCCGAAGCGGCCAGGAAGCCGTTCCAGGCCCGCATCTCGCGCTCGTCCAGCCATCTCGTCCCGTCCATGGTTCCAGCCTACACGGGTTGTTCCAATTTGAATCAGTGGCTAGGGTCTGGGCAGCCGGTTCGAATTTGAACTACCCGCGTCGGACCGGCCCGACCGGAAGGAACCCCCATGACCAGCGCCTCCGCCACCTCGACGAAGGCCCCGGCCACCGCACCGGCCGCGCACCCGACCGCCGACCTGCCCGCGGCCGTCACCGCACCCCAGGACGCCGGCCTGCTGCTCCTGCGCCTCGTCCTCGGCCTGACCATCGCCGCCCACGGTACCCAGAAGCTGTTCGGCTGGTTCGGTGGCGGCGGCCTCAGCGGCACCGGCGGGTTCTTCACCTCCGTCGGCTACCCGGCCGGCGACGCCATGGCGGTCATCGCGGGCCTCACCGAGACCCTGGGCGGCCTCGGCCTCGCCGCCGGACTGCTCACCCCGCTGGCCGGGGCAGCCGTCACCGGCACGATGATCAACGCCGTCGCCGTCCACGGCACCGGCTCCTTCTTCGCGCCCGAGGGCATGGAGTACGAACTCCTGCTGGCCGTGGCCGCCGCCGCCCTCACCCTCACCGGTCCCGGCCGCCTCGCCGTCGACCGCTTCCTGCCCGTGGCCGCCCTGCGCTCCCACGGGCTGAAGCAGGGGGCGCTCGCCCTCGCCCTGGGCATCGTCCTCGCGGCCGTGACGCTTCTCGTCCGCAACTGATCGTCCGGGCTGATTGGCCCCGGGAAATTGGGGGAACAGCGGATGAATGACGCACCCCACACAGGCGATCGAAGACTACGCACTCATCGGCGACCTCATGACCAGCGCCCTGGTCGGCCGCGACGGGTCCATCGACTGGCTGTGCCTGCCCCGCTTCGACTCGGCCGCGTGCTTCGCCGCCCTTCTCGGTGACCAGGAGAACGGCCACTGGCGCATCGCCCCTGACGGCGTCGCCGACGGACAGCCGTGCACGCGCCGCGCCTACGTCGACGACTCCCTCGTCCTGGAGTCCTACTGGGAGACCCCGGACGGCACGGTCAAGGTCATCGACTTCATGCCGCAGCGCGACACCGCACCCGACGTGATGCGCATCGTCGAGGGCCTGTCCGGCCGGGTCACCCTCCACAGCACGCTGCGCCTGCGGTTCGACTACGGCCACGTCGTTCCCTGGGTCCGGCGCAGCGAGGGTGACCGGGTCGCCGTCGCCGGACCCGACTCGGCCTGGTTCCGCAGCGAGCCCCCCGTCCGCACGTGGGGCGAGGAGAACAGCACCTGCTCGGAGTTCACCGTCGACGCGGGGGAGAAGGTCGCCTTCGTGCTGACCTGGCACCCCTCGCACGAGCCGCGCCCCGAGCAGGTGGACCCGTACACGGCACTGGAGCAGAGCCTCGCCGACTGGCGGGCGTGGGCCGCGCAATGCCACTACGAGGGCCCCTACAAGGAGGCCGTGACCCGTTCCCTGATCACCCTCAAGGGCCTGACGTACGCGCCGACGGGCGGCATCGTCGCCGCCGCCACGACCTCCCTGCCGGAGGAGCTCGGCGGGGTCCGCAACTGGGACTACCGCTACTGCTGGCTGCGCGACTCCACCCTCACCCTCGGCGCGCTCCTCGCCACCGGCTTCCTCGACGAGGCCCGCGCCTGGCGGGCCTGGCTGCTGCGGGCCGCGGCGGGCGACCCGGCCGACCTCCAGATCATGTACGGGATCGCCGGCGAACGACGGATCCCCGAGACCGACCTGCCGTGGCTGCGTGGCTACGCCTCCTCCGCGCCCGTGCGCGTCGGCAACGCCGCCGTGGACCAGCTGCAACTCGACGTGTACGGCGAGGTCATCGACTCCCTCCACCTCGCCCGTTCCTCCGGACTTCCGGCGGAGCGGCACGCCTGGAGGATCCAGCTCGCCCTCCTCGACTTCCTGGAGAAGAACTGGCGCCGCCCGGACGAGGGGCTCTGGGAGGTGCGCGGCCCCCGCCGGCACTTCGTGCACTCCAAGGTCATGGCCTGGGTCGCCGCGGACCGGGCCGTCCGCACCATGGAACGCGACCCCTCCATCCCCGGAGACGTGGAGCGTTGGCGGACCATAAGGGACGAGGTCCACGCGGACGTCTGCGAACACGGCTACGACGCCGAACGGGGCACCTTCACGCAGTACTACGGCTCGCGCGAGCTCGACGCGGCGACCCTGCTCATCCCCCGGGTCGGCTTCCTGCCGCCCGACGACCCACGGGTGATCGGCACCGTCGACGCGGTCCGGGCGGAACTGGGCGGCAACGGACTGGTCCGCCGCTACAGCACCGAGGGCCCGTCCGTCGACGGGCTGCCCGGTGACGAAGGGGCCTTCCTGGCCTGCTCGTTCTGGCTGGTGGACGCCCTGCACATGACGGGCCGTGGCAAGGAGGCCCGCGAACTGTTCGAACGGCTCCTGGGCGTGTGCAACGACGTCGGCCTGCTCGCCGAGGAGTACGACCCCGTCGCCGGACGCCAACTCGGCAACTTCCCGCAGGCGTTCAGCCACGTCGGCCTCGTCAACAGTGCCCTGACCCTGGCCGGGAGGGACGTGGCGCAGTGACGGGCCGCGCCGACGCGGGACAGGTCGTCGGCGCGGCGGATCGGGGGACCGGGCGGGCGAACCCCGTCCACCCGGACCCGGCCCACCCCGGACCCCGCTCCGCCCGCGTCAAGACCCCCGAACGGGGGAGGCGCACCCGGTACCGGAGGCCCATGCGGCGGCCCCCGGGATCGTTCCCCCGGACGATGGGCGGCCCCCGCGGGCTCGGAAGAATCGAGGCACAAGGTCGAACGGCGGCCCCGTGAAGGGCCGCCCGCACCCGGGGAGATCCTGTGCCTTCACACCACGGCCGGCGCGGCCGATTACGCGCCACCACCGTCGCCACCGGCATCGCGCTGGCCCTCCTGGCCGGCACGGCCGCGACGGCGGCCGCGGCCCCGGCCACGGGGACCGACGACCCCGCGGCCGGGGCCCGGCACACCGACCTCGACCGCCGGGCGTTGGCCCGGCGGCTCGACGCGGTGCACACGGCCGGCATGTACGGCGCGTACGCGTCGGTGCGTGACGGCCGGGCCCGCTGGACCGGCGCCACCGGCCTCGCGGACGTCGACACGGGCCGCCGCACGACCCCCGACATGCGCCACCGGGTCGGCAGCGTCACCAAGTCCTTCACCGCCGTCGCCGTGCTCCAGCAGAGCGCCGCCGGGCGCCTGCGGCTCGACTCGCCCGTCGGCGACCACGTACCCGAACTCGTGCCCGGCGAGCGCGGCCGGAAGATCACCGTGCGCATGCTGCTCAACCACACCAGCGGCATCGCGGACTACATCGCGGAGGCCTTTCCCTCGGTGAAGCAGGGATCGCCGAGCAGCCTGGAGGAGTTCCGCCACCGCACCATCTCCCCGGCCACCCTCGCCGGGTACGGGGTCGGCCTCCCGCAACTGTTCGAACCGGGAACGTCCTGGTCGTACTCGAACACCAACTACATCCTGCTGGGCGAGGTGCTCCGCAAGGTCACCGGGCAGGACCCGGAACGCGTCATCACGCGCGACGTCATCCGGCGCGCCGGCCTGCGGGACACCTGGTTCCCCGGGACCGACCCGCGCATCAGGGGCCCGCACTCCCGGATGTACGAGGGCTTCGGCGGGGCCCTTACCCCGCCGCGCGACTTCAGCGAGTACAACATGACGATGGCGGGCACGGCCGGCGCGCTCATCTCGACCACCCAGGACCTCAACACCTTCTACCGGACCCTGTTCCGGGGCGGCCTGCTGCCGGCCGCGCAACTGAAGGAGATGCGCACGACCGTCCCCTACCGCGACGAGGACGGCACCGTCCTGCTGCGCTACGGACTCGGCATCTACACCGTGGACACCCCCTGCGGCCCCGTCTGGGGACACGACGGCGGCGTCTTCGGCGCCACCACCCGAGCGATGTCCACCGCCGACGGCGAACGACAGTACGCGGCGGGCCTCAACCTGACGGGCTACCAGCGCACCGACCCCGACGGCAACCCCGTACCGCACCCCGTGGACGCGGCCGAGGTCGCCCTGTCCGAACAGGCCCTGTGCGGCGGTACGGCGCCCACGGCCCGCGCCGACGCCCCCCGGGCCCTCCCGCGCCTGCCCGACACCCTGGCCGCCCCGGCGGAGGCGACCCGGCCTGCGGCATCCGGGCAGCGCGCGCGGTAGCCGCCGAGCCCTACCGGGCCACCGTGCGGGACGCGAGGAGGAGGGCGATGTCGTCCGGCCGGTCGGCGGTGCCGCCGACCTCGCCGACCAGCCGGTCGGCCGTCTCCGTCAGCGGGGACGGCCGGGCGGCCGCCAGCGCGGCCCGCAACCGCTCCACGCCCGTGTCGATGTCCGTGCCCGGTGCCTCCACCAGCCCGTCCGTGTACAGCGCGAGCACCGCCCCCGGCTCCAGCACCAGCTCGGTCACCGGGTACTCCCCGCCCGGGTCGATGCCGAGGACCACCCCGCCGGGCAGGTCCAGCACCTCCGTACGGCCGTCCGTGTGACGCACCAACGGCTGCGGGTGGCCGGCGCGGACGGCCAGGGCACGGCCGGTCTCCGGGTCGAGCAGGACGTAACAGCAGCTGGCGAACTGTCCGGGGTCCAGATCGATCAGCAACTGGTTCGTGCCCCGCATGACCTGCTCCGGTGCGTTCCCGCTGAGCGCGAAGGCCCGTACCGCGCTGCGCAGCTGGCCCATGGTCGCGGCGGCGGACACCCCGTGGCCCTGGACGTCCCCGATGACCAGGGCCAACAGGCCGGCGCCGGTGATGATGACGTCGTACCAGTCGCCGCCCACGTCCATGCCGTCGGTCCCGGGCAGGTACCGGCCGACGGTGTCCACGTTCGCCAGCACCGGCAGCCGGTGCGGCAGCAGTGCCGCCTGGAGCCCGCGGGCCAGCGCCGCCTCGTTGTCGTAGCGCCGCGCCCGTTCCAGGGCCTGGGCGATCAGACCGGCCAGCGCGGTGAGGACCGTGCGCTCCTCCGGGCTGAAGCCGCGCGGCGCGTCGAAGCCGAGGATGCAGGAGCCCACCGGCCGGCCGGAGGCGATCAGCGGGAGGAAGGCGCGCGCCCCGACGTGCGCGTCCAGCGGGATCCCCGGATAGGCCTCGGCCAGGTGCTGCATCGACTCGAAGAAGATCGGGCGGCCGGAGGTCAGGGTCTCGACCCCGGGCAGCCGTACGTCGAGGGAGACCCCGTCGAAACGGTTGAGGAAGCCCTGGGGGAAACCGGTCTCCCAGGCGAGGTAGAGGTGCCGCTCGTCGAGGAGGTAGATGGCCAGCTGGCGGCCACCGAACGCGGGCAGCAGCTCGTCGGTGACCACGGCCGACACCTGGCGCGCGGTGACCGCCTCGGTCAGGGCGATGGCGAGGGCCACCGGCCGGTACAGGGCCGCGGCGCGGTCGGCCGGCGAACCCAGCCCGGAGCCGGGACTGGCCACCGACCCCGGCGCGTAGGCCGGCTTCTCGGCGGCTCCGAGGGTCACCGTCACCCCACCGGGCCCCGGGAGCAGCCCCACCGACAGCCACTCCCGCTCGGGATCGGCCGCGTCCCGGGCGGCGAAGTGGACCGGATCGCCCGACAGGAACACGGCCCTGAGGTGGTCCTCGTACGCGGGATGCCCCAGCCACGGCAGCGCCTCCCACAGGATCCGGCCCCGCAGCAGGGGCTCGCCCAGACCGAGCAGTTCCTGGGCGGAGGTGTTGGCGAAGCCGATCCGCCCCTGCCGGTCCACGGACAGCACCGCCTGGGCGAGGTGGTCCAGCGCCTCCCGGGCGTCGCCCGGAGCCGTCGGCGACGGCAGACAGATCGGGTCGGCGTTCCAGGACACCCGCTCGCCGCGCGCCGCCAGCGCTGCCAGGTCCCAGGCCAGCCGGTCGGCGACCCGGCGCAGCCGGTCCCGGTCCTCGGTCCCGACCGGCACCCCCGGCGTCGCCGGGCGCATCACCAACAGCACCCCGAACCGCTCGTGCCCCGCCGTGACGGGCTCGTAGAGGGAGGCGAACGTGAACGGCAGGCCGGCCATCAACTGGGGGAAACGCCGCATGGACGCCTCGCCGTCGTGCAGGTGCACCGACTGGCCGGCGCGGTAGGACTCGGCGACCGGGTACGGCCGGTTCACGTGCATCCGCCACCAGGGCCGGAACAGTTGCCCCGGCAGCCCGGCGAGCACGGCCATCCGCAGCAGGCCCTCGCTGTCCGAGCGCAGGTACACCCCACCCGCGAACCCGCCCAGGTCCTTCACGGCGCCGACGACGGCACTCGCGAGCACCCCGGCCGTGGCGTCGGAGGCTGGGCCGCCGCTGTCCGGTCTCGCCGTCACACAGCCAGCATGCGCCCTCGTCGGCGGGACCTGCATCCCGGCGGCGCGCGGCCCCGCCCGCCCGTACGCCGTACCGACTGACCCGAACGCCTCCCCCGTCCGAGGGACGCACCCGACCTCCCGGCCGTCACCCGGACCGGTCGCGGGGAGGGATGCCGGCATGCACCAGCCGTACGACACCCTCGCGCACCCCGCGCCCGGCGCGGCCTTCTCGGCGGCCGACGCCTTCACGCTCCGCACGGCCCTCGACGTCCTCGGCGGGGTCCGGGACCTCGACACCCTCGACGTCGCCTGCGGCCACGGCGGCTCCGCCGGGCTGCTGGCGAGCGGCGGGGCACGGCGGACCGTCGGCGTCGACAACTGCCCCGACCGCGTGCGGCTGGCCCGGGAACGGCACGGCGCGGTCGCCCCGAGCACGGTGGAGTACGTCGTCGCCGACGCCGCCTCGATGCCGCAGCTCGGTCCCTTCGACCTGGCCACCGCCGTCTACCTGTTCAGCCACGCCCCCGACCGGACCGCCCTGCACGCCATGTTCCGGGGGATCCGCTCCAACCTGCGGCCCGGCGGCCGACTGCTCTCCCTGGTCCGCAACCCCGGCGCCTTCCCGCGCGTGGACTGGTCCCCGTACGGGGTGCGCATCCTCGACCGGGTACCCGACGGGGAGGCGCCGGCGCTGCTCAAGGCGCAGTTCCTCACCGAACCGCCGCTGCACTTCGAGTACCGGGAATGGGCGCACGCCGACTTCGCCGAAGCCGCCGTCGACGCCGGTTTCACCACCGTCGGCTGGCAGCCCAGCCGTACACCGCCCGCCGACTCCACCCGCGACGAGGCCTACTGGACGGCCTACCGCGCCTGGCCGGTCAGCTCCTTGATGACCTGCACGGCCTGACACACCGGCCCGCCCGGCGCCGGCGTCGCCGCGCCATCACCGGACGGTCCGGCGCCGGTCCGGCGAGTGGCGTCCGTCCGGCGAGTGGCGTCCGTCCGGCGAGTGCCGTCCAAGGAGAGCCGTCCGCTCAAGGAGAGCCCTCCGCGGCCGACAGCCGCACCAGTTCCACGATCCGATCCCGGGCCGCCCGGCCCTCCGGTACCGGCATGAGGGGGTAGCCGTGCGGCAGGCCCGCCTCCTCGTGCCACTCCACCTCGACCCCGGCCCCGCGGGCGCGCCGCAGCAACTCCCGGCTGTCGGTCGTCAGCACGTCCCGGGTGCCGGTGAACACCGTCATCGGCGCCAGCCCGGCGAAGGAGCCGTGCAGCGGGCTCACCCGGGGATCGTCGGCGGCGAGGACGCCCGCGTACAACCTGCCGGCCTCCACCAGACCCGGCCGGGCCAGCATCGGGTCGCCCGCCTCGATCGCGGCCTGGCCCGGATGGCTCATGGTCAGGTCCAGCCACGGGGAGATCAGCACGATCCGGGACGGCTGCGCCCCGGTGCGCTCCCGCAACCGCTGCGTGGCGGCCAGCGCCAGCCCCGCGCCCGCGGAATCCCCGATCAGCACGGTTCCGCCCGCCCCACCGTCCTCGATCAGACCGCTCAGCAGGTCGGCTGCCACCGGGACCGTCCGGTCGGCGGTGCCGCGCGGGGCGAGGACGTACGCCGGTACGACGACCCGGGCCCGAGCCCGGGTGACCAGGGTGCGGATCATCGACCAGTGGGGCCGGACCAGCTCGTTGATGTACGCGCCGCCGTGCACGTACAGCACCCGCGTCACGGGCTCCTCCCCGCGCGGGGAGACGTCGTACACGGGCCAGGCTCCGACGAAGGTCCGCGAGACCTCGGCGACCCGGCCCAGCGACCGCGGCGGCAGGTGCGACGACGGCCGGCGGGCGGACTCCGCCACCCGGGCCCGGACCGCTTCCGCACTGGCGAACCGTCTTCGCCGGCCCGTCGCGATCAGCGCGGCCGAAAGCGCCCTGCTGCGCAGACTCGGCACGCCCCTCACCTCCCCTTTTCCCCTGCCCCGGACCCCGGTCCCGGGCCCCTGCCCCGTCACCTGAGGAGCATAGGCGTGAAGCTGTGCTGTCGACCCGCTTAAGAAAGTCTCGATGGACTGATCACGGTCCGAATCGGCACATTGGTGCACGTCAACGACGCCACCCGGACCCCACCGGCCCCGGCGCCCCCTCCGCATGCCTGGAGCCACCCCATGAAGGCACTCGTCAAGCACAAGGCCGAGCCCGGGCTGTGGCTCATGGACGTCCCCGAGCCCGAGTACGGCCCCGGCGACGTGCTGATCAGGGTGCTGCGGACCGGCATCTGCGGCACGGACCTGCACATCCGGGCGTGGGACGGCTGGGCGCAGGGCGCGGTCCGCACCCCGCTGGTCCTCGGCCACGAGTTCGTCGGCGAGGTCGCGGCGCTCGGCGCGGACGTCCGCGACATCGAGGTCGGCGCCCTGGTCAGCGGCGAGGGCCACCTGGTGTGCGGGAGGTGCCGCAACTGTCTGGCCGGCCGCCGCCACCTGTGCCGCAGCACGATCGGCCTCGGCGTCGGGCGTGACGGCGCCTTCGCGGAGTACGTCGTCCTGCCCGCGCAGAACGTGTGGGTCCACCGGACGGCCGTGGACCTGGACGTGGCGGCCATCTTCGACCCGTTCGGCAACGCCGTGCACACCGCGCTGTCCTTCCCGCTGGTCGGCGAGGACGTCCTGATCACCGGCGCGGGTCCGATCGGCATCATGGCGGCGGCCGTCGCCCGGCACGCCGGCGCGCGCAACGTGGTCATCACCGACGTCAGCCCGGAACGGCTGGAGATCGCCCGCAAGGCGGGTGCCACCCTCGCGGTGAACGTCGCCGAGTCCTCCATCGCCGACGCGCAGGCGCAACTCGGCCTGCGCGAGGGCTTCGACATCGGCCTGGAGATGTCGGGCCGCTCCGAGGCCATGCGCGACATGATCGACAACATGACCCACGGCGGTCGCATCGCCATGCTCGGCCTGCCGGCGCAGGAGTTCGCCGTGGACTGGGCGAAGGTCGTCACCTCGATGATCACCATCAAGGGGATCTACGGTCGCGAGATGTTCGAGACCTGGTACGCGATGACCGTGCTGTTGGAGGGCGGGCTCGACCTGTCCCCGGTCATCACCGGCCGCTACTCGCACCGCGACTTCGAGGCCGCCTTCGACGAGGCCGCCACCGCACGCAGCGGCAAGATCATCCTGGACTGGACGGCGTAACGCGCCCGACCGGCCCCCTCGAACCATCTCCCTCCGGCCGGGCCCCGCACACCCTCCCCCCTCCGCGGGGCCCGGCCCCCCTTCGCCGTACTAGGAGCACCGCACATGTTCGAGTCCGTCCGCGACGACCTCCGCACCACCCTCGACGAGATCCGCGCCGCCGGCCTGCACAAGCCCGAGCGCGTCATCGGCACCCCGCAGAACGCCGCCGTCGCCGTGACCGCGGGCGGCGCCCCGGGCGAGGTCCTCAACTTCTGCGCCAACAACTACCTGGGCCTCGCGGACCACCCCGAGGTCGTCGCCGCCGCGAAGGACGCGCTGGACCGCTGGGGCTACGGCATGGCCTCCGTCCGGTTCATCTGCGGCACCCAGGAGGTGCACAAGGAGCTGGAGGCGCGGCTGTCCGCCTTCCTCGGCCAGGAGGACACGATCCTCTACTCCTCCTGCTTCGACGCCAACGGCGGCGTTTTCGAGACCCTCCTCGGAGCCGAGGACGCGGTCATCTCCGACGCCCTCAACCACGCCTCGATCATCGACGGGATCCGCCTGTCCAAGGCCCGCCGCTTCCGCTACGCCAACCGCGACCTCGGGGAGCTCGAAGCCCGCCTGAAGGAAGCCACCGAGGGCGGCGCCCGCCGCAAGCTCGTCGTCACCGACGGCGTCTTCTCCATGGACGGCTACGTCGCCCCGCTCGCCGAGATCTGCGACCTCGCCGAGCGGTACGACGCCATGGTCATGGTCGACGACTCGCACGCCGTCGGCTTCGTCGGCCCCGGCGGCCGCGGGACCCCCGAACTCCACGGGGTCATGGACCGCGTCGACATCATCACCGGAACCCTCGGCAAGGCCCTCGGCGGTGCCTCCGGCGGTTACGTCGCCGCCCGCGCCGAGATCGTCGAGCTGCTGCGCCAGCGCTCGCGCCCGTACCTCTTCTCCAACTCCCTCGCCCCGGTCATCGCGGCGGCCTCCCTCAAGGTCCTCGACCTGCTGGAGTCGGCCGGCGACCTGCGCGAGCACCTCGCCGCGAACACCGCGCTGTTCCGTTCGAGGATGACGGAGGCGGGCTTCGAGATCCTGCCCGGCGACCACGCCATCGCCCCCGTCATGATCGGCGACGCGGCCGAGGCGGCGAGGATGGCGGAGCTGCTGCTGGAGCGCGGCGTGTACGTGATCGGCTTCTCGTACCCGGTCGTCCCGCTGGGCGCGGCCCGCATCCGCGTGCAGCTCTCGGCGGCCCACTCGACGGCCGACGTGGAGCGCGCGGTGGCCGCCTTCGTGGACGCCCGCGCGGCTCTCGTCGCTGCTCAGGGCTGACATCATGGGGGAGTGATCGACCCCCGCCGGCTGCGCATCCTGCGGGCCGTGGCGGACCACCGTACGGTGACCGCCGCGGCCGCAGCCCTCTACCTCACCCCGTCCGCCGTCTCCCAGCAGCTCGCCGCGCTGGAACAGGAGACGGGACACGCCCTGCTCACCCGCAGCGGACGGGGCGTGCGGCTCACCGCCGCCGGGGAGATCCTGCTGGGGCACGCGCACGAGGTGCTGGCCCAGCTGGAGCGGGCCGAAGCCGAACTCGCCGCGTACGCGGGCGGCGCGGCGGGCGAGGTCACCGTCGCCGCGTTCGCGACGGGCATCGCCGAGGTCCTGGCCCCCGCCATCGCCCGGCTGGGGCGGGAGCATCCGGGCATCAGGCTCCGCGTGCGGGACGCGGAGGGCGACCAGAGCCTGCCGATGCTGCTCGACGGGGAGGCGGACGTCGCCCTGGCCGTCGAGTACCGGGGCGGACCCGGCGCCGACGACGCCCGACTGTCCGTCCTCCCGCTGTACGCGGAACCCTTCGACGCGGTCCTGCCCGCCGGGCACCCCCTCGCCGACCTGCCGACCGTGGCGCTGGCGGACCTCTCCGACGCCGACTGGGTGGGCCAGTACCCGGGCAACCCCTGCTACGACGTGACCCTGCTGGCGTGCGAACTGGCAGGCTTCCAGCCCCGGTTCGTCCACTCCTCCGACGACTTCCGCGCCGTCACCGCACTGGTCGGGGCGGGGGCCGGGGTGGCCCTCGTGCCCCGTTCGGCGCTGCGCGGCATGGACCTCAAGGAGGCCCGCGTCCTGCCCGTCACCGGGGCCGCCGCCACCCGCCGGGTCTTCGCCGCGACCCGGCGCGGCGCCGAGGACCATCCGCTGATCGCCCCGGTCCTCGCCGCCCTGGTCCGCGAGGCGGAGCGGCTGCCGGCGCACTGACCCGCCCGACCCGCCTGCGGGGACGGCGCCGGCGGCGACGCGGACGCACGCCGGCCGCCCGGCCCGCCCCGGGCGGATCAGGGGTCCGGGCGCGGGCGAGCCGGTCGGGCCACGACCGTCACTCGGACTCCGTCAGGGTGCGGTACGCCTCGTGCCGTACGTCAGGTCGCGGGTGCCGGCGCAGTGCGCGCAGCAGGACCCGCCACTCCTCGGGCCAGCTCAGCACGGTGCCCATCCCGGCCACGAGGGCGCAGGCCAGCAGGCCGGCGCCGACCCGGCCGTCCCGGGCCAGCCGGTCGGCCACCTTCAGCAGACCCCCGGCGCGCGGCGGCAGCGCGCTTTGTCCCCAGTGGGGTCGCAGCCGCCCCGCCAGCTGCCCCGCGACAACCGCGCCGGCGTCCTCAAGGGCCTCCGCGAGGTCCTCCATGCGGCGCGTGACCTCATCGGGTTCGGCGTGCAGGTCGACCAGGGACCGCAGCAGCTCCGCGCGTTCCGCGGCGAGCAGCGGATGCCCCGCCAACTGCGCGGCGAGCGACTCCGGCAGCTCGGCCCCGCTGTCGCGGACGGCGGACGTGGACACCAGCGAGCGCAGTCGTTGCAGGGCCGGCAGGTCGCGGTCCCCGACGGCGTCGAGGCCACCCTCGGGGCCGTCCAGCGAGACCAGCAACCCGGCGATCGCGCCGTGCAGCACGCTGCCCGGGGCCGCGCCGCCCAGCGGGTGCGGCAGCGTCGAGGAGGCCAGGTCGCGCAGTGCCGAGGCCACGCCCGCCCAGCGAGTCCGCCGGTCGAGGTCGCAGACCGTACGGGAGAGCCGTTCGCCCAGTCCGGGGGCGTACACGGCCCAGAGGCCCAGGCTCCGGATCGTCGAATGGCCCTGGAGACCGCTCGCGGTGTGGCTGAGCACGGCGTCGTACAGGGAGTCGACGAGGAGGGCCCAGCGGGCGCGGTGCTCCCGCGGCAGCTGCCGGGGGCCGACCGCCACCAGGGCGGCGAGCAGGGCGGGGTCGCCCTCGCGCGCGGCCTCGTCGAGCAACCGCCACGCTTCCGGGACGCCCAGCAGCGCGGGCAGGGCCCGCACGACGGTGGAGCGGACGTCCGGGTGACGGTCGGGAGCCCGGAACGCGTGCGCCAGCAGGGCCGCGGTCCGCCGCTGCGGCAGGTGCAGGGCCGCGAGTCGGATCGCCTCCTTCCTGGACGTCACCTTCGCGGGCTGCTCACCGGTCAGCAACGGTCCCAACAGCAAGGCCAGTTCGGAGGGGGCGGTGTGGTCGGCGGCGCGCGCCGCCGCGTACACGGCGACCCGTGCCCGGTCGGTGCCGGCGTGCTCCAGGAGGACCGCCAGGGCGTCCCGGGGCCGGTCGGTCCGGGCCAGGGAGCCGAGCGCGGCCTCGGCGAGTACCACGTCCGGGGCGTCGGTGTGGGCCGTCACCGACGCGTACCCCAGCTCCGGGACCGGGGCGGCGGCCCGGATCGCGGCGGCCCGATCGGTGAGGGGGAGGGAGACGTCCGCGGCCGTCGCGGCGGCGATCCGTACGGCCGTGGCCTGTTGGCGGGGCAGCCACCGGTCGCTGTGGTCGAGGTCCGGCAGCGGGGGCGGGGAGCCGGGCAGCAGGAACCGGCCGTGGGGCGGGGCGTCGTGGAGCAGTGCGTCCAACAGGTCCGTGCGCGACCGGCACACGACCTCCAGCACGCGCGGCAGGACGACCGCCGAGGGTTCCAGGGCGATGATGTGCGCCACCCGGGGACCGCGGGTCGCGGGCGCGTCCAACCAAAGTTCCACCGCTGCCCGGAAGGTGGTGTCATCACCCCGTTCCAGCGCGGTGACCAGCATGTTCTGAAGGTCGGGCATCCGTCGGGCCCGGGGTCCGAGGGCGTGGGCCAGGCCGAGCAGCAGACGGAAGTCGGCCCGTGCGGCGGCGGCTTCGAGCCAGGGGCGCAGGGCGTCGAACACCTGGTGCTCCTGGCCGCGGCGCAACGCCCGGTACAGGGGGCCGAAGGTGGGGGCTCCCTCCAGGCCCGTGATCCGGGCCAGGGTGTCCAGGGCCCAGGACGACAGGGCCGTGTCGGGACCGGTGGCGTGCTCGACGAGCACGCGCTCGGCGAGCGTGCGCAGGGCCGTCCGGCTCCCGTCCGAGCCGTCCGGAGCCTCCAGGGCGTCGGTGGCGATCCGCTCCAGCGCCGCCACGTCATCGGCGTGGAGCACGCGGGGCGCCGTCGTGGCCAAGGCCCCGAGCGCGGCGCGACGCACGGGATCCCGGTCGTTGCGCAGGTGCCGCGTCGCCCCAAGCATCTCGGCGACTGCCGCGCGGCCGCCGTCGCGGGTGGCGCCCGCGACCAGCAGCGGCCAGGCCGTCTCCCGGTCTTCGGCGTCGGAACGCCGGACGGCGGCGAGCAGCGCGGTCCGCGACCGGGTGAACGGGCCGTGCCCGAGCACGTCCAGGTCTTCCCACCAGCAGTCCTCGGCCGGGTCGAACTCGGCTTCGGCCCGCCGGACGGCGGCCCACCGCTGTTCCCGGGGCAGCAGGGCGAGCACGTCCACGTGCGGCCACGCCACCGGCGCGCCGGCGGTGACCTCCGAGTCGAAGGCCTGCCGGGAGCCGGGGGGCAGGGCCTTCAGGAGCGCCGTGTAGTGCAGGTCGCGGTGGTTCCAGTGGCGGCCCAGCGCGGGCAGGGAGACGGGAGCGGCCCGGACCAGCCGACGCATCACCCGCGGCGGCGGCACCCGTTCGAAGCGCGCCTCCTGTCGGTCGGGGGAGACGATCCAGCGGACCACCCGTTCGGCGTCGACATCGATCAGGGCGCCCAACCCGTCGTACAGCGGGTGCGGCAGGGCGGCGGGCCCGTACCGTTCCAGCAGGTCGAGCACCCCGGCGGGGCGCTGCGGCGCCAGCGCCGAGACCGCCGTGGCGTGCACCCGCCACCACGTGTCCCGATCGTGCCCGGGAGACCGCTCCGCCAACGCGGTCCCGAAGTGGTCCAGCACCGCGTCGGGATGGCGGCGGGCGAAGCCCGGCCAGCCCTCCACGGCGTGCGCGAGGGAAGGCAGGTGCCGTGCCACGAAGGGGGCCGAGCAGGCCGGTAGCAGCCGTACCGCCTCCGCGTCACCCCACTCGCCGCGGAGCCGTTCGACCAGCCGCTCGGTGAGCGCGGTCCGGCCGCCGCGGAGCAGCAGCCGGGCCAGCCGCTGCCGTAGGGCGGTCGGGGCATCCTCGTACGCGGCTTCGATCGCCGCGTCCGGGACGGACGGGCTGCGGGCCGCGCGCAGGGCGTACGAGGCGACGCACCGATCGGGGTCGGTCAGGCGCGTGGCCAGGAAGTCGGTGTCCCGCCCGGCGAAGGCCGCGAGTGCGGCGAGGCGCCGCTCGTACGGGCCGAGCGCGTCCAACTCGGCCAGCAGAAACCCGAGTTCTCCGGTGGCGGCGAGGCGGTGGGCGGTCTGCGCGGTGAGGGCGAGGCGCGCGGGGAAGGGCAGCGGTTCGAGTACGGAGAGCAGCTGCTCCGCGGTGGTGGGCATCCGGAGATTCTGCCCGGGGTGATCCGTACGCGCGATCGAATAAGGGGGTGCCGGGTGTCCGGCACCGCCGCCGGGGGGCGGGTGCCCGGGAGGGGTGCGGCGGCCGGCCTCCGGCCCCGGGTCAGACGCGGACCACCTGGACCCCCGCCTCCTCGAACCGCGCGGCGACCTCGGCCGCCAGGCCGGTGTCCGTCACCAGGACGTCCACGGCGGCGGTCGGGCAGATGCGGGCGAACGCGCGGACCCCGAGCTTCGAGGAGTCCGCCGCGACGACCACGCGGCGCGCCCGCTCGCACAGCAGGTGGTTCACCGCCGCCTCGTCCTCGTGTCGGGTGGCCGCGCCGTCCGCCGGGTCGAAGGCGTCGACCCCGACGACGGCCGTGTCGACGGTGAGCCGGCCGAGCGTCTGCTGGGCCAACGGGCCGGTGAGTTCGTACGACTGGGGTCGGGCCACCCCACCCGTCAACACGATCTTGAACTGGGGTCGGATGACGAGTTCGCCCGCGATGTTCAGGGCGTTGGTGACCACGGTGAGCGCGGGGGAGCCGGTGGCCAGGTCGGGTCGGGCCGCCAGCGCGCGGGCCACCTCCGTCGTCGTGGTGCCGCCGGTCAGACCGACGACCTCGCCCGGCGCCACCAGCGCGGCGACCGCCTCGCTGATCCGCTGCTTCTCGGCGGCCCGGCGGGTCGACCGGTAGCGCAGGGGGAGCTCGTACGACACCCCGTGCGGCACCGCCCCGCCCCGCGTGCGGACCAGGAGCTGCTGCTCGGCGAGCTGGTCCAGGTCGCGCCGGATCGTCGCGGCGGACACGCCGAGCGCCTCGGCGGCCGGCTCCACCTCCAGCCCGCCCCGCTCCACCAGCAGGTCCAGCAGTCTCTGCCAGCGTTCCTTGCGGGTCATGGCGCCCTCCCGAGTTCTCCCCTGGCCGCCGCTTCGGCCCCGTTGTCGAGATTAACCCAGGGCGCCACCCCGAAGATGCTTGAAGTTGCGCGAAAGAGGCCGCTACCTTGCAGGAACACGCACCCAACGCGCAGGGAGCCCGCATGAGTCACGTCGCGAACGAGTTGGCCACGCAGCCCGAATGCTGGGAGCGGGCCGCCGAACTGGCCCCGTCCCGGCGGACCGTACTGCCGCAACCCGGGGAACGCACCGCCATCGTCGGGTGCGGCACCTCCTACTACATGGCCCAGGCGGCCGCCGCGCTGCGCGAGGAGGCCGGGCAGGGCGAGACCGACGCCTTCCCCGCCTCCGAGTTCCCCCGCCACCGGCGCTACGACCGGGTGGTGGCCCTGACCCGCTCCGGCACCACCACCGAGGTGCTGGACCTCCTCGCCGGGCTGAAGGAGGCCGGGGTGGCCACCACCGCCGTCATCGGCGACCCCGACACCCCGGTGATCGCCCTCGCCGACGAACTGGTCGTCCTCGACTTCGCCGACGAACGCTCCGTCGTCCAGACCCGGTTCGCCACCACCGCCCTCACCCTGCTCCGGGCCCACGTCGGCGCGCACACCCCGGCCGCCGTCGCCGACGCCCGCACCGCGCTCGCCGCACCGCTGCCCGTCGGCGCCGAAACCCGGGGCCAGTTCACCTTCCTCGGCCGCGGCTGGAGCGTCGGCCTGGCCCACGAGGCCGCCCTCAAGATGCGCGAGGCCTCCCTGTCGTGGGCCGAGTCCTACCCGGCCATGGAGTACCGACACGGCCCCGTCAGCGTCACCGGACCCGGCTCCGTCACCTGGTCCCTGGGCGGGACCCCCGACGGCATCGCCGAACAGGTCCTCGGCACCGGCGCCGCCTGGGTGGCCGGCACGCTCGACCCGCTCGCCGAACTGGTCCGCGTCCACCGGCTCGCCGTCGCCGTCGCCGCGCACCGCGAGCTGGACCCCGACGCACCCCGCAACCTGACCCGCTCGGTCGTCCTCACGAACACCGCGGGAGCCCTCCGATGACCCTCGCCACCACCGGGACCCTCGTCGCGGACGCGGCCGGCGCCGGCCGCGCCGTGGCCGCCTTCAACATCATCACCCTGGAACACGCCGAGGCCGTGGTCGAGGGCGCCGAACGGGCCGGACTCCCCGTCATCCTCCAACTCAGCGAGAACGCGGTGAAGTTCCGCGGCGGAGCCCTGCTGCCCATCGCCCGAGCCGCAGCCGCCTGCGCCGAGGCCGCCCGGGTCCCCGTCGGCCTGCACCTCGACCACGTCAAGAGCCCCGACCTGCTGCGCCGGGCCGTGGACGCCGGATTCGGGTCGGTGATGTACGACGCCGCGCACCTGCCCTACGCCGAGAACCTGGAGGCCACCCGCTCGGCCGCCGACTGGGCCCACGTCAACGGGCTGTGGATCGAGGCCGAGCTGGGCGAGGTCGGCGGGAAGAACGGCGCCGCGCCGCTGGATCCGCACGCGCCCGGCGCCCGCACCGACCCCGACGAGGCGCGCAGATTCGTCGCCGACTCCGGTGTGGACGCCCTCGCCGTGGCCATCGGCAGCAGCCACGCCATGACCCGCCGCACCGCGGCACTGGACCACGCCCTGCTGGCCCGGCTCGCCAAGACCGTCGACGTACCCCTGGTCCTGCACGGTTCCTCCGGCCTGCCGGACACCGAACTCGCCGCGGCGGTGGCCGGTGGCATCCGCAAGGTCAACATCGGCACCGCCCTGAACGTGGCCATGACCGAGGCCATCCGCACCCACCTGACCCCCGCGGACCCCAGGCCCTATCTCACGGCCGCCCGGACGGCCATGGCGGACACGGCCGAGGCTATGATCAGCGCCCTGAACTGACGGGACGCGACCGGCCACGGGAGCGAGGGACCCGGCGCTCGTGACGGCCGGCGGCGGGGGAGCGGGGACGGACCATGGACGACCGGCGCTCCCGCGACCGCACCGACCGCCGCCGGTTCCTCGCCCTGACCGGCGGGGCCGCGCTGCTGCTCGCCGGGGTCGGCGCGGCCGCCCTGTGGCCCGACCCGAACCCGGCCCCGGAGTCGGAACGGGAGCCCGACCGGCGGCGTGTCCGTACCGACACCGAACCCCTGAACAGCCGCTTCGAGCAGGCCCTCGGACCGCTCTCCGATCCCCACTGGCTCGGCTACGACATCGACGCCTCCTCCGCCGGCCGTTTCCTCCCCGGCCCGGACTCCCGCATCCGGCTCGTCGGCATCGCCCGGATGCGCCCCGGATCGGCAGCGGACATCGTCGAACGCTCCGGCCACCCCTTCGTGCCCGCCGACCTCCCCGCCCCGCCCGCCCCGCTGTCGGCCCACGTGCCGGCCGGCGCTCGGTGGCGGACCAGCCCCGCGTTCGACACCGCCGCGAACCGGCCCGGTCCGTCGGTCGTGCCGTCGGGCACCCACCATTTCGACGCGGCCCTCGACCTCGTCTGGTTCGACCTCGTCCTCCTCCACACCTGAGCGACGGACACCCCGGACGTCCACCGGGCGGGAGGACGAGTCCTCGGGCGTGGGCGGCCGCGGTGCCCGCCGGTCTCCCGGGCCTTCCGAATTCTTGTAACGGGTTCTAGTCTGACCGCCGCCACCACAGAGACCGGCTGGACCGCGAGACTCCCGGAGGGGCCGTGCACCTCGAATACACGCCTGAGCAGCAGCAGTTGCGCACCGAACTGCGCGCCTACTTCGCCGAGCTCGTGCCGCAGGACGTCTACGCCCGCTACGAGGACCCCGCCGCACAGAAGCGCTTCTACCGCGAGACCATCCGCCGGCTCGGAACGGACGGCTGGCTCGGCGTCGGCTGGCCCGAGGAGTACGGCGGGCGCGGAATGTCGCCCATGGACCAGTTCATCTTCTTCGACGAGGCGGCCCAGGCGGTCGTCCCGCTGCCGTTGATGGCCCTCAACACCGTCGGTCCCACCATCATGCAGTTCGGCACCGAGGAGCAGAAGGCGTACTTCCTGCCCCGGATCCTGGCCGGGGAGATCGACTTCGCCATCGGGTACAGCGAGCCCGACGCCGGCACCGACCTGGCCGCGCTCAAGTGCAAGGCCGTCCGCGAGGGCGACGAGGAGACCGGCACGTACGTCGTCAACGGGCAGAAGATCTGGACCACCAACGGGGACACCGCGGACTGGGTCTGGCTCGCCGTCCGCACCGACCCGGACGCCCCCGCGCACAAGGGCATCACCATGCTCCTCGTGCCGACCGCCGACCCCGGCTACTCCTGCACCCTCATCAACACCCTCGCCTCGCACGACACGACCGCCAGCTACTACGAGGACATCCGGGTCCCCGCGAGCCGTCGCGTCGGCCAGGAGAACAAGGGGTGGCGCCTGATCACCAACCAGCTCAACCACGAGCGGGTCACCCTCGCCGCCCACGGCACCATGGCCATCCGCGCCCTGCACGACGTGCAGCGCTGGGCGGCCGGGACGAAGCTCGCCGATGGCCGCCGGGTCATCGACCTGCCCTGGGTGCGGGGCCGGTTGGCCCGCACCCACGCCCGCCTGGACGCCATGAAGCTGCTCAACTGGCAGATGGTGAACGCCGTGCAGTCCGGCACGCTCACCCCGCAGGACGCCTCCGCCGTCAAGGTCTACGGCTCCGAGGCGCGCAGGGACGCGTACGCCTGGCTGATGGAGGTGGTCGGCGCGGCCGGCTCCCTCAAGGACGGCTCCGCCGGGGCGGTCCTGCACGGCGAACTCGAACGCGGCTACCGCAGCGCCGTGATCTTCACCTTCGGCGGCGGGAACAACGAGATCCAGCGCGAGATCATCTCCTGGATCGGCCTGGGCATGCCCCGGGTCCGCCGCTGACCCGGGCGCGACCGCGGAAATCCGTTCCGAGGCCTTTCGGGGCGCCCTACTGTGGGGCGGTGATGACCGAGGTGATCGTTCTCAACGGTGGTTCCAGCTCGGGGAAGTCCGGGATCGTCCGGTGCCTGCAGGAGGTCCTGCCCGATCCGTGGCTCGCGCTGGGGACCGACACCCTGGTCGACGCGATGCCCGCGTCCATGAGGGCGTCGGACGCCGGGATCGCGTTCGCCCCGGACGGTGAGGTGAACGTCGGGCCCGGGTTCCGGACGCTGGAGGCGGCGTGGATCGCGGGCGTCGCCGCGATGGCCCGGGCGGGCGCCCGGGTCGTCGTCGACGAGGTCTTCCTCGGCGGGGCGGAGTCGCAGCGGCGGTGGCGCCATGCCTTGGACGGGGTAGGGGTGTTGTGGGTCGGGGTCCGGTGCGACGCGGCGGTCGCCGCGGGTCGCGAGGTCGCACGCGGCGACCGGGTCGCCGGGATGGCGGCGTCCCAGGCGGACCTGGTCCACCGGGGCGTCGCCTACGACCTGGAGGTGGACACCACGCACGCCGAGGCGATGGAGTGCGCGCGGGCCATCGCCGCGCGCGTCGCCCGCTCGACGCGGTGACGCCGGCGTGACCGGCGCGCTGACCGCGGCGGTGACGACGGTCCGACCGATGCGCCGACCGCGGCGCGACCGATGCGGTGACGACGGTCCCACCGATGCGGTGACGACCCGACCGCGGGTGGGGGCCCTCCGGGTGCGCGTTCGCGCACCGGGTGCGTTCGGCGGTCGGGTACGGGTGCCCCCGGCGGCGTGAATGATGCGGTCCGCTTCGCCGAGCCGTGGCGTTACGTATGCATATGCCCGTGATCGGGCCCGCTGCGCAAAGGTGAAAAGCACGGTTATGAAGGCGCGCGGCGGCCGTCGAGGCCGAAAACGCGCGCTTCCGTGGGTCAGGATTCAGATGTGAGGGAGCTGAAGCCCTCGCCCACCACCGTCGCCCCAACAACCCCCTGACCAGGGGTTTCGCTGTCGACCCCCCGTACCTGCCGCGGCTTTGCCATGCCCTGGTGCGGGTGGGGGACGGGGCCCACCGACCCCTCCAGGAGAAATGAACGTGTCCACCACCATCACGGCCGCCTTCATCGCCGACACCCACACCGGCCTGCCGATCCCGGCCGACCCGGTCTTCGCGTCCGTCGCCGACGAACGCCGCCACCGCAAGCAGCGACTCGCCGCCGCCATGCGGCTGTTCGGCAAGGCGGGTTACGCGGAAGGCATATCCGGCCACATCTCCGTACGTGACCCCGAGGACCTCGACACCTTCTGGGTCAACCCGTTCGGCGTGTCCTTCAACCGGGTCCGGGTGGCCGACCTGATCCGCGTCGATGCCGAGGGCCGCGTCGTCGACGGCACCGGCAAGGTCAACCCGAGCGCCTTCACCATCCACTCCAAGATCCACGAGCGCCCCGAGGCCAACGCCATCGCGCACGGCCACACCGTCCACGCCCGCGCCCTCGGCGCCCTGGAACGGCTCCTGGAGCCCTACGACCAGGAATCCGCCGCCTTCTACCAGGACCAGGTGCTGTACGGGGACTACGAGGGCCCGGCCATCAGGATCGAGCACGGCGAGGACATCGCGAACCGCCTCGGCGCGAAGCGGGCCATGCTGCTGCGCCACCACGGCCTGATCACCGTCGGCGGCTCCCTGGAGGAAGCCGTCCACTGGTTCTTCACCTACGAGAGCTGCGCCCAGGTCCAGTTGCTGGCCCTCGCCGCCGGCCGCCCCGTACCCATGTCCCACCAGCAGGCCCTGCTCGCCCGTGACGGTTTCGGCGACGAGCAGCTCGGCCGCTACAGCTTCCAGATCATGTGGGACGAGATCACGGCCGAACAGCCCGACCTGCTCGACGAATAGCACCGGGCAGCGACGCGCAGACCCGCCGGCCGCACCAGATCCCAGGAAGCAATCATGAGCTCAACCGCCTCACCGCGCGCCGAAGCGCGCACCATCCTCATCATCGTCGCGATCGTGCAGTTCGTCATCGGCGGCTGGTTCTCGTGGTCGGCGTCCCACGCCGCACCGCGCGACCTGCCCGTCCTCGTGGTAACGGCCCCGGGCGCCGACCGGCTGACCGAGCGGCTGCTCGCGAGCGCACCGGGCGCGTACGAGGTCAAGGACGTCGCCACCGTCGAGGACGCGGACGCCGCCCTGCGCGAACGCGAGGCGTACGGCGCCCTGCTGCCCACCGCGGGCGGCGGCCTGGAACTCCACCTCGCCTCCGCGGCCTCGCCGACCGTCGCGCAGAACCTGACCGGCCGGGCGCAGGAGCTCGCCGCGGGGCCGGTCCGCATCACCGACGTGGTGCCCGCCGACCCGGACGACCCGCACGGCGCGGGCTTGTCCATGGGCTTCCTGCCGTTGCTCATCACCGCCGTCATCGCCGGTCTGCTCTTCGTCCTGAAGGTGCGCTCCGCCCCGGCCAGGTTCATGGGCGTCATCGGGTTCGCCGTCGTCTCCGGCCTGCTCAGTTCCCTCATGCTCACCCACCTGAGCGGGGTGCTGCCCGGCAACTACTTCGTCAACGCCGGAATCATCGCCCTGCTGGAACTCGCCATGGTCGGCGTCATCACCGGTCTCGGTTCGCTGATCGGCCCGCCCGGCATCGCCGTCGGCGCGGTCCTGACGTTCGTCATCGGCAACCCGCTCTCCGGCCTGGCCTCGGCCCCGGAGATGCTGCCCCAGCCGCTGGGCGCCCTGGGCCAGTTCCTTCCCGCGGGAGCCGCCGCCGGCCTCCTGCGCACCGCCGGACCCTTCGACGGGGCGGGCTCCGGTCAACCCGTGCTCGTCCTCCTCGTCTGGGCGCTGATCGGCGCGGCCCTGCTCTGGGCGAGCTCCCGGCGCAAGCCCGCCGCCCCACCGCGGGACGACGCCCGCGACTCCGCCGGCGAAGCGCGGCCCGCGACCGCCCCGGCGCACTGAACCCCGGTGCCCCGGGTCGCCCGCCCCACCACCACCTCATGAAGGTCGACATCACCATGAACACAAGTGACCGCCCGCCGACGCGCATCGGCCTGGTCGGCGGCGGGGCCGCCGCCGTGTGCCTGCTCGACCGGCTCTCCCGCACCCCCGGCCGAGGCCTCGGATCCATCACCGTCTTCGAACCCTCCGAGAACCTGTGGCGCGGACGCGCCTACCAGCCCGACGCCGACTCGGTCCTCGCCAACATCATCCCGGCGGAGATGAGCGCCCGCACCGGGGCGCCCGACGACTTCCGGCAGTGGCTCGAAGCATCCGGACTCCCCTACGGGGAGGGCGACTACGCGGCCGACGGCTACTTCCCGCCGCGTAGGGTGTTCGGCGACTACCTGGAGCGGACCGCCGAGAACGCCGTCGAGGCGCTCTCCCTGGGCGGTTGGCCGGTCCGGCTCGTCCGCGACACCGTCGTCGCCGCCCGGGAGGCGGTCGGCGAGGTGGCCCTGACCACCGGTGACGGCCGCACGCACACGTTCGACTACGTGATCTGCGCCGTCGGCGCCGGCCGCCCCGCCGACCACTACGAACTGGCCGGCAATCCGGGCTACTTCGCCGACCCGTACCCACTGGGCACGACGGTCGCCGACATCCCGCGCGACGCCGACGTCACCGTCCTGGGCACCGGCCTGGCCGCGGTGGACGCCGTCGTCACCCTCGGCGCCCACGGGCACCGCGGCCGCGTCACCATGGCGTCCCGCAACGGCGCGCTGCCGGCCGTCCGCCAGCGGCCGGTCTTCCCGGAGATGACGCACTTCACCCCCGCTGCCCTGCACGCCGCCGCGGCCCGCGGCGACGACGGCCGGATCGGCCTGGACGACGTACTGGACCTCCTGGTGAAGGAACTGGCGGAGCACGGGTCCGACCCGTCCGTCGTGCTCGCCGAACTGTTCTCCCTCGGCGTGGAGGCACCGCTGGACCGGCTGCGCCGCCAGTACGACTGCATCGACGCGGCCGACACCGGCATGCGGGTCATGCAACACGTCGTCCCGGAGAGCGGCCCCGACGCGTGGACCCTGCTGCGGCCGGAGGACCAGGAGTTCATCCGCGAGACCCACTACCGGGCCGTGATGAGCCTGTGCTGCCCCATGCCGCCAGCCAACGCGCGCAAGCTGCTGGAACTGCACGGATCCGGCCGGCTGCGGGTCCTGCGCGGCCTGTGGAACGTCAAGCCGCTCCCCGACACCGGGTTCCACGTCGGGGCCGACGGCGACGACTACCGCACCGATGTCGTCATCAACGCCGTCAGCGCCCCCTCCCACCGGGTGCCCGCCCAGGCCCGCCCGTTCGTCGACTCGCTCGTCGAGGACGGCATCGGCGAGTACCACCCGCACGGCGGCCTCCACATCGAGCCGGCGACCAGCCGCGCCATGGGCGCGGGCCGCGCCCACCGGCGGATGCACGCGATCGGCGACATGGGCGCCGGGACGCTGTTCTTCACCTCCGGCATGCCCTCGGTCCTCGAACGGGCGGACGACATCGTTCGGGCGGTCTTCGAGGACATCACCGCGACGAGGACCGAGGAGGAGTCCGCGTGAACACGCTCACCCGCAGGGACGTGATCAGGGCCGGCATGACCACGGCCGTCGTCCTCGGCACCGGCGCGGCCGTGGCGCCCATCGTCCTGGCCGACCCGGCCCCCGCCGGCGGTTCCCGCGCCGGGGCCGACGCCGATCCGGTCCCGCCGGCAGGGACGTTCGACGAGGTCTACCGCGGCCGCCGCATCCAGGGCGGGCCGACGCCCGTACGGTTCGCCTCCTCCCGCAGCGGCGCCCCGGCCGGCGGACCCGGCATCGAGGTGAGCATCGACGGCCGCCCCCTGCACGTCATGCGGCGGGCCGACGGTACCTACCTCAGCCTCGTCAACCACTACCAGTCCTTCACGACCCCGCTGGAAGTGGCCCGGGCGGCGGTCGAGGAGATCGGCACCGCGCAGCTGTCGACGGCGCGGCTCCACCAGCACACGGCATGAAGTCGAGGAACGAGCACACGTGTACACGCGCAAGAACCAGAAGGACCTCACCGCCGACGAGCGCGCGGCCTTCGTCAACGCGGTCCTGGAGGTCAAACGCCGGAGCGTCTACGACGAGTTCGTGCGGCTGCACGGCCAGTACTTCGTGTCCGACGGCGAGGGCGGACAGCGGGTGGGACACATGTCCCCGTCGTTCTTCCCGTGGCACCGCCAGTACCTGTTGGAGTTCGAACGGGCCCTCCAGCAGGTCGACCCGAAGGTGACGCTGCCCTACTGGGACTGGACGGTCGACCGGTCGACGGCCTCGGGACTGTGGGCCGACGACTTCCTCGGCGGCAACGGTCGCCCGGGCGACCGGCGGGTCATGACCGGGCCCTTCGCCCACGACGCGGGCCGCTGGCCGGTGGACGTGGGGGTCACCGAGGAGAAGTACCTGATGCGCGACTTCGGCCGGCCGGCCGACCCGGTCGCGCTCCCCACCCCCGCCGAACTCGCCCGGGCCGTCGACGACCCGGTGTACGACGCCTCCCCCTGGGACTCCACCTCCACCACCGCGGGCTTCCGCAACAAGGTCGAGGGCTGGACGGTCGGGGAGGTGGAGGGCTGGCACAACCACAACCGCGTCCACCTGTGGGTCGGTGGCCAGATGACGGGCGGGACCTCACCCAACGACCCGGTCTTCTGGCTCCACCACACCTTCATCGACCTGATCTGGGCCCGCTGGCAGCGTCGACACCCCGGATCGGGCTACGAACCGAGCCGGCCCGTACCCGCCGGCGACCCCCAGCACGGCCGGGTCATCAGCCTCGACGAGCCGATGTCGCCCTGGCAGGTGCGGCCCTCCGCGCTCCTCGACCACACCCGCTTCTACCAGTACGCCGAATGACGCGCCGGCGGGTCCGAACCCCGGCCGAGCGCCCCACCACCCACCACCACGAACCCATCGCCGACCGCACACACGGAGGAACCGTCATGCGCATCCGTCACACCGTCCCGGCCCTCGCCGCAGCCGCCCTGATCGCCCTGGCAGGGGCCCCGGCCGCGCAGGCCGCCACCGCGCCCGCGCCCGCCGCCGGAGCTGCGGGCATCCGCGCCGAGGTCCCGGCGTTCGCGGGCCACACGTACGTCCTGACGCTCGACAACGGCGCCGTCCTGCGCAACACGTACTCCACCGACGGCTCCACCCTCGACTGGACCGCCCTGGCCGGCCCGATGGCCGGGCACAGCGGGCAGGAACGGCTCTCCGTGCGGGCCGTCGGCGCGGGCCTGTACTTCGTCAACTGGGTCGAGGCCTCCGGCATGACCGTCAGCCACGTCATGGACCTCGGCCGGGGCACCGTCAGCGTCTACTGGACGTACACGACCCCCGACGGCGGCCGCGCCGGTGAACTGCACACGGCGACGCTTGAGCGCGCCTCTTCTTGACCGGCACGGTGCGGCGGGACCGGCCCCACGCGGGGCCGGTCCCGCCGCACCCGTTCCCAGGGGGGAATCCGTACACATGACCGTTCCACTCACCACGGCGCCCGAACCACCCGCCGCACCCGCGCCCCCGTCCACCGCGACTCCCGTCCCCGCCGCCGGGGCGCAGCTCGCCCGTTCGTTGCGGCCGCGCCACCTGACCATGCTGGCCCTGGGGGGCGTGATCGGCGCCGGGCTGTTCGTCGGCTCCGGCACCGGTCTGCGCGTCGCGGGACCGGCCATCATCCTGTCGTACGCGCTCGCCGCCGCGCTGGCCCTGCTGGTGATGCGCATGCTCGGCGAAATGGCCGCCGCGATGCCGGCCGGCGGCTCGTTCTCCGTCCACGCCGACCGGGCCCTGGGGCGCTGGGCGGGCTTCACCGCGGGCTGGCTGTACTGGGCGGTGACGGCCATCGCGATCGCCATCGAGCTGATCGCCGCGGCGACGATCCTGCACCAGTGGATGCCCGGTGTCCCGCAAGGGCTGATCGCCCTGGTCGCCCTGGCCGTGTTCACCCAGTCCAACATGTTCTCGGTCGCGTCCTTCGGGGAGGCCGAGTTCTGGTTCGCGGGCATCAAGGTCGCCGCCATCATCGCGTTCCTCGCGCTGGGCGTGGCCGCGTTCTGCGGGGCCGTCCCCGGTGTCGACTCCCCGGGCATGGCCAATCTGACCGGTCGCGGCGGGTTCCTCCCGCAGGGCTGGAACGGCGTCGTCGGGGGACTGCTGACCGTCGTGTTCGCGTTCGGCGGGATGGAGGTCATCACCATGGCCGCCGCCGAGTCCGGGGATCCGGCCCGCTCCGTCACCAAGGCGGTGAACAGCGCGATCTGGCGGATCAGCCTGTTCTACCTCGGGTCGATCGCCGTGATCATCACGTTGCTGCCGTGGGATTCCGCGACGCCGGGCCGCAGCCCCTACGTCGCGGTGCTGGACGGCTTGGGCATCCCCGGCGCGGGCCGGCTCATCGAGGTGGTCGTGCTGATCGCCCTGCTGTCGGCGATGAACGCCAACCTCTACGGCGCCTCGCGGATGGTCCACTCGCTCGCCGCGCGCGGCGACGCGCCCCCGGCGCTGTCGCGGACCTCGGGCCGCGGTGCCCCGCGGGCGGCCGTGGCGGTCTCGGCGGCCTTCGCGCTCGTCTCGATCGGGCTCGACCACCTGTGGCCGGATCGGATCCTGCCCTTCCTGGCGAAGGCCATGGGCGGTTCCATGCTCTACATGTGGCTGACGGTCGCCGCCGCCCATCTGGTGCTGCGCCGGCGCCTGGAGCGGGAGGCGCCGCACCTGTTGGTGGTGCGGATGCGCGGGTTCCCGTACCTGTCGTGGCTGGCGGCGGGCGGGATCGTGGCGGTACTGGTCCTGATGGCCCGTGATCCCGGGACGCGCGGGCAGCTGGGTTGGTCGTCGCTGCTGGTCCTGGTGCTGCTCGCGGCCGCCGGTGTGCGGGCGGTGCGGGACCGTCGCCGGGGCGCCCGATGAGGTCCGGCCGGGGCGGGGTGCGCCCGCCCCGGCCGGGCGTTCGGGGCGGTCAGGCCGACAGGCGTCCGCAGTCGGGCCCGGAGTGGTCCTCGCCGAGCATCCCGGTGGTGGCGATGAGGTAGCCCAGCTGTGCGCGGCTACGGCTCTGCAGGCCGGCGGCGATGCGGCTGACGTGGGCGGCGACCGTGCGCCGGCTGGTGCCCAGTCGGCGGGCCATCGCCTCGTCCGTGTGTCCGGCGACGAGCAGGCGCATGACGGCCCGCTGGATCTCGTCGGCGATGTCGGGTTCCACGGTGCGCGAGGCGCCGGGGTCGATCGAGGAGCCGCGCTCCCAGGCCTCCTCGAAGACCTGGACGAGGAAGGAGACGATGGAGGGTTGTCTGATCTCCAGCGCGGAGGTGCGGGCCTCGCTGTGACCCGGTACGTAGGCCACCGTCCGGTCGATGATGATCAGCCGGTCGAAGACGTGGTCGAGGGTGCGGACCTCGCAGCCCGCCCCGATGAGGCGCTCGATGTGGCGCAGGGTCGCGGCGTGGGTCCGTACCGCGTGTTGGTAGAGGGTGCGGTGCCGGGCCGGTCCGCGGACGTGGTCGAGCCCGTCCAGGTCGTAGGAGAGCCGGGAGCCGCCCGGCTGTACGGTCATCAGTTCCTCACGGCACTCGCGGACCGCGTGGGCCAGCGTGGAATGGATGACCCGTTCGCCGTCGATGGCGGTGGCCCAGCCGGTGTGTTCGCGTTTCGCCGCGGTGTAGATGGCGCTGACCGGTACGAAACTTCCCGCGATGGCCTGGGCGTCCAGGCGCTGTTTCTCCAGGGACTGCTCGATGGGCCGCACCAGTTCGGCCTTGGCCACGTCCGGTGAGACGGGCACCAGCACGGTCGGGTCGTCGGGCGGGGCGACCAGCAGCCCCATCCGCAGGAGACAGGCCGGTGCCCCTTCCCTTTCCGTACAGCCCTTCACCACGGCCTTGCGGTAAACCGTCAGGCCCTCGGCGCATACGCCGCTTCCTCGGTCTGCAGAGTCGTCACGATTACAACATTCCCCCGGGTACTGCCTTGCATGATCCTGCATGGCTCAATTATGCACTTCGAAATCTACCCAATGCGGCGGGATTGGCTGGCATCTTGATGTCTTAATGTCATCTTGACCATGGAACCGGAGGTAACAGGAAATGGTGAGTCGATTCGGCGTACTGGCCGACATCCTGGAGGAATGGCGTGCCGCATTCGACGCGCGCAAGGTCGACGAGATCGTCGACCTCTTCGCCGAGGACGTCCTCTTCCAGGGCCTTTCCCCCCAACTCCTCGAAGGGCGCGCACGGGTCAGGACCTATTACGAGAACGTCCCGCCCGGCACGACGGCCACCGTCCAGGTCCTGCACTCCCGCCCCGTCGCCGCCGACGCCCTCGCCGGATTCGCCCGCGTCACCTTCACCGACGCCGCCGGGACCCCGCTGCCCGTCAGCCTCTCCGTCGTCGCCCAGCACCTCGGCGGCGCCTGGCGGATCCGCCAGTACCACGTCTCACGCCTGAGCCCGCCCCCCGCCGGGTAGGCTCCCGGACCCGGAACGGGCCGGGCAGCAGCAGCGGGAGGCGGACCATGGACGCAGCTCCGTACGGGGATGCCGACCCCGGCCTCTACGGGCCGGGCTCCGTCACCTGGCAGTGCCACGGTGACCCGGTGATGTGGATCGCCGGCGTCCGCGCCCTCTACCTCCAGGCCCTGCACCCCCGCGCGGTCCGCGGAGTACTGGCCAACAGCGCCGCCTTCGACAGCCCGGACGGCCGCGCGGACGCCTGGGGGAGGCTCCTGCGCACCGCCGACTTCGTCGGCACCCTCACCTACGGCACCACCCGTGCCGCCGAAGCGGCCGGAGCCCGGGTCCGCGCCATCCACCGCAGGCTCTCCGCCACCGACCCCGTCACCGGGGAACGCTTCCCCGTCGACGACCCCGCCCTGCTGCTCTGGGTGCACTGCGCCCAGATCGACAGCTTCCTCCACGTCCTGCTCCGCTCCGGCGCGCCCCTCACCCCGGCTCAGGCCGACCGGTACGTGGACGAGAACCGGGTGAACGCCCGCCTCGTCGGCCTCGACCCGGCCGAGGTACCGGCCGACGCGGCCGGCCTCGCCGCGTACTTCGAGGCGGTCCGCCCCGAACTCGCCGCCGGCGCCGACGCCCGCGCCGTGGACGACTTCCTGCGCGCACCGCCCGTCCACCCCCTCCTGGTCCCTGGCCGAAACCTGCTGTGGGGTCCCCTCGCCGCCCTCGCCTACGGCTCCCTCCCGCCCTGGGCACACGCCCTCTACGGCAGACCCGCCCCGCCCCCGCACGTCACCACCCGACGCCTGCGTCGCACAGGTCGCATGCTGCGCAGCATTCCCGCTGGTCTGCGCTGGCAGCTGCCGCCAGGTCACATCTTGAAAGCGATGCGTCGACTGGGCCCCGGGAGCCGCCCCTCCGCGTACACACTGCGTACATCAGCGGCCATACTGGACCGGCCGGGGAGGGCGTGGCACGACGACGGGGGCGGCTTCAAGACATGGCGGAGTCCAGACTGATCCAGGGCCGGTACCGGTCGCTCGATCTGATCGGGCGCGGTGGCATGGGCGAGGTGTGGCGCGCCCGTGACGAATCACTGGGCCGGCAGGTCGCCGTCAAGTGCCTCAAACCGGTCGGCCACGACCAGGACGCCCACTTCACCCAGGTCCTGCGCGAGCGCTTCCGCCGCGAGGCCCGCGTCGCGGCCTCCCTCCAGCACCGCGGCGTCACCGTCGTCCACGACTTCGGCGACGACAGCGCGGCCGGCGGCCCCCTCTACCTGGTCATGGAACTGCTGGAGGGCCGCAACCTCAGCCAGCTGATGGAGGACAACGAGGCGCGCCCGCTCCCCGTCGACGTGGTCCTCGACATCGCCGAGCAGATGGCCGCCGCGCTCGGCTACACCCACGACCAGGGCGTCGTCCACCGCGACCTCAAGCCCGCCAACATCATGCGGCTCACCGACGGCACGGTGAAGATCTGCGACTTCGGCATCGCCCGACTCGCCCACGACATCGGCTTCACCGCGAAACTCACCGGCGGCGGCATGGCCATGGGCACCCCGCACTACATGTCGCCGGAGCAGATCGCCGGCGGCGAGGTCGACCACCGCAGCGACCTGTACTCCCTCGGCTGCGTCCTCTACGAGATCGCCACCGGTGCCCCGCCCTTCGACCTCGGCGACTCCTGGTCCGTCCTCGTCGGCCACCGCGACAACACGCCGGTGCCCCTGCGCGAGCACCGTCCCGAGCTGCCCGCCCACTTCGAGCAACTCGTCCTGGAACTCCTCGCCAAGCGCCCCGAGGAGCGCCCCGGCGACGCCCGCCACCTGCACCGGCGCCTGGTCGAGGCACGGTACGGCCCCGTCGGCCCGGTGCCCCGGGCCCCGCTGCCCGCGTGGGCCGCGGGCATGACGGCGGGCCGCAAGGCCGGCATCGAGGCCAGGCCGGCCAGCGGCGCCTGGGCCGTGCTCACCGGCTCCTGGACCGCCGCCCGCCCCGCCGGACGGACCGCGCACGCCTCCGGGGAGCAGCGCATCACCCGGCCCGCCCCCGCCGAGGACCCCCGGCTGACCAGCGTGTACGGGCTGCCGCGCAGCCCCCTGCCCGCCCCCGGGGACCCGAGGCACCCCGACGCGCTCGCCGCCGGGCACACCCGCGCGTTCGCCCTCAGCAGGGCCGGGCGCAACGAGGAGGCCCTCGCCGTCTACGCGGCCGTGGCCCGGGGCCGGGCCGCCGTACTGGGCCCGGACCACCCGGACACCCTCGCCGCCCGCCAGGAGGAGGCGTACGAGCTGTCGCGGCTGCAACGCCACCGCGAGGCGTACGAGATCTACGGGGCCGTGCTCGCCGCCCGCACCCGCACCGCGGGCCCCCGCCACCCCGACACCCTGCGCTGCCGGCACAACCTCGCCTGCGCCCTGGGGGCCCTCGGCCGGCACGCCGACGCGCACGCCGCCGCCGCCGAAGTGGCCGCCGACCGGGCCGCCGTGCTCGGAGCCGAGCACGCGGACACCCTGTTGACCCGCTACGAGGCCGCCTACGCCCTCGGCCGTCTCGGCCGCTGGGAGGAGGCGTTGGCCGGGTTCCGGCAGGTCGCCGCCGCCCGCGAACGCGCCCTCGGCCGCGACCACCCGGACGCCCTGGCCGCGCGCTACGAGACCGGCATCGCGCTGGGCCGCACCGGACGTCCCGCCGAGGCCCTCGACGTGTTCCGCGCCCTGGTCGAGGACCGCACCCGGGCCTACGGCGCCTCCGACCCGGAGACCCTGCGCGCCCGCCACGTCCTCGGCGTCAACCTGGGCCGACTCGAACGCTGGGAGGAGGCCGTCGCCGAGGCCCGCGAGGTGGGCGAGGCCCGGGCCTCCGCCCTTGGTGCCGAACACACCGACACCCTGGTCAGCCGCCGGGAACTCGCCGTCGGCCTGGGCCGGTTGGACCGCTGGGACGAGGCGCTGCCCATCTACCGGGAGCTCTCGGGCATCCGCGAGCGGTCCCTCGGCGACGAGCATCCCGACACCGCCCTGGCCCACGCCGACGAGGCACACTGTCTGGAGCGACTGGGCCAGGTGTGTTACCAAGAGCCATGACAGCCACCACGGGCTCCACCGGTTTCGCGCACGACGTGTACGACGCGGTCATCGTCGGAGGGGGCCACAACGGTCTGGTCGCCGCCGCCTACCTGGCCCGGGCCGGCCGTTCGGTGCTGGTCCTGGAAAGACTCGGACACCCCGGCGGGGCCGCCGTCTCCACCCGGCCCTTCGTCGGTCTCGACGCCCGACTGTCGCGCTACTCCTACCTCGTGTCCCTGCTCCCCGCGAAGATCGTCCGCGATCTCGGTCTGCGGTTCGCGGTGCGGCGGCGCACCGTGTCCTCGTACACGCCCGTCGAACGCGCCGGCCGACCCGACGGTCTGCTCATCGGCGGCGACGGGACGCGCACCCGGGAGTCCTTCGCCCGGCTCACCGGCTCCGACCGGGAGTACGAGCGCTGGCGCGCCTTCTACGGAACCACCACCGAGGTCGCCCGCAAGGTCTTCCCGACCCTCACCGAACCCCTGCCCACCCGGGACGCGCTGCGGGCCCGGATCGGGGACGAGGACGCCTGGCGGATGCTCTTCGAGGAACCGCTGGGCCGGGCCGTGGAGCGGCACTTCGAGGACGACCTGGTCCGCGGGGTGGTCCTGACCGACGGCCTCATCGGTACCTTCGCCGACGCCCACGACCCGTCCCTCGTGCAGAACCGCTGCTTCCTCTACCACGTCATCGGCGGCGGCACCGGCGACTGGGACGTGCCCGTCGGCGGCATGGGCGCGCTCACCGACGCCCTGGCCGACGCCGCGCGCGCCGCCGGCGCGGAGATCGTCACCGGACACGAGGCACTGCGCATCCACCCCGACGGCACCGCCCCCGCCGAGGTCACCTTCCGCACCGAGTCGGGCGAGGGCAGCGTCGCCGCCCGTACCGTCCTGGTGAACGCCTCGCCCCGGGCGCTGGCCGAGCTGCTCGGTGAGGATCCCGGCACGGGACCGGCCCCGGAGGGCGCCCAGCTCAAGGTCAACATGCTGCTGAGCCGCCTGCCCCGGCTCAGGGACACGGCGGTCGACCCCCGCGAGGCGTTCGGCGGAACCTTCCACATCGCCGAGGGGTACGAGCAGTTGCGGCGCGCCCACGCCGAGGCCGCGGCGGGCGAACTGCCCTCCGTACCGCCCTCGGAGATCTACTGCCACTCGCTGACCGATCCGTCGATCCTCGGCCCGGAACTGGTCGAGCAGGGCTACCAGACGCTCACCCTCTTCGGACTGCACACCCCGGCCCGGCTGTTCGAGAAGGACAACCGCCAGACGCGCGAGGTCCTGCTGACCGCGACCCTGGCCCAGCTGGACGCCCACCTGGCCGAGCCGATCACCGACTGTCTGGCCTTCGACGCCGACGGCCGACCCTGCATCGAGGCCAAGACCCCGATCGACCTGGAACGCGAACTGCGCCTTCCCGGCGGGCACATCTTCCACCGGGACCTGTCCTGGCCCTACGCCGACGCCGGTGTGCCGGGCCGCTGGGGCGTGGAGACCGCCCACCCCAACGTCCTGCTCTGCGGCGCGGGAGCCGCGCGCGGCGGCGGCGTCAGCGGGATCCCGGGCCACAACGCGGCGATGGCGGCCTTGGGCCGCTGACCGGGCGAGGTCGGACCGGGGCGGGCGGGTCGGCGGCGGGGCGAGCGGTCGCGCCGACGTCGGGCCGAGGGTCGCCCCGGCGTCAGGCGGAGGGTCGCCCCGGCGTCAGGTGGAGGGTTCGATGACGACGATCGGGATCTCGCGGTCCGTCTTGGCCTGGTACTCGTCGTACGCGGGCCAGTGCCCGACCATCACCGGCCAGAACGCGGCGCGCTCCTCCGGGGTCGCGGTGCGGGTCGCGGCCTGGAAGACCTTCGGGCCGACCTGGACGCGGACCTCGGGGTGTTCGGTGAGGTTCCGGTACCAGAGCGGGTGCGTCGCGTCGCCGCCCTTGGAGGCGACCACCAGGTAGCGGCCCCCGTCCTCGCCGTAGATGAGGGGCGTGCGGACGGGCTTGCCGGAGACCCGGCCGAGGGTGGTGAGCAGGAGGGTCTGGGTGCCGTTCCATTCCCGGCCCTCCTGCCCGTTCGAGCCCACGTACAACTTCACGTGGTCCAACTGCCAGGTGCCTTCCCGGGGGTCGGTCGGGTGGTCCCAGTCGATGTCCGTCGTCATGGGGCTTCGCCTGCCTTCGTGTGATCGGTCGATGAGCTCGACAACTGATCGGTCGACGAGCTCGACAACGACGGTCAACGCCTCCGGGCACGCCGGTTATGCCGGGTGCTCCGCAAGGACGCCCGGAAGGGTGAATCCGTCGAAGAGGTCGTCCAGGGCCCGCCGCGCGGCCCGGGCGGGGGTCGCCCGGAGGGCGAGGTCGCGGGCGGCCACCGCCAGCGGGTGGGTCAGGGCGGCGATCCGCCCGGCGCGCCGGGCGCGGACCCGGATGGCGTCGGTGCGCGCCAGGCGGGCCCGGGTGTACGCGGCGAGGGCCTCCGGCGCCGGCAGCGCGTCCAGCAGGTGGGCCAGGACGACCGCGTCCTCGACGGCCTGGCAACCTCCTTGGCCCAGGTTGGGGGTCATGGCGTGCGCGGCGTCGCCGACCCAGGCGATGCGGCCGTGGTGCAGGCGGGGGAGCGGGGCGGCCAGGTCGTACAGGTCGTGCTGGAGGACGGTCGCGGGGTCGAGGCGCTCCAGGAGGGCGGGGATCGGGTCGTGCCACGTCCCGTGGTGGCGGAGCAGCTCGACCCGGACGTCCTCGGGCCGGTATCCGGCGGGCACGACGGCCGTCGCGTACAGGTAGGTCCGGCCGTCGGCCAGCGGAACCGTTCCGAAGCGCCGGCCGCGCCCCCAGGTCTCGGCGGCCTCGGTGACGGCGCCGCCCGCCGGCAGCACGGCGCGCCAAGCGGTCTCCCCGCTGTAGTGCAGGCCGGGGTGGTCGGGGAAGTACCCGCGGCGCAGCGGGCTGTGGATGCCGTCGGCGGCGATCACCACGTCGGCGGGGAACTCCCCGCGGGGCGTGCGCACCACCGGCCGGTCCCCGTCGGCGCCGGTGACCTCGGTGACGGCGGCCCCGTGGCGCAGGGTGTCCGAGGGGAGGGCCGCGGTCAGGGCGGCGGCGAGGTCCGAGCGGTGCACGGCGAGCGGCGGACGGCCGTAGCGGACGGTCATGGCCTCGGTGTCGGCGCGGCTGAGCCAGGCGCCCGTCGGCCGGCGCAGCCCCATCCCGGCCGCCACCGCCCCGCCCCCGGCCCGGGTGGCGTCGAAGCCGACGGCGTCGAAGGCGCGCAGGGCGTTGGGGGCCAGGACGATGCCCGCCCCGACGGCGGAGGGTCCTTCGCCCCGTTCGCAGACGGTGACGTGCCAGCCCCGTCGGTGCAGGGCCAGGGCGGCGGTCAGGCCGCCGATCCCGCCACCGGCGATGACGGCCTGGCGTCGGCGTTCGGGCATGGCACGGCCTCCTGCTGTTCGAGATCCCCGTCCTCTACATCCGTAGAGGACATGCCGCCACTCTACAGATGTAGAGTGGCGGCATGTCCACCCCCGCCGCCCGGCCCCCCGCCCCCGACCGCCGGACCCTCATCGCGGACACCGCGATCGACCTGGTGGCAGCCGGTGGGCTGCGGGGCCTCACGCACCGCGCCGTCGACGGCGCGGCAGGACTCCCGGCGGGCAGCACCTCGTACTACTTCCGGACGCGGACGGCCCTCATCGGCGCCTGCTACGAACGGCTCGCCGAACTGGACCTCGGAGACCTCGACGGTGACGCGCCGCCCGGACCCCTCGATCGGGAAAGCGCCGCGCGAGCGCTCGGCGCGCTGCTCCACCGCTGGCTCACCGAAGGCCGCGCACGCCAACTGGCACGCTTCGAACTGAGCCTGGAAGCCGCCCGGAACCCGGAGTTGGAACCCGAACTCCACCGGGCCGGCCTGCGCGCGCGGGCCCGCGCGGCCGCCGTCCTCACGGCCCTCGGCGCCGCCCGGCCGCAGGAGTCCGCCGAACTCCTGGCGGCCTGGACGGACGGCCTGCTCTACGACCGCCTCGCCGGCTCCCTGGCCCGCTCCCGCCCCACCCCGGAACCGGCCGAACTCGCCTCCACCGTACGGCGCATGCTCGACGCGGTCCTCGCGCCGTGACCCGCCGGGACCCGACGGCGGACGGCCCGGGGCCCTAAGGTCTGTCGTCGAACTCCCGTCTGCCTCGCGGTGTCCGGCACGCACTCCCGCCGCACCGGGCGCAAGCCCGAGTACGTCCGGTACGCGGGCTTCCGCCCGGCACGCCGGGAGCACGCACCGGACACCGAGAGGCCGCCCTCCGGGCGACGACGGGACTTCGACGACAGGCCCTAGGATTCCGCCATGATCGCTGAACTGCAGTGCGTGGTCCTCGACTGCCCCGATCCGCGGCGACTCGCCGATTTCTACGCGGTGTTGCTGGGCGGCACCGTCAACCGGCCCGACCGGCGGTGGACGGTGGACGAGCGGTGGGCCACCCTCCACACCCCGACCGGGGCCGTCCTCGCCTTCCAACAGGCCCTCGATTACCGGGCACCGGCCTGGCCCGACCCCTCCCGCCCCCAACAACTCCACTGGGACTTCGCCGTCCCCGACCTCGCCCGGGCCGAGGAGCAGGTGCTCGCCGCCGGAGCGACCCTCCTCGACGCGAGCCACGACGCGGAGGGCTGGCGCGTCTACGCCGACCCGGCCGGACACCCCTTCTGCCTGATCGGCGACTGACGGGGCCGCACCCCCGCGAACCGTCGCCCCGTGGGCGACGGCGCGAGTTCGACGGCAATCCCTAGTCCGCCGACCGGGTCCACCCGACGGCCTCGATGCGGGCCGCGTCGGCGGGGCGGTCCTCGGCGAACAGCAGGCGCGCCGGTTCCGCGACGCGCAGGACGTCCACGTACACCCCCCGCCCGACGTAGCGTCCGGTCGCCGCGTGGCGGAACCGGAGCCGGACCTCCTGGCCCGGTCGGGCGGGCAGGGGGGCCTCCAACCGGTGCCACGAGCGCTCCGACCAGCCGCCCGCGGAGCCCGACGGCCACTGCTCGGGGGCGCCGCCCGTGGTCCGTACGGTGCTGAAGGGCAGCGGCTCCCAGGTCTCCCCGTCCGCGCAGACCTCCAGGTGGAACGCGCCCGCGCCGGGCACGGTGTCCCACCACACGGCGCAGCGCAGCCGGGCGCTCCCGGTGGTCGGGGTCAGCGCCGGCAGCGTCAGCGTGCCGGAGCCGCCGGTCTCCATGCCCGAGTACCAGGCGGGGCCGCCGTGCTTCGTGCGGACCGGAACGGCGCGGGCGAAGCGGTTGCCCACGGCGACCCGGGGCGCGCTGCCCGCCCGCCACGTCCGTACGGGGTGCACGGAATTGCCGAGCAGGATCAGGAAGGAGTCGGTGGACGGGTCGAGCACCAGGGAGGTGCCGGTGAAGCCCGTGTGCCCGGCGGAGTGCGGCGTGGCCATCGCGCCCATGTACCAGTGCTGGTACAGCTCGAAGCCGAGGCCGTGGTCGTCGCCGGGGAAGGCGGTGTTGTAGTCGGTGAAGAGCAGTTCGACGGAGGCGGGGCGCAGGATGCGCCGGCCCGCGTAGACCCCGCCGTCGAGCAGGGCCCGGGCGAGGACGGCCAGGTCCCAGGCGGTGCCGAACACCCCGGCGTGGCCGGCGACCCCGCCGAGCGCGTGGGCGTTCTCGTCGTGCACCTCGCCCCACACCAGCCCCCGGTCCAGCCCCGACCAGGGCGGGCGCTGCACCTCGGTCGCGGCGGTGACCCGGCGCCAGGAGAGCGGCGGGTTGTAGCGCGTGCGGTGCATCCCGAGCGGAGCGGTGATCTCGTCGTGGAGCAGGACGTCCAAAGTGCGGCCGGTGATCCGTTCCAGGAGCAGTTGGAGCGCGATCAGGTTGAGGTCGGAGTACCGGTACACCGTGCCCGGCGTCTCCTGGGGCCTCACCGACCACAGCAGCCGCAACCGCCCCTCACGAGTGGGTTCCTGGTAGAAGGGCGCCCACGAACGCAGCCCCGAGGTGTGCGTGAGGAGCTGCCGGACCGTGACCGCCTCCTTGCCGCCACCGGTGAACTCCGGCAGGTAGCGGTCCACGGTCGCCTCCAGGTCCAGGCGGCCCCGCTCCATCTGCTGCACGGCCAGGACGGAGGTGAACAACTTGCTCAGGGAGGCCAGGTCGAAGACGGTGTCCTCGGCCATCGCGATCCGTTCGGCGGCGGGGAACTCCTTGGGCCGGTCGGTCCGTCCGTCGTAGTCCGCGTACCGGACGGCCTCGCCCATGGCCCGGTGCAGCGCGATCGTACGACCCCGCCCGGCGAGGACCACCGCCCCGGCGTAGTAGGGGTGTTCGGGGGAGGGGCCGAGGAAGCGCCGGGCCTCGTCGGTGACGCCCTCCAGGTGCTTCTCCAGCAGCCCGGCCTGGCGGGCGGACCCGTAGCGCAGTCGCAGTCCCTGCAGGGCGCGCCGCTCGGCGGGGTTCCCCGCGGCCCCGGCGCCCGAGCCCGGCAGTGCCGCGTGCAGGACCAGCACCCCGCCGAGCGCCAGCAGCCGCGCCCCGAGCCGCCGTCGGCTCAGGCCGCCCCGTCCTCCGCCGTCACCGGGGTCGGTGGTCGGCTCGGTCGCGTACGTCCCCCGCACCTCAAGGGGGCCCGCCGCAGGGGTGGTCGGGGGCCCCGCGGGGCGTGGTACCCGGCCCGTACCGTCATCGCGATCCGCGTCCCGTGCAACCGTGCCACGAGACGTCCCGCCACCCGTCCCCGTACCACCCATGTCCGGCCTCCTGTTCCTGCCCGCGCACGCTACTGGGTATCTGCCCGCCCACCCCGCACCCTCCGCACCGACCGACCCGCAAAGAATCTGACACTGCATCAGAAAAGCTCTTCCCTCGGTCGCCGCCCTGCGGCATCCTCACGCCCATGGAGACGGAGCTGAGCAGGAAACTGGGAGTCGAGCACGCCATCTTCGGCTTCACGCCCTTCCCCGCGGTCGCCGCGGCCATCACCCGCGCGGGTGGCCTCGGCGTGCTCGGCGCGGTCCGCTACACCGCCGCCGACGACCTCAAGCGGGACCTCGACTGGATGCAGGCGCACACCGACGGCAAGCCCTACGGCCTCGACGTCGTCATGCCCGCCAAGAAGGCCGTCGACGGCATCTCCGAGGCCGACATCGAGGCGATGATCCCGGCGGGACACCGCGAGTTCGTCCGCGAGACCCTCGCCAAGCACCACGTGCCCGAACTGGCCGAGGGCGAGGCCTCCGGCTGGCGGATCACCGGCTGGATGGAACAGGTCGCCCGCAACCAGCTCGACGTCGCCTTCGACTACCCCATCAAACTCCTCGCGAACGCCCTCGGATCCCCGCCCGCCGACGTCATCGCGCGCGCACACGACCACGACGTCCTCGTCGCGGCCCTCGCCGGCAGCGCCAAGCACGCCCGCCGGCACGCCGAGGCGGGCATCGACATCGTCGTCGCGCAGGGCTACGAGGCAGGCGGCCACACCGGCGACATCGCCACCATGGTCCTGGTCCCCGAGATCGTCGAGGCCGTCGCCCCGCTGCCGGTCCTCGCCGCCGGCGGCATCGGCAGCGGCGAACAGATCGCCGCGGGGCTGGCCCTCGGCGCGCAGGGAGCCTGGCTGGGTTCCCTGTGGCTCACCACCACCGAGGCGGACCTGCACTCCCGGGCCCTCACCGAGAAGCTCCTCGCCGCCGGGTCCGGCGACACCGTCCGCTCACGCGCCCTCACCGGCAAGCCCGCCCGCCAGCTGCGCACCGAGTGGACCGACGCCTGGGACGACCCGGACGGCCCCGGGCCGCTGCCCATGCCGCTCCAGGGCCTGCTGGTCGCCGAGGCCGTCTCCCGGATCCAGAAGTACGAGGTCCAGCCGCTGCTCGGCACCCCCGTCGGGCAGATCGTCGGCCGGATGAACAGCGAACGCGGCGTGCAGGCCGTCTTCGACGAACTCACCGGCGGCTTCGAGCGCGCCATCGCCCGCATGAACCGGATCGCCGGCCGCCCCTGACCGCCCGGCAACCGGGCCGGTCACCCCCCCCGGCCCGGGCGCCGGGACGGGACAGGACCCACCCGAGTGAGCAGAGGAGCGAGCAGCAGCATGACCGACCAGCAGCACGGCCAGCCCCCCAACGGCTTCTGGGCCCAGGCAGCCGCCGATCCCGACCGCATCGTCCTCGTCGCCCCCGACGGCGAGGAGTGGAGCGCCGGCCGGCTGCACGCCGATGTCAACCGCCTCGTCCACGGGCTGCGCGCCGCCGGGCTGGAACGCGGGGACGTCTTCGCCGTCGTCCTGCCCAACGGCGTCGAGTTCCTCACCGCCTACCTCGCCGCCTCCCAGGCCGGCTTCTACCTCGTCCCGGTCAACCACCACCTCGTCGGCCCGGAAATCGCCTGGATCGTCTCCGACTCCGGGGCGAAGGTCCTGATCGCCCACGAGAGGTTCGCCGACGAGGCCCGCGCGGCCGCCGACGAGGCCGGGCTGCCCGCGGAACGCCGCTACGGCGTCGGAGACGTCACCGGCTTCCGCGCGTACGGCGAACTCCTCGACGGACGGCCCGCCTCGGCGCCGGACGCCCGCACCCTCGGCTGGGTGATGAACTACACCTCCGGCACCACCGGCCGCCCGCGCGGCATCCGCCGGCCACTGCCCGGCAAGCTCCCGGAGGAGACGTACCTCGGCGGGTTCCTCGGCATCTTCGGGATCCGTCCCTTCGGCGACAACGTCCACCTCGTCTGCTCGCCGCTCTACCACACCGCCGTCCTCCAGTTCGCGGGCGCTTCCCTGCACATCGGTCACCCGCTCGTACTGATGGACAAGTGGACGCCGGCGGAGATGCTGCGCCTGATCGACGCGCACGCCTGCACGCACACCCACATGGTCCCCACCCAGTTCCACCGCCTCCTCGCCCTCCCGCAGGAGACGAGGGACGCCTACGACGTCTCCTCGATGCGGCACGCCATCCACGGCGCCGCCCCCTGCCCCGACCACGTCAAACGGGCGATGATCGAGTGGTGGGGCCACTGCGTGGAGGAGTACTACGCGGCGAGCGAGGGCGGAGGCGCCTTCGCGACGGCCGAGGACTGGCTCAAGCGGCCCGGCACCGTCGGCAAGGCCTGGCCCATCAGCGAACTCGCGGTCTTCGACGACGACGGCAACCGGCTGCCTCCCGGTGAACTGGGCACCGTCTACATCAAGATGAACACGGGCGGCTTCAGCTACCACAAGGACGAGGGCAAGACGAGGAAGAACCGCATCGGGGACTTCTTCACCGTCGGGGACCTCGGTGTGCTCGACGAGGAGGGCTACCTCTTCCTCCGCGACCGCAAGATCGACATGATCATTTCGGGCGGTGTGAACATCTACCCCGCCGAGATCGAGTCCGCGCTCCTCACCCACCCGGCCGTCGCGGACGCCGCCGCCTTCGGCATCCCCCACGACGCCTGGGGCGAGGAGGTCAAGGCGGTCATCGAGCCCGCCGAGGGGTTCGTGGCGGGCGACGCGCTGGCCGCCGAGATCCTGCACCACTGCGAGCGGCGGCTGGCGGGCTACAAGCGCCCCAAGTCCGTCGACTTCATCGACGTGATGCCCCGCGACCCCAACGGCAAGCTGTACAAGCGCCGACTGCGCGATCCCTACTGGGAGGGCCGCGACCGGGCCCTGTGACGGACCGGGCCGGGACGCCGCCCCGGCAGGCACTTCGGCGCCTCGCCGCCCGGGCCGACTCAGACGCCCACGGCCCCGTCGATCCGCTCCCGGAGCAGATCGGCGTGGCCGTTGTGCCGGGCGTACTCCTCCACCATGTGGATCAACACCCAGCGCAGCGACACCGTCCCCCGCCATCCGTCGTACTCCTCGACGTCCAGGTGGGGGGCCTCCTCGGTGAACCGGTCGGCGAAGGCCACCTCCTCGCGCCAGGCCGCCCACGCCTCCTCCACGGCCCCGGGCCCCTCCCGCGCGCCGTCGAAGTCCCCGTCGGGATCCGTCACCGAGGAGAAGTGCGGCGCCGCGTCCCCACCGGCGAGCACCTGCCGGAACCAGCGGCGCTCCACATCGGCGAGGTGACGCACCGGACCGAGCAGCGACAGCGTCGACGGTTCCACGGAACGCCGGGACGGCTCCGCCACCCCGGAGCACTTCAGCTCCAGGGTCGCGCGCTGCGCGGCGAGGACGCCGACGAGCACCGGCCGCTCCGCCCCCGTCGCGGGCGTGGCGAACCTCGGATCGTCCTCGGCACCGGTGAACAACCCCGCTCTCCTGCGCACGCTCCCCATCCCCGGATCATGGACCGCACGGCGCCCGCACGGAACCCCCGCGCGCCCCTCGGTGCCCGCCACGCCCAAACATTTCGTGAGAAGTGCCACGTAGGGCCCCTTGATCCGCGCCGCGCACCGCACCGGGGGATCAGTTCTGGCAACTTGGCACATATGAGTACGGCTACCCACAGATCCCCCCTGACCGACTGGACCGTCGTGGTCCCCGTGGTGGCGCTGGTCGCGCTCGTCTTCAGCTGGGGACGTGACCTGCCCGGACTCGCGGTTCTCCTCGTGTCCCTCTGCCTGGCGGGCGCGGTCCTGGCGGCCGTCCACCACGCCGAGGTCGTGGCCCACCGCGTCGGCGAACCCTTCGGCTCCCTGGTCCTCGCCGTCGCCGTCACCGTCATCGAAGTGGCGCTCATCGTCACCCTGATGGCCGACGGCGGCCCGAAGACCTCCTCCCTCGCCCGGGACACCGTCTTCGCCGCGGTCATGATCACCTGCAACGGCATCGTCGGCCTGTCCCTGCTCGTCGGAGCCCTGCGCAACCGGGTCGCCGTGTTCCACGCAGAGGGCTCCGGGGCCGCCCTGGCTACCGTCGCGACGCTCGCCACGCTCAGCCTCGTCCTGCCGACCTTCACCACCAGCAAGCCCGGCCCCGAGTTCTCCACCGCCCAACTGACCTTCGCCGCCGTCGCCTCGCTCGCCCTCTACGGACTGTTCATCGCCGTCCAGACGGTCCGTCACCGGGACTACTTCCTGCCCGTGGACACCCACCGCATCCGCAAGGAGGCCGCCCGGGCCGCCGCGGCGGCCGCCGCCGGCGAGGAGGACGAGCACGCCGATCCGCCCACCTCCAAGGCCGCCCTGATCAGCCTCGGTCTGCTGCTCGTCGCGCTCATCGCCGTCGTCGGCGACGCCAAGGCAGTGTCCCCGACCATCGAGAAGGGCGTCGCCGACGCGGGCCTGCCCAACGCCGTCGTCGGTGTGATCATCGCCCTGCTCGTGTTGGCGCCCGAGACCCTGGCGGCCGTCCGCGCCGCCCGCCGCGATCGGATGCAGACCAGCCTCAACCTCGCCTACGGCTCGGCCATCGCCAGCATCGGCCTGACCATCCCGGCCATCGCCCTCGCATCGGTCTGGCTCTCCGGACCGCTGATGCTCGGCCTCGGCCCCATCCACATGGTGCTGCTGGTCCTCACCGTGGTCGTCAGCGCCCTCACGATCGTCCCGGGCCGCGCCACCCTGCTCCAGGGCGGCGTGCACCTCGTCCTGCTGGCCGCCTACCTGTTCCTGGCCGTCAGTCCGTAGGCGACCCGTTCCGTACGCGCCCCCGGTGGGACCGGACCACCGGCCCCACCGGCCCCACCGGGCGGACCGCGCCGGCGGTCAGCGTCGCTCGCGCGGCCACACCACCTTCAGCTTCGGCGAGCTCAGGATGTCCCGCTCGCAGAACCGTGAGGTCACCCAACGTTCCTGGGAGAACAGTCGGGTCTGGTCGGCGAAGAACGGCGAGTTCGGGTTCGCCGACTGGCCGTACGTCAGCAGGGTCCGCGCCACCGGGCAGCGGCTGCCGTCCCAGCCGACCGCCTGCATGTGGCTGGAGCCGTGCAGGACCTCCGGGTACCCGCCGGCCGCCGCGTTCCAGGGCGCCTCGATCTTGTTCCAGACACCGAGCGCCTCCGAGCCGCCGCCCACCGGCAGTTTCCGTCCGCCGCGCACCACGAACTGGTGCGCGCCGAGCGGGGCGTCCAGCGCGATCCCGGCCGCCCGCAGTTCGGTGACCGTGTCCGCGAGGGCCCGGCCGACGCCGGGAGCCGCCCGGTTGAGCGTACGGGGCGTGCGGACGGGGTCGGCCGCCGAGAACGGCACCAGCCACAGGTCCTTCGCCGCCGTGCCCGCGGTCAGCTTCCGCCAGAACCGGTCGAAGAGCAGGGCGCCGCGGCTCGTGGAGTCGACCGTCCGGTCCCACGACGCCAGCACCCCGCAGGCCGCCGAAACGTCCACCGGTACCCCGTCGCTGCCGGCCGCCGCACCGCCGGGCAGGGCCGCGCAGGCCGTCGCCGCGTCGGCGGCCGCCAGGTCACCGGCCGGGACCCGGTTCGCGTACTGCTGCCGCTCCAGGTCACCGACCGTCAGCCGGCCCCGCGCGGCCATCGCCGACACGTCCTCGACCGCGCCCCGCGTGCGCAGCGAACGCGGCGTGCCGATGTTGCCCCACACCCGCTCGTAGCCGGTCAGCGGGCGGTCCGCGTTGGCCAGCCAGGCGCTGTCGTTGGAGTTCTCCGCGTACGGGGCTCCCCGCAGCGTCGGCGCCCTGCCGGGGCCGAACACCCCGGGCTGCACCGCGTCCGGGTCGTTGCCGAGGGCGCAGTCACCGCGCGAACCGTCCAGCACCGCCAGCCCCGATGCGGGGTAGGTGGCCCGGCCGAGTGGGGTCGAGCAGCGCGCGGCGAGCTCATCGGTGATCCTCGGCAGCACCTGGGACTGGGTGAACAGGGTGTCGCCGCCCGCGTCGGCGGCGACCGTGTTGACCCAGGGCAGGCCCTGGGTGCGCTTCAGGGCGTCCTGGATCCCGGCGACCGAGCCGGCCCTGCCCATGGCCAGCGCGGTGTCGGAGCCGCGCAGGTTCGCCGCGTTGGGGTCCGCCAGCGCGTAGGCCGTCGTGGCCGTCCAGGGCAGCGGCAGGGACGGCCCCAGGTCGGAGACGACCGGCCCGTAGCGGGTCCACCACTGGCTGCGGACGACCGGCGTCCCACCTCCCGCCACCGGCACGACGACCTTGCGCTCCGTCATCCGCTCCGGCCTGCCGTCGACGAGGTAGGCCGTCGGGTCGGCCGGGTCCAGGGCGAGCTGGTGCAGGTTCAGGGGAGTGCCGGTGGCCACGGTGTGGCTCCAGGCGACCTTCTCGTTGAAGCCGATGTTCACCACGGCCGTACCGAGCAGGGAGCCGCCCGAGACGTTCAACTCGCCCGGAATGGTCTGCTGGGACTGCCAGAAGCGGCGTCCGCCCTGCCACGGGTAGTGCGGATTGCCCAGGAGCAGGCCCCGGCCGTTCGCCGTGGTCGGTCCGGCGAAGGCCACCGCGTTGGAGCCCATGTCGTAGCGGGTGGTGTCGAACAGCTCCCGCGCGGCCTCGGCGGCCGACCCCGGATCGGGCGCCGGGGGAGGTGTCGGTCCGGCCGGGGCGGGGGGCCGCGCCGACACGATGCCGTCGACGCCGCGTCCCTGACCGCCCAGTACCGACACCGCGAAGCCGCGGGCGGCCACGTCGGTGACGGTGACGGGCCGAACCCAGGCGGCCCCCTTGCACGCCGGGTCCGTGATCCTGTTCTGGGCGAGCCAGGCGTTGTACCCGGCGGCCCATCCCCGCATCAGTTCGCGCACGTCCTTGCCCGGACCGGCCGGCGCGGGCGTGGCCAGCAGCTTCTCGACGGTCCCGGCCTCCCGCACGCCCGTGAAGTACAGGTCGCTGGAGAGGTTCTTCGTGGCCGACGACAGGGAGCCGTCGGGCGCCGCGTCCGGGCCGAACCAGCGCGAGCGTTCCCCGGCGACCGTCAGGAAGCCGTCGGCGAGCACACAGACCTGATCGGCGGCCTGTGCCCAGCCGGTGCCGAAACCGAGGTGCGCGTAGTCGCGCGCCAGGATGTGCGGGATGCCGTTCTCGGTGTAGCGGATGACGGCGGACAGGCCCCCGCCCGAGGGCGCGGCCCCGCCGTCGGGACCGGCGCCGGCGGCTCCGGCCCGGGGCATCGCCGCCGTCACCGCGAGCAACGCCGCCCCGGTGACGGCGACACGGCGCAGGAGCGGGCGGGTACGGCGGTGACCGTGCGACAAGCGCGTGACCGAGCGCTGGACCGAGCTCAAATCTGACCCCCAAATGGCCTGCGGGAGGCCGCACTTGCCCCTGGTGCAGGCCGAGCCCCCGTGTCCCCACACTCACGCAGGTCGGCCGACGGTCTGTCAACATGCCGTTAGGTATCCCGGGGCGCGGCGCTGTTGACCGCACGCGCGCGCCGGGGTGAGGATCACGCCATGACGGCAGTGCGGGACAACACGGTCGACGGGCTCCTCGCCGACAGCGCGCGGCGGGTACCCGACCGCGTCGCCCTCCGGTACCGGGAGCGGAGCTGGACGTACGCGGAACTCGACGCGGCCGTCACCACCGGCGCCGCCGTGCTGCGGGTCCGTCACGGGCTGGCGGACGGCGACCGGGTCGCGACCTTCGCCCACAACAGCGACGCCTACCTGATCGCCTTCCTCGCCTGCGCCCGGGCAGGCCTGGTCCACGTGCCGGTCAACCAGAACCTCGGCGGCGAGGACCTCGCGCACATCCTGGACAACTGCACCGCCTCCCTGGTCCTCGCCGATCCGGACCTGGCGGGCCGGATCCCCGACGGGACGCCCGTGCGGCCGCTGCGCGACGGGCCGGGCTCCTTCCTCGCCGCACTCGGCGACGCGTCGCCGTCCGAGGCGTCGTCGTCCGGCGCGTGGTCGTCCGACGCGTCGCCGGTCGAGCCGGAACGGGATCCGTCCCGGCTGGTCCAGTTGCTGTACACCTCGGGGACCACGGCCCTGCCCAAGGGCGCGATGATGACGCACCGGGCCCTGGCGCACGAGTACGAGAGCGCCATCGAGGCCCTGGACCTGACCGAGGACGACCACCCCGTCCACTCGCTTCCGCTCTACCACTCGGCGCAGACGCACGTCTTCCTGCTCCCCTACCTCGCGGTGGGCGCCCGCAACACCATCCTCGACGCGCCCGCCGCCGAAGCGGTCTTCGACCTCGTGGAGGCGGGCCGCGCGGACAGCCTCTTCGCGCCGCCGACGGTGTGGATCACCCTGGCCGGCCATCCGCAGTTCGCGGAACGGGAGCTCGGCGCGCTGCGCAAGGCCTACTACGGGGCGTCGATCATGCCGGTGCCCGTGCTGGAGCGACTGCGCGAGCGGCTGCCGGGGCTCGGCTTCTACAACTGCTTCGGGCAGAGCGAGATCGGCCCGCTCGCCACGGTGCTGCGGCCGGAGGAACACGAGGGGCGGATGGACTCGTGCGGCCGGCCGGTGCGCCACGTGCGGGCCAAGGTCGTGGACGAGGACGGCGCGGACGTCCCGGACGGCACGCCCGGCGAGGTGGTCTACCGGTCCCCACAGCTGTGCCTCGGCTACTGGAACGACCCGGTGGCCTCCGAGGAGGCCTTCCGCGACGGCTGGTTCCGCTCCGGCGACCTCGCCGTGCGCGACGCCGACGGGTACTTCACCGTCGTCGACCGGGTGAAGGACGTCATCAACTCGGGCGGCGTCCTGGTCGCCTCCCGCCAGGTCGAGGACGCGTTGTACACCCATCCCGGGGTGGCGGAGGCGGCGGTGATCGGACTCCCCGACGAGAAGTGGATCGAGGCCGTCACGGCGGTGGTGGTGCCGCGCGGGGAGGTGACCGAGGCCGAGCTGATGGTCCACGCCCGGAAGCGGCTGCCCCACTTCAAGGCGCCGAAGCGGGTGGTGTTCGTCGAGGCCCTGCCCCGCAACGCCAGCGGCAAGATCCTCAAGCGCGAACTCCGCGACCGCCTCGCGCCGCCCACGGTCTGACGGTCTGACGGTCTGACGTTCTGCCGCGACGGGCCGGGCCTTGGCCGGTCGTGGCGGGCCGTGGTTGCCGTGCGATGCGAGTACGGCCGCCGCTCAGGCGCTCGGCTGCCCGCTGCCGCGACGATCGGTGTCCCGCCACATCCTCGGGACCGGGCAAACCTGGGACCGGGCGACCGGGCGACCGGGGGACCGGGGGACCGGCTTGAGTTTCCGGCCGATCGTGTCCTTCGGCCGACGGCCACCGCCGTGGCCGTGGTGATCCCCGGCGGAGGCCGGCCCGGCCCAACGGCCCGGCGCAAGCGGGCTCGTCCGGGCCGGAACCTGCCCGGGCCCTGACGCGCGGCCCCGCGCGGGCATCGCGAGACGATCAGTCCGCGGGTCCTTCGGGATCCGGTGCTCCGTGACCGGGGGCGAGGACGCCACCACGGCGTAGGCGGCGCAGGGTGAGGGACTCGTGGACGAGGCGGCCGACGAGGGCTCCGCCGTAGACGACGAAACCGACGCCGACCAGCCAGGACTGGACGACGAGCAGCGTCCCGAACGGCCCGTACGTGACGGCGTTGGAGGCGATCAGCGGCGAGAACACCAGCTGCGAGAAGACCCGCAGGCCGAGCAGACCGAGGCTGGTGGCCACCGCTCCCGGCAGCAGGGCCCGCCAGCGGACCCGGCCGCCCAGCAGGAGCCGGCCCGAGGTCCAGAAGAAGAGGCACGTGCCGACCACGTCGCCGACGGTGCCGAGGATCGCGCCGATGGCGTCGTCGGAGGGGGCCGGGATGCCCACGAGCAGGGCGAGGTAGCAGACGAGCAGGGCCAACCAGACGACGTGGCGCCACATGGTGTGCCAGCGGGCGGTCGGTACGTCCCAGACCTTTTCGTACCCGGTCTGCACGGCGGAGCCGAAGGTCAGGCCGAACACCGCGAGGGCGGCCAGACCGAAGGCGGTGGTCCGTTCCAGGGCCAGGTCGGCCGCGCCGAACAGCGCCTCCACGCGGGCCCGGGAGGGCGCGGACACCCCCAGAGCCTGCCCCAGCCAGCGGCCGAAGCCCGAGCCGCTGCCGGGCGCCGCGGCCGCCACGACCACCAGCAGCGGCACCAGGGTCAGGAAGCCGAGCGCCGCGAAGCCCATGGCGCGGTGCATCAGCTCGATCTCCCGGCCCCGGCTCCAGGCCAGCCCGGCGGGGGAGCCCTGGAGCCGGTCGTACAGCCGCCGGAGGATCGAGGTCACGCCTCATGCACTACCCGGGCCGGGCGGCCCGCTCCCGGGAGCGGCACCGAAGTGAGCCCGAAGGGGTGGTTTCGCATGCCGTCAGCGCGGCGCGGCCTCCTCTCCCGGGCCGGCCTCGCGCAGGTCCTTCAGTCTCTTGATCTTGCCGACCGAGCGCTCCAGGGTTTCCGGATCCACCACCTCGACGGCGACCGACACCCCCACGGACTCCTTCACGGCCCGGACCACCTCGGCCGCCGCCGCTTCGCGCTGCCCGACCCCGGCCTCCCGGCGGGCCTCCACCCGTACGGTCAGGGCGTCCATCCGGCCGTCCCGGGTCAGCCGGAGTTGGAAGTGCGGGGCCAGGGCGGGGGAGCGCAGCAGGATCTCCTCGATCTGGGTCGGGTAGAGGTTCACCCCCCGAAGGATGATCATGTCGTCGCTGCGGCCGGTGACCTTCTCCATCCGCCGGAAGGCCGGGCGGGCCGTTCCGGGCAGCAGCCGTGTCAGGTCCCGGGTGCGGTAGCGGATGACCGGCATGGCCTCCTTGGTCAGGGAGGTGAACACCAGCTCCCCGGTTTCGCCGTCGGGCAGCACCGCCCCGGTGAGGGGGTCCACGACCTCCGGGTAGAAGTGGTCCTCCCAGATGTGCAGGCCGTCCTTGTGGGAGGCGAACTCCTGCGCCACACCCGGCCCGATCACCTCCGAGAGCCCGTAGATGTCCACCGCGTCGATGCCGAGCCGGTCCTCGATCTCCCGGCGCATCTCCTCGGTCCACGGCTCGGCGCCGAACACGCCCGTCCGAAGGGAAGTGGAGCGCGGGTCGATGCCCTGGCGTTCCATCTCGTCCAGCAGGGTGAGCATGTAGGAGGGGGTCACCATGATCACCTCCGGGCGGAAATCCTGTATGAGCTGCACCTGGCGGTCCGTCATGCCGCCGGAGGCCGGGACGACCGTGCAACCGAGGCGTTCCGCGCCGTAGTGGGCGCCGAGGCCGCCCGTGAAGAGTCCGTACCCGTAGGCGACGTGGACGATCTGGCCGGCCCGGGCCCCTGCCGCGCGCAGGGAGCGGGCGACGACATCGGCCCAGGTGGCCAGGTCCCCGTCGGTGTAGCCGACCACAGTGGGGCGGCCGGTGGTGCCGCTGGAGGCATGGATGCGGCGGACTTCGGAGCGGGGCACGGCGAACATCCCGAACGGGTACTGCCCGCGCAGGTCGGCCTTGGTGGTCAGCGGGAAGAGGGCGAGGTCCGCGAGGGAGCGGCAGTCGTCGGGATGCACGCCCGCCTTCTCGAAGGCCTTGCGGTGGAAGGGCACCCGCTCGTACGCGCGGTGCAGGGTCGCCCGCAACCGCTTCAGTTGGAGCGCCGCCAGCTCGTCGGCGCCGAGCCGCTCGCCTTCGTCGTGGAGATCCGCGTACGCCGTCATGCCGTCACCTCACCGAGAGCCAACCGAACGTTCATTCGGTAGAGTGCCGGACCCGGCGAGGTAAATCAATGACTCGAACGAGTGATCGTTACGGGTGGTCTCCTGAGCGGCGCCCGCCCGGGTGGCGGCGTACGGTCGAAGGAGGTGCCCCCGCCGGAGGAGGCGCGAAGGGAGGCGGCGGCCATGTCCGTCATCGACCCCGCGGTATCGGTCCGCCTCAGCGCGTCCGAAGCGCGCCGCCTGGCCGGGTTGCTGGCCGAGGTGGCCCACCTGCTGGAGGATTCGGGTCCGCAGCGGCTCGCGGATGCCCAGGCCGAGACCCTCGGTCAGGGCGCCGGTCGTCCCGAACTCGCCGGCTGGGCCCGCGGAGTCGCGGCCGAACTCCGCGCGCAGGTCTGACCACCGGAACCGCGCCGGCGCCCGCGGACACCGGTACGGCAGCGTTGCCCGCTCCCGCTCTCGCTCCCGCTCCCGCTCCCACCCCCGCCGATGTCGGTGCGAGCCGGGTCCCTACCGCACGCCGTGCACGCACCCGGAGGCAGGCGCCAGCCGGCGCTCGGTGCCCGGCGCCCGCACGGGGCGCCGCACCGCACGGGCCCGGTACCCGCGGCGCCGGATGACCCGGCAGGACCCTGGAACCGCGGCCCCGAATGACAGGGCCACCGCGATGCGGGGTCACCGCCACGCATGGCCACTGTCACGCAGCCCGGCACGTACGGAACCGGATCGCCCGCCTCGGCACGCACGGCCCCGGGGGGCGCGGCCCGGAAGTGCGAGCCCGGTTCGGTGCTCGCGTCGCCGAACGGGGCGATCCGGTCGAGTGCCCGGCGCACCACCGCGCGCGGGCCGGGCCCGCGGAGCGCCATCCCCCCGGGGCCCCGCGACGTGCCCGGTTCGCTCCGTCGATGGGCCGCCCACCGGCCCGCCGTCGATGGTCGCTCCACCGGCGGACCGTCCACCGGCAGGCTGCCCACCGGCCCCGTCACCCGTAACCGGGCGCCGCCCGTTCACGTCGCCGTCGCCCCCTGAGCGCTCCGCTCAGCCCGCGGAGTCCGCCTCCGTCGCCACCGACCGCGCCCAGCGGTAGTCCGCCTTGCCGCTCGGCGAGCGCTGGATCGCGTCGGTGATGACCAGCTGGCGCGGGATCTTGTACCCGGCCAGCCGGGTCCGACAGTGGCTCTGGATCACGTCCAGCGTCGGCTCGGTCGCACCCGCCCGTACCTGCACCACCGCGGCGACGTGACTGCCCCAGGTCGGGTCCGGGACGCCCGCGACCAGGGCGTCGTACACGTCCGGATGCGACTTGAGGGCCTGCTCGACCTCCTCCGGGTAGACCTTCTCGCCGCCCGTGTTGATGCACTGCGAGCCGCGGCCGAGGACCGTGACGATGCCTTCCTCGTCGACCGTCGCCATGTCGCCGAGCAGCACCCAACGCTCCTCGCCCTTGCGGAAGAAGGTCTCGGCGGTCTTCGCCGGGTCGTTGTAGTACCCGAGCGGGACGTGACCGCGCTGCGCGAGCCGGCCCGGGACGCCCACCGCCACCGGCTCGTACGTGACGGGGTCCACCACCCGGGTGCGGTCGTTGACCTCCAGCCGGAACCCCCGCTCGGGACCGGAGTCGTTCGTGGCCTTGCCGTTGGATCCGGACTCCGACGACCCGAAGTTGTTCAGGAGCAGCGCGTTCGGAACCAGCCGCTGGAACTCGGCGCGCACCGTCTCCGACATGATCGCCCCGGACGACGAGACGCTGAACAGCGAGGAGAGGTCCGTCCCCTCCATGGGCCCGTTGAGGGCGTCGATGAGCGGACGCAGCATCGCGTCGCCCACCAGCGACACGCTCGACACCTTCTCCTTCTCGATGGTGCGCAGGACCTCCTCCGGGACGTACTTGCGGTGGATGACCACCCGCTGCCCGTAGTTGAACGCGATGAACGAGGTCAGGGTCGAGGTGCCGTGCATCAGCGGGGGAGCGGGGAAGAAGGTCAGGCCGGCGCCCCGCGAGGCGACCCGCTCGGCCAGCTCCTCCGGTCGCTTCACCGGTTCCCCGGTCGGCTCCCCGCCGAAGAGCCCCGCGAAGAAGAGGTCCTCGGCCCGCCACATGACGCCCTTGGGCATGCCGGTCGTGCCGCCGGTGTAGATGATGAACAGGTCGTCGGCGCTGCGCGCGGGGAACCCGCGGTCGGGGGATCCGGCCGCCTCCGCGTCCTGGTACGCGACGGGCTCGATCGCCGGTCGCGGGGCCCCCTCGGGAACCGCGCCGACGCGGACCAGGTGTCGGAGCCGCGGCGTCTGCGGCAGCGCGGCCGCGACCCGCTCCGTGAACTCGCCCTCGAAGACCAGGGCGGCGAGGTCGGCGTCGTTGTAGAGGTAGACCAGCTCCTCCTCCACGTAGCGGTAGTTGACGTTCACCGGCACGAGTCGGGCCTTCAAGCAGGCCAGCACGGTCTGCAGGTATTCGACGCCGTTGTACAGGTGCAGGCCCAGGTGCTCGCCGGGCTCCAGCCCGCTGTCCAGCAGGTGGTGTGCGAGTCGGTTGGCCGCCGCGTCCAACTCGGCGTAGGTGAGCCGGCGCTCCGCGCCGGTGCCCGGGTGGTCCACGTACACGAGGGCCTCGCGGTCCGGGACCACGTCCACGACCGACTCGAACAGGTCGGCAAGGTTGTACTCCACCGTTCCTCCTGACCCTGGTGACATCTGGTGCCGGGCCCGTGTCCGGGCCCGGTCCGGTCCGCTTCGGCGGTCATTACAGCGCCGCCGCACGGAAGTGGGAAGGGAGTCGCCCAAGAAAACTGACTGTGTGTCAGAAAACTATTGAACTGCACCCGCCCCTACTGCAACCTGTTCTAGGTCTTGAGACGGGAGGACGGCAATGGGTGGGACGGAACACCTGACCGTGGAACGCCACGGAGCCACGCTGGTGCTCACCATGAACAGGCCGGAAGCGAAGAACGCGCTCTCGCTTCCGCTGTTGGTGGGGCTGTACGACGGCTGGTTGGAGGCGGACGCCGACGACGCGATCCGCTCCGTGGTACTGACCGGTGCGGGCGGGGACTTCTGCGCCGGCATGGACCTGAAGGCCCTCGCGGGCAAGGGCATGGCGGGGGACCACTACCGCGACCGGCTGAAGGCCGACCCGGACCTGCACTGGAAGGCGATGCTCCGCCACCACCGGCCCCGCAAGCCGGTGATCGCGGCCGTCGAGGGGTACTGCGTCGCGGGCGGCACCGAGATCCTCCAGGGCACCGACATCCGGGTCGCCGGCGCCGGGGCGACCTTCGGGCTCTTCGAGGTCAAGCGCGGCCTGTTCCCGATCGGTGGCTCCACGGTGCGGCTGCCCCGGCAGATCCCGCGCACGCACGCCCTGGAGATGCTGCTGACCGGCCGCCCCTACTCGGCGGAGGAGGCGGCACGGATCGGGCTGATCGGACGGGTCGTGCCCGACGGGACCGCCCTGGAGGCGGCCCTGGAGATCGCCGGACGCGTCAACGCGTGCGGGCCCCTCGCGGTCGAGGCCGTCAAGGCGTCCGTCTACGAGAGCGCCGACATGACGGAGACGGACGGCCTCGCCGCCGAACTGACCCGGGGCTGGCCGGTCTTCGACACCGCCGACGCGAAGGAGGGCGCCCGGGCCTTCGCCGAGAAGCGACCGCCGGTGTACCGCCGAGCCTGACCGGGCCGCCCTCGCGGCGATCCCGACCGGCGCCCCGGCCCGCCCGGCTCGGGACCGTCCCGCGCCGTACCGCCCCGACCCCTCCCGCCCCACCCGTCCCCCGGAGAATCGGAGACCCCCATGACAGCCGCCGCGTCCCCACCCGAGGTGCTGCGCGCGCCCCTCGTCGTCGAGTTCCCCTTCACCCGGTCCCTCGGCCCCGTCCAGAGCGCCTTCCTCACCGGCCTGCGCGAAGGCGTCGTCCTCGGCGTGCGGACCTCCGACGGCAAGGTGATGGTGCCGCCCACCGAGTACGACCCCGTCACCGCCGAGGAGATCCGCGAACTCGTCGAGGTCGCCGCCACCGGAACCGTCACCACGTGGGCCTGGAACGGCGAACCCCGCCCCCAACAGCCCCTCACCACCCCCTTCGCCTGGGTCCTGGTCCGACTCGACGGCGCCGACACGGCGATCCTGCACGTCCTCGACGCCCCCGGCCCCGAAGCCGTCACCACCGGCATGCGCGTCCGCGTCCGCTGGGCCGACCGGCGGACCGGCGCCATCACCGACATCGCCTGCTTCGAGCCGGACGAAGGACCTGCCGAGGATCCGCACACCGCTCCCCGGCGCGACGCCACCCCCCACGACGGGCTCTTCGACGACGCCGTCACCGGCATCGTCGCCGAGGCCCGCCTGGACTACACGTACAGCCCCGGCCGAGCCCAGACCGCCTACATCGGCGCCCTCTCGGAACGCAGGACCGTCGGCGAGCGGTGCCCCTCCTGCCACAAGGTGTACGTCCCGCCGCGCGGCGCCTGCCCCACCTGCGGGGTCGCGACCACCGACCGCGTCGAGGTGGGACCGGCCGGCACGGTCACCACCTACTGCATCGTCAACATCAAGGCGAAGAACCTCGACATCGAAGTCCCCTACGTCTACGCCCACATCGCCCTCGACGGAGCCGACCTCGCCCTCCACGGCCGGATCGGCGGCATCCCGTACGACCGGGTCCGCATGGGCCTGCGCGTCGAACCCGTCTGGACGGACGGCGGCGGCTACCCCGACCACTACCGCCCCACCGGCGAGCCGGACGCGGACTACGACGCGTACAAGGAGCTCATCTGATGTCCGCCACGCCGAGGACCCGGCGCCACGCCCGCGAGGTGGCCGTCATCGCCTTCGCACAGAGCGACCACCTGCGCCGCACCGACGAACTCAGCGAAGTCGAGATCGTCATGCCGGTCATCCACCAGGTACTGGAACGGACCGGCCTCAAGGCCAAGGAGATCGGCTTCACCTGCTCCGGCTCCAGCGACTACCTCGCCGGCCGGGCCTTCTCCTTCACCATGACCCTCGACGGGGTCGGCGCCTGGCCCCCGATCTCCGAGTCGCACGTCGAGATGGACGGCGCCTGGGCCCTCTACGAGGCCTGGGTCAAGCTCCAGACCGGCGAGGCGGACACCGCGCTCGTCTACTCGTACGGGAAGTCCTCCCCGGGCCCCCTGCGTGACGTCCTCACCCGCCAGCTCGACCCCTACTACCTCGCCCCGCTCTGGCCCGACTCCGTGGCCCTGGCCGCCCTCCAGGCCCGGGCGCTGATCGACGCGGGCGACACCGACGAGGAGGCCCTGGCCGCCATCGCCGCCCGCAGCCGGGCCGCCGCCGCGGACAACCCGCACGCCCAACTCGCCGGCGAGGTCCCGCAGGGCGACCACCTGGTGGCGCCGCTGCGCACCGGCGACTGCCCGCCCATCGGTGACGGCGCCGCCGCGGTGATCCTGGCGGCCGGCGACGCCGCCCGGCGGCTCTGCGAACGCCCCGCCTGGATCACCGGCATCGACCACCGCATCGAGGCCCACGCGCTCGGCCTGCGCGACCTCACGGACTCCCCGTCCACGCGTCTCGCCGCCGAACGCGCCGGCTTCTTCGAGGCGCCCGTCGACACGGCGGAACTGCACGCGCCGTTCACCTCGCAGGAGGTCGTGCTCCGCAAGGCCCTCGGCCTCGGCGACACCGTGGACGTCAACCCCTCGGGCGGCCCGCTCGCCGCCAACCCGGTCATGGCCGCCGGCCTGATCCGGATCGGCGAGGCCGCCGCCCGGATCCACCGCGGCGAGTCCGACCGGGCCGTCGCCCACGCCACCTCCGGACCCTGCCTCCAGCAGAACCTGGTCGCCGTCCTGGAAGGAGACCCCCGTTGAGTACGACGAACACGACGGGCAAGGAGCCGGTGGCCGTCGTCGGCATCGGCCAGACCAAGCACGTGGCCGCCCGCCACGACGTCTCCATCGCCGGGCTGGTCCGCGAGGCCGCGAGCCGCGCCCTCGCGGACGCCGAACTGACCTGGGCCGACATCGACGCGGTCGTCATCGGCAAGGCCCCCGACTTCTTCGAGGGGGTGATGATGCCCGAGCTGTACCTGGCGGACGCCCTCGGCGCGGTCGGCAAACCGATGCTCCGCGTGCACACGGCGGGCTCCGTCGGCGGTTCGACCGCCCTCGTCGCCTCCAACCTGATCGCCGCCCGCGTCCACCGGACCGTCCTCACCCTGGCCTTCGAGAAGCAGTCCGAGTCCAACGCCATGTGGGGGCTGTCCCTGCCCGTCCCCTTCCAGCAGCCGCTGCTCGCCGGGGCGGGCGGGTTCTTCGCCCCGCACGTGCGCGCCTACATGCGGCGCACCGGCGCACCCGACGCGGTCGGCTCCCTCGTCGCCTACAAGGACCGGCGCAACGCGCTGAAGAACCCGTACGCCCACCTCCACGAGCACGACATCACCCTGGAGAAGGTCCAGGCGTCGCCGATGCTGTGGGACCCGATCCGCTACTCCGAGACCTGCCCGTCCTCCGACGGAGCCTGCGCGATGATCCTCACCGACCGGGCGGGCGCGGACCGTTCGCCGCACCCGGCGGCGTGGGTCCACGGCGGCGCCATGCGCAGCGAGCCGACCCTGTTCGCGGGCAAGGACTTCGTCTCGCCGCAGGCCGGCAAGGACTGCGCGGCCGACGTCTACCGGCAGGCCGGGATCACCGACCCGCGGCGGGAGATCGACGCGGTGGAGATGTACGTCCCGTTCTCCTGGTACGAGCCGATGTGGCTGGAGAACCTGGGCTTCGCACAGGAGGGCGAGGGCTGGAAGCTCACCGAGGCCGGTGTCACCGAACTCGACGGGGACCTCCCCGTGAACCCCTCGGGCGGGGTGCTGTCCACCAACCCGATCGGCGCCTCCGGAATGATCCGCTTCGCGGAGGCGGCGCTCCAGGTCCGGGGCCGGGCCGGCGAGCACCAGGTGCCGGACGCCCGCCGGGCGATGGGACACGCGTACGGCGGCGGGGCGCAGTTCTTCGCGATGTGGCTGGTCGGCTCCGAACCCCCGACCACCTGACCGGCGCCGCCCGCGCACCGGCCGGGATCGGTCGGGGCGTGGGCCGGCGGCGGCGATGGCCGTCGGGCTGCTGTCCGGTGGCCGCCCGGTGGCCGCCCGGTGGCCGCCCGACGGCGGACCGACGTCCGGCCACCGCGTGCCGCGGGTGGCCTGTGCGGCACCCGTCGCGATGGCTACCCTGGGCGGCCGGACGACGTACCGGGAGGAGCACGCACGTGGCCGAGAGCATGATTTCGCGACCCCTCGCAGGCTGGGGCAGGCCCGACCTCGATCTCAGCGGCGCGGACTGGCAGCCGGGCAGCCGAGGGGTGGGCGACGTCCAGATCGCCTTCGTCGAGGGGTTCATCGCGATGCGCGACAGCGAGCGCCCCGACGACCCTTCGGTGATCTTCGCGCCGGACGAGTGGCGCAAGTTCGTCGTGCAGGCACGGGTCGGCCGCTACGGCCCGACCTGACCCGACCCGATCCCACGGCCCGACCCCAACCCGACCGGCCGACCCGGTCCGACCTGTCCCCGGGCCGGCCGGGAGCACGTGATCGGCCTCCTGAAGGCCGAGAACACGACGCCCGCGGACGTCCGCGCCGGACCGGACCGGTCCCGCCCCCGGTGACGCCGCCGCTACGGCGCCGCCCGGGCCGGCGGCGGCGACGGGCGCAGCCGCTCCACGAGGAGCGGCCACCGCACGGCCAGTACCAGCGTCCACACCAGCGCCACCGGGCCCCAGTCGGCGGAGACCGCGCACAGCGCCGCCACCAGCACCAGCGCGGGGCCCACCAGCAGCGACGTCCGAGCCGCGCCCCGACCCGAACACGCGGCAGCCAGCCCCGCGATCAGCAGGTACACGCCCAGGGTCGCGCACATCAGCCACCGCACGGCGGCCGGTACGGTGCCGTCCGCGTACGTCACCGCGTCGCCCGCAGCCGCGGCGAACGCCGCCACCGACCCGGCCACGAAGCAGTGCAGCGGGAGCGCCAGCCGCAGCGGGAGGGCGTCCACCGCGAGCAGCGGGATCCCGTCGGCCCCGTGCCGCAACGACAGCGACCACAACTGGAGGAGCAGCACGAAGGCGCCGACGCCCACCCCGCACAGCGCCCAGTCCCACTCCGCCACCGAGGCCGCCGCGACCATCTGCGCGATGGCCTCGCCCAGCACGATCAGCACGAACAGACCGAGCCGCTCCCCGAGGTGCGGAGCGTCCGGCACGGCCGCACGCGGTACGGGTCCCTTCCGCTCCCCGCGTGCCCCGGTGGCCGCGTACTCCTGCTCCACGCGCGCGGTGACCTTCTGGGCGGAGACCGTGAACATCACGACCAGGTCGATGGCCAGCCCCAGCGCCCACAAGGCGTAACGGAGCGTCCCCTCGCACCACATCGACACGATCCACGGCGTCAACCCCATGCCCACCTGGGTGATCGGCAGGTCGGCCACGTACTCCCCCCGCCGCCCCCACGCCTTGCCCGCCAGGGACCGCACCACGATGTAGGCGAGGGCGAAGGCCCACGCCTTGTCCTCGCGCACACCGTGCACCGAGGCCGCCATCACCGCCATCCCGAACATCCCGGCCAGGACGATGCGGGTGCCGGCCTGCTCGCCCGTGACGTTCCCGTACACCGTGAACAGCATCCAACCCGTCCAGAAGGCCAGGAACATCACCGTGTACAGGGCGAGATCGGCCCATCCCGGCCCCCCGTGCAGCAGGTGCGCCAGCTGGGCCACTCCGGCCACCGCCGTCAGGTCGAAGAACAGCTCCAGCCAGGAAGCGTGCCGTTCCCCCGGCTCGTGCGCCACCGGGACCACCGATTCGGTCATATCGGGATGATAGGTAGGGTGGGCGCATGAGCGGAGAGAGCGACCTGAGGAAACTGCTGAGCGGCATGCGCCCGGAACTGGACGAGGGCAGGTACGTCTTCTGCACCCTCCCCGGAGTCACCCGCGCACCCGACGGACTCACCCCCGTCGCCACCGTCCTGGAGGCCGAGGGCCTCACCCTGGTCCTGCGGCAGGAGGAGGCCGACGCCGCCGGGCTCGCCTACGACTGGACGGCCGGCCGGATCACCCTGCGGATCCACTCCGCCCTCGACGCCGTGGGCCTGACCGGAGCCTTCGCCGCCGAACTGGCGGCCCACGGACTCAGCTGCAACGTCGTCGCCGGTTACCACCACGACCATCTGTTCGTGGCCGCCGACCGGGCCGCCGAAGCGGTCTCCGTACTGGAGGAACTCGCCACCCGTTCGGCGGAATAGCGAAATCCGGAAAACATTCCGATCTTTCCCGAGCTCAGGCCCTCCCCGGCGCACGCGCGGGCGTACGCTGACCTTCCGAACAGGCCTGGGGGGTACCAGCCATGACGGACCGCCGGACCCGGACACGGCGCACCATCTTCGAACGCGAAGCGGAACTCGTCGCCGTCGATGAGGCCCTCGACCGGCTCACCGATCCCGGCCCGGACACCGGCGGCGCCCTGCTCGCGCTCTCCGGACCGGCCGGCCTCGGCAAGACGACACTGCTCGCCGAAGTGCGCCGCCGGGCGCTGGCCCGCGACTGCACGCTGCTCGCCGCCCGCGGCGGCGAGCAGGAGCAGAGCCAGCCCTTCCACGTCGCCCGCCAGCTCGTCCAGCCCCAGCTGGCCGGCCGCTCCGAGGCCGCCCTGCGCGAGGCCCTCGGCAGCTGGTACGCCATCGTCGGCCCCGCTCTCGGCCTGTGCGCCCCCGAGGGCGCCCCGCCCGACCCCCAGGGCCTGCGGGACGGCCTCGACTGGGTCCTCACCCACCTCACCGTCCAGCGGCCCCCCGTCGTCCTCGTCCTCGACGACGCCCACTGGGCCGATGCCGAATCCCTGGGCTGGCTCGCCGCCTTCGCCCCGCGCGCCGAGCACCTGCCGCTGCTCCTCGTCGTCGCCTACCGACCCGACGAACTGCCCGCGCACGCCGAGTCCTTCCGCACCCTGCCCGGCCGGGCCGGACAGCGCCCCCTGACCCTCGCCCCGCTCAGCGCCGCCGCCGTCTCCACCCTGATCCGCGAGGCGGTCGGCGACCACGCCGACGACGCCTTCTGCCAGGAGGCGTGGGCCGTCACCACCGGCAACCCCTTCGAAGCCGTCGAACTCACGGCCAAGGTCCGCGACAAGGGCCTGCCCCCGGTCGAGGCCAGCGCCCCGCTGCTGCGCGACCTCGTCGCCGCGCAGCGCGGCAGCGGCCTCGTCGCCCGCCTCCAGAGCCTCGGGCCCTCCACCGTCCGCTTCGCCTGGGCCTGCTCCGTCCTCGGCACCGCCATCCCGCAGCAGATCGCCGCCCGCGTCGCCGGTCTCGGCACCGAGGAAGCCGCCGACGCCACCCTCCGACTGCGCGACGCCCGCATCCTGTCCGCGGCCCCCGAGGACGGCGACGCCGGACTGGAGTTCGTCCACCCCCTCATAGCCACCGCGATCTACCGCGGCATCCCCAACGCCCTGCGCGTCGCCCTCCACGGCAAGACCGCGTCCGCCGTCGTCGACGCCGGGCTCGGCTCCTCCGCCGCAGCCCGACACCTCCTGGAAACCCAGCCGGAGAACGACCCCTGGGTGGTGCGCACCCTGCGCGAGGCCGCCGCCGCGAACCTCCGGGCCGGCGCCCCCGAGGCCGCCCGCCGCCAACTCGCCCGCGCCCTCCAGGAACCCCCGGACTTCGACGAACGCGCCGCCGTGCTCTACGAACTGGGCTGCGCCTCCCTGCTCACCGAACCCGCCAACACCGTCAACCACCTGCGGGCCGCGCTCGCCGAACCCTTCGACGACCCGGCCCTGCGCCAGGGCATCGTCATCCGCCTCGCCCAGGTCCTCTCCCACAGCGACCTCCTGTCCGAAGCCTCCGAACTGCTCGCCCGGGAGATCCCGCACACCCAGGACGCCCGCGCCCGACTGCGTCTGCAGTCCGAGCAGTTCATGTGGGACGCCTTCAACGCGGCCGAATCCGACTCCCCGGCCCGCTCCCGCCGCCTCACCAAGCTCGCCGAACACCTCACCGGCCGCGACCTCACCGAGCGGTACGTCATCGGGCTCCGCGCCTGGGACGCCTGCCTGCGCGGCGAACCCGTCGAGGTGGTCCTGCACCACGCGGACCGGGTCCTGGAGGAACACTTCAGCTGGGCGCACGAGGACCGCGGCTTCGAGGTCCCCGTACTGACCGCCATGGTCCACATGTACGCGGACCGGCCCGGCCGGGCGGAGGAACTCTTCGACGCGGGCACCGCCGAGTTCGAGCGACAGGGCTGGTACGGCGCCCACCTGTCCTTCGCGCACAGCCTCCGCGGCTACATCCGCTTCCGCCGGGGCCGGCTCGTCGAGGCCGAGGAACTGGCCCGCACCGGCCTGCGGCTCGCCGAACGCGTGGGCCGCCGCACGCCCGTGCACTGGTACGCCATCACGATCCTCATCACCACCCTCATCGCCCGCGGCCGGACCGAGGAAGCCCGGGAACTGGCCCACGAACACGACTTCGGGGAGCCCTTCCCGGCCGCCGTCGTCTTCCCCGACTCCCAGACCGTCCACGCCGAACTGTTGCTCGCCCGCGGTGACCGCAAGGCGGCCATCGCCGAACTCGAAGCCGTCGACCGACGGCTCACCCCGCGCGGCATCCAGAACCCGTCGTGGTGCCCCTGGCAGCTGCACCTGGCCCTGGCCGTCGCCCCCGAGGACCCGACGAGGGCCAGGGCGCTGGCCGCCGACGCCCTGCGCCGGGCCCGGGCCTTCGGGGCCCCCTCCGGCATAGGACAGGCCCTGCGGGTCTCGGCCGACGTCGCCGATCCGCAGGACAGGCTGCCGCTGCTGCGCGAGGCCGTCACCCTGCTCGCGACCTCCCCGGCCGGCTACGAACTGGCCCTCGCGCTGACCTCGCTCGGCACCGAACTCCAGGACCGGGCCCTCCTCACCCGCGCGCTCCTCACCAGCCGAGAGTGCGGCGCGGACGCGCTCACCACCACCCTCACGAACCGGCTGCTCACCCTCGGCGGGGAGCTGCCCTGCGGCTCCTCCTGGGAGGACGAGCCGACCCCGGAGGAACTGAGCGCCGCCGCCGCCGTGATCGAGGGCCTCCCCTCCCAGGACGGCCCCGAACTGTCCGCCGTCTGCCGCAAACTGGGCACCGATCCCGCCGGACTCGCGGACGCGCTGGCCGCGTTCGCCCGCGGCGGGAGATGAACCGGACCCCGTCCTGACCGGCGCCGTCGGGCCACCAGGATCCGGAGGCCCGGACCGCGCGAGTCCGGTACGGGACGGTTCACCTCCCTTCCACTCCGCCGCCCCGTGTGCCGACGGAGTGCAAGGAGGACGCCCGTCCCAGGGCCCGGGTCACACCGCTCCGACACCGGCCCGACCGCGGACCCGGTCGCCCGCACCGCGGAGGTGACGCCCCCGGCCGCCCGGCGGACACCGGGGAGCTTCGCCTCCGTGCCGCCGGTCCACCCCGATCACACCGGTCCGCGACCGAGACCGGCCCGTCCGCCCGTGCCCCGGTCGGGTAAGGAGCGGATTCCCGCGAAGGCCCGTACCCGCAGGTCCGGGATGTCCGGGACGGTCGGGCCCCGGGGCCCCCGCGCCGGAAAACGCGCGCGGCCACGTACCATGGCGACATGTCCTTCCTCCGCCGCCACCGCGCCGCCACACCCGCCGGCCCGGACTTCGACGTCCTGGCCATGGACCCGGGGGACTGGCCGGGCAACCTCGGGGCCGGGCTTCTCCCCGCCCCCGACGGCAGCTGCCAGGGCGTCTTCCTGCGCTACGACCTGTTCGGCGGCCGCGGCCCCGCGATGATCATCGGCAACCTTCCCGAGGGGTCCCCCGCCCGGGACCTCGCCGAGGGCGAGGTCCCCTTCGAGGTGGCCCAGCTCCTCGACGCCCTTGAGAACGAGGAGGAGGTCGAGGTCACCGGCTCGGAGGACTGCCCCGTGATGCAGGGCGACAACCTCCTCATCGTCCGCAAGGTCAAGCTCTCCGAGAGCCGGATCTCCTGCGTGCAGTTCGACCGCAGCGACAACGTCCTCGTGACCATCGCCAGCTGGGACCGGCCGATCACCGACGACCTCTACGCGCTGCTCAAGCCGCTCCCCGCCGAGCTGTTCCAGCAGGGCTGAGCCCGACCGGGCCGCGCGCCGAGAGCGCTACGGCCCGGTCCGCGTCACGCGTCCGCGATGTCGTTCGCCGCCACGTAGCCGAACGTCATCGCGGGCCCGATCGTCGATCCGGCCCCCGCGTAGCTGTGGCCCATGACAGCCGCGCTCGCGTTGCCCGCCGCCCACAGACCCCGGATCACGGTGCCGTCCGGCCGCAGCGCCCGCGCCCGCGCGTCCGTCACGATGCCGCCCTTCGTCCCCAGGTCACCGGGCACGATCTTGAAGGCGTAGAACGGTGGCACCCAGACCGGCGCCAGGCACGAGTTCGGGTGCACGTTCGGGTCCGTGTAGTAGTGGTCGTACGCCGTGTCACCCCGGTGGTGGTCCGTGTCCTCGCCGCTCCACGCCTGGGCGTTGAACCGGTTGAGCGTGGCCCGCAGGGCGCCCGCCGGCACCCCGATCCGGCCCGCGAGGGCGTCCCAGGTCCACGCCTTGTGCGCGGCTCCCGTCGCGTACCAGGAGTCGGGGAAGGGCAGGGTCGGCAGGATGTCCTTGAACAGGTACTTGTTGCGGTAGTGCTGGTCCACGATCAGCCAGGCGGGGATGTGCGAACCGGTGGAGCCCCGGTCCTTCTCGTACATGACGTGCACCACGTCACTGTAGGGGGCCGCCTCGTTCACGAAGCGGGCGCCCGCCCGGTTGACGATCAAGCCACCGGGCAGGGTCCGCTCCGCCAGACAGAAGTACGGTTCCCCGGGCAGCGGGATCGACGGTCCCCACCAGGCGTCCTCCATCAACGCCAGCTCGGCGCCGACGCGTTGACCCGCGCGGATGCCGTCACCGGTGTTCTCCTTCGCCCCGACCGACCACTGGGTGCCGATCGGCTGCTGCTGGTACTGCGCCCGCATCTGCGCGTTGTGTTCGAAGCCACCGGAGCCGATCACCACCCCCTTGCGGGCCCGCACGACACCCCGTACGCCGGCCTGCTCCACCACCACGCCCGTGACCGCGCCACCCTCCTGGACGAGGTCCACCAGCGGGCTGTTCAACCACACCGGGACGCCGGCCCGCTGCAGGCCGGCGCGCAGCCCGGTGGCCAGGGCCTGCCCCATGGTCAGCGGCTTCTCGCCGCGCAGGGCCGCGGCCGTCCCGCGCGCCAGGCACTCGGCGGACACGGCGAGCCCCCTCGCGCTGACCGCGGCGAGGTTCAGCCACTTGTAGTCCTGGCTGAACACCACCATCCCGGCCGGTACCGGCATGTACGCCGGATTCAGGTGCGCCAGCTCGGCGCCCAGGACGTTCCCGTCGATCTGGTCGGGCTCGATGGACCGGCCGTTCGGCAGGCCGCCGGGCAGGTTCGGGTAGTAGTCGCTGTAGCCGTCCATGAAGCGGAACCTCAGCGGGCTGTTCGCCATGACGAAGTCCAGCATCCGGGGCCCGTTCGCGAGGAACGCCTGCTGCCGGTCGGCCGGCACCTCGGGGCCCACCACCGCCGCGAGGTACGTCGCCGCCTTCTGCGGCGTGTCCGGCACCCCGGCACCCAGGATCACCGAGTTGTTCGGCAGCCAGATCCCGGCGCCGGAGCGGGCCGCCGAGCCGCCGAAGGTCGGGGCCTTCTCGACGACCAGGACGCTCAGGCCGCGTTTGGCCGCGGTCAGGGCGGCGGTCATCCCGGCGGCCCCCGACCCGACCACGACGACGTCGTACTCGCCGAGCGCCGCCCCGTCGGCCCGCGCGGCGGCCCCCGGCAACACGGTGGCCGCGAGCACCCCGGCCCCCGTCCCCGCGAGGACGGTCCGGCGGGAGGGCAGGGACGGTGGGGAGGGCGGGGACGTCGGGGCGGAACGGATGTGGTCGGGGCTTTCGGTCATGGGCGGGCTCCAGCGGAGAGGAGGAGGGGCGGCGGCTCCAGCATTTCTGATGCTGAGTCAGAAAAGGTGTTCGGGGGATCATGTGATGTCAAGGCATGCGCCGCCCCCGGCGCCCGCGGCCCGCCGGGGATGCCGGCGGCCGGTCCCCGGGAACCCGGATCCGATCAGCCGGAGCCGGTGGCGAACGGACCGCCCGCGCCGAAGGCGGCACGGGCGAAGCGTTCGCCGATCAGGCGGTGCGCGGCGGTGTCCGGGTGGAGGTCGTCGGGCAACGGCAGGTCGGCCTGGTCGGCCTCGCCGTAGAGGGCGAGCCCGTCGAGGTGGTGCAGGTTCGGGTCGTCCGCGGCACGCTCCCGGACGATCCGGACGAGTTCCTCCCTGATGACCCGGAGCGTCAGCTTTCCGGCGGCGACCTCGGCGGGATCGCCGGTGGCCGTGAACCGCAGGCGTCCCTCGCCCATCGCCCCGACGTCCATGGCGCTGGGCCCGGGGGTGTGCTCGTGGAGGGCGCAGTGGATCGGTGAGACGACGAGCAGTGGGGTCGAGGGGTGCCCCTCGCGGAGGGTGTCGAGGAACCCGTGGACGGCCGGGCCGAAGGCGCGCAGCCGCATCAGGTCCGTATTGACGATGTTGATGCCGATCTTGACGCTGATCAGGTCGGCCGGTACGTCGCGCATCGCGCGGGCGGTGAAGGGGTCGAGCAGGGCGTTGCCGCCGAACCCCAGGTTGACGAGCTCCACCGCCCCCGCGGCGGCGGCCACGGCCGGCCAGGTTCCGGTGGGGGTCGCGGCGTTGGAACCCTGACTGATCGAACTGCCGTGGTGCAGCCACACCCTGCGGCCGTGCGGGGGCGGGATGTGGACGGGGGCGTCGGTGCGCAGGGCGACGAGCCGGGTGCTCTCGTCGTACGGCAGCCAGATCTCCACGTCCTTGTCGTCGGCGCTCAACCCGGCGAACCGCAGGGTCGCCATCGGACCGGGGCGGGTCACCGCGGTACCGGCGGTCATGTCGATGGTGAGGACATCGCCGTGGGGTGCGCGGGCCGCGCCCGCCGGCCGACCGTTGACGAGCAGCTCGTACACGCCGTCGGGAAGCGGCGGGAAGCCCGGGTGGACCCGCTTGGTGGCGATCACGTCCAGTTCGACGCCGGTGGCGCGGGTGCGGAAGGCGAGCCGCACGCCGGCCGGCTGGGCCTCCGCGAGGGCGAGCCCGCCCACCGGGATCCGGCGCCGGGCCCACGGGGGCAGCCGGTGGGGGAGCGCGCCGCGGTCGGTCCGCTCCAGGTCGAGGGCGCCGCGCAGCAGTTCGGCGGTGACGCGGGTGGTGGTCCACCCGGTGTGCGTGTTCATGTCCCGCTCGCTTCGGTCAGGGGGTGGTGGGCCAGCCGCGCAGCAGCACGTCGAGCGCGTCGATGATCTCCGTCCAGCTCTCCCGGGACCCGGGCGCGCTGTGGTCGAAGCCGCCGGCGCTCTCCAGGGTCACGAAGCCGCTGAAGACGCTGCCCAGCAGCCGCACCGCGTGCGTCTCCTGCGGTTCGGGCAGGCCGTAGCCGCGCAGCACCGCCCGCGTCATCCGCGCGTGCCGGGGGCCGGCCCCGGTCACGGCGGTTTCCGGGTCGAGCGGGAAGCGGGCGGCGACGAAGCGGCCGGGGTGGGCCAGGGCGTAGTCCCGGTAGGCGTTGGCGAAGGCGACCAGGGCCTCCTTCCCGGACCGGCCGGCAACGGCGTCGGAGGCCCGGGCGGCGAGTTCCTCCAGGGCGAGCAGGGCGATCCGACTCTTGAGGTCGTGGGCGTTGCGCACGTGCGAGTACAGGCTCGCGGTCCTGACGCCGAACCGGCGGGCGAGCTCCGCGGGGGTCGTCTGCTCGAAGCCGATCTCGTCGGCCAGCTCGGCTCCCGCCCGGACCAGTCCTTCCGTCGTCAGCCCCACCCGTCCTGCCCGTGCCGCCATGTCCGTCCTCCGCCTCGACGGCGCCGCCCGCGCGGACCGTTCCTAAGCACATTATCTGTTTGCCTAATGTGTTTAGGCAACTTAGCGTGTGTGTCATGAAGCCGCTGACCGAGCAAGAGATCCGCACCGCGTTCGTGAACTGCACCAAGGGTGAGGCGAAGCGCCTGTCGGTCCCCCGAGACCTGGCCGAGCGCCCCTGGGACGACCTCGACTTCCTGGGGTGGCGCGATCCCCAGGCCCCCGACCGCGCCTACCTCGTCACCCTGCTCGACGACCGCCCCGTCGGCGTCCAGCTGCGCTCCTCCGGCGCAGGCGCGGGCCAGGCGCGCCGCAGCATGTGCACGCTCTGTCTGACCACCCACACCGGCGGGGTCTCCCTGCTGGTCGCGCCGAAGGCGGGGAAGGCCGGGCAACAGGGCAACTCGGTGGGCGTCTACATGTGCGACGACCTCTCCTGCTCCCTCTACCTGAGGGGCAGGAAGGACGCGGGCGTGGGCGGTCGGCTCCAGGAATCGCTCACCCAGGAGGAGAAGATCGCACGGACCGGGACGAACCTGGCCGCGTTCCTCGCCAAGGTCACCGCCTGATCCGCCGGGCGCGCGCAACGGCGCCACCGTACGGGGCGTGGACGCACGGAATCCCGTGTCCCCCACGCAGGTGCGGGACACGGGATCTCCGTACGCGGTGTTCGACGGGCGGGCGTCAGCGCGTGCCGACCGCCGCACGGACGGCTCTGCGCGCCATCCCGGCGTCGTCGTGGAGGCGGCGCAGCAGCAGGCGCTGCTCCTCGCCCGAGGACAGGGCCCCCGCCGGTAGCGGCCGGCTCGGGGCCGTCGCCAGCATCGAGCGCTGCACCGCCGTCTCCGACATCCGGATCTCCCGGGTCAGCACCAGCATCAGGTTCACCAGGAAGGCGTCCCGGGACGCGGGCCCCGCCGACTGGGCCAACCGGCTGATCTGGCCGCGCGCCGCGGGGGCGTCACCCAGCACCGTCCACAGCGTCGCCAGGTCGTAGCCCGGCAGGTACCAACCCGCGTGCTCCCAGTCGAGCAGCACCGGTCCGGCCGGGGACAGCAGCAGGTTCGACAACAGCGCGTCACCGTGGTTGAACTGCCAGGGGGTGCTCGCCGGCCGCAGCCCGTGCAGCAGCTTCTGCAGGTCGCCGAAGTCCCGGTCGGTCAGCAGTCCCAGCTGGTGGTCCCGCGCGATGCGCCGCGCGTAGTCCACCGGCTGACCGAACAGCTCCGCCGGCGGACGCCACTGGTTCACCCGGCACACCGCGCCCAGCGCGGCCCGCACGTCGGCCCGCGGCGGGGCTTCCACCGGGTGCCGCTGGAGCGCCGCCACCCGACCCGCCATCCGCTCGACGACCAGTACGCAGTTCTCCGGGTCCGCGGCGATCAACCGGGGCACCCGCACCGGCGGGCGGTGCCGGACGAACGCCCGGTACGTAGCTATTTCGTGCCGGTACCGCTCACGCCACTCGGGCGAGTGATCCAGTAAAACCTTCGCCACGGCGGTCATCCGTCCGGTCGTCCCCACCAGCAGGACCGACCGACCGCTGCGCCGCAGCACCTGGACGGGAGCGAACTCCGGACAGATCCGCTGCACCGAGGCGAGCGCGGTGCGCAGCTGCGCACCCTGCGGCCCCGACAGGTCGATCCGTCCGCTGAGCGGCTGCGACCCGGCCCCCGGCATCCGCCGGGCCCGCAGGGCGCCCTGCGCCGGGGCCGTGGGGCGGGCGGGATCGAGGTAGGGGCCGCCGCTCGCCTGGAGCGTGCGGTGCGGCCGGACCGGGGCGGACACGGAGGACGTGGCTGCGTACATGGCGTTTACGGTTCCCTTCGTGCGCCGACGAGTTGCGTACGCCACCCCGCCGATCCCGGCTTCACCCTGGGGAGTTCCGCCGGTGACCGGGTCGGGGAGGCGCATTCCTACCTGACACCGGGCGGCCCGTGGCGAACCATCGGGCGTGCCCTGGCGAAGCCTGGCGAATAGTCGCTGGGCATCTGACGGGGGGCTACTGTCAACTCAGCCGAGAACCTGGGGGCTTGACGTGAGCAAGGGACCAAACACCCGTCTGAACGACCTGTTCGGCCTCGCCGGCTGGTCGAAGGGCGAACTCGCGAGGATGGTCAACCGGCAGGCGGCCGCCATGGGCCACCACCAGTTGGCGACCGACACCTCGCGGGTGCGGCGCTGGATCGACATGGGGGAGACCCCGCGCGAACCGGTGCCCACCGTACTGGCAGCCCTGTTCACCGAGCGGCTCGGTCGTGTCGTGACCATCGAGGACCTCGGGTTCGTACGGCAGCGGCGCACCACGAAACGGCAGCCGGACGGGGCGAAGGAGAACCCCGACGGAGTGCCCTGGGCGCCCGAACGCACAGCCGCGGTCCTCACCGAATTCACGGGAATGGACCTCATGCTCAACCGTCGCGGCCTGATGGGCGCGGGAGCCGCGCTCACCGCCGGCTCAGCCCTCAGCAACGCCATGTACGACTGGCTGCACACCGACCCCGCAGCCGCCAAGGAGACCCGGAGCTTCGGCGGTGGGGCCCACCATGCCGATCCGGCGGGCTACGACCGCTACGAGGCCGCCCCGATCGGCTCCCAGGAGATCGAGGCCCTGGAACGGTCGGTCGAGGTCTTCCGGGCCTGGGACGCCTCCCGGGGCGGCGGGCTCCAGCGCAAGGCCGTCGTGGGCCAACTCAACGAGGTGGGCGGGATGCTCGCCTACCACCACCCGGACCACCTCCAACGCCGGCTGTGGGGGGTGGCGGCGAACCTGGCCGTGCTCGCGGGCTGGATGTCGCACGACGTCGGCCTGGAACCCACCGCCCAGAAGTACTTCGTGATCGCGGCCCACGCGGCGCGCGAGGGCGGCGACCGGCCACGGGCCGGCGAGGCCCTGTCCCGGGCAGCCCGCCAGATGGTGCACCTGGGCAAGCCCCACGAGGCCCTGGACCTGATGAAGCTGGCGAAGTCGGGTTCCGGCGAGCAGACCCTGCCGCGCACCCGCGCCATGCTGCACACGATCGAGGCCTGGGCCCAGGCGGCCATGGGCAAGGGCCAGGCCATGCGGCGCACGCTGGGCGAGGCAGAGGACCTGTTCGTCTCCGACAAGGGGGACGTCCCGCCGCCCTCGTGGATGCAGCACTTCGACGAGGCGGACCTGCACGGCATGCAGGCCCTGGCCTACCGGACGCTCGCCGACCACGACGCCTCCGCCGCTCCGATCGCCGCGCGCCACGCCAAGCAGGCGCTGCGGCTGCGCGGGGACGGCTACCAGCGCTCGCAGACCTTCGACTACATCTCCATGGCCTCGGCCTGCTTCATCGCCGACGATCCGGAGCAGGCCGACCGCTACGCCCGCCTCGCCCTGGTCTCGATGAACGAGACCTCCTCGCACCGGACCTGGGACCGGCTGCGCGAGATGTACCGGCTCACCGGCCAGTACTCCGGGTACGCGCGGATCGAGGACCTGCGCGAGGAGATCGAACTGGCCCTCCCCGACAGCCCGGCGCCGCGCGCCCCGCGCGGCACGGGAGTCTGAGGGGGCGGCCGGTGCGGGGCCGTCGGGGTTCCGGGGACGAGAAGGGCCGCGCCCTCCGGCGCGGCCCCCGATGTCCGACGTGCTGATGCCCCACGTGTCCGTGGCATCGCGGGTTTTCCTCGCGACCGCCGATGTGCGTCAGTCGCCTATGCGGGCGACCAGGATGCAGGCGTCGTCCTCGCGTTCGCTCTCGCCGAACTCCTCCGTCACCATCCGCACGCAGTCCCGCGCGGACCGGGCCGCGGAGAAGCGGGGAGCGAGCGCCAGCAGCCGCTCGGTCCCGTCCGTCCGGCTGAACTGGATGCTGCGCGGTGTCAGTCCGTCGGTGTGCAGGACGAGTACGTCTCCCGCCTCCAGCCGTTCCTCCGCCTGCCCGTAGACCGCTCCGGAGGTCGCTCCCAGCAGGACACCCTCCGGCGGGAGCAGCGGGCGGCCCTGGCCCCGGCGGAACAGCAGGGGTGCGGGGTGGCCGGCCTGCGCCCAGGAGAGGACGCGGCGGACCGGGTCGTAGCGGCAGCAGACGGCCGAGCCCAGGGCGGGCTGGACGGAGGTCTCCAGGAGTTGGTTGAGCCAGCCCATGAGGGGTCCCGGCTCGATCCCGGCCATGGCCATGCCGCGCAGGGCCCCGAGCATCATCGCCATGCCGGAGGTCGCGCTGACCCCGTGTCCGGTGAGGTCACCGACCGTCAGGAGGGAGCGTCCGTCGGGGAGTTCGAGGGCGTCGTACCAGTCACCGCCGATCAGCGCGCTGGTCGCGGAGGGGAGGTAGTGCGCGGCCACGTCCAGCGCGCCGGCGTTGTCGTGCGGGAACCGCAGGGAGCCGCGCCACGGGGGGAGCACGGCTTCCTGCAGCTCGACCGCCAGCCGGTGCTCGGTCTGCGCGATCTCCCGGCGGCGCTGGAGCGAGTCGTGCGACTCGCGTACCGCCCGCTGGCTCCGGCGCAGTTCACTCACGTCGCGCAGCACGGCCCACATGGAGGCCGTGCAGCCGTCGGAGTCGAGGACCGGCTCGCCCCTCATGTGCAGCGTCCGTACCCGACCGTCGGCCCGGACGATGCGGAACTCGCCGTCTATCGGTTTGCCGTCCACGAGGCAGTCGGTGACCATCGCGGTCAGCATCGGCTGGTCCTCGGAGAAGAGGGTGGAGCCCAGCTCGTCGAGGGGGAGCGCGCCCGCCTCGGGGGACCGGCCGAAGATCTGGAAGAGCTCCTCGGACCAGGTCACCTCGTCGGTCAACAGGTTCCACTCGGCGCTGCCGACGCGCGTCGGGCGGTCCTCCGCGGTGGCCTCGGGGGCCGCCGCCGGCGCCTCGACGTGCTCGGGTGCGGGCGGCAGGCCCTCCTTGAGCTGGCCGAGGTGCTGGCGGAGGTCGTCGAGGTGGTGCACCGCGAGGTCGCACAGGGCGCGTTGCCAGCGGCCCTGGGCGTCGTCATCGTCCACGACGGTGTCGCGGCGCACCGCGTCCACTTCGCCCCGCAGCCGGCGGGTCTGCGAGATCAGTGCGTCCACCGACCCCGGCTCGGGCGGCTGCGCGGGAAGGTCCGCGTACAGATGGGACGGCATGAGAACTCCGATACAGGCGCGGCACGGCCAGGTCTGAAAGAAGGACCGGTAACGACTGTTGCACAGCGCGAGTTGGGCTGTAAGGCGTTTGGCAACATCCGCAACGGTCTTGCTCCGGGCATATGCCAGCGGCGATCCGTGACCTCGTGCCGTGTGCGAACGAAACCGGTCCGGGTCCTGCGCTTCCGGCCGGAAACCGGCTCTCGGGGGGCGTTCCCTCGATCGTTTGACCGAGTCGTGCGAGCGGTGTCCGCACGCCTCCGCGCCGCTCGACGCGCCGTACGCACCTCCGGGATTACCGCCCGAACGAAGGACCCCACCGCGCTGAGATGACGCGGGTCCGGCGCCGTCGGGTTCCGCCCGCCGCTTCCCACCTCCCTGCGCGATCGCTACGCTACGCGTCGGTAACGAGCGGGGGGCGGTCCGCAGACGCGGACCCGGGCAGGGTGGGGGACACCAGTACATGACACCGCAGAGCCGCGCGGACGGACCGGACCGCGCACCCGGCGGCGGGGCGGGGCGCAGCCGCCGCTCCTTCCTCACCCACCTCGTCGCCGCACCCGTCCTGGCCCTGGTGACCCGCGCGGGCGCCGACCTGCTGGCGCCCGCGCCCGCGCACGCGGTGGTCCCGAGCCTGCCGGCCATCGCCGACCTGGTCGACCTGGGGGACCTGTTCATCCTGGCCGGCGCGCCGACGTCGGCCCTGCTCGCCCTCGCCGTGGAGCCGGACGGCACCGTCCGCTTCCGCCTGCCGCGCGAGGAGGTCGGCCAAGGACTCACCACCGCCGTGGCCATGCTCGTCGCCGAGGAACTCGACACCCCGCTCGCGACCGTCCGCGTCGAACTCGACGACGCGCGCACCGAGCTGCTCTTCAACCAGCTGACCGGCTCCTCCAACTCCATCCGTTCCCTCTACGGGCCGGTCCGGCAGGCCGCCGCCACCGCCCGGGCCCGCCTCGTCGCGGCCGCCGCCGCGGGCTGGGGCCTGCCCACCTCCCGGCTGACCACCGCGAACGGCTCCGTCCGCGCCCCCGACGGCCGTACCGCCAGCTACGGCAGCCTCACCGTCGCCGCCGCATCGCCGGCGCTGGTCGTCCTCGGCGCCGGCCCGAAACCCGCCGCGAGGCACACCCTGGTCGGCACCCCCACCAACCGCGTCGACGCCCGTGCGATGGTCACCGGGGCCCAGCGCTACACCCTCGACCTCGACGTGCCCGGCGCCAAGCCCTGTGTGGTGCGCCGCCCGCCCACCCTGGGCGGCGGTGTGCGCGCCGTCGGCAACCGCGCGGCCGTCCTGGCCATGCCGGGAGTGCTGGACGTGGTGACCGTCGCCACCGGGGTCGCCGTCGTCGCCGAGACCTTCGGCCAGGCCATCGACGCCAAAGCCGCCCTTCAGGTCACCTGGGGGCCGGGCCCCGCCGACCACCTGTCGGACCCGCAGATCCGTACGAAGCTGCGCGCCGCCGTGCCACCGCTGCTGGTGCCGCCGCTGCTCACCCCGTACGTGGACGCCGAGTTCGACTTCGCCTTCGTCAGCCACGCCCCGATGGAGACCAACTCCGCCATCGCCGATGTGCGGGACGACCGGGCCGAGATCTGGTCGGGTCTCAAGTCGCCCATCGTCGCGCGCCAGACCATCGCCGCCGACCTCGGACTGCCGCTCGACAAGGTGAAGGTGCACGTGGTCCAGGCGGGCGGTTCCTTCGGCCGCCGGCTGTTCTTCGACGCGGCGCTGGAGGCCGCCCGGATCTCCAAGGCCTGCCGCCGACCGGTGAAACTGATGTGGACACGGGTGGACGACACCCGGCACGGTCGGATGCGGCCCGCCACGCACCACCGGATCAGGGCCACCCATCTGTTGGGCGAGGTGCTGAGCTTCGAGCACCGGGTGGCCGCAGCCGAGACCGACTTCCGGCACGGCCTCGGCGAGATCATCACCGCGACGGCGGCGAGCCTGCCGCTGGGCCTCGGCAACGCCACCCTCGCCCAGACGTTGTTCCACACCACGGTCAAGAGCCCCTATCACTTCGGGCTCACCACCCAGGCCCTCACCGAGGTGCCGACCGGCATCCCCACCGCCTCGTGGCGTTCCGTCTACTCGGCGAACACGCGGGGCGCCGAGGAGATCGTCGTCGACGAACTCGCGGCGGCCACGGGCAAGGACCCGTACCGCTTCCGCCGCACCTTCCTGAAGACCGACGCCCAGCGCGCCGTCCTGGACAAGGTGGCCGCCGAGGGGGAGTGGGGCCGCGCCATGCCGTCCGGCTGCGCGCAGGGCATCGCCTTCCACGAGGAGTACAAGTCCCGCACGGCCTGCCTGGTGGAGATCGACGTCCGGGATCCGCAGCGGGTGCGCGTCACCAAGGCGGTCATCGCCGTCGACGTCGGCCTGCCCGTCAACCCCCGCGGGCTGGAGGCCCAGATGGTCGGCGGGCTCACCGACGCCATCTCCACCACCCTGCGGGCCGGCCTGCACCTCGACAAGGGGCTCCCCCTGGAGGGCAGTTACAGCCAGTTCCACTGGGCCCGGCAGCGCGACACCCCACGGGACGTACGGGTCATCGTGCTCCCGGCGACCGGCGCGGAGCCCGGTGGGGCCGGTGAGCTCGGGGTGCCGGCCGCCGTCGGCGCCATCGCCAACGCCTGGGCCCGTGCCACCGGCTCCAAGCCGCGCAGCTTCCCCCTCGACTTCGACGTCGACTTCACCCCCTACCCGCGCTGACCGCTGGAGTACGCCGTGCCCTCGCACACCTTCATCGTCAACGGGCGCAGCGTCACCGTCGACGCGCCCGACAACCTGCCCCTGCTGTGGGTGCTCCGCGACCTGCTCGGGGTCCAAGGGCCCAAGTACGGCTGCGGGGTGGACGTCTGCAAGGCCTGCACGAGCCACCTCGACGGGGTGGACGTCCGCCCCTGCGTGGTGCCCGTCTCCGCCTGCGCGGGTCGGACGGTGACCACCATCGAGGGGCTGGCGGACGGGGACGTACTGCACCCCGTCCAGGAGGCCTGGCTCGAACAGGACGTCGCCCAGTGCGGGTTCTGCCAGCCGGGCCAGATCATGGCCGCGGTGGCGCTGCTGCGGCGGACGGCCGAGCCGACGGACGAGGACATCGACGCCATCGCCAACATCTGCCGCTGCGGCACGTACTTCCGCATCCGCGAGGCCATCCGCAGCGCCGCCGCGAAGATGTGAGGAACGGTCGCGGGGCCGGCCCGTCGGGGGCCGGCCCCTCACGGCGGGCCCGCCGGGCCGCCGTCAGGCCAGCAGCTTCTGCTTGGCCTGCTGGAACTCCGCCTCGCTCAGGTCACCCTTGGCCTTGAGTTCGGACAGCCTCGCCAGTTCGTCCGTGGTGTTCTTGCCGGTGGTGCCGGCCGCGTCCCGGATGTAGCTGTTGAAGGCCTCCTGCTGCTCCTGCGCGTGCTTGATCTCGCGCCGTCCCATGTTCTTGCCACGGGCGATCACGTACACCAGTACGCCGAGGAACGGGATGAGGATCAGGAACAGCAACCAGGCCGCCTTCACCCAGCCGCTCATCTCGTGGTCGCGGAAGAGGTCCACGACGATGCGGAACAGCAGGACGATCCACATCACCCAGAGGAAGATCCACATCACGGTCCAGAACGCGCCCAGCACCGGGTAGTCGTAGGCGAGATAGACGGATCCGTCCACGGCCGTCCTCCTTCCGTTCGGGCGACCGCTCGCATCCGTTGCCCCGCGACGGTCGACGTGATCACCATCGCAGCGGCCCCCCAAGATCGCCACCGGAACGGACGTACCGGCAGCTTCCCGGAAAAAGGGCGCCAAATGGTCGATCATGCCGGAATGAGGCGTATCAATGCGAAACGCGTGCTGGTCGGTGAACCCCTCGACACCGCGCGCCTGGGTGAGACCCTCCTGCCGAAACGGCTCGCCCTGCCGATCTTCTGCAGCGACCCGCTCTCCTCCGTGGCCTACGCCACCGAGGAGATCCTGCTGATCCTCGCCCTCGGCGGAGTCGCGCTGCTCCACCTCACGTGGTACGCGGCCGCCGCCATCGTCTTCCTCCTGGTGGTCGTCATCGCCTCGTACCGGCAGACCTGCCACGCCTACCCGGGTGGCGGCGGCGCGTACGTCGTCAGCTCCGAGAACCTGGGCCCGACCGCGGCCCTGACCGCCGCCAGTGCCCTCCTCGTCGACTACGTGATGACCGTGGCCGTCTCCGTCGTCTCGGGGGTCGCCGCCATCACCTCGGCGATCCCGGCCCTCAACGACCACGAAGTCGCCCTGTCCGTGGCCTTCGTGGTCCTGCTGACCCTGATGAACCTGCGCGGCGTACGGGAGTCGGGGCGCGTCTTCGCCATCCCCACGTACGGCTTCGTCCTCGTCATCTACGTCATGTTCGCCTTCGCCGCCGTCCGCATCGCGACCGGGGACACCATCCGGGCCGAGTCGGCCGACCTGCCCATCACCGCCACCGGTACGTACACCGGCCTCGCCCTGGTCTTCCTCGCGATGCGCGCCTTCGCCTCCGGCTGTACCGCCCTCACCGGGGTCGAGGCCATCAGCAACGGCGTACCCGCCTTCCAGAAGCCCAAGGCGAAGAACGCGGCGTCCACCCTCGCCGTGATGGGCGCGCTGTCCGTGACGATGTTCGTCGGCATCACCGTGCTCGCGATGTCCTACAAGGTGCACGTCGCGGCCGACCCCACGGAACTGGGCCTGCCCCCCGGTACCCCCATGTCCACCGCCCTCGCCCAGATCGGCCGGGCCACCTTCGGCAGCTGGCACTTCCTCTTCTACCTGCTCCAGGCGGTCACCGCGGGCGTGCTGATCCTCGCCGCGAACACCGCCTTCAACGGCTTCCCGATGCTCGCCTCCATCCTCGCCAAGGACCGCTACGCCCCCCGTCAGCTCTTCAACCGCGGTGACCGCCTCGTCTACTCCAACGGCGTCGTCCTGCTCGCCCTCGCCGCCATCGCCCTCATCGTCGCCTTCGACGCCGAACTGACCCGCCTCATCCAGCTGTACATCATCGGCGTCTTCGTCTCCTTCACCCTCTCCCAATCCGGCATGGTCCGGCACTGGCGCAAGGAACTCGCCTCACCGGCGACCGCCAAGGAGGAGCGGATCCACATCCACCGCAGGCTCGCCATCAACGCGATCGGCGCGGCGATGACCGCCGTGGTCCTGGTCATCGTCCTGCTCACCAAGTTCACCCACGGAGCCTGGCTCGTCGTCATCGCCATGCCGGCGCTGTTCCTCGGCATGAAGGGCGTGCGCCGCCACTACGACCAGGTCGCCCGACAGGTCACCGTCGCCCCCGGCGTCACACCGCGCCGGATGACCCGCCACCACGTGGTCGTCCTCGTCGCCAACGTCCACGCCCCGACCCTCAAAGCACTCGGCTACGCACAGGGTCTGCGGCCCCACACCCTCACCGCGGTGTCCGTCGCCGCCGACGAGGAGGACGCGCAGCGGCTGCGCCAGGCCTGGGCGGAGCACGATCCGGGCATGCCGCTGAAGGTGCTGCACTCGCCCTACCGCGACGTCGTCGGGCCGGTCCTCGCACACCTGGAGGCCGCGGCGGAGGCCGAGGAGACGGACATGGTGTCGGTGGTCATCCCGGAGTACGTGGTCGGCCACTGGTGGGAGCAGCCGCTGCACAACCAGAACGCACTGCGCCTCAAGGCACGGCTGCTGTTCACCCCGGGGGTCGCGGTGATCGACGTGCCGTACCTGCTGGAGTCGGCCCGGCACGCCGCGCCGGAGGAACCGGGGGCACCGGAGCCACCGCGGGACCCGGGTGCGCCGGGCGGTCCCCGGGATCCCCGGCCCCCTCGGGAGCCGGCGGGACCGGGACGGTAGGCCGCTGGGTCACCGCGGCGTGCGCCAGGGCCAGCTCCACCACGTGCGCCGGGTCCGACAGGGCGCGCCCGGTGAGCTGTTCCAGGCGCCGCAGCCGGTTGGAGACCGTGTTGCGGTGGCAGTACAGCCGCTGCGCCGCGTACGTCGTCGAGCCCTGGCAGGTCAGCCAGGTGCCCAGGGTGGTCAGCAGCACCCGGCAGTCCTCCGGGGGCAGGGCCAGCACCGGGCCCAGCACCACCCGGCGCAACCGGGCCGCGAGTTCCGCGTCGGCCGCGACCAGGGCCCCGGGCAGCCGCTCGTCCAGCAGGGCGATGCCCGGGCCGCCGGAGCGGGGCGCCGTGCGCAGCGCGAGCCCGGCCAGCCGGCGGGCCCCGGCCACCTCCTCGGGGTCCGTCACCACCGGGCTCACGCCGGCCCGCACCGCGAGCGGGTCGAGCAGCTCGCGCAGTGACTCCAGGGGATGATGGCCCAGTTCCACCAGGCCGGTCTCCCCGTCGGCGCGCAGCCGCCACAGGACGCGCGGGGCGGCGGCGGTGCCACCGGCCCCGCCGGGTCTGTCGGCGGTGGGTCCGCCGGGCTCGCCGGGCTCGCCACCGCCACCGAGGACGATCACGGCGAACCGTCCGCGCGCCGGCAGCCCGAGCCGGGCCGCGGCCTCCGCCGCCGTCCCCGTACCGTCCAGCAGTGCGTCCAGCAGGGCCGCGCGGCGCTCCCGCTCGCGTTCGCCCCGCACCCCCTCGGCCCGGTGGTAGCCCTCCGAAGCGGCGTCCGTCATCCGGTCGAGCACGTCCCACAGCGCGGGAGCCCCGGGCAGCAGCCGTGGCAGCGCGTTCCGGTCGTGCGCGGCCACCGCCTCTGTGAGGCTCTGCCACAGCGCCCGGCCGCAGCCGCGGTAGACGCGGTGCAACGAGTCGAGCGGCACACCCTGTTCGGCGCGCAGGGCGCCGGTGGCCCGGGCGTCGGAGAGGTCCGGGGGGAGCCCGCGCGCGCCGCGGACCAGCCCCTCGACGGCCTGGCGGAGGGTGTGGTGGATGCGCGCGCGCAGTTCCCCGCGCCCGAGCAGGGCGGCGTAGGCGGGGTCCTCCGTCAGGGTCCGGTCGGCGAGCCGGTCCGCCGCGACGGCGATCCGGCGGTCCAGGTCCTCGCGTATCTCCTCGATGATCCGCTCCATGACCCGCAGGGTGACACGGGGGAGGGGGCACTGGGGAGGGGCCGGAGCTCACAGGTCCGCTAGCGTGTGCTGAGCACTGCAGGTGCAGTGCTCACGGAAGACGCCCGCCCGCACCCCAGGAACCCCCATGCGTCAGAACCCGCAACGCCGCGCCGCCCTGCTCGACGCCGCGATCGAAGTGCTGGCCCGCGAGGGCTCGCGCGGCCTGACGCTGCGCGCCGTGGACGCGGAGGCCGGCGTCCCGACGGGGACCTCGTCCAACTACTTCTCCCACCGCGGGCAGTTGCTCGTCCAGATCCTGCACCGCACCCGCGAGCGGCTGGTCCCCGACCCGGCCGACCTGGCCGGACCGCTCGACACCAAGGTGCTCCTGCGGCTGCTCCTGGAGCGGATGCGCCGCGAGCGCAGCGTGCACGTCGCGATGCTGGAGCTGCGGCTGGAGGGCACCCGCAGGCCCGAACTCCGGGAGGCGATCGTCGGCTTCCAGAAGCTGGAACTGGCGGCCAACGTCACCTGGCACCTGGACGCCGGTCTGCCCGGGGACCCCGACGGCGTGGTCCTGCTCTACCTCGCGATGCTCGGCCTGATCGTGGACGACCTGACCGCGCCCACGATGCTGGACGAGGTCGCGACGGAGCGGCTCCTCGCGGTGATGGTGGCACGTCTGCTCCCGGAGCGCCCCGCCGACTGACCGTCGCGCCGACGGGGAGCACCGGGGCGCGTCCGCCCAGCCCCGTCACCTGGTCGAGGGTGCCCCGCCGGCGGTGCGCGTGACGTGCGTCCGGTAGCGGACCGGTAGCGGCGCGTTGCCCTTCACGATCGAATGTGGCGACCAATGGACCCACGTGTGATCAGAAACGCACGGGTTCCGGCCAAGGTGTCACCCGCGACCGCGCATGTTCCAGCGGAAAATGCCAGAACGCCCTTTCGCACTGTGGAACTTGAGTAAGTTCCCTCCTGTCGCGCCGCACGACCGTGCACTCAGCAGGTCCGGCCGGGAGGGGAGCCCGCGTGCCCGGGATCGACGAATGCCTGCTCGAAGCCATGGCCCTGCCTGGTGCGCGCGGGGCCGCGCTGGTCGACTGGAGCAGCGGACTGGCCCTCGGCACCGCCGGGGACTCGCCGGTCGGCGATCACGAGACCACCGCCGCCGAAACCGCCGAACTGGCCCGGGCGGCGGCCGAGTACGAGTCGTTCGCCCCCGCGGCCGGCATGCCGCAGGACGCGGGCGGGCCGGGCTCCGGCCCGCCCGTGGAGGACCTCATCGTCACCACCCGTACCGGATATCACGTATTGCGCTTCGTCGAGACGAGCTTCGACAGCAGCGTATTCCTCCACCTGTGGCTCGACAGGGCCGACGGTAATCTCGCCCTCGCACGGCTCAGGCTCCGCGCACTGGCCGAAGGACTGGTGCTCAGATGACCACCGCTGTATCCCCCCTGCTCACCCGGCTCGCGGCCGAACGCGCCACCGGCGCCCTGCTGCGCGACCGGGGGACCCTCTTCCTGGAGGACGGCAGGATCGTGCACGCCGAGAGTCCCTCCACCCCCGGGCTGGACGTGCTCCTCACCACGGGCGGCGGCCTCGCGCCCGAACGCTGGAACGAAGCCATCAACGCGGCCGGCGCGCGCCGCCAGGTCGCCCGCTTCCTCGTGGACAGCGGTGGCCTGGCGGGTGGCGAACTGGAGATCTGTCACCTCGCCGCCATCTTCGACGCCGCGTTCTTCGCGCTCTCCCCGGGCAGCGGACCCTCACGCTTCCGTCGGGGCGCGACCCACTGGATCGGCTCCGTCCGCTCGGTGGCCGCCGCCGCTGTCGAGCGCGAGACCAGTCGCCGCCGGGAACTGCTGGACGCCGTCTGGCCGTACCCGCTGCTCGACACGGTCCCGGTGGTGCCGCGGCCCGCGGCGCCCGGGCAGACGATCACCGCCCGTCAGCGGCTCCTCCTCCAACGCGCCGACGGCATACGGACCCCCGCCGACCTGGCGTGGGTACTGGGCAGGCCCGCCTTCCACACCCTGCTCGACGTACGAAGACTCGCGGCCGCGGGGCTCGTCGAGACCCCGCACGAGGTGCCGGTCCCGGAACCGGTCCCGCCCCTGCCCGACTGGATGACCCAGGCCCAATCCCCGGACGTGGCACTGCTCCGCCGGCTACGCGACGCACTGGAGGCAAGCCTGTGAGGCTCCCGCTGCGGCCGGTCCTGCGCGCCGACCGCCTCGACCGAAGGCAGCTCGAAGGGAGGAAGGCCGAGATGAGCCCGTCGATGCTGGGCCCCGAGGCCGAAGCCGAGATACTCGCCGAACTCCGTCGGCTGCGGGCCCGGGTCCCGCAACTCACCGGAGCCCTCGCCGCGAGCGTCGACGGCCTGGTCCTGGCACAGGACAGCGCCGCCACCGAGACCGAGTCCGTGGCGGCCCTGACCGCCGCCGCGCTCGGTGTCGCCCAGCGGCTCAGCGACAGCACCGGCCAGGGCGCGTTCCGGGAACTCCTCGTACGGGGTGAGCACGGGTACGTGGCCACGTACGCCGCCGGTGAGGCCGCCGTCCTCACCCTGATCGCCGAGACCCGCGTCAACGTCGGCCGGCTCCACCTGGAGGCCCGCCGGTCCAGCCTGCACATCACCGAACTCATAGAACACAGCCTCGGCCGCCGGGGCCCCGCGGCGCCGTCCTCCGGCGCCCCGGGGCCATGACCGGTACGGACCAGGCCCCCCGCCTTTCCCCCATCGGTAAACGAAAGCAAACACGCAACCGGCACCGATCGATGTCGGAGAAGAAAGAGGAACAGTCATGGTCAACGTGGAGACCGCACTCAAGGAAGCCCTCACCACTATCGACGGCGCGCTCGGCGTGGCCCTGGTCGACTACGGCAGCGGCATGGCCCTCGGCACCGTCGGCGGCGGCAAGGACCTCGACCTCGCCGTCGCGGCCGCGGGCAACACCGACGTGGTGCGCGCCAAGGTGCGCACCATGGAGATGCTCGGTCTGAAGGACGAGATCGAGGACATCCTGATCACGCTCGGCGGTCAGTACCACCTCATCCGGCTGATGCGGGGACGGAACTCGGAGGGCTTCTTCCTCTACCTGGCACTGGACCGGTCGCGGGCCAACCTCGCGATGGCCCGGCACCAGCTGAAGAAGATCGAGAACGAGCTGGAAGTCTGACGGAGGCCCCGCGGGGTCGCTACGCCGCGGCGGCGGGCGGTTGAATTCTTTGCCGTCCGCCCCGGCGGAGCAATGGATATGTCCGAGATGGGCGGAATTTATCATCCCGTTACAGAGTAAGATGCTGTAATCGGCTGATCAACAACTCATCAACTTAAGCAAAAACGCTGGAGAACCCGCCACCCATGCCCCCGCGCCTGAGCATCGTCGTCCCCGTCTACAACGTCGAGCTCTACCTCGACGAATGCCTGGAGTCCATAGCCGCCCAGACGTTCGACGACTTCGAGGTCGTCCTCGTCGACGACGGGTCCACCGACTCAAGCGCGGCGCTCGCCGAGGCCTTCGCGGCTCGCGACGCACGCTTCCGTCTGGTCCGTCAGAAGAACGCGGGGTTGGGTGCCGCCCGCAACGTGGGAGCCCGGCACGCGTCGGAGGGCAGCGAGTACCTGGCGTTCGTCGACAGTGACGACACCATGCCCACGGACGCCTACCAGCTGATGATCGACGCCCTGGACGAGACCGGGTCGGACTTCGCGGCCGGCAACGTCGAGCGCTTCCGCTCCGTCGGCAAGCAGCAGTCGTGGGGCCACCGGGCCGCATTCGCGAAGACCCGGCTGAAGACCCACATCTCCAAGTTCCCGGCGCTGGTCACCGACCGCACCGCGTGGAACAAGGTCTACCGGCGCACCTTCTGGGACGAGCACGGCTTCCAGTACCCGGAGGGCATCCTCTACGAGGACGCCCCCGTCAGCGTCCCCGCCCACTACTTCGCCACCAGCGTCGACATCATCAGCGACGTCGTCTACCACTGGCGGGTCCGCGAGACCGGCGAGCGCTCCATCACCCAGCGCTCCACCGACCCGGTGTCCCTCATCGACCGCGTGACCTCCGTCCGCCTGGTCCGCGAGGCACTGCTCGGCAAGTCCGGCGAGAAGTACGCCCGCTACCTGCGCGACTACGACCACAACGTGCTGTCCGAGGAACTCCCCCTCATCTACAAGTACGTGGACGAGGGCGGCCCGGACTTCCGCGCCGCCTTCGTGAAGGAGGTCGGCGGCCTCGTGCGGGAGATCGGCACCGGCCCCTGGCACGACCTGACCGTCGCCGACCGGCTCAAGGCCTACCTGGCCCGCGAAGGCCGCGTCGACGAGTTCATCGGACTCCTCCACCACCAGCGGGACTACAGCTACAGCGTGCCCGTGAAGGGACTGGCCCGCCCGCAGGCCGACTACCCCTTCCTCAAGGCTCCCGTCCCGCCCAAGCTGCTCACCCTCGGCCCGCGCGAGCGCCGCGTGGTCAGCCGGCTGGAGCACGCCTCCTGGGCCGAGGGGAAGCTCCTGCTCCGGGGTTACGCCGTCCCCGGCCACCTGGGCGCCGAGAGCCGACTCGGCACCCGCAAGATGCTGATCTTCCGGGAGAGCGGCAAGCGCCGTCGAAGCGTCGTCAGCACCCGCACCGTCGCCTCCCCGATGGCCTCCGTCAACGCGCCGCACCTGGCCCTGCGTCACGCCGACTGGGCCGGCTTCACCGCCGTCGTCGACCCCTCGGTCTTCCAGTCGGGCGGTACGTGGCGCGAGGGCATATGGTCCACCTCCATCGCCGTCACCGGCGCCGGAGGCCTGCACCGGGCCCGCCTCAAGGGCGGCGAGCACGACAGCGGACACACCCCGCCCGCGCACTGGGTCACCCCCGACGTGCGCATCCTGCCGATCATCGCCGGCTCCCTGACCGTCCAGGTCGAGATCGTCCGCGCCCGCGCCCTGGACGTGCGCCTGCTCGACGACAAGACCCTGGAACTGACCGGCGAACTGGCCGCCGAGGTCGGCGCGGGTGCCACCCTGCACGCCGAGCACACCGTGAGCGGCACCGTCCTCACCGTCCCGCTGACCACCCCCGAGGGCACCGCCGCCCGTCCCGGCGGCCGGATCCCCTTCACCGCGGCCGTCCCGCTGGACGGACTGAGCGCCGTGCCGGCCCCCGACCGCCGGCCCGGCGAATGGACGCCCGAGCCCTGGAACCTGACCGTGGTCCGCGCCGACGGGACCCGCCACCCGCTGGCGCACGACGAGCGCGGCGGCTTCACCGCCCTGGTCGCCACGCTGCCGGGGGACTCCGAGGGTCGCGCCGTCCTCGCCAAGCGCGCGATCAACGGCAACCTCATCCTCTCCGTGCAGGTCCCGCCGCCGCTGGTCGAGTCCGTCAGCGCCAAGAACGGCACCCTGACGCTGCGCGGCACCTTCAAGCTGCCCGCGTCAGCCGCCGACGAGCCGTACGAACTCGTCCTGCACAACCACAACGGCGTCGAGTTCAGCTACCCCGTCACCCGCGACGGCGACCGCTTCGAGGCCTCCTTCGAACCGGTGCTGCCGACCGCCTACGCGGGCCGCACCACCATCCCCCACGGCCGCTGGTGGCCCACCCTGCGTCCGGTGAGCGAGGGCGGAACCACCGCCGGCCTCCTCGGAGTCGAGCGCGGCGCTCCCGTACAGCTGGCGCCGCCCGCGCTGCTCTCCGGACCGCACCCGATCACCGTCGACGGCCGCCGGATGCGCGTCGAGGCCCGCTTCCACGACCGCATGGTGCTCGTCGCCGACCAACTGCTCAGCCCGCACGACCGCTCCCGGTACGCCCACCGGGTCGCCCGCGACGTGACCTACCCCGCGCAGCGGAACCTGCCGGTCAAGGACATGGTCGTCTACGACGTCTTCCAGGGGAACGGCGCCGGCGACGCGCCGCGCGCCATCCACGAGGAACTGCTGCGCCGCGGCGAGAAGCTGGAGCACGTCTGGCTGGTCCGCGACGGCCGCGTCGAGGTCCCCTCGACCGCGCGCGCCGTCCAGTACGACAGCCTGGAGTCCTGGGACGTCCTGGCCCGCGCCCGCTACTACGTCACCAACGACAGCGTTCCGAAGAGCTTCCGGCGCCGTCCCGGCCAGACCGTCGTCCAGACGTGGCACGGAACCCCGCTGAAGAAGATCGGCTACGACTTCACGCACGACTACTACACCAGCCCCGACGTGCTGGAGGGCCTGCGGCACGACAGCGCCCAGTGGTCGCTGCTCGCCTCGCCGAGTTCCTACGCCACCCCCGTCCTCAAGCGGGCCCTCGGCTTCGACGGTGAGGTCATCGAGACCGGTAGCCCCCGCACGGACGCCCTCGTGCGGCCCGACGCGGAGCGGGCGGCCGCGGTCCGGCGCCGGCTCGGCCTGCCCGAGGACAAGAAGGTCGTCCTCTACCTCCCCACCTGGCGTGAGAACCAGGAGGGGTGGAGCGGCGGCTACAAGCTCGACCTGCGGATCGACCTCGAAGCGGCCCGGCGCGAACTCGGCGAGGACCACGTCCTGCTCGTCCGCAGCCACTACCGGGTGACGGAGCAGGTCCGCGACGGCGTCCGCGACGGGTTCGTCGTCGACGTGTCCAACTGGCCCGACACCACGGACCTGCTGCTCATCGCCGACGTGCTGATCTCGGACTACTCCTCCGCGATCTGCGACTTCGCGCTCACGGACCGGCCGATCCTGATGTTCGCCTACGACCTGGAGCACTACCGCACCACGCTCCGCGGCTTCACCTTCGACCTGGAGAAGAAGGCGCCGGGCCCGCTGCTCCGGGACTCCGCGAGCCTGATCGAGGCCGTGCGGAACGCCGACGCGCTGGGCGTCGAGTACGCCCCGGCGCGGCAGGCCTTCCGCGAGGAGTTCTGCGACCTCGACGAGGGCCGTGCGGCCGAGCGGGTCGTCGACCGCATGCTGGAGATGTAGCCCGCAGGAGTGGTCCTGTGGACCGGCCCCGCGCCCACCGATGACTTTCGGGCGCGGGGCCGGTCTGTTGGTCGTGGGACGTGAGGTCCCGTCCACTTCCGACCGGAGGCAGTCATGGTCACCAAGGGTTTCACCACGTGTCTGTGGTTCGACGGCAGGGCCGAGGAGGCCGCCGACTTCTACCTGTCCGTCTTCAAGGACGGCAAGCGGGGTCGGATCGGCCGCTACACCGACGCGGGACCCGGCACGGCCGGCGAGGTGATGGTCGTCGAGTTCGAGATCAACGGGCAGCGGTTCATCGGCCTCAACGGAGGCCCGCAGTTCACCTTCAGCGAGGCCGTCTCCTTCCAGATCCACTGCGCGGACCAGGACGAGACGGACCACTACTGGGCGGAGCTGACCAGGGACGGCGGCGAGGAGGGCCCCTGCGGGTGGCTCAAGGACAAGTTCGGGGTGTCCTGGCAGGTCACGCCGATCGAGGCCCTCGACCTGGTCGCCGACCCGGATCCGGAGCGTGCCTCGCGGGCCATGAACGCCATGTACAAAATGAAGAAGCTCGACGTCGCCGTGATGCGCCGGGCCGCCGACGGCGCATGACCGGGGCACACTGACGCAGGGCGGCCGTCCGAGGGCGACGCGTCGACGGCCCGTGACCGACGACGCACGGGGGACGGCCCCGGCGCCCGCCGGCTCAGGCGCCCCGGGCGGCGATCCGGCTCAGCAGGGCCGGCAGCGCGGTCCCGATCGGCTCGTGGACGACCTCGTCGGCCAGCGCGTCGTACGGGGTCTCCTCCGCGTTCACGATGATCAGCCGGGCCCCGGCCTCGGCCGCCATCCCGGCCAGTGAGGCGGCGGGCTGGACCTGGAGGCTGGTGCCGACCGCGATGAAGACATGGCTTCCCTTGGCCACGGCCATCGCCCGACCCAGCACCTCAGGGTCGAGCCGCTGTCCGAACATCACGGTGGCCGTCTTCAGGATCCCGCCGCAGGCCGAACAGGGTGGGTCGGGCTCCCCGGCGGCCACCCGGGCCAGCACCTCGGCCGCCCCGAACCGGGCACCGCAGCCGGTGCACACCACCGACCGGGCCGTCCCGTGCAGTTCGAACACCTTGCGCGCGGGCATCCCCGCCAACTGGTGCAGCCCGTCGACGTTCTGCGTGATCACCCGCACCGGAGTGCCGCCGCGCTCCAGCTCCGCCACCGCGAGGTGCGCCGCGTTGGGCTGCGGTGCGGCGGCCCACAACTCGGCGCGCATCAGCCAGGACCGGCGGCGGATCTCCGGATCCGCCATGTAGTGCTCGTACGTCACGAGCTTCTCGGCGTCGGGGTCGCGCCGCCACAACCCCTGCGGCCCCCGATAGTCCGGAATACCGGAATCCGTGGACATTCCTGCCCCACTGAACACTGCGACGAGCGGCTTCCCCATGCCGCGACCCTACGCAGCCCACGCCCGCCGTCGCGACCCCATTAGCCGCGGCCCGTATCCGTCGGCCCCGGCCCGCCGGTTCGCGTTCCGGACCGGTCGGCTCTGGTACAACACCGGGCATGACGGGATTCGAGATCACCGGCGCGGGCGCCGCCGACATGGAACTGATGCGCTCCTGGGCCGCCGCGGAGGGCTGGGACCCGGGGGACTCCGACCGGTTCGCCTTCGCGGCGGCCGACCCGGAAGGCTTCCTGGTGGGTCGGCTCGACGGCGAACCGGCGGCCTGCGTCTCGGCCGTCCGCTACGGCACCGGCTTCGGCTTCATCGGCTTCTACATCACCCGCCCCGACCTGCGTGGACAGGGCTACGGGATCCAGGTGTGGCGGGCCGCGACGGCCCGGCTCGCCGGTCGGCTGGTCGGGCTGGACGGGGTCGTCGAGCAGCAGGACAACTACCGTGCGTCCGGGTTCCGTTCGGCCTGGACGAACATGCGCCACCAGGGGGTTCCCGGCGGCGACCCCGGGGAGGACGCCGCCGGCGTCGAGATCGTCGACGCGGCGGCCCTGCCCTTCGCCCGGCTCGCCGCCTACGACCGCCGTTTCTTCCCCGAAGCCCGCGACGCCTTCCTCTCCCTCTGGACGGCGCTTCCCGGTCACACCGCCCGCGCGGCCGTCCGCGACGGGCGGATCGAGGGCCTCGGCGTGATCCGCCCGTGCGGCTCCGGAGCCCCCCGGATCGGACCGCTCTACGCCGAGACCCCGGAGGTCGCCGCCACCCTGCTGCGGCGCCTCGCCGGGTACGCCCCGGGCGGGGAGGTCGTCCTGGACGTACCCGACGTGAACCCCGCGGCGACCGCCCTGGCCGCCGGCCTGGGTCTGGCCCCGGTCTTCGAGACCGCCCGCATGTACACGGGACCGGTGCCGGAACTGGACCTGGCCCGGCTGTACGGGATCACCAGCCTGGAACTGGGCTGACCGGAAGGCGGTGTTGCCGCCGGGCAGCCCGACCGTGCCCGGCCTCAGATCCCGAACAGCACGCCGTTGCTGGCGCGCAGGCCGCACGGGTTGCCGAAGGTGTAGGTGTAGCTGAGCTTGCGGCCCTCCCACACCCCGACCGCGGTGACCGTCATCGGGTCCCACTCCCGGGTGCACGCCGCGTCCGGGCGGGGTTCGGCGAGGGCGTCCAACACCGGTCCGTTCGCGCGCAGTTCGGCGCACGCGGCAGCCGGGTCGGGGTGCGTTCCGCCGGGCGTCGGAGAGCAGGTCAGCGTTGCCGCGCGCAGCACCGTGCCGCTGTCGACGTCCTCGCCCGCCGTCAGGCTGACCACGAGCGCGGACGGCGCGAACAGGCTCTGCGTCCCGGCCGGCGCCGCGCCGGCGGCGCCCGTTCCGGCGAGCGCGGTGACGGCGGTGAGCGCCATGGCGCCGGAGGCCAGCCCCAGATTCCTGGTGATGGACCGCATTTCGAACACTCCTCGGGTCGGCGTTTCGGATAACGGACGGGAGTCTTGCCCATCCGCGACCGGAAAGCCCGTTCGTACCCCCATTTCTCGTCACTGATCGTAAGCGCATGTGTGCAGTCCGCAGCGGTGGCGGCGCGCGTGACCTGTGGGGGAGCGGACCCGCGAATCGGCCGAACACCCACCCCGAAACCTTTCTTCAGCGGGTTCCGGGGGCTCAGCGGGTCGCACCGGTGCGCGGGGCGTAGAGGTCCATGAGCCGGGTGCGCGTCTGCTGGAGGCGGACGGCGAGGACCCGCCCGACCCAGTGCCCGACGGCGGACCCGAAGGCGGGATCGGCGTCCATGAGCAGGCGGACGGTCGGTCCGTCGAACTCGTACGCCCGCACCGGTGTCATCGCCTCGGCGCTCAACTGCCACACGTACGGCGGGAACAGCCAGGACCAGCCGACGAGTTCACCCGGTCCGAGGCTCTCCACGGGAGCGGACCGGTGGCCCGGCACGGGTATTTCGAGGGTCACCGTGCCCGAGCGCACGATCCAGAACGAATCGGCCCTGCCGCCCTCGTCGAAGATCCGCGAGCCCTCACGGAAATTGACCTCCCGGGCGTGGGACATCAATCGTCCCCGGTACTCGGTGGACAGGACGGCGGCGATCCGGATAGGGGAAGGTGTGCTCACGACGGCCTCCGATCACGACCCCCCACAGCCTGCTGCTCATCCCAGTGTCGCCGACGCGGGCCAGGATGGCTCCGACGCGTCGGCGCGGGTGTGCGCGGGCCCGCGGCGGCCCCCGCCACCAGGGGCTCGGGACGCCGCGGGCGGCGGGCCGCCGGACCCCGGCTACTCCTCCGCGGCGGCCTCCAGACAGGCCAGCTCCATGGCGTCGAGCACCGCCTCGTGGCTGCGCCGGCTCAGCTCGGCGACGTTCTCGATCTGTGCCGTCGCCCAGGCCGCCAGGGTCATCGCCAGCACCCGCAGGCCGTCGGTGCCGTGATCGGCGAGGATCCCGTCCGCGACGATCATGGCGTCCTCGGGCACCTGCTCCGGCGGCTCCAGCCCGGCGAGGCCGCGCAGCATCGTGAGGGTGCGCCGGGAGATCTCCGGAGTCATCCTCGCCAGCCGCATGTCTTCTTCTTCGTCCATCCGCCCCGCCCTTCGGTGCCATGGCCCGTCCCCCGCCTTGAGGGCACCGTAGAGGGGCACGGCGCCGGGCGGGGCTGTTTTCGGCGGGTGACCCTGTGCGAAGGGGTGGCCCGGGATCCGCGCGGTTGACGTGCCTCGGCGCCCACGCCCGGCCGTGCCCGGTGGTGGCCCGGCCGGGTCCGTCGCCGTGGCGTGGCCGTTCCGCGGCGCGATCGTTCCGGCGCGCCGAGGCCGTCCGAGACGGGTCGCGGATGCGAATTTTCGACCGGTTCTGCGCCTGACAGGTCAATTTTGCTGACCGGGCCGCCGATTCGCCCTAGGGTGCGCCCGTACGTATGTCCGTTCACCCGTTCACGGCCACGCGGACGTACGGTCGTGCGCCGTGCGCCCGGCGCGGCGCACGCGCAGTACCACGCACAACGAACTGGGGGGTTCATGCGCAGATCCAGAGGGCCGGCGGCCGCTCTCGCCCTGTCCCTGGCCGGTACCGGGGCGCTCGTCGGCCTCGGGTTCGCCCCGCAGGCCGCGGCCGTCACCCCACCCGTGGCCTTCACCGCCGACGCACTGCCGACCTGGCAGCCCAACGGCGTGGTCTGGGCCCTCGCGGAAGCGGGCGGCACGGTCTTCGTCGGAGGCACCTTCTCCGCCGTACGCCCGCCCGCGGGCACCGGCGGCAGCGAGAAGCCGGTGGTGAACTTCGCGGCGCTCGACGCCGCGACCGGCGCCCCGACGGCCTGCAACCTGTCCTTCACGGTCGGATCGGGGACGGCCACCGTCCGCGCGCTCACCGTCTCGCCCGACAAGAAGACCTTGTACGCGGGCGGCTACTTCGGCGCCGTCAACGGCACGCCGGTCTCCAGCATGGCCGCGATCGACGTGGCGACCTGCACCGTGAAGCAGTCCTTCCGACCCGCGTTCGCGGCCACCGTACGGGCCGTCGCCGTCACCGGCGACACGGTCTACGCGGGCGGCGACTTCCTCACCGTCGCCGGCCAGTCGCGGCAGCGCTTCGCGGCCGTCGCCACCGCCGACGGCTCACTGCGTCCCTTCACGGCCAACGCCGACGACCCGGGGCGCGCCGTCGAGGTCACCCCGGACGGCGAGAACGTCCTGCTGGGCGGGGACTTCTTCACCGTGAACGGAACGAACACGCACGCCCTGGCCGTCGTCGACGCCACGACCGGCGCCCTCACCAAGTCCTACGCGGGCTTCATCGAGACGAACTCGGTCGTCAAGGACATCGCCACCGACGCGACGGGCTTCTACACCGCCAACGAGGGCACCGGCGGAGGGGTCTTCGACGGCCGCATCGCCCTCGACCTCGCGGGCTTCGGCCAGCGCTGGCGCGACACCTGCCTGGGTGCCACCCAGGCCGTACTGCCGTACCAGAGCGTGCTCTACAGCGCCTCGCACGCCCACGACTGCGCGAGCGTCGGCGAGTTCCCCGACGGGCAGCGGCACCACCTGCTGGCCCAGCCGACCACCGGTGTCGGCAAATTGGGTTGGGCCCCGGACACCAACGACGGCATCGGCGAGGGCATCGGTCCGCGCGTGATGACGGTCGGTTCCAAGGGCGGGGCGCAGTACCTGTGGGTCGGAGGTGAGTTCACCACCGTCAACGGGGCGGCGCAGCAGGGCCTGACGCGCTTCTCGTCCACCGGTGACACCGGCGCGCCGACCGTGCCCGTCGCGAGCGCCTCCGCGTTCGGGCCGGGGGGTGTCCAGGTGCGCTGGCGCACCAGCCTCGACCTCGACGACAGCGCCCTGAGCTACCGGATCTTCCGCAACGGTGCGGCCTCGCCCATCGCGACGGTGACCGCCGACTCGCTGTTCTTCCGTCGGCCGCAGGCCTCCTGGACGGACACCACCGCCCAGGCCGGGCAGTCGTACACCTACCGGGTGACGGCCACCGACGCGGCGGGCAACACCAGTGCCCCGTCGGCGACGGCGGCCGTGACCGTCCCGACGTCGGCGGAGGCGTACCCGAGCAGGGTCCGCGCGGACGGCGCCCAGTTGTTCTGGCGCTACGACGAATCCGCCGCGCCCTACGTCGCGGACTCCTCGGACGGCGGCAACCAGGCGGGCGTGCACCTGAACGGGCCGGCCCTGCGCCAGACGCCCGCCGCGGTGACCGGCGCGAGCACGGCGATCGGTTTCAACGGGACGAACGCCCACGTCTACGGCGACCAGCGGCAGTCGGTCGGCGGCGCCTACAGCGTCGAGACCTGGTTCCGGACGAACACCACCCGGGGCGGCAAGCTCGTCGGCTTCGGCAACCAGCAGATCAACTCCAGCAGCCAGTACGACAAGCACGTCTACATGACCAACGACGGCCGGCTGGTCTTCGGCGTGTACACGGGCGCCACCCGCACCATCACCACTCCCGGCGCCTACAACGACAACCAGTGGCACCACGTCGTCGCCACCCAGGGGCCGGGCGGCATGACCCTGTACGTCGACGGCGTCCAGCGGGGCACCCTCGGCGTCACCACGCACGAGAACTTCTCGGGTTTCTGGCGCGTCGGCGGAGACGGGCTCGGCGGCTGGCCGGACCGTCCCACCAGCGAGCACTGGGCGGGCCAACTGGACGAGACCGCCGTGTACCCGACCGTTCTGAGCGCGGCGCAGGTGCAGAACCACCACGCCCTCGCCTCCGCCCCGGCCGACTCCGTCGTCCGGGTCACCGCCGCCGAGGACACGTACTCCAACGCGGGCGCCCCGGGCACCAACTACGGGGCCTCGGGCTCCCTGGCCGTCCGCGGTACCTCGGCGTACACGAGCCACCTGCGGTTCAACCTGCCCGCCGCACCTGCGGGCACGGTGCTCAAGTCGGCCACGCTCGGCGTGAAGACCAGCACGATGGCCGGCGCGGGCACCGTCGACACCGTCTCGGTCGTCCCGATCACCGGGGCGTGGACGGAGGACGGGACCACGCACAACAACCGTCCGGCGCTCGGTTCGCCGGCGCTCGGCTCCTTCGCCGGGATCCCGGACGGCTCCGCCGTGCACACCACGGGGCTGAACACGGCCGCCGTCGCGGGCGCGCTGGGCGGCGGCTACGGTCTGGCGCTGACCGGCGCGGGCACCGACGCCCTGTGGCTGTGGTCCTCGGAGGCGGCGGCCAACGAGGGGACGCCACAGCTGACGCTGACCTTCGTCGCTCCGTAGTCGGAGGGCGGTGAGGGGAGGGGCGCGGACCGGACGGCCGGTCCGCGCCCCTTCGCGTACGCCCGGCCCCCCTGTGTCCGGCCTCCGCGGCTATGCCCCGGGGGCGTGGTGGACGTGTGCCAGAACCTGCCGGAGCAGGTCTCCGACGTGCGCGTCGTGCAGTTCGTAGACCACGCTGCGGCCGTCGCGCCGGCCCGTGACGAGGTCGAGGTGGCGCAGCAGGCGCAGGTGGTTGGAGACGGTGGGCTGGCCGAGGCCGAGGTCGTCGGCGAGTTCCCCCACGGAACACGGCGCGTGCAGGAGGCGGGCCAGGATGCGGATCCTGGCGGGCGAGGCGAGGCCCTGCATGACCTCCGCGGCCGCTGAGGCGGCCGGCTCGGTGAGCAGGTGGGGCGCTGCGGCGGGGTCCATGGCCGGTTCCATGGCCGTCACCCTAGATCAGAAGATCAGGACGTGCACAGGTTCACATATTTAGAAGTGTTGATATATTGATGTCATGAAGACCGAGATGCGGAACGCCATGCGGAACGTCGCGCGGAACGCGATGCGGGAGGCCGGCGAGCGCGCCGAGCTGATCAGCGCCCTGCTCGCCCTCACCGTCTACCTCACCGGACTGACCCTCCAGCTGACCGGCAACGGAGGCCCCGCGTCCCGGGCCCTCTTCGTCGCCGCCTACGTCTTCGGCGGGTTCTTCACCCTCCGCGAAGCCATCGGCACCCTGCGCCGCGGCAGGTTCCAGGTCGACTTCCTCATGCTCGTCGCCGCCGCCGGCGCCGCCGTCATCGGCCGCTGGGAGGAGGGCGCCGTCCTCCTCGTGCTCTTCAGCCTCGGCCACGCCCTGGAGGAGTACGCGATGGGCCGTGCCCGGCGCTCCATCGAAGCCCTCGCCGAACTCGTCCCCCGCACCGCCCTCGTCCGCCGCACCGGGGGCGAGCCCGCCGAGGTGTCCGTCGAGGAACTCGCCGTCGGCGACACCGTCCTGGTCCGCCCGCACACCCGGGTGCCCGCCGACGGGTTCGTCGCCGCGGGCCGCAGCAGCGTCGACCAGTCACCCATCACCGGCGAGAGCGTGCCCGTCGACAAGGAGCCCGTCCCCGACCCCGCCGCCGCCCTCGCCGACCCGACCGCAGTCGACCCCGCAGCCCGCGTCCACGCGGGCACCGTCAACGGCTCCGGCACCCTCGACGTGATCGTCACCCACCTCAACCGCGACAACACCCTGGCCCGGGTCGTACGGATGGTCCAGGACGCCGAGGAGCGCACCTCACCCACCCAACGCTTCACCGACCGCTTCCAGAAGGTGTTCGTCCCGGTCGTCCTCGCACTCGTCTCGGCCCTGCTGGCCTACGGGGCCCTCAGCGGCGAGCCCTTCGCCGACAGCCTCTACCGGGCGATGGCCGTACTGGTCGCCGCCAGCCCCTGCGCGCTCGCCATCGCCACTCCCGCCGCCGTTCTCAGCGCCGTCGGCCGCGCCGCCCGTGGGGGAGTCCTCGTCAAGGGCGGCGCACCCCTGGAGGAGTTCGGCCGGCTGCGCACCATCGCCTTCGACAAGACCGGCACCCTCACCGAGGGCCGCCCCCACCTCACCGAGGTGGAGACCGCCGACGGCGCGGCCCGCGAGGACCTCCTGCGCACCGCCATCGCCGCCCAGCGGCTCAGCGACCACCCGCTCGCCCAAGCCGTCGTCCGCGACGCACCCGCTCTCCTGACCGGCACCGCCCCGGCCGCCGAGGCCGGCAACCTGCGCGCCGTCATCGGTCGCGGCGTCTTCGCCGAGGTCGACGGCGAGAGCGTCCACATCGGCAGCCTCTCCTACGCCGACACCCTCACCGGCGCCCCCGTCCCCGCCGCCCTGCGCGAGCGTACGGAGGCCCTCGCCCGCACCGGCCGCACCACGATGGTCGTGCGCCGCGGGGACCGCTGGCTCGGCACCCTCGGCCTGATGGACGCGCCCCGCGCCGAGGCCGCCGAGACGGTGGCCGCCCTACGGGCCCTCGGCATCACCCGCACCGTGATGCTCTCCGGCGACGACCAGCGGGTCGCCGACGCCGTCGGTCGGGACCTCGGCCTGGACGAGGTCCGCGGCGGCCTGATGCCGCAGGACAAGGTCACCGAGGTGACCCGGCTGCGCCGCACCGCCCGTACGGCCATGATCGGCGACGGGGTGAACGACGCCCCGGCCATGGCCGGAGCAACCGTGGGGGTCGCCATGGGCGCCGCCGGCTCCGCGGTGGCCCTGGAGACCGCGGACATCGCCCTGATGTCCGACGACCTGCGGCGACTGCCGTTCATCACCGGACTCAGCCGCCGCGCCGCCCGGGTCATCCGGCAGAACCTGTGGCTGAGCCTCGGTATCGTCGCCGTCCTCGTACCGGCCACGGCCCTGGGCATGGGCATCGGACCCGCCGTCCTCGTCCACGAGGGCTCCACGCTCGTCGTCGTCGCCAACGCCCTGCGGCTCCTGCGCCACCGCGACGACGCCTGAGGTCGGGGACGACCGAGGGCACCGCCCGGGGTGGGCGCGGGTGGCGGGACGAGGACGGAGGGAGCCCGGTCAGCGGGGCGGTTCGACCTCAAGGAAGCGCCGCCCCCGCGGCCCCCGGTACAGCAGGCACTCCCATCCGTGCCGCTCCAGTTCCGCGGCGCAGGCCGACAACCGCTCCCGTTCCTCCTCGGCGGCGCCCGAACCGGGGGGACCGGGCCAGGTCACCGTCACCGGGGCGGGGGTCCGCCCGACGGTGGCGCCGCCGTCCGTGCCGCTGACGTCCGCGCCGCCGGTCACCCGGTAGCCGGTCCGGCTGCGCCGGCCCCCGGCGTCCAGCGCCGACGGGGGGAAGCCCGCCGCCTCCAGGACCAGGGCCACCGCCCGCGGCACGGCCCGCAGCTCCCACGGGGCGGGGGCGTCCGTACCGTCGCCCAGGAGCCGGCGGATCTGCAACAGCCCCTCGTACGCGGTCCGCAACTCGCCCGCCCGCGCCTGCGGATCCGTCGGCGGACCGTCGCCGTCCGCCGGTTCGAAGCCCTCCCCGTGCCCACCGGCCATCGCGCACCCCTCTCCACCCGCGTCCGACTGAGTACCTCACCGGCAACGGCCTGAGTATCCGCCCCGATTCCCCGGAGCGCCGCCGTTGATGGAATGACGTCATGACCTCAGCACCCCCTTCGTACGCCGCGACCGCCGCGCGGGGTCCCCGCATGCGGTACGTGACCACCGCCGGCTCGGCCCTGGCCGTGGCGTTGGTGCCGCTCGTGGTGGGCGTGCTCGTCGCCAAGGGGGTGGCCGCCGATCCGCACGCCCCGGTCAATGCCCTGATCAGCGGCGGCGGCCAGCGCGCCGGACTGCCGGGTGTCGAATGGCGGCGGCGCGGGCACGGGGCGCTGCGCCGGCTGCGGACCGCCCGTGCGGGCACGGCCCGGCGCTGCGCGTCCGTTCGCGACCGCCGCCGTCCGGTCAGGAGGCCAGCGGTTCCTGAAGCTCGGTGACCCACTGCTCCGGGTCGTCGGGGCAGGCCAGGGTCAGCTCGCGGGCGTACCCGGCGGAGCGGTGGCCGTGCGCGTCGATCCACCGGGCGAGGGCCTGCGCGGTCGGTAGGACGCCGTCCATCGAGCCCCGGTGCACCACCGTCGCCGCCCGCTCCACCCCGGGCAACTCAACGATCCGTACCCCGGACCCGAGGTCCTCGACGCGCACGCCCGTCGCCACGGGCAGTCCGGCGCGCACCAGGACGGAGCCGGGCTCGGTGTCCGGAGCATCCTCGTAGCGGGCGAGGCCCGGCCCCGTCGGGGAGAGCCCGGCGGCCTCCAGGCGGCGGCACAGTTCTTCGAAGAGGGGGCCGATGACCGGCCCGATGTCCTGGGGGCGTAGCTCGCCGAGACGCCGCTCAGTTCGGCCAGCCGGACGGCCGGGAGGCTCTTGACGACGATTTCGTCCGTGGGCATGGTTCCCTCGTTCTCGATGGTCCGGAGCCTCGTCCCGACCCGGTTGAGGCGGGCGGTCGCCTCGGCCACGGCGCTCTCCAGTTCCGCCCGGCGCAGCCGCAGCATGCCGCGGAGTTGCTCCGGGGTCACCTTCTCGTCGAGGACCGCCCCCACCTGTTCCAGGGTGAAGCCGAGGTCCTTGAGCGCGATGACGCGGTTGAGGCGGGCCAGTTGGGCCGCCTCGTAGAAGCGGTAGCCGCTGGACGGGTCGACACGCGCCGGGCGCAGCAGTCCGAGGGCGTCGTAGTGACGCAGCATGCGGACCGACACCCGGCCGTGCTTGGCGAAGTCTCCGATGGTGAACATGACGTCTCCCAGTGCACGGCCTGACACGGTGTGAGGGTCAAGTCTGTCGGGTGCGGCGCACAGGTGTCGGAGTGGGGGCGGGGCCGCGACGGTCGGGCGGGCGACCGGCGAATGTCCGAGGAAGCCCGGGCGTCGCGACGGTCGGTCAGCGGCCGTACTGGCGCACGCACAGGTCGACGACCGACGGTGGGACGGTGCCCTCGGCGGCGGCGCACAGTTCCTCGCCCCGGGGCAGCCGCGGGGCTGCCGGGCGGGGAACACGCGGCGGCGTGGGCTGCGCCGGCCGAGCGCGCCGGGGCGCCGTCGGCTTCGCGTGCCGGCGGGCGGGTGGGTCCGCCTTGCGGGTGCGCGGAGCGGCGGCCGGGGCGTCGCGGGCGTCCTCCCGTACGTCGTCCCGCACTTCCCCTCGCGGCCGGTCGTCCGGCCCGGCTCCGGGGTCCGGGGCGGCGGGCTCCGGGTCGGGCAGCGGGCTCAGGGGCAGCGATGCGGGCGGGCCGTCATCGGGGCGACGCCCCTCGGGAGCGTCCTGCCGGCCGAGCGGCGGCGTGGAACCGCGTACCGGGCCGGCGGCGCCGGACTCCTGGCCGACGGAGACGCAGCCGGCGCTCGCGAGGAGAGCCAGCAGGGAGAGGGGCAGGGTGGCCCGGCGTAACTGCATCCGACCACCATGCCGCAGTCCGGGGCCCGCCGAGGGCGAACCTCACGCGTCCGGGTGACGGTGGGTCGGGTACGGGGTGGGCCCGCAGGGGGTGCCGGTCGGGTCCCGGGGGACCGGGGTGTCCGATGCGGGCCGTTGCTGAATCGACTCCGCACGGCGGGACCGAACCGGTGGCCACCGCCGCAGAATGGGCCCGACCGCCGGCGGCACCACACGGCGGCGCTGGTGACGGGGGAGGCGCGACCCCCGGAGCCCGGCGCCACCGTGCCGCGTGCACTCCGCCGGACCGCCCACCCGTACGGAGCCCCGCACATGCCCTTCGCCGCCGCGCCCAACACCCCCGATCCCGAGCCCCGTTCCGTGGCCGATCCCGAAACGGGGCCCGAGCCCGAAACGGGGCCCGAGCCCGAAACCGGTTCTGATCCCGGCGCCGGCTCCGCTTCCGGCTCGGGCATCGGCTCCGACGTCGGAACCGACGGCGGCGCGGACGGAGGCCCCGGCCGCGCCACCGGCCCGGACCGTGAATCCGCCGGGGGGTCGGCCGCCGGGGCGGGGGCCGTGAAGGGGTGGGCGGCCGTGGCGGCCGTGTCGCTGGGAATCTTCGGCCTGATCACCTCAGAACTGCTGCCCGTCGGGCTCCTGACGCCCGTCGGGGCCGCGCTCGGGGTGTCCGACGGGACCGCCGGGCTGATGGTCACCGTCCCCGGACTCGTCGCCGGCTTCTGCGCCCCGCTCGTCACCGTCGGCGCCGCCCGCGTCGACCGGCGTCACGTCCTGTGCTTGCTGATCGCGCTGATGGCCGTCGCCAACCTGGTCGCCGCCGTCGCGCCGTCCTTCGCCGTCGTGTTGGCCGCCCGGCTGCTGGTCGGCATCAGCGTCGGCGGGTTCTGGGCCGTGGCGGGCGGGCTCGCCGTCCGGCTGGTCCCCGCCCGACACGTCGGACGGGCCACCGCCGTGATCTTCGGCGGCGTTCCCACCGCCTCCGTGCTCGGCGTGCCCGCGGGAACGCTGCTCGGAGAATTCGGCGGCTGGCGAGCGGCGTTCGGTGCCGTCGGCGCCCTCGGCGTCGTCACCCTGGCCGCCCTGCTCCTCCTGCTGCCCGCGCTCCCCCCGACCAGGCCCGTCGCCCTCGCCGAACTGCCCGCCCTGCTGCGCCACAACCGCGGCGTCCGCGCCGGGGTCGTCGTCACGTTCCTGGTGGTGACGGGGCAGTTCGCCGCCTACACCTTCGTCACCCCGGTCCTGCGGGAGGTCTCCGGGGTCGCGCCGGGCTCGATCAGCACTCTCCTCCTCGGCTACGGGGTCGCCGGTGTCGCCGGGAACTTCGTGGCCGGGCCGCGCGACCCGCGTCGTACGCTGCTCGCGGTCGGCGCCACCCTGGCCGTAGTCCTCACGCTGATCGCCGTGTTGCCCGGAGCCCCCGTCGGAACCGCCCTGTTGCTCGTCTGGGGGCTCGTGTACGGCGGGGTCTCCGTCAGCCTGCAGAGCTGGATGATCAAGGCTGCACCGCAGGCGACCGAAGCGGCCTCCTCCCTGATGGTGGCCATGTTCAACCTCGCCATCGCGGCGGGCGCGCTCACCGGCGGCCTCGTGGTGGACCGGGTCTCCGTGGCCGCCGCCCCGCTGACGGGCGCCGCCCTCATGCTGCTCGCGGCGCTCACGGTGGCCGCCGCCCGCCGGTACCCGGCGACGCCCGTCACCGAAGTCCCCGACCACCGGCACGGCGGGCAGGTCGAGCCGGTGCGCGAGCGCCCCGGAAACGCGTCCCCGGCCGACCACTGACGCACCCGGGGATGAATGGGGCGGATCGGGCATCCGGCTTGACCGGAGTGGTCCCGGAGGGAAAGAGTCCGATCAAGAACCGCCGTAAGGGCTGCCCTCGGAGATACCCCACATGTCGATGTCCGTCCGTCCCCTGCCCGCCCCCGCCCTGAGGCTCCTCGGTACCGGCCGTTCCCGCGGGGATGTCGTCGAGGGCGACGCCCGGCGGGCCCGGGGCTCGAACGGCGTCGTCGCGGTCGGTGGGAACGCGGACTTCGGTGGCGGGCCCCGGGCCGCCGGCACCCACCGCGGGGTCCCCGGTGGTGGACGGGCCGCGGGGCGCTCGCCGGCGCCGACCGGCCGGGACGCGGCGGCCCCGCTCCCCGGCGGCGGGACCCCGGTGCCGTCCGGCGGATCGGACACGGTCCCGGTCGCCCGGCGGCGCGGGGCCTGACCGGCCGGCCGGGGGTCGGTACCGCACCGCCGGCTGATCCCGTCCTCTCTTCCTCCGCTGCCGGGCAGCCGCCCGCCAGTGCCCCCGACCGGCCCCCGGGCGGCTCCCTCCCGGCGCCCCCGTCGGCCCGTCCGCATGACGCCCCCAGTCCGGAGACCAGCGTGTCGCACCACACCGAGCAGCGCGGAACCGTTCCCGACGACCGCCTGCTCGTCCGCCCGTACGTCACCCCGCCCGCGGACCCGGCCCCCGCCACGACCCCCGCCTGGCCGCTCGGCCCGTCGACGGCACCGGTACGGGTACCCGCCCCGGTGGGTGCCCCGGAGGGTCAGGCGTCCACCGCCGAGGGGCGGCGCGGCAACCGGCGGCCCCTGATGGTGCTCGCGCTGCTCGCGCTCGCCGCCGCGGGCACCCTCGTGGTGCTGCTCCGTTCCCCCGAACCGGAGCCCGCCCGGGCCGTCCCGCCGCCGGACCTGTCCGTTCCCGTCCTGCCCGCCCGCAGCCCGGGCGCCGACGGCACCACCGACCCGCACACCCCGGTCGGGACCACACCCTCCCGATCCGCGTCCGGCACCCCCGCCACCACCCCGGCCGGTCCCGCGGCGGGGGCGCTCCCCACGTCGCCGCCCACCCCCACCCCGGCACCGCCCCGGACGCCGCCCCCGACCGCCGCGAAGCCGTCGCCCGCGACCCCCGGCACCCTCCGCCCCGGAGACCGGGGCGCCCAGGTGCGCGATCTTCAGGAACGGCTCCACGGACAGGGGTTCACCTACGTTTCGACGACCGGGGTCTACGACGCGCAGACCGAGCGCGGCGTGGCCCAGTTGCAGCGGGACCGCAGCATCAAGGGCGATCCGCACGGTGTCTACGGACCGGCGACCCGCGCCGCCTTCGGGTGATCCCCGTGGCCCGGCCGAGCAGGCCCTACGGCGCCGGTGTCGAAGCCGCGGTGCCGCACAGCGCCCGTCGGCGCAAGGTCGACAGGGCGTCGTCGATGGGGTGGGGCTGGGGGACCCCCGCTGAGTCACGTTCGTTCCAGCGCTCCAGGTTGACCGCGACCGACAGCTGACGTGCGCCGTCGGACCGGGTCAGCGACACGGTCCTCGCTCCCCAGACCGAGCCGTCGTGCCCCCAGAACGTGCCGCAACCCTCGATGTCGACCTTGTGCAGGCCGAGGCCGTACTCGATCGTCGAACCGTCCAGGGCGCGCACCGGAACCGTGCGCTGCATCTGCTCCAACGATGACCGGCTGACGATCCTGCCGTCGAGCAGCTTGCCGTAGAAACGGTTGAGGTCCTCCATGGTGGAGACGAGGGCGGCGCCCGTTCCCAACCAGGACGCGTCGTAGACGCTGTAGTCGCGGGGCGGGTCGATCAGGCCGTACATGGCCTCGTACATGCGCGGGTGGGGCCCGTCGAGGCGCGGCCCGGTCGGGAAACCGGTGTGCCGAAGGCCGGCGCGTTCGATGACGTTGCGGGTGATGTACCGCTCGGCGGTGGTGCCGGTCACCCGTTCCAGGAGCTCGCCGAGGAGCAGGTAGTTGGTGTTGGAGTACACGCCGACGCGGTCCCCGGGCTCACCCGAGGGCGGCGCAGCCAAGCCCATCGCGATCAGTTCGGCCGGTCGGAACTGCCGGAACCGGTTGTCGTCCAGGCTCGTGGGCGCGTTCTGTTGGAGGGACGGGAACGCGTGGACGATGTAGTCGGGGAGGCCGCTGGTGTGGTTGAGCAGCATCCGGACCGTGATCTTCCTGCCGCGTTCCCCCGGTACCAGTTCGGGCAGGTGGTCGCCGATGGGAGCGTCGAGCCGGATCCGCCCCCGCTCGACCTGCTGCATGATCGCGGCGGCGGTGAACGTCTTGGTGATGCTGCCGACGCGCTGGCGCATCTCGACGGCGACGGGGCGCCCGGTGGTGAGATCCGCGACCCCGGAGGCGCCCCGCCAGGTCCGGGCGGCGTCGCGCACCTCGCCGAACACCCCCGGTACGCCCGCGCGGTGGACGCCGTCGAGGGCGGACCGCAGCTGCGCGGGGTCGATACGGGTGGTGCCGGTGGTCGCGGTATGCGGGGAGGGCGCCGCCGCCACCGTACCGGCGCAGGCGGTGATCGTGGCCACGCCGGCGCAGAGCGCCAGTCGGATCTTCGAGCGGAGCTGCATGGGTCCGTCCTTCGGTCGATGTCCGGGTGTTCGGGTGTCCGGGTGCGTGAGGGCGTGCGTGCGGATGCGAGCGCATGGGTGCGCGGGCGCGCGGGTGTGCCTGCGGGAAAAGGGTGTTCGGGCGGATCGGGGCGTCGTCGGTGGGCCTCCCGGGCCGGCCGGTGGCCACGGAACCGGCCGGCCGGGCTCAGTCGGCCAGGGCCCGGCGCAGGGCGGCGCCGAGTTCGGCGTTCTGCCGCTGGGAGATCTCCGCGGACAGGATCGCCTGCGAACCGTGGAAGGTGCCGGGCCACTGGTGGACCTCGACCGACACCCCCGCCCGGAGCAGGCGCAGCGCGTGCGTCAGGCCCTCGTCACGGTTCGGGTCGAACTCGGCGGTGGCGATGTAGGCCGGAGGCAGCCCCGACAGGTCCTCGGCGCGGGCCGGGGCGGCGTACGGGGTCGCGGGCCGGCCGCCGAGGTAGTGCCGCCACCCGGCGGCTGCCTTGTCCCGGTGGAACCAGGGCGTATCGGTGAAGTTGCGCGCCGACCACGTGTCCTGCCGGTCGTCGAGCCCCGGCTGGTTGAGGAGTTGGAAGCGGACCGCGGGCCCCTCCTCGTCGCGTGCCCGCAGCGCCGCGGCGGACGCCAGGTTGGCGCCCGCGCTGTGGCCGCCCACCGCGATGCGGTCCGGGTCGACGCCGAGTTCGGCCGCGTTCTCGACGGCCCAGCCCAGGACGGCGTAGGTGTCGTCCAGGGCGGCGGGGAAGGGGTGTTCGGGGGCGAGCCGGTAGTCGACCGAGATCACCACGGCGCCGGATCCGGCGGCTATCCGGCCGGCCCACGGATGCTCGGTGTCCAGGTCGCCCAGGAGGAATCCGCCGCCGTGCATCCAGACGACGGCGCCCCGAGCCCGGCGCGGGCGGTAGACGCGCACCCGGACCGGAGGATCGGCGGGCACCGTCAGGTCCTCGACGTCGATGTCGGTGAGGTCCGGGGCGGGTACGGCGGCGGCCAGTTCAGCGAAGCTCTTGCGGGCCGTCACCGGATCGGTGAGGTCGGTGCGGGGGAACAGCGCGACGAACGCTTCGAGTTCGGGGTCCATGGCGACCATCCTCACGGTCCCGCCCGCCCCGGGTCGCCCGCCACCCGTCGGGCATTGCCCGCCGATCACGCGCCGAACGGCGCCCGCGCCCGCACGGCGCCGCGAGACCGGCGTCGACGTCGACGCGGGGACCCGCGCCCGCACGGCGGCCCGGTGGTCACCCCCCGGCGATGAGAGCGGGCAGTTCGCGCATGTCGTCGAAGACGACGGTGCCGGGGCCTTCGAGCTGCTCGGGGCGGGTGAGCCCGCCGGCGTAGCCGAAGGACCGCATGCCCGCGGCACGCGCCGCCAGAACGCCCGGCCGGCTGTCCTCGACGACCACGCACGCGGCGGGGTCGACCCCCATCCGCTGCGCCGCGTAGAGGAACAGGTCCGGTGCCGGCTTGCCCCGGGACACCTCGGAGGCGCTGTGGATGCGACCCGCGAAGCGCTCGTGGAGGCCGGTGCGGCCGAGGGTGTGGCGCATCTTCTCGTGGGAGCCGCTGGAGGCGACGCACATCGGCAGGGTGATCGCGTCGAGCGCCTCGGGCAGCCCCTCGACGGGGGACAACGCCGTTTCCACGGCCTCCCGGTGAAGCTGCTCGAACCTCTCCCACCACAGGACGGAAGTCTCCTCGCCGAGCCGCGCGGCGACCTGCTCGCGGATGGACACACCGGAACGCCCGATGAACCGGTCGATGACCTCGGCCTCGGTCAAGGACCAGCCGAGCTCCGCTCCCAGAGCGACCTGGACGCGCACGGCGATGCGTTCGCTGTCGACCAGCACTCCGTCGCAGTCGAATATGACGAGTTCAATCGGCTTGATCATCTCCGCAGCATAGGCGGGCCGCCCGGTGCTCCCGGCCACCCCGTCGTGGGTCCGCCCCTAGGACCTGTCGTCGAACTCCCGTCTGCCTCGCGGTGTCCGGCACGCACTCCCGCCGCACCGGGCGAAAGCCCGAGTACGTCCGGTACGCGGGCTTCCGCCCGGCACGCCGGGAGCACGCACCGGACACCGCGAGGCCGCCCTCCGGGCGACGACGGGACTTTGACGACAGGCCCTGGGTCATCGGCCGCCGGCCACCCGCAACACGGCGCCGGTGGTGTACGAGGCGTCCTCGGACAGCAGCCAGGCGACGGCTCCGGCTATCTCCTCGGGCCGACCGGCCCGGCCCAGCGGGATCCCGGCGGCGGCGCGGGCGGGCCGGTCGGGGTCGCCCATGGCCGCGTGCATGTCGGTCTCGATGATGCCCGGCGATACCCCGTTCACCCGGATCCGGTCCGGACCGAGCTCTTTGGACAGGCCGATGGTCAGCGTGTCGACGGCGGCCTTGGTGGCCGCGTAGTGGACGTAGTCGCCGGGGCTGCCGAGGGTCGCGGCGGCCGAGGACACGTTCACGATCGCCCCGCCCTCGCCGGCCGCCATGTCCCGGGCGGCCCGGCGGCAGCAGAGCAGGTACCCGAGGAGGTTCACCTCCACCACGCGCCGGAGGTCGTCCGTCCGGGCGTCCACGAGACGGCCCAGCGGGCCGGTCACACCGGCGTTGTTCACCAGGCCGGTGACCGAGCCCAGTTCCGCGCCCGCGATGTCGAAGAGCCGTTCCACGGCGCATTCCTCGGACACATCTCCGCGCACCGTCACGCAGCGCGCCCCCACCGCCCGTACGCGCTCGGCCGTGGCTTCCGCCGCGGCCTCGTCCCGGGCGTATCCCAGCACCAGATCGTGGCCTTCACCCGCGAGCCGAAGGCAGGTCGCCGCGCCGATGCCGCGGCTGCCCCCGGTGATGATCGTGACGGGCCGACGTGCCATACGAACCTCCTGTGCGAGCCGCGTGGAACCACCCCCCGGGCGCGGCGCAGGCTAACACCCGGATATCCGCTGGACCAGCGGAAATGCCGGCGTGGAGAGTGGGGTCGCAGCGGGGGAGGGGCGGGGTCCCGCCGGCGCGCCGGCTCGATTCGTGCTCATCCGGGCCTACTTCACCCGCACCACGACCATGCCCTTTTCCCCGCGCCCGACCACACCGGACCGGACCGAACCGGAACCGGAACCGAGGAGCCGTCCCATGTCCACTCTGCGCGTCACCGTCGAAGAGCTGACCGTCCACGACCACCCGAACGCCGATGCGCTGGAACTGGCCCAAGTGGGCCTCTACCGAGCCGTCGTTGCCAAGGACTCCTACCGCACCGGCGATTTCGCCCTCTACATCCCGGAGCAGGCCGTACTGCCCGCCGGGTTGATCGAGGAGCTGGGGCTGACGGGCCGGCTCGCCGGCGGTTCCGCCGACCGGGTCAAGGCGGTCCGGCTGCGCGGAGAACTGTCGCAGGGGTTGGTGTGCCGTCCCCGGGCGCTCGACGGGGTGGACCTCGCGTCCGCCGCCGAGGAGGGCACCGACTTCGCCGAGCTGCTGGGCATCGTCAAGTGGTCGCCACCCGTTCCCACGACGATGGACGGTGACGTCGAATCGGCACCCGAACTGCTGCCCTGGGTGGACATCGAGAACCTTCAGCGCTATCCGCAGATCTTCGAGCCGGGCGAGACCGTGGTCCTGACCGAGAAGCTCCACGGCACGGCCTGCCTCATGACGTACGTGGTCGAGACCGAGCGGGTCATCGTGTCCTCCAAGGGCTTCGGTTCCAAGGGGCTGGCGCTCAAGGAGGACGAGCGGAACCTGTACTGGCGTGCCGTACGCGGTCACGGAGTGCCGGAGGTCGCGGCGCGGCTGGCCCGGCGGCTCGGCGCCACCCGGATCGGCGTCTTCGCGGAGGTCTACGGCACCGGCGTGCAGGACCTCCCGTACGGGGCCAGGGGGAACGCCGCCGATGCGCCGCCCGGATACGCCGTCTTCGACGTGTCGGCGGAGATCGACGGGCAGGTCCGTTGGCTGGACCCCGGCCAGGTCCTGGAGGAGGGCGAACTGCCGCTGGTGCCGCGGCTCTTCGAGGGACCCTACGCCCTGGAGACCGTGCTGGAACTGGCCTCCGGCCGGGAGACGGTCTCGGGCGGTGACCTGCACCTGCGGGAGGGCGTCGTCATCCGCCCGGTCCCGGAGCGCTACAGCCCGGTGGTCGGTGGCCGCGCCATCGCGAAGGCGATCAGCCCGGCCTACCTGACCCGCAAGGGCGGCACCGAGTTCGAGTGACGGCCGGGCCGGATCGCGGTGCGGCCGGGTCGCTCCGACCGCCCCCGGCCGGCCCGGAGCGACCCGGCCGCGAGCCCGCGCGATCCGCCGGCGGGGTCGGCGGGCCGCGACCGTTCGGACGGGACCGCTCGGATCCGCGGGGGCGTGCCGAGTTCCGTCAGGTCACCGAGGCCGACGCCCGGTGCCCGGCGTTCCCCTCTCCGAGCAGGAAGGTGCGGGCCCCGCGGACGCGGGTGCGCAGACGGGCCCGGGTCGCGCGGCTGTCGAGGCGTACGTCGAGGGCGCCCGGCAGGGAGGTGTCCGTCCGTCGACCGAAGGGCAGCCGCGCGCCGTCGAGGCCGTCCCTCCGGGCGATCAGCAGACCCAGTTCGTGACGGCTCAGGGCGTCCGGCCCGGCGATGTGGAACGTGCCGGCCAGTTCGGACAGTGCGATCTCCCACAAGGCCGCGGCCAGGTCCTCCACGTGAACCGGGCAGCGGACGTCGTCGGTGAAGAGGACCCCGTCGCGGGTGCCGGCGATCAAGGCGTGGACGGTGCGTTCGTGGCCCGACCGGCCGTGTCCGACGATCAGCGACGTGCGGACGACCGCGGCCCCCGGCAGCAGGATCCGGACCGCCGTTTCGGCGGCTGCCTTCGCCGCGCCGTAGGGGGTCAGCGGCGAAGGGGCGCACGTCTCGTCGTAGTGGACGCGCGCGCCGGAGAACACCGCGTCGCTGGAGACGTGCACCAGACGGCACCCCGCCGCGGCGGCGGCGAGCGCCACCCGGAGGGCGCCGTCCGCGGTGATCGCCCAATCGGCCTGGCCGCTGGACGCGTTGACCACGACGGTGGGGGCCACCTCGGTGATGACCGAGGCGACCCGCACCGGGTCGCGCACGTCCAGGTGATGCCACGCGACCCCTGCCGTCGTGCCCGGTCGGGACGCGAACGTCGCGGCCGTCCCGTGCCCGGCCGCGAGGGATTGGCGGACGAGTTCGGTGCCCAGGAATCCGCTGCCGCCGATGATCAGAACCGTCATACGCCGACACGGTAGCGAACGAGGCACCCCTCCGTGGGCCGGACAGCTGCCCGGCCCGCCGTCAAGGAGCCGCGGCCAACTCCCTGCAGTCGCAAGTGGTTTCCGGGCGCGGAACCCCCGTAGCGGTCGGTTCCGGCCAACCTCGGGGTCGGGGCGGCCCGGCAGCCCGGCGGCTCCCGAACACGATCAGCGGCGGCGCCAAGGGGGGCGTCGTGGCGAGGTCGGCCAGATCCCGCTGCTCCGGCCGGCGCCCTGCGCTGTACTCACTCCTCCAGTTCCCGCGACCGCGCAGCCGCCCCTCCACACCATCGTGGACCCGGGCTTCCCCGGCATGCGTGCGGTCACCGGAACAGGGCTCCACTGCAAGCCAGTTGAAGGAGATCGGGCATGTCCGAGCAGCAGGCCGCGAAAGAGAAGTCCGCCGTACCACCCCAGTCGGGTCCCCCCACCCCCGTGCTCCCCGCACCGCCGGCACCCGTCGCCCCCGCACCGCCGGAGTTCACGTACACCTGGGGCCGGCACAACGACACCATGGAGGCCCTGTCGCTCGGGCGGATGGCCCGCCGCGTGCCGTCCGCCCTCCGGCAGACCGCGCGGCTCGCACTCGCCGTCAACCGCACCGCGTTCCACGTCCTGGTCGCCGCCCAGATCCTCGGCGGGATCTGCACGGCGGCGGCCCTCGCCGCGATCTCCCGGGCGATGATCCCGCTGCTGGCAGGCGACGGCGTCCACGAACGGATCTCGGCCGCGGCCTGGCCGCTGGTCATCGCCGCCGCGATGACCGCGCTCGGGGCCCTGGCCTCCATCACGGCGAGCAGTGCCGCCCGCCGCCTCAACCCGGGCATGGCCACCCTCGCCGACCTCGCCATGGTCGACGCCCACATGGACGTCGAACTCGCCGCCTACGACGCCCCCGACTTCACCGAACGCTCCGAGGCCGCCGAGACCGGATCCGCCCGCTCCGCCATGCTGCTCCAGGACGCGCTCGGCTTCACCGGTGGGCTGATCGACATGTTCGCCGTCGCGTCCGTCCTCGCCGTCGTCCACCCCGTCCTGCTGCCCCTGCTCCTGCTGTCGGTGGTGCCCCGCGGCCTCGGCTCCGTCCACGCCGCACGCCTCGACTACAGCCTCCACAACCAGACCATCGCCTCGCGCAACATCAAGCACATGATGCGCTGGCACCTGACCACCCCGAAGCTCGCCGACGAGCTGCGCGGCAACGGCATGCGGCCGTACGCCCACCACTGGTACGAGGCCGTCTGCGAACGCATCGACTCCCGGATGGTCAGCTCCGCGCCCCGCTACCTCACCGTGTACCTGGTCGCCGCCGCCGCGTCGGGGATCTTCGTCGTCGCGACGTACGGGGCCCTCGCCGGGCTCGTCGTCGGCGGATACATGGCCATCGCCGCCGCCGGCACCGCGATCGTCGCCATGCGGACCTCCACCGCGGCCCTCTCCCAGCTCGTCGTCCACGGCGCGGCCATGTTCCAACACGCCCTCTACCTCGGGGACTACACCGCCTTCGTGGAGGAGGCGGCCGAGAAGTCCGGTCCGCGCGGCCCGCAGGTGATGGAGAACGCCCCGCAGGAGATCCGGCTCGAAGGGGCCACCTACACCTACCCGGGCAAGGACGCGCCCGCACTCGGTCCGATCACCCTCACGCTGTCGCGGGGCGAGGTCGTCGCCGTCATCGGGGAGAACGGCGCCGGGAAGTCCACCCTGATCAGGCTGCTGACCTCGCTGACGGCCCCGACGTCCGGCAACGTCTCCTGGGACGGCGTCCCGACGTCCGACGCCGACCAGCGCACCGCCTGGCAGCACGTCGGCCTCGTGACCCAGTCGTACGGGCACTGGCCCTTCTCCGCCCGGGAGAACATCACCCTCGGACGGCCCGACCCGCGCGGTGAGGAAGCCGTGTGGGACGCCCTGGACGCCGTCGGCATGCGCGCCAACGTCGAGGAGTTCCCCGACGGCCTGGACACGCTCCTGGCCCGCTCGTTCTGGGGCGGCCACGAGCCCTCCGGCGGCCAGTGGCAGCGCCTCGCCTGCGGCCGGGCGTTCCACCGCAGGCCCGGCCTGCTGGTCATGGACGAGCCGACCTCGGCCATGGACCCGCGCGGCGAGCACATGGTCTTCTCCGGCCTGCGCGACATGAAGGACGACCGGATCACCGTGATCGTCACGCACCGGATGGAGAACTGCCGACTCGCCGACCGGATCATCGTCCTGGACGCCGGCCGGATCGCGGAACAGGGCACCTACGAGGAACTCGTACGCCTGGACGGCTCCTTCGCGGAACTCGTCCGGCTCTCCCAGGACCGGTAGCCCGACCGGCCCCGGCCCGGGGCGGTGCGAGGACCCGGGTCCTCACACCGCCCCGGTGGCCCGTCGCGCTCCGCGCGCCGCCTCCGCTACGGGAGGACCGAGTCCACGTACCCGCCGTCCACGCGCAGCGCGCCCCCCGTCGTGGCCGACGCGTAAGGGGAGGCCAGATAGACCACCATGTGCGCGATCTCCTCCGGTTCGATCAGCCGCTGGATCAACGATTGCGGCCGGTGCAGTCGCATGAACTCGCGCTGCGCCTCGTCCCAGGGGAGGTTCCGGTCGACCAGCTCGTACACGAAGTCCTCGACGCCCCCGGTGTGCGTGGGACCGGCGATGACGGAGTTCACGGTCACCCCCGTACCGGCGGCCTCCTTGGCGAACCCGCGCGCCACGGCGAGCAGGGCCGTCTTGGACATCCCGTAGTGGATCATCTCGGCCGGGATGACCACGGCCGAGTCGCTGGCGATGTTCTGCACGCGCCCCCAGCCGCGCTCGATCATGCCGGGCAGGTAGTGGCGGATCATGCGGACGGCCGTGAGGACGTTCACGTCGAAGTAGCGCCGCCACTCGTCGTCGGGGATCTCCAGTGCGGCCCGCGCGCCGAAGATCCCGAGGTTGTTGACGAGGACGTCGGCGTCCGGGACGGCGTCGAAGACGGCGCGGGCCCCTTCCTCCGTCGAGATGTCGCCCGGGGCGGCGACGAACTCGCCGCCCCCGGCGGAGAGTCGTGCCACCGCCTCGTCCACGGACTTCCGGCTGCGACCGTTGACGGCCACCCGGGCACCCGCGCCCGCCAGCCCCGACGCGATGGCCGCGCCGATTCCCTGAGTGGATCCGGTGACCAGCGCGGTCCTGCCGGAGAGGTCGATGAGCACGCCTGTACCTGCCTTGCCTGCGGTTGCCTGCGGTTGCCTGTCGGGGGGTGCGGTTCCGTCGCCGCCGTCCCCTTCCGACTTCCCCGCGCTGCCGGATTCATCACCTCTGTGCGGATCCGTCGTCCTGCCGATGGGCCGGCCGGCCCATCAGTCGCCCGGGCGCAGCCCGGCCAGCAGGACGTCCAGGGCAAGATCCGTGGCCTCGGACAGCGGGGTGTCGTCGAGGAGCGAGGCCACGGCGAGCGTCGCGAGGCCGTGCACGGTCGAGAACGCGACCTGGGCGAGGCGTTCGGGGTCACCCGCGCGGACGGCGCCCGACCGCTGTCCCTCCTCCAGCAACCGGGCGACGATCAGCAGGCTCTCCCGGCCGAGCTCGCGGAGTTCCTCGCTGGAGCCGTCGGCGTGCTTGACGGTGAACATCAGGTCCAGCAGCGCCGTGTGCGCGACGGCGAAGTCCACGTAGGCACGGCCCAGTTCCGTCATGCGTGCCCCGATCGGGCGGGGGTCCGCGGAGTCGGCCGCCGCGCGCATCCGGGTGTTGAGGGTGGTGAAGCCGCTGACGGCGAGGGCGTCCATGAGGGCCTGCCGGTCGCGGAAGTGCCGGGAGGGCGCCGCGTGGCTCACGCCCAGGTCGCGGGCCAGACCGCGCAGACTGAGGCCCTCCGCCCCGGTCTCGGCGAGGACGACCTCCGCCCGCGTCAGCAGGGCGGCCCTGAGATTGCCGTGGTGGTACGACCCGTCGGCGGCCAAGACGGTTTCCCCTCTCTCGATCCTGCAATGTTGTCATTGACTACAATGATGTCGATGCCTACATTGATTATGGCGCAACCCTTCCACGGACCGGAACTGGAGCAACCGACATGTCGATGACGTACAGGGGTACGGTGACCCTCGTCACCGGGGCGAGCGCGGGACTCGGTGTCGAGTTCGCCCGCCAATGGGCCGAGCGCGGCGCCGACCTGGTGCTGGTGGCCCGCCGCCTGGACCGGCTCGAAGAACTCGCCCGGGACCTGGAGAAGCGGTACGGCATCCGGGCCACGGCCCTGGCCGCCGACCTGTCCCTCCCCGGCGCGGGCGCGGCCCTGCACGCGGAGCTCGAAGCCCGCGGCATCCGGGTGCAGACGCTGATCAACAACGCCGGCTTCGGCAGCCACGGGGCCTTCCTGGACCAGGACCCGGAGCAGGTCGACCGGATGATCCAGCTGAACGTCGCCGCGGTGGCGGGCCTGACCCGGGCCTTCCTGCCCGACCTGGTGGCCGACGGCCGGGGTGCGCTGATCACCCTCGCCAGTACCGCCGCCTACCAGCCCACCCCGGCGATGGCGGTCTACGGAGCGACCAAGGCGTTCGTGCTCAGCTTCACCGAGGCCATCGCGTACGAGACCCGGCGGTCCCGGTTGCGGGTTCTCGCCGTGTCCCCGGGGCCGACGAGCACCGAGTTCTTCGACGTGGTCGGCAGCCGGGACGCCGTGGTCGGCAAGGTCGCCACGGCCGAGCAGGTCGTCACCACCGCCCGCCGCGCCCTGGAGCGGGGTTCGACCCCGCCGAGCGTCGTAGCGGGCCTCGGCAACCGACTGTCCGCCCTGGCTTCCGGGCTCGCCCCGCGCCGCCTCGCCCTGGCCGTGGCGGGCCGGGCCCTGAAGGCCTGAGCCGAGCGCCGCAGGCGTGAGCCCTGCGGTGGAATGCGTGAGGCGGCCTCGAAGCGCGAGTCGGACGTTGCAGCTCCGGGTCCGGCCTCGCAGGCGGGATCCGGGGGCCGCCGGGGACGCTCCGGCGCCCCGACCCGGAGGGCATGGGGGACCATGGGAGGGTGCCGGAAGAACCTGCCGGCCCCGACGATCCGGCGGCCGGACGACCCCTGGAAACGGCTCTGCAGGCCGTGGTCCGCGCCACGGGCGCGTCCACCGGCATGCTCTACCTCGCCGAGCCCGCCGGACGAGTTCTCCACCTGGCCCTGACCTGCGGAGTCGCCCGGGACCTCGCGGCGCCCTGGTCGCGGGTCTGGCTCGACGACCGGATCCCCGTCGCCGACGCCGCCCGCGACGGCCGCCTCGTCTGGCTCGGGGGACGCGAGGAGACGGCCCGTCGCTACCCCCGGCTCGCCCTGGTCCTTCCCTACGCCTTCGCCCTCGCGGCGGCCCCGATCGCAACGACCCCGACGCCGGCCCCGTCGGGCGAGGTTCCGACCCCCACGACCGCCACCTCCACGGCCCCCACCGCGCCGCCCCCCGCCGGCCCCCCGACCCCTTCCCGGCCCGGGGGCGCGATCGCGGCGGCCGGTCTCGTACTGCTGTGGCCCGGCTCGCACGCGCCCCGGCTCGCGCCCGCCGAACGGGATGCGATCGACGCCGGATGCCGGCGCCTCGCCCAGGTCCTGCGGGAGGCGGAGGAGACCGGGCGTCCGATCACCGCGGCCGCCCAGCCCGTGATCATGAAGCCGCCGCCCCCGCCGACACCCGGTCCCGTGGAGGCGGCGGCCGGACTGGCCTTCGTACGCCGCCTCCCCGGCGGCAGCTGCGCCCTCGACCTCAACGGGAGGATCACCTTCCTCACCACCGAGGCCGCCGAACTGCTCGGCGCCCCGGCGGCCGACCTCATCGGGGCCCTCCCCTGGGAGGCGCTGCCCTGGATGGACACCCCGGTGATCGAGGACCACTACCGGGCCGCCGCCATCAGCCGGATGTCCCGCACCTTCGTCGCCGTACGACCGCCCGACCGGAACCTGCGCTTCGAGCTGCACCCGGACGGCTCGGGCATCAGCGTCCGGATCACCGCCGCGGACGCGGAAACGAGCGATGCCCGGGACACCGACCCCGACGAGGGGCCGCAGCTGCCGAGCCGCGCCACGGCCCTCTACCAACTCATGCACCTGGCGGCGACCCTCACCGAGGCGGCGCACGCCCAGGACGTCGTCGACCAAGCCGCGGACCAGCTCGTTCCCGCCCTCGGCGCGCAGGCGATGGCGCTGCTCGTCGTCGACGAACAACGGTTGCGCATCGTGGGTTTCCGCGGCTACACCGCCGAACTGATGGCCCGCTTCGACGGCGAACCCATGGCCTCCGGCACGGCGACCACGCGGGTCCTTCGGACCGGCAGCGCCCTCTTCTACGCCACTCCCGACGAACTGCTGGCCGCTTACCCCACCGCGGTCATCCAGGACGGCATGTCGGCCTGGGCCTTCCTCCCGCTGATCGCCTCGGGTCGCCCGGTGGGATCCCTGGTCCTCGCCTACCGGCACCCGCACCCGTTCGTCCCCGGCGAGCGAGCCGTCCTCACCGCGCTCGCCGGGCTGATCGCCCAGGCACTGGACCGGGCGCGGCTGTACGACTCCACGCACCGGCTCGCGCGCAGCCTGCAGACCAGCCTGCTGCCGCACGTCCTGCCCCGCGTCCCCGGCCTGGACGTGGCCGCCCGCTACCTGCCCGCCGCCCACGGCCTCGATGTCGGCGGCGACTTCTACGACCTGATCCGCATCGACGGCACCACCGTGGCCGCCACCATCGGCGACGTCCAAGGACACAACGTGAACGCCGCCGCGCTGATGGGGCAGGTCCGCACCGCCGTCCACGCGACCGCCGGGGCCCCGCCCGGGGAGGTCCTCGCCCGAACCAACCGGCTCCTCACCGACCTGGATCCGGGACTCTTCACGAGCTGCCTGTACGTCCAGATCGACCTCGCCCGCCACACGGCGTGCCTGGCCACCGCGGGCCACCCGCCGCCCCTGCTCCAGCACCCCACCGGGCCCGCCCGGACCCTGGACCTGCGCCCGGGGATCCTCCTCGGCATCGATCCCGACGCCGTCTACGAAAGCACCGAGATCCCGTTCCCGCCCGGCATGCTCCTCGCGCTCTACACGGACGGACTCGTCGAAACGCCGGGGCGCGATCTCGACAGCTGCATCCGCGAAGCCGCGGCCCACCTGTCCCAGGGGCAGCCGGTCGGCGCCCTCGCCGACGCCCTCGTCGCCCACGCCCAACACGTGGCCCCCCGCGCGGACGACATCGCCCTGCTCCTGCTCCGGCGTGCGGAGACGGCGGCACGGACGCCGTAGGGAGAGGGAGGCGCGGGGGCCTCCCGGGGAGGCGTCCGCACCCGCTGCGGCGGGCAGCCGGTTCCCGGGCCCTCAGCCCCGGGAGCCGCCCGCCGAGTCCAACCACGCGCCGATGCCGGGCAGGGCTTCGGGGCCACTGTCCCGCTCCACCGAACCGACGAGATCGGCGACGGAAACCTCCCGCAGCGACGCCCGCCAGGCCTCGTCGGCGGCGGCCATCGCACGGGCGATCGGGCACGGCTTCGTGCAGTCCCGGGGCGGCGTGCCGAACGGACCCCGCTGCCGGATCTCGGTGCACACGAACGCAGGTCCCGCACCGTCGACGGCCTGCACCACGTCGAGAACGCTGATCTCGGAAGCGGCCCTGGTCAGGACGTATCCGCCGGTCTTGCCCTGGATGGATTCCACCAGGCCGGCCCGGGACAGGGCCTGCATCTGCTTGGCCAGGTAGCTGGGCGAGACGTCGTGCAGCAGGGCGAGGCGGGCGGCCGGTACCGGCTCCTTCGCCGCGGTCAGCACGACACAGCAGTGGAGCGCCCACTCCACGCCTCCGGACAGTTTCACGCGCCCTCCCGGTCGCCCCTCCGTTTGACTCGGACACAGACTATCCGAGTATCATCTCGGACATGAGTTGTCCGAGTTTGCGGCCGGCAGGGAGTCGCGCTCGGTTCACGGAAGGACACGATGATGAAGATCACGGTCATCGGCGGCACCGGACTGATCGGCTCCCAGCTCGTCACCGGCCTCCGCGCCGCCGGACACGACGTGGTGCCGTCCTCCCCGTCGACCGGCGTCGACCTGCTCACCGGCGCCGGCCTCGACGAGGCGCTCGCGGGTGCGGACACGGTGGTGAACGTGAGCAACTCCCCGACGTTCGACGAGGCCTCCCCGGCCTTCTTCCGCACCACGATGGGGAACCTGCTGGCGGCAGGGGAGCGCGCGGGCGTCCGGCACCAGGTGATCCTCTCCATCGTGGGGGTCGACCGGGTGCCGCAGCTGGACTACTACCGCGCGAAGACCCTCCAGGAGGAGCTGCTGAAGGGCGGCCCCACCCCCTGCTCGATCGTGCGGGCGACCCAGTTCTTCGAGTTCGTGGACGCCGTCATGTCCTGGACCGCCGACGACCGGACCGTACGGTTGCCCGCCACCCCGGTCCAGCCCATCGCGACGGCCGACGTGGTCGCGGCCCTCGCCGACGTCGCCACCGCCGCACCGCTGAACGACACGCTCGACGTCGCGGGTCCGGACGTCTTCCCGCTCGACGAACTCGGCCGCCTCACGCTCGCTCTCCGACACGACGACCGCACGGTCGTCACCGACGAGCGGGCCGGCATGTTCGCCGTCGTCGAGGGTGACGTCCTCACGGCCGGTCCCGGAGCCCGCCTCGCCCCGACCCGCTACGAGGACTGGCTGCGCTCCCGCTGAGGCCGGACGCGTCCGGCTCAGCCCCGGCCGGTGCCGCCGCGGACCTCCATGGCGGTCTGCCAGCCCGGCTGTTCGACGGGGGGTTCCGGCAGGGCCCGGCGCCCGCCCACCGCGAAGAACGCCGACAGCGGGAGCGTCGCCGCGCCCACCGTGACGGCGTCCGGTCCCAGGGAGCCGAGGTCGATGGACACCCGGGCCGCGGGGTGCCGCAGCGAGTAGCGCGTCGCGTGCTCCCGGACGGCGGGCAGGATGTGCGGGCCCAGCAGCAGGCCGGCCCAGCCGCCGATCAGGATCCGCTCCGGCCGGAACAGGTTGATCACGTCCGACAGGCCGGCGCCGAGGTACTCCGCGGTCTCCTCCAGCACCGCCAGCGCGAGCGCGTCCCCCGCGCCCGCCGCGCCGAGCAGCGCCGACAGCGCCTCCTCCTCGTCGGGCTCGACGCACCCGCCGGCCCCGACCGTCCGGCCGTCGCCGTCGCCGTACGCCGCGCCGCCCTCCGGACGAGGCGGTCCGCCGCCCCGTTCCGCCCAGCGGGCGAGGACCGACTCGGCCCCGGCGTACGCCTCCAGGCAGCCCCGCGCCCCGCACCGGCAGCGCCGGCCGCCCACCGACACCGTCAGGTGTCCCCACTCCAGGGCGGTGCCCGAACCGTCGGTGATCAGGCTCGCGCCCACTCCCGACCCGAAGAGGACCACGACGGCCTCCCGCGCGCCCCGACCCGCCCCGAACCACATCTCGGCCTGGCCGAGGGTCCGCGCACCGTTGTCGATGAGGTACGGGACCTCCTCCGGGACCGCCTTCGTCGCGCGCAGCAGCGCCTCCAGCGGCACGGCGTCCCAACCGATGGTCTGCCCGTGCACCACCGTCCCGCCGGGAGCCTCGTGGTCGACGATCCCGGGGACGCCGACGCCGACACCCAGCAGCCGCTCGGTGCCGACCCCCGCATCGGCGAGGACGGTGGCGATGCCCGTCCGTACGTGGTCGACGATCGGGCCGACGTCGTAGCAGCCGCGCGGCAGCAACGGCAGCTCCGCCCGGGCCAGTTCGGTGAGGGCGAGGTCGAACAGTTCGACCCGCACCCGGGTCTCGCCGACGTCCACGCCGATCATGTGTGCGCTGCCGGGGGCCACCCGCAGCAGGGTGCGCGGCCGGCCGCCGTCGGAATCGACGATCCCGGCCTCCTCCAGCAGCCCGTCGGCGACGAGCTCGCCGACGACGTTGCTGACCGATCCGGAACTCAGTCCGGTCGCGGGCCCCAGTTCCTGCCGGCTCATCGGCCCGCCGAAGTACAACCGTCGCAGTACGGCGCTGCGGTTGCCTCGCCGCAGGTCCCGCACCGTACGTCCGCCACGCCCCGTGGTCATCTGGCCCCTTCCGCCGTGACTTCGTTCGCAACATACTCCTGCGCGACCCCTTGGCGCGACCCTGTCCCGAGGCTTAACTCATGTCCTGAATTAACGGGGCGGTCCCAGTCCGTCCGCTGCCACCGGGGCAGCGCCCTGCACCTGCCGGCCGCCACGCGCGGCCGACTGTGCCGGCGGGGGAGCCCCCCTGGCCCGGCACCCGCACGCCGGCCATTGCCGCAGCCCGCTCGGCCGCCCTGCCTCGATCCGCGTCGATCCGCGTCGCCCGAGGCGCCGTGCCGCGCCGCGGGCGGCACCCCGCCCCGCCTGCCGGGGCGGGGTGCCGCCTTTCGTGGTGGGATGAGGAAGGCACGCGGAAGGGATGCTTCCACCAGGTCACGGAGAGGCGAGGCGCATGTCCGAGGACACCCAGGCCACCATGCGGGCGATGACGTACGAGACGTACGGCGGGACGGAGGTGCTCTCCGAGACCCGGTTGCCCGTCCCCAAGGTCGGCCCCGGCGAGGTCCTCGTGCGGGTCCGGTGCGCGTCCGTCAACCCGGTCGACTGGAAGATCATGTCGGGCGGCCTCGACGGCCTGATGGACGTCGTGTACCCGGTGGTCCCCGGCTGGGACGTGGCCGGCACCGTCGAACGCGTCGGCATCGACACCCCCGAGTTCGCGGCGGGCGACGAGGTCATGGCCTACGCCCGCAAGGACTGGGTGCACGGCGGCACCTTCGCCGAGTTCGTCACCGTGCCCGTACGGGCCCTGGCGCCGAAGCCCGCGTCACTGTCCTGGCAGCAGGCCGCCGGCCTGCCGCTGGCCGGGCTCACCGCCTTCCAACTGCTGACCCGTCTGCGCACCCGGGAGGGCGACACCGTCCTCATCCACGGGGCGGCCGGCGGCGTCGGATCCCTCGGTGTGCAGATCGCCCGCGCCCTCGGCGCCCGCGTCATCGGCACCGCCTCCCCCCGCAACCACGACCGGTTGCGGGAGCTGGGCTGTGAGCCGGTCGCGTACGGGGACGGCCTCGCGGACCGGGTCCGCGGTCTCGCCCCCGACGGGGTCGACGTCGTCGCCGACTTCGTCGGCGGGGTGCTCGACGTCACCCGCGCCGTCCTCGCCGACGACGGCCGGCACGCCTCCATCGCCGACCAGACGGTCCTCGGCGCGGGCGGCCAGTGGATGTGGGTTCGGCCCGTCGGCTCCGACCTCGCCGCCCTGGGCCGCCTCGCCGACGAGGGGCGACTCACGGTCACCGTCGCCCGGACCTTCCCGCTCTCCGAGCTGGCCGCCGCCTTCACCCTCAACCAGGACGGCCACACCGCCGGGAAGATCGTCATCGACGTCTGAAATCCCCGCGTCCCCTCGCCCGCCTTTCCCCGGACGCGCGACCGCGCACCGCCCGGCAGGGTGCGGGCGGCGCGCGGTGTGGCGGGGGCGGCCGCCGGGCCGCCCCCGCGCCTGCCGGGCTCGGGGGACGGGGCGGAGGTCAGGGGCGGTGCGGGTGGATCAGGGGAAGGACACCACCGTCGACGGGACGGTCGAGGTGCCGGATGTGGGGGCGCCGATGCCGTTGATGACGTGCTCGTACTGGCCGTTGCCGCCGAGCGAGACCACCAGCAGGTCGTGGAACCGGACCCCTGGCTTCACCGGCGCCTGGAAACCGTGCTCCTGACGGATCGTCTGATCCACGTTGTAGTAGCAGTAGCTGCCCAGTCCCCACCCTTCGTGGGTGTTCACCGAGTCGGCCACCTTGTAGGCCGCGTAGCCCTTGATCGCGCCGTTCTGGATGGCGGCCTGGTTGGGCGCGTCGTACGCCTTCTCGTTCTGGAAGAAGATCGTGCGGCCGCGCTCGCCGTTCCACTCCACGTCGTACTTGTTGAAGTGCTCGACGAAGAGCCCGGTGGCCAGGACGTCGTCACCGTTGACGCGGAACCCGTAGTCGGAGCGGTTGGTCTCCCAGCCCACCCCGTCCCCATGGTCGGCCCGCCAGATCCAGGTGTGGTCGACGATGGTGTCGTGGCTGTTGACCGCCATGCCCAGGGTGGCCCTGCCGGCACCGGCGCCGCCGACCCGGATGAAGACGTCCTGCACGGTGGTCGGGTTCGCGGCGTGGTCGGTGGCGGAGCCCGCCGGTCCGACCTCCAGCAGGGTCGGCGAGTTGACCGGACCCGCGTCGATGAGGAAGCCCGCGAGCCGCACCCCGTCCACGTCGGCGACCTTCATCGCGGTCACCCCGTTGTCCGGGATGATCGTGGCCAGGCCGAGGCCGAGGACCACCGTGTCCGGACGGTTCACCTGGATCGTCCGGTCGACGTGGTGGACGCCGGGCGTGAACAGCAGGTGCAGGCCCTGGGCCAGTGCCTGGTTGATCGTCGCGGCGCTCGCACCCGGCTTGACCACGTAGAACCGGTTCAGCGGGATCGAGGTGCCCTGCGGAGCTCCGTTGCCCCACGAGGTGCCGCGGGCGTTGGTCCGCTTCGCGGGGGCGAAGACCTTGTACTCGCTGCCGTCCAGGTACAGGAACGGCTTCTCGCGGGAGACGGGCGTGGTGTCGAGGGTGGTGTAGGGCGGGTTCGGGTACGACTGCGCCGGCGCGCCCTGGGTCCCCGAGAACACCTGGTTCCACACCGCGTTGGACCAGCCGCCGATGGAACTGTCCCGGGTGTACCACTGCTGCTGGGAGTAGTTGCCGACCTGACCGTCGATCTTCGAGTCGGCGATGTAGCCGCCGGAGGCCCAACCGTAGCCGTTGGGGGCCAGGTTGAGGCCGCCCCTCACATGCATCCGGCGGAACGGCGCCGCCTGCGAGACCGCCCAGCGGTTGGTGCCGTTCACCGGGTTCAGCGCGAGGTTCTCGGCCGACCGCCAGAAGTTCTGGGTGGCGTTGCCGCCGAACCAGCCCGCGTCGACGGTGACGTCCCCGTTGATGGTGGTGTCGTCGGGGCTCAGGCCGAGACCGGAGATCGAGGTGTAGAAGCCGATCTGCGCGTTGAGGCCGTTGTAGGTACCGGGCTTGAAGAGGAACTGGTAGCGCCCGGAGCCGAACTGGGCGGACTCCTGCTGGGCGAAGACCTGGTCCAGCCTGGCCTGGATGTTCGGCGTCGACGGGTCGAAGACGATCACGTTGGGTCCGAGGTCGCCGCCGCCGGGGATGACGGGCCCGGTGCCGTCGGTTCCGTAGACCTGGAACTCCCAGAGCGAGTAGCCGTAGCCGGTGGTGCGCTCGGTGCCGTGCACGCGCACGTACCGGGCCGTGCCGGTGATCTGGTGGGTGGTGGTCCCGCCGATGCCGGCGGTGGTCGAGTATGCGGTGGACCAGGAGCTGCCGTCGGTGGACAGCTCGATCCGGTAGGCCTTGGCGGCGGCGGTCTCCCAACGCAGCACCACGTGGTCGAGTTGGGCGGGCGAGCCGAGGTCGACCTGTATCCACTGGGGGTCGGCGAACCGGCTGGACCAGCGGGTTCCGTTGTCGCCGTCCACGGCCGCGGCGGCCGGGGTCCCGGCGTTCTCGATCGAGGAGGCGGTGGTGGTCTTGCCCTGGGAGAGGAGCGTGGGCGCCGCGGTGGCGGCGGTGCCGGGGAGCAGCACGAGCAGGGCGGCGACCAGGGCGGCGGCGAGGGTCGCGACCATCGGGCGGGGTGGATGATCGGAGAGGCGCGGCATGGGGGCACTCCTGACGTCTTGGATCCGGGGGGATCGAAGCGTGAGTGAACTGCCCGTCACGGAGGCCGTCAAGGGGTGCAGCGTTCATGAATCGAAGGCCGGATGATGTGTCAAGTGCTCATCAGGCCTGTGAACTTGGAGTTTCTTCAATCCTTGTGAAAAGTGTTGACGAAAAATCGTCACAAGGCTCTACTGGGGCTCCTGAACGCTCCGTTCCGCCGCGCCCGCCGAGGCGGGACGGAGCTTCGGGCCGGCCCTGCCCGCGGTGCGCCGGACTTCGGGAAGTGTCCGTACGAAGGAGGCGGATGGCGTCGTGCGTTCGTTACTCGTCGCCACCCGCCGGTCCTCGTCAGACCAGGTCCGGCACCTCGCCGCAAGCGGCCCGGTCGACCTCGACACCGGGCAGCCCGGCGCACCAGGCCCCGGCGAGCTCCGCCAGCCGGGCCCCGTCGGGCGGAGCGGCCCCCAGGCCGACCGCGTAGCGGGCCAGGGTCCCGGTCAGCTCGAAGGGGCGGGGCCAGGCGTGCGCGTCGCCCACCCCGGCCTCCTCCAGTGCGCCGAGCAGGGCCCGCAGCCGGCCCCTGGCGCGGCCCAGGTTGTCCTCGAACTCCCGCGGCCCGTCACCCCGTACGGTCACCACGGCCCACGCCGCGTGCCGACGGTGCATCGGCGGTGCGGACAGCAGCCGCCCGAAGCCGCCCGGATCCGCGTCGAGGACCTCCCACGCCCGGTACAGCTCCCGCACGAGCAGATCCCGCAGACCGGCACCCACCTGGGCCGTGCAGCTGCGCACCGGTTCGGACGGGGTCAACACGGTGACCGGCGCGGGTTCCTGCCCACGCCGGCCGGTGGGCAGCAGTTCCACGGGCTCGTTCCAGTCCCAGGCGGCCCACGTCCCGAAGAACTCCCGCAGCAACGCCGCCGGCTCCAGGTCCGATGCCGTACGGACGGTCCTGGCCGCCAGCACCGCCCAGGCCAGCCCCGGCAGACCCCCGAAGGGGGCCGAGTCCAGACCGCGGGCCCGCGCCCAGGACTTCACCTCCAACGCCAGCCGGGAGAAGGCCGCCCGCTCGGCGCCCACGGACTCCCGTACGGCGTCCGCGTCGCTCAGCGCGCTGAGCGCCATCGCGGCGGCCCCGCCGAGCTCCGCCCGCCGTTCGACGGCCGCGGCGGGGTCCGTCCCGCCGGTGGCGACCACCACCAGATCCACGTCACGCTCCCCGAGGCGCATCCGCAGTCCCGGCACCCGCGCACCCGTGACCTCCCGGACCCTCTCGGCTTCCGGAAACACGGCCGTCACCCGCTCCCGCAGCCCGCCGGCGCCCGGGTCGCCCGGCACCGCGGCCACCAGATCCAGATCGGCCCACGCGGGGGCGCACGCCATCCGTCGCGATCCGGCCACCCGTACCACCGCACCGTCCCCGAGGGCGGCCGTGACCCGCTCCACGACCGCCGCGACGGAGTACTGCCGTTCGTCCTGCGGGGGCCGCCTGGGCAACGGCGGCGCGGCCCGCTCGGCCGACGCCGCGTTCCACCCGGCCGATGCCGCGTGCCGGCGGGGCGGCGCCACGTCCTGTCCCGGCAACGGCTTCGACGCCCCACCCCGCTCGGGCCATGCCCCGCCCCGCCCCTTCGGCGCTCCCTCCCGGCCCGCCGGAGCCCCGTCCCGGGGATCCGTCGGGCACGCGGCCGGCGGCGACGGCTCGCTCGGCGGGCACACCTCGCCCGTCCCGAGTTCCACGGTCGCCCGGACCTCCATCGGCCCGTCGCCGCGCCGCGACAGCACCGCGAGACGCCCGACCGTCGCACTGCTCCCACCGGCCAACCGGGCCCCGAACTCCCGCTCCGCGCGCCGCGGATCACGGCTGTGGCCCAAGGTCAGGTGCGGGGTGTACCCGGCGCGCCGATCCCGCCCCGCACACCCCGGGAACCGTTCCACCAGCGCCCGCCGCAACTCCTGCCACGGACCCTCGCCCGCCGCCGCCGGGTCCAGCCACAGCGTGGCCCCCTCCCGTTGCCCGAAGGAGTGCACGCCCTCCAGCCGCGCGGTGAACGGCTCCGTCGCCGCAGCCACCTCCGCCAGCAGCGGTAGCGCCTCGTCGAAGGAGGACTCCGGCACGAAGCCGAAGAGCAGGTTCACGTGCGCCGGCCAACGCCCGTACGCCGGGTCGTGTCGCTGCCGCACCTCCGCCACCGCCGGGTCCGCGGGAGGCAGCCAGGCGACCGCCGTCCGCGCGGTCGCCGCCACGTCGAGCCGCGCCGGCCCCGTGCCCGTGGTGGCGTACTCCAGGGTGGCCTCCACCCCGTAGTGGTCCGAGATGAACAGTCCCTCCGGTGCGGGGGCGTCACCGCGCAGGCCCGCCACCCGCACCCGCGCGGTCGACGAGCGGAGCAGGATCCGGTCCAGCCGTCCCGGCCGGCCCGTCAGGGAACCCACCGCGGCCAGGGGATTGGTCACCGGATCGAACGTCGGGGTGTCGTCGTCCGGGCCGTGCGCCTCGGTCCACGCGTCCCGCAGCCCCAGCGCGGCCGCCGGGCCCCGCGTCCCGGACCGGCCGTCGTTGAAGTCCCCGAGCAGCGCCAGGTCCGCGTCGAGGCCGGCCGTTCCCTCGGAGATCCGCGCCAGCTCCTCCTCCCGCCGTGCCGCACCGTTCTCGGTGTGGTCGCTGGTCAGGTGGGTCGCGGCGACGACGAGCGGGCCCGCCGCGGTGTCCACGGTGACGGCGGCGACCCCCTTGTGCCTGCGCAGCATGTGCAGCGCGGCTTCCCGGACCGGAAGCCGGCTCAGCAGGAGCAGCCCGCAACCGGACACGTCCCCGCCGTACGGATCGGTGCCGAGGACGTACCCGTCCCGGACCCAGGGCGCCGCCAGCACCAGCTTCAGCAGGGCGGGTTCGACCTCCTGGAGCGCGATCACGTCGGCGTCGGCCGCCGCCAGGTCGGCCAGCAGCAGGGGCCTGCGCAGCGCGGTCGAGATGAGCGGGGCGTCGTAGCGGTCCCACAGGGTGTTCCAGGTCAACAGCCGTACCCGCTCCGGGGCCACGGCTCCGGGACCCGCGGTGGCGGGACGTGCCGGGCCGGTACCCGCCGCACCGGGACCGCCCGGTACCGGCCGCCAGGCACCGCCGTCCGCCGGGTCCCACGCGTGCGGGGTCCGGACGTCGAAGAAGGGGGCGTCCAGCAGCCGCCGTTCGCGGACCCGCCCGGCAGGGGTCGTGTCGATCAGGTCCACGCCGGTCGCCCGGTCCCACACCAGCACGCCGTCGGCCTCCACGAACAGGACCCGGTGCCACGGAATGTCGCCCCCCGGCACGAACGACGGCAACGGCACCCGTTCGGGAGCGGCCCCGCGCTGGAGCAGCCCGAGCGTGAACCGCGCGGGATCGAACCGGGGGTCCCAGCGGACCTGGTGGTAGAGCTGTTCACTGGTCCGCATCAGACGTACTCTCCCGTGCCGTTGCCCGCCCTGCCGCCGCCGATGGTGCCGCCGCCCCGGCTGCCCGGGCCGGCGCCCGTGGCGCCACTCCCGCCGGGCGACCCACCCGGCGCGGGCGCCGGACCCAGCCCGCCCGCCGTGTCCTCGACGGAGCCGCCCTCGCCGACGTACCAGGTCCGATGCGCCTGCCCCGGGTACGGCGGACCGAACCGGCGCAACTGCCCGACGAGCACGGCCTCCGGTACGGGATGGGCCCGTACGCGGTTGCGCCGCAGCAGTTCCGCCTCCCCGACGAGCACCACCGCGTGCGTGACCAGCGCGTCCCGGCGCCGCGCCACGCCGCCGGCCAGGCCGCGCTGCTGCTCGGTCAGCGAGGTGGCGTCCCACACCACCGTCCCGCCGGCGGCCAGGGCCCGGTCCAGCCGGTCCAGGCCCTCGCGCAACACCTCCGGATTGGCCCGCTGGTCCGCGCGCGCCCCCCGGGCGGCGCGCAGGTCGTCGAGGCTCACGTACGCGTCCACCCCCGGCAGGGTCCGCGCGAACGTGCTCTTGCCGCTGCCCGAAGGCCCGCACAACTGCACCAGTCGCGGCCGGGACGCCGCGTCCCGCCAGCGCCAGGTCGCCGCGACCGCCTCCTGCGCGGTGGAGATCCCGCCCCGCCCGAAGGCCTCGCGGGCCTCCGCCCAGCACCGGTCCGCCGCGTCCCCGTCCAGGCCGGCCAGCGCCCGGCGCAGACCGTCCCGGAGCTCGCCCAGCGGGTCCGCGCCGAGCAGACCGGCCTCCTCGGCACACAACGCGGACCACTCCGCGCACTCCCGTGCGGCGGCCCCCTCCGCGCCCCCGGGCACCGAGAGCGCCAGGGCGTGCAGCACCCCGAGGTCGACGGCTGCCGCCATGCGCACCAACCCGGCCCGCCGGCGCTCGTCCGGGAACGGCCGCCGCACCGCCGGGTACAGCCCCACCAGGTCGGCGACCCGGCGCGCGACGGCCATGCCGAGCGGCCCGGCGGCCAGCCGCGCCGCGAGGGTCCCGCGCGGTTCCCGGTGCAGGGCGGCTGCCAGGATCCCGGCCAGCCGGGCCTCCCCGGTCCGGCCCGCCCCGTCGAGCCGGGCAGCCACCTCGGCGGCGGCCTCCCGGGCCCCGGGCGCCGGCTCCGGATCCATTCCCAGCGCGGTCAACAGCCCCGGCACGTCCGGCTCGGACCCCGAGGCCGCCGACCAGAGCGGAGCCGCCGGGCCGAGCCCGTTCGGCACCACGGGCGCGTACATCCAGTGGGTGTCGGTGCTCACATGTCCGCCGCGGACCCACTTGGCCACGTACCGCCCGAAGTCCTCGCGAGCGAAGCCCGCGACCGTGCGGACGACGTAGCCCTCCTGGCGGGTGGTGTCGATCCGGAGCCTGCGCAGGGCGCGCTCGTCGTAGACGCCGCGCCACAGGACGCGCGGCGAGGGGACGCCGAGGCGGCGCAGGAAACGTACGGTCCGGTCCCAGTCCAGGCAGTGGTCCCCGTCCCACACCGAGAAGCCGTAGAACCAGCTGTCGAGGTCTTCGTAGGCCAGCGAGTGCCGGGCGTACACGTTCTCGCCGCACACCCGCCGCCCCGGCGGTATCCCCGCGCCGATCCGGCTCTGGAGGCCCTTGACCCAGGCCCGCGACGGATGGTGCGCCGAGTCGAGGGAGCGGGCGTGCAGGCCGTCCGGGTACAGGGTGGTGTTCTCGCCGTCGAGCTTCTCGGTGACCACCACCTCGCGCCCGTCGAGTGCCGAGGGCCCTGAGACCCGTACGTCGTCCGAGGTCGCACCGGGGGACCAGGGCAGGTGTGCCGTACGGGGGTAGTGGGTGCGCATGATCGGCTCCTGCTCGACGACTTCCTGCCCGGTCACTCTAGGTTTCCGGATCGGGTGAATCCATCCGATTGATCACCCGCCGGCGCACCGGGGCCGTGGGGACGACCGTCGGGGCGGTCCCGGGGACGGCGGCCACCGGCCGGCCGGCCGCCAGGAACAACAGCCGGGCCGGCGGGCCTTGCCCGGCCATGCCCCCCACACAGGTCCACTGCGTCCGCGTCGACCGGCAGTTGCATCGGGGGCGCAGCGCGCGGCGGACCGGCGTCCCCGGCCCGGTCCGCGGCGGACGCGGCCACGCTGCCCGGCGCCGGGCAGCGGTCGCGTGGGGTCCGGCGCACCCGCCCGGTGAGGCCCGGTCCGGCCAACGCCCGTCGGGTCGACCGCAGGTATGCCAGGAGCGGCCCGCGCGACGACCCGGCGACCGGAGCCGCCTCGGGCGACGCCCGCCACCGATCCGGACAGGCGGCACGGAGATCCACGGGCCGCCGGCCCCGTTCCCCGACGCACCGTACCGATCGTGCCTCCACGCGACGATCAGCGTGTTTCCGCGCCGCCGCCGTGAAAGCGACGGCGGCGGCCGCTCCGGAGTCCGCATCGGGTGGCCCAGCCACCCGCCGGCGCCGACACGGCTCCGTCGGCGGCCCGTACGACGACGAGCCCGTCGCCCTCGAAGCGGATCCGGTCGCCGACCGCGAGGAACAGCGGCTCGGCGAGCTCGTAGGCGTATCCGTCGTCGGTCACCAGGGCGTTCACCACCACCAACCGCGTGATCGAGGTGGTTCCGTCGGCCATCACTAGCATCCCGTGATGATGCCATTCCGTGGACCCCGCCCCCGGAGGATTTCTCCGCGGCCGATGGGCGCCCGCCCGCACCCCGACGGTACGCGCGACGAGAAGACCTACGTCTTCCACGGCGCCGTCGCCGCGGCCCGGCGCCGCCCGTGGGATGCGCCCAGCCGCCCAGCACCTGGTCACGCCCGACTTCCTCAGCCGCCGGCGTCGTCGTCCCCTACAGTGCGGAAGTCATGACGGCACTCTCATGCTTCACCTTCGTGCGCCACCTCGACGGTCTCCGCCACTTCTTCGAACGCGACGGCGAGCGCCATGGCCGCCCCGCCTATCGCCGAACGGACGGGAACGTGTGGTGTGTCTGGTCGCCGACCGTCGGCTGGCACTGCGAGATCGCCGACGGCCTGGTGACCGCCCATCCCGTCGACAGCCACGCCGACGCCCCCGAACCCCCCGCCACGGTCTGGCGCAGCTTCAAGAACGACCGCTCCTACCTCTACGACCTCCGGAAACCCGACCCCGAAGCGTGATCCGCCGGACAGTGCCTAACGGCACAGCGCGACGATGGCCGGGTCCACCCGGCCCCGGGCCGCCGCGCACAGCGGGGCCATGTCGAACGTGCGCCGCGGGGCGGGTCGCTGCTGCGGCGCCTCCTGCCGCCGGCGCGGTTTCGGCGCGAGTGCGGGGGCAGGGGCCGGTGCGCGGCGTACGGCCTTGGGCGGACGGACGGGCCGTGCGGGAGCGGTCCGGCGCGGCGGCCGGTCCCCGGCCCGGCCCGGCGCGGGCCGCTCGGGCGCGGCGGTGGCGGGGACCGCGCGCTTCGCGGGCGCCGCCGCGCCCGTCGTCCCGTCGGAGGTCGCCGGCGCCACCGTCCCCGCTTCGGGCAGCGGCCCCAACGGCCATGCCCGGGACTCCGGTTGCCGCGGTGAGGGGCTGCCGGTCACCGCTCCCGAAACCGACGCCCCGACGGGAGCCGGCGGACGTACGGTCACGCATCCGGCGGCCAGCAGCACCACGGCCGGCATGACCACGGCGAGCAGCAGCGGCAGCAGGGGTCGGGGCGGTGGCGGGGACGCGGGCGACGGCCGGGGCGGGATCACGGACGGGGACGGAGCTCGGCGCGGCTGCATTCGCCCAGCCTGCCGCACCACCGTGCCCCGGGACGTCCACCATCACACTGATGGGTGAGAACCGGAACGGACGACGGCTCAGGTCGTGCAGGTGACGGTGTCGCGCGGCGTGTAACGGGTCTTCATCGTCTCGCGCTTCACCTCCGCACCGCCCTTGACGAAGATCCGGTCGACGGCGACGTCGAAGCCCTCCAGCGGGGACTGCGGCTCGCACTTGGGGCCCGTGCCGGTCCGGGTGGCGGGCGGCTTGACGTTGGTGCGGGGGCCCTTCTCCGCCTTCACCTCGTCGTACTTCTTCGTGCCGAAGAAGGTGATGGTGACCGACGAGTCGGTGGCTTCCGCCTGGATGTACAGCGCCTTGCCCGAGTCGTTGGTGAACCGCAGGTCGAGGCTGCCCCAGGCGACGGTGGCCTCGCGGCCCTCCGGGTAGCGCTCGATGTAGAAGGAATGCGCCCCGTATTCCACGGGCTTGACGCCCGCGAAGAACATGGCGTTGAAGACGGTCGTCGCGACGGCGGAGACGCCACCGCCCGCGGCCTTCTCGTACACCCCGTTGTTGATCATGATGCCGTCGACGAAGCCGTTCTCCTTGGTGCGTTCGCCGACCCGCTGGTTGAAGCTCCACGTCTCGTCCGGCATGACCACCGAGCCGTTTATCAGCTCGGCGGCCCGGCCTATGTTCGTCGTCCGGTACGGGGCCCGCTCGAACGGCACGGTGAACGAGGACACCTGCTCCTTGAGCCCCAGCCGCGCCACGCTCTCCCGCGTCAGCCGGGGCTGGACCTCCTCGGTGGCCACCTCGCCCGAACGGGCCGCCGCTCCGCTGCGCGTGAGTAGCGGCAGTACGGCCTTGCCCAGGGTCGCGGCGGTGACCTGGCGGCCCGTGCGGCCCTCCTCGGCGACGTCGACCTGCCCGGCGGCATCGACCCGCAGCTTCGCCTCGACCGCTCCGGGGGAGGCCTGGCGCAGCGGCCCGCCGACGGCGGGATCGGCCAGCAGCGCCTTCTCGTCCAGTACGGGCACCAGGCGGCCCGTGCCGTCGTCCTTCATCGACAGGTGCTTGCCGAGAGCCGCCGCGGGGACGGGGACGCGCTTGCCGGCGACGGTGAGGGTGATGGGTGCCGACATGGCGGGTTCGCCGAACTCCTTCAGAGCCCGATCCGTCTCCTGCTGTCCTATGCGGGGCTCCGTGCGCCGCACGGGCAACTCCAACGGGTCCGCCGAACCGGCGGGTCGCGGGTAGGCGGCGTGCAGCGCGTCGAGCGAGCGGTCGACGTCGAGGGCGATCCCCGCGGCGGGCGCCGTGGCCTTCGCCCTGCCCTTCTCGAAGCTCACCGAGCCCTCGCGGGCCCCCTGACCGGTCTTCTTGCCGATGCCGTCGAGTGCCGCGCGGGCCGCCTTCTCGTCGAACCTGACCACCGGGCGCACGTCCGGGTCGCCGGAGGCGAAGAGCCGCCCGATCACCGTGAACGGGTCGGAGCCGGAGCGCGCGGCGCGGTCGACGGTTCCGGCGGTGTCGAGCGACAGGCCGAGCGTGGCCGGGGTCGCCTGCTCGGTGCGCCCGCCGATCCGCAGGCCGAGCGGGGCCGTCGCGGACGGTCCGAGGTCCCGGGCGAGGGCCTGGCGGGCCTCCGGGCGGCTCATCCCGCCTATGTCGACGCCGCGCACCTTGGTGCCCGGCGCGACCTCCTCCCCGGCGAGGAGCAGCCCGGCCGCGTACAGCCCGCCGAAGGCGAGCACCGCGGCGCCTCCCGCGACCCCGACGACCATCGGCGCGGTCCACCGCTTTCCGGTGGCCGTGCCGGTCTCCGTACGGGGTGCGCGTCGCATGGCTGGGCTGTCTCCTGGGTCCGGGTACGTGGTCGGACCGGCGGTTTTCACGCCGCCAGCCCGCATCGCGGACGGTATCAAGATCGACATAACCAGGTCATAAGGAGGTATAGCGAGGGTAAAGCCGATCCGGGCGTTCCGCCCGATGTCCGCCGTAACCCGGGGACCGCGCCCGCTGTTGCACAGCCCGGCGGGTCCACCCACGGTGAACGGAGTTCCGATGCCGCAGCTGACCGACGATCCCGGACGGCCGGGCACCTGGATGACCCCGCAGGAGTACGGCGCCTCGCGCGCCACGCTCTGGACCGCGGCGGTCGTCCTCGTCACCGACCCCGACGGACGGGTCCTCGTCCAGAGTGTCGACTACCGCCCCGACCGGCTGCTGCCGGGCGGCGCCGTGGACGCGGGGGAGTCGCCCGCCACCGCGGCGGCCCGCGAGATGCGCGAGGAACTCGGTGTCGAGGGCCACTACCCGCACGGTCTCGCCGTCGACTGGATCCCGGCGGACACCCCCGGCTTCCCGCCCGAGATGGGCTTTCCCGGCGAGATCCTCCACGTGTACGACGGAGGCACGTGGGACCCGGACCGGATCCGGTCCGTGCGGCTCCCCGCCCAGGAGGTCACCGGCATCGACTTCGCCGAGCCCGCCGACCTGACCACCCTGATGGAGCCCGCCGACGCCCGCCGCGCCCTGTCCGCCCTGCGCGCCCGGATCGCCGGGGGCGGCCCAGCCCTCCTGGAGGCGGGACGGCCCACCACCCCCACCGCCCTGGACCGGCTCGGTGTCCTACGCACCCGTCGGACCGCGCAGCACGGCGCCTGGACCCCCGGCCCCGTCCCCGCCCACCTCCCGGTACGGGAGCGCTCCGGCTGGCTCTTCGCCCCCGACGGCCGCGTCCTGCTGCTCGTCGCCCGCGCGACCGGCGCCGTACACCTGCCATCGCCCACCGCCGAACCGGCCGTCGCCGCCACCGCGCTGGGCTACCGCTACGCCGAACGGGGCGCCCTCGCCCGCACCGCGGCCCGGCTCACCGCCGTGACCCCGGCCGCCGATCCCGCGTACGCGCGTCTGCTGGCCACACCGGAACAGGTGCGGGAGCTCAGCGACTGGGGTCCTGCGGGCCACCACGAACTCGCGGCCGTACACACCGCCCGAGCCCGGCTCTCCCTGCCCGCGCCGCCCCGCACCCCGCCGACGGAACTCCCCGAGCAGGGCCTCCGCTGGTGACGGCTCCGCCGCGACCCGACCAATCCGGTACCGGGGGCCGCCGGTCCCGCAGCATGGGCCCATGACCGACAGTGACATCACCTACACCCTGTACGTCCAGGCCGACCCGGCCCGGGTCTGGCAGGCCCTCACGGAGCCAGCCCTCACCCGTCGCTACTGGGGCCTGAGCTTCGAGACGGACTGGGCCGTGGGATCAGCCATGGCCTGGGTCGAACGCGGGGCCCGCACCAGCGACCCCGAGCAGGTGGTCCTGGACTGCGTACCGGACCGCAGACTCTCCTACACCTGGCACACCTTCACGCCGCAGTGGGCCGCCGCCGTCGGCATCGACGAGGAGCTGCGCGCCGAGCTGGCCGGCCAACCGCGCACCCGGGTGACGTACGAGATCGAGCCCGTCGGCGACACCCTGGCACGGCTCACCGTCCACCACGAGGGGTTCGTGCCGGGCGGCACCCTCGTCGGCATGTGCGGTCGCGCCTGGCCCCTGCTGGCCTCCAGCCTCAAGACCCTGCTGGAGACGGGCGCCCCACTGCCGGAACCCGGGCACGACCAGGAGCAGGGCTCCGGCGGCCACGAGGCCCACGGCCGCTGAATCCGGCGGCCCGCGGATCCGGGGTTCCTACCGGCCCCGGGTTCCGGGCTCGCCGGCCGCGGATCCCGGCACACCCTGTCGGCCCCGGACGCGCGGCCCCGGTCCGCCCTGATCGACCGCCCCCGGCACCGGCCCTACGGGACCCTGCGCGCCCTTCGTTCACCCCGGTCGTGTGGAATGGACACATGGGGATACGCGAGCACCAGACGATCCGGGAGCAGGGCGACGACCCGGCGGACCAGAGCGGGCAGCCGCTCCCGGGTCCGGTTCCGCCGGCCGTTCCGCCGCGGCCCGCCCCCGGCCGCTCGGGCTACGCCGGGCACCTCGACCGCCTCGCCGCAGCCGCGGGCACGGCGGCCGAGGCCGAGGCGGTCGCCGCGGTCCTGGGCGACCCCGACCCCGTCATGGCCGACAGCGCCGTCGTCACCCACCTCGACCGGCGGGCCGTGCGGCTCCCGGCGGCCGGGGCGTTCCCCCTTTGGGCGAGCGCCCTGCGGCCCGCCGTCGACGGACGGGCCTTCCCGGCCCGCCGGCTGCGCGAGTGGACCCTGCTGAAGGCGATGGAGGCCGGTGGCGCGTGGTCGGCCGCGGAACTCACCGCCGCGTCCGACTGGTGCCAGCACACCGCCGCCCTGTCCCCGGCGCCGTACGAGGCGCTGGCCGTCCTCGCGGCCTCCGCCCGGACCGGCCGCGCACGCGACGCCGCCGCCCAGCGCCTGCGGCGCCTGGCCCTGTCCAAGGATCCCTGCCCGCGGTAGCACCGGTCGTCGGACCCCACCGCCACCCGACGGGAGGCCGACGGGAAATCGACCACGAACTCGGCCGCGGACGCCCCGAGCCGGCACCCGTTCCGGGTGTTGCCGGGGGCACCGGGCGGCCCCACACTCATCCCCAAGAGCCGTACACCGGGGGGTAGTCGTGTGGCTTGCGTACGTTTTCGTTCCCGCCGCCGTCCTGCTGGCGGCGGTCGACCTCCTGCGGATCCTGGCCCACCGCCGCCTGACCCGGCCCAGGGCGCACACACCCCGGCCGGACGGGGACGCACTGACGATGTACGAGGTCGCCTACCTGCGCAACGGCAACACGGCGGTCGCCGAGACCGCGATGGCGGCGCTCCACCTCGCGGGGCGGCTGCCCATCACCGCGGACCACCGGCTCGACCTGACCGGACGCCGTCCGCGCGATCCGGTGCAGGCCGCCGTGCTCGCCCGCAGGAGCGGGGGCGACGTCCGACCGGCCGCCGCCGTGCGCGACGAGGCGGCCGATTCGACCGCCGTGGCCGAGATCGGCGCCGGTCTCGTCGCACAGGGGCTGGCCGTGGACCGGGCCCGCGAGCCCGGTGTCACCGCCGTCACCGACCTCGAAGCCGGGGTGGCGTCCCTGGTGGGCGTCCTGGGGATCGCGGCGGCCGTCTGGTCGGCCACCACGGACGGCCCCTGGCACTGGCTCCGGCCGCTCGGGGCCTTCGCCCTGCTCCTGGCCGTCCGGGCGGGGTGGTACGCGCGCCGCGACGTGTGGCCCTGTGCGAGGCCCGCGAGCCCCGCCGGCCGGGCCCGGTACGAGCGGGCCCTCGCGGACGAGAGCTGGGAACCCAGGCCCGGCCGCGGCACCCTCCTGCCGGTCGGGAGCCGCAGGACCGTCGCGGAGGTCAGCCGGAACGGACTGAACGCCCTGACGCTCCCCGCCCTCGCCCTGGCCGTGGTCGGCGGGCCGGGCCCCGAGGAACCCGACGATGCCGACCATGACGACGATGACGACGATGACATCGACACGGACGATCACTCCTGCTCATCGTCGTCGAGCCCGTCGAGCCCGTCGGTTTCCTCGACCGGCGATCGTGACCGGAGCGTCTCGGACCCGCCGTCCCTCGGCGCGGGCTGTGCGGGCTGTGGTGGCTGCGGGGGCGGTTTCTGAGGCACGCGAACGGTGTTCGCGACGCGGATCCACCGCCGAAGTGGAAGCAGTCCCTTCAGCGAAGTCTCGTCAGACGCCAGTACGAGGGCTTATGGTCCTCAATACCTGGCCAGGTATCAGCGTTGAACCGATGCCACTCCACTGGAGGATGACTCTCCGTGTCGCACGTTTCACAGGCTCCCGTCACCACCCCCGACGATGAGCCTGCACCGCCCGTCCCCCGTTCATACGGCGAGGTCAAGGGCTGGTTCTCGGCGCATGACCAGGTGCTGTTCGACTGGTTCCTCACCCGCCAGAACCAGGACGCCGCAACCCCGGGTGACATCCTCGAACTGGGCGCCTTCATGGGCAAGAGCGCCATCTTCCTGGGCGGATACCTGCGCGACGGTGAGGAGTTCACCGTCTGCGACCTCTTCGATTCCCCCGCGCCCGACGACTTCAACCTCGCCGAGACGCGTGACTCCTACCCGACGCTCACCCGGCGCGGGTTCGAGACGAACTACCTGGCCTTCCACGAGGAACTGCCCACGGTCATCCAGGCGCCGACCTCCGTGGTCTCCGACCGTGTACGGCACGGGAGTTGCCGCTTCGTCCACATCGACGCCTCGCACCTCCACGAGCACGTCGTCCAGGACATCGACTCCTCACGGCTGGTCGCCGGCGAGGACGCGGTGGTCGTCTTCGACGACTACCGCTCCGAGCACTGCCCGGGCGTCGCTGCCGCGGTCTGGGCCGCGGTCGCGGCCGGTGAGTTGCGGGTGATCGCCGTGTCGCCGCTGAAGCTGTACGCGACCTGGGGCGACCCCGCGCCCCACCAGGCGGCCATGCTGTCCTGGCTGGAGGAGGGCGACACCGGCCTGTGGCACGGCGTGGACGTCGTCCACGGCCGCCCGCTGGTGCGGATCGGCGGTGATACCGCGACGGCGCCGCCCGCGCCGAAGCCGCTGAAGGAGCCCGAGCCCGAGCCGGTGGAGCCCGTCACGCCCGCGCCGGTCGCCGCGCGGCCCGCGCCGCGGCCGGGCGCCCGATGGCGCAAGCTGGCCAAGGACCTGCTCCCGCCGCTCGTCACCCGGGCGATCGTCCGCCGGCGCCGCCGGGCCTGACCGGCGTGTACGACGCCGGCCCCCGCCTCGGGGGCCGGCGCCCGCCTCGGGGGCCGGCGCCCGCACGTCACAGGCCCTTGCGGACCCGGGCGGCACGGCGGGCCTCGGCGGCCTGCCGCGCCTCGATGGTCTTGCGGGACTCCTTGCCCTTGCCGGGGCGGCCGGGGCGGGTGCCGATCCCGCGGAACCCGAGGTCGGAGCCGCTGGGCCGGCCCTTGGCGTCGGTCGGCGCGGACCCGGAGAGCGGCACCCCTGACGGGGCCTTCGCGCCGGTGATCCGGCTCAGCGCCGCCTCCCCGGAACGCACCTGGGTGATCGTCGGCCGGATCCTGGCGTCGGCCATCAGGCGGACGATGTCCCGCCGCTGGTTGGGTGTGACCAGGGTGACGACCTTGCCGGACTCGCCCGCGCGGGCGGTCCGCCCGCCCCGGTGCAGGTAGTCCTTGCTGTCGGCCGGCGGGTCCACGTTGACCACCAGGTCGAGGTCGTCGATGTGGATGCCCCGGGCGGCCACGTTCGTCGCGACCAGGACGGTGATCATGCTGTCCTTGAACTGCCCGAGGGTGCGGGTGCGCTGCGGCTGGGACTTCCCGCTGTGCAGTCCCTCGGCCCGGACGCCCATGGCCCGCAGGTGCTTCACGAACTGGTCGACGCCGTGCTTGGTGTCGAGGAACATCAGCACCCGGCCCTCGCGCGCGGCGATCTCGGTCGCCGCCGAGATCTTGTCGGCCGCGTGGATGTGCAGCACGTGGTGGTCCATCGTGCCCACGGACGCCGACTGCGGGTCCACGGAGTGCGAGACGGGATCCTTCAGGTACCTGCGCACCAACTGGTCGACGTTGCGGTCCAGGGTGGCCGAGAACAGCATCCGCTGCCCGGCGTGGTGGCACTGGTCCAGGATCTCGGTGACCTGCGGCATGAACCCCAGGTCACACATCTGGTCGGCCTCGTCGAGCACCGTGATCCGTACGCGCTCCAGGTGCACGTCCCGTCGCCCGACCAGGTCGCTCAGCCGTCCGGGCGTGGCCACGACGACCTCCGCGCCGGTGCGCAGCGCGCCCGACTGGCGGCCGATCGACAGCCCGCCGACGACCGTGGCCATCCGCAGCTTCAGGGCCTGCGCGTACGGCGTCAGGGCCTCCGTGACCTGCTGCGCCAGCTCGCGCGTGGGGACGAGGATCAGGGCCAGCGGCCGCTTCGGGTCGGCCTGCTGCCCCGCGGTGCGGGCCAGCAGGGACAGGCCGAAGGCCAGCGTCTTGCCCGAGCCGGTGCGGCCCCGGCCGAGGATGTCGCGGCCCGCGAGGGAGTTCGGCAGCGTCGCCGCCTGGATCGGGAACGGCTCCCGCACCTGCTGCTCGGCCAGGGTCCTCACCAGCTCGGCGGGCAGGTCGAGCTCCTCGAACGAGGTCACCGCGGGCAGCGCCGGGGTGGCCGTCCGGGGCATCGTGAACTCGCCCTGGGGGCCGAGGGTGCGGGGCGTCTTGCCGCCGCCCTTGGCGCCGGGCCTGGAGCCTGCCTTCGTTCCGGCCTTGATGCCGAAACGCCCGTGAGCTGACGGGTTCTTCATGCAGAACCTTCCGTGAGGAGAGCGAGCGCGGGGGATGGACGGGACGGTGAACGGCGACGAGCCGGGGTCCGTACCCCTTCGGTACGGGCCCCGGCTCGTCGTACGCGTCCGCGACGGGTGCAAGCGCCCCGCGCCTCAAAGTTTCCCGCCCATTTTACCAGTCGGTCACTCCGCGGGCGGGGGGCCGATCTCCCCGGCCCGGACGCGGGTCAGGTGGGCCTGCATCTCGGCCGTGGCCCGTCCGAACCAGTCGGCGATGACGGCGATCTCGTCGGGGGAGTAGTCGGCGAACAGTGCCCCGAGCCGGGCGTAGAAGGGTTCGTAGACGGCGACGACCCGCAGGGCGGCGGCCGGGTCGGCCACCACCCGTACCCGGCGCCGGTCGGTGGGGTCCGGGCGGCGGTGCGCGTATCCGGCGCGTTCCAGCCGGTTGATCACCCCGGTGACGGCGCCGGTCGTCAGCTGGGTCAGTTCGGCGAGGTCGCCCGCGGAGAGCGGGGCGTCCCCGGCGCCCAGGACGTGGCCCAGGCAGGTGAGGTCGGTGACGTTCAGTCCGAGCAGCTGCGCCACTTCCTGTTGGCCGATGAGGCCGAGGGCCACGTACTGGTCCATGCGCGCGATGGCCTCCCCGGCCGTGGCCGGGGGGCGGGACTTGCCGTGCACCCACACACTCCTTAGTATCTAAGTTACTTAGCTCGTGAGATAAAAGATCCTGCTCCGAGCGTACTGGCGCCCCCACCCACAGGGAGAATCATGAGCGCGCACGGCGACGTCGACCTCGGCCACACCGTGGCCGGTTGGACCGGAACCATCCTGGCCCTGCTGGGCTGCACCGGGGCGGGCGTCGCCCTCTGCGCGGCCTGGACGCCCGGCATCTGGCTCGGCCTCGGCCTGGTCCTCGTGGCGGCCGTCGTCACGTGGTTGCTCCACCTCGCGGGTTGGGGCAAGCCGAGCGGCCCCCGGCCGCGCGCCGAGTGGGACTGGCGCGTCCGGGACGCCACCGCCCGCGCGGGACACGCCGACTGCCTGGGTTGCCGCGCCGGCGGCCCCCGTCGGGCCGCCGCTGCCCGCGCCCCCCGACCGGCCGCGTCGCTGCCCGTCGGGGAGGGGGTGGCGTGACCCGCGGGTGATGCGGTCGTGTGTTCGAAGTGCCACGGTTGGCCGCGTCCGGAGTGTGCCGCGAGTGGCGGGTGGGCACTATCGAAACGGCTGCACGCGCGGCCCGCGTGGAACGTTGAGAAGGATCAGTACTGATGGCAACTGGCACCGTGAAGTGGTTCAACTCGGAGAAGGGGTTCGGTTTCATCCAGCAGGACGACGGCGGCCCCGACGTGTTCGTGCACTTCTCCGCGATCCAGACGACCGGCTTCAAGGAGCTGGCCGAGGGCGCGAAGGTCGAGTACGACGTCACGCAGGGCCCCAAGGGACCCCAGGCCGAGCAAGTGGTGACGCTGTAGCACCACTTCGCGAGCCCGACCTGCGACGAGGAGCCCCCGCCGGCCACCGGCGGGGGCTCCCGTGCGCGGTGGGCCGGGGCGTTCCGGGTCAGTCGGTCGGGGGCAGGGCGCGGTGGAGGGCCTTGAGCAGGGTCCAGACCCGGTCCGCGAGTGCGGACGGGGCGGTGTCCGGAACCAGTCCGTGCAGCCAGTCCGCGAGGACGCCGGTGAAGGCCGCCGCGACCGCCGACGCGACGAGGTCCGCGTGCGGGGCCCCGACGGCCAGCCGTTCGCCGCGCGCGCGGTCCCGCAGTTCCCGGTGCAGGCGCTCGCCGAGCGGACCGCCGCCGCCCGGCAGGAGCAGGCTCCGGTACAGGGCCGCGTGCCCGGCGACGCCGGACAGGTACTCGGCCAGCGCGGCCGGCGGCCGGAGCGGGGCGACCGAGCCCGGGCCGGTCTGCCAGGCGTGCAGGGCGTCGACCGCCGCGTGCACCACCTCCGCGCAGGCGTCCACGGCGAGGGCGGGGAGGTCCTCGTAGTGCAGGTAGAAGGTGGCGCGGCCGACGCCGGCCCGCCGTACCACCGCCGAGACGCTGACCTCGGCCAGTTCGCGGCCCGACCCGCATTCGGCGAGCAGGCTCCCGCGCAGCCGCGCCTTGGTCCGCGCGGTCCGGGGATCCTCGGACCGCGGCCCTTCCGGGCGGGGATCCGGCGTCGTCACGCGGCGAGCAGCGCGGCGCCCAGGGCGAGCGCGCCGGGCAGGGCCTGGGCGAGGAGGATGCGCCGGTTGGCGGTCGCGGCCCCGTAGACCCCCGCGACGATCACGCACACCAGGAAGAAGACCTGCGTGGCGAGGGAGTCGATGACCAGGCCCCAGATCAGCCCGGCGGCGAGGAAGCCGTTGTAGAGCCCCTGGTTGGCGGCGAGCGGGGCCGTCAGCCGGGCGGTGTCCGCGTCGAATCCGGACAGCGCGCGGCCCGGTGGCCGCTGCCACAGGAACATCTCCAGGACCAGGAAGTACGCGTGCAGTGCGGCGACGACGCCGATGAGAACCTGAGCGACCGTGTGCACGGCCACCTCCACTCCGTCCGGACGGACCCCGGCGTCCCCGGCGGCCTCGACTTCCTGGACAACTGTACAGGAAGTCGAGGCCGTGGACAGGGGCGATCGGAGTCCGTCCGCTACCCCTCCCCAGCCGGCAGCACGGAGATCGCGGACACCGGGCAGGCCCGTGCGGCCTCGCGCACGAGCGGGCTGCCGTGGCCGTCCTCGCGGCCGGTCAACACCTCCCCGAAGCCGTCGTCGTCCTGGGTGAACACCTCGGGCGCGGTGAGCGCGCACTGCCCGGCACCGACGCAGACGTCGTGGTCCACGGAGATCAACATGCCGCTCACCAGGTCACGGGCAGTTCGACCATGCCCTGGATGGTGTCCCCGGGCTTGAACGGGATCCGTTCCGGATCGGCGGCCAGCCGCAGCCGGGGCAGCCGCTCGAACAGCGCGCCGAGGGCGATCTCCATCTCGGCGCGGGCCAGGTTCTGCCCGAGGCACTGGTGGATGCCGAAACCGAAGGCCAGGTGGTGTCGGGTCGGCCGGTGCCAGTCGAGGGCGTCGGGCTCCTCGAACACCGTCCCGTCCCGGTTGATGACCGAGGTGGCGAAGACCACCCCGTCGTCCGGACGGATCGTGACCCCGCCCACCTCGATCTCCGAGGTCGCCACCCGCAGCATGCCGTCCGCGATGGACAGGAACCGCATCAGCTCCTCCACCGCCTCCGACATCAGGGACGGGTCGGCGCGCAGCTCGGCCAGTTGCTCCGGATGCCGCAGCAGGGTGAAGGTGCCGAGGGAGATCATGTTCGCGGTCGTCTCGTGCCCCGCGACCAGCAGGATCACCGCCAGGGCGACGAGTTCCTCCACGTCCGTCCCGCCGGTCTCCAGGTGCGTCGCGATCAGCTCGTCCAGCAGGCCGTCGCCGGGATCGGCGCGCTTGCGCAGGATCAGCGCCTCCAGATAGGAGTCGAGCCGCCGCCGGGCGTCCTCGACATCGGCCGGTTCGGGGCCGCGCAGCAGCCGCCGCGACTGTCCCTCGAAGAACTCGTGGTCCTCGTACGGAACTCCCAGCAGGGCGCAGATGACCGTCGACGGGACCGGTAGGGCGAAGGCGGAGACGAGTTCGGCCCCCGGGCCGCGGGCCACCATGGCGTCGATCAGCCGGTCCACGGTCTCCCGGATGCGGGGACGAAGGGCCGCCGTCCGCTTCAGGCTGAAGCTCGGGATCAGCATCCGGCGCTGCGCGTTGTGCTCCGGGTCGTCGACCCCGAGGAGGGCGGTGCGGCGGTTCCGCAGTCCTTTGAACCGCGCGGTGGGGGTGGGGAAGGCGTCGTTGGTGCGGTCGGTGGACAGCCGGCCGTCCGCGAGCAGTGCACGGGCCTCGGCGTGGCCGGTGACCACCCATACGGGACGCCCGTCGAAGAGGGTCACCCGGGACAGCGGGCGTGCCCCGCGGAGGGGCTCGTACGCGGTGGGCGGGTGGTAGGGGCAGGTTCGGTCCTGTGGGAAGGCGATGGCTCCGGACGTGCCTCCGGAAGCGGTTTCGTACGTGACCTCGGACGTGGCTTCGAACATGGGACAACACCTCGCAAGCGATGGTTCCGTCGCGCCGGACTCCATTACATGCCTCAGGCACCTATCCGATCCATGTCACTTTCGGCCAGACTGCCCGGGTTCACCCGCGGGGAGTCACCCCGACCCCGAACGGGCCGCCCGGGGTGACAGGCCTACAGGTGGGCGTCCAGGAACGCGCGGAACCCCTCGCGGCCCAGCGGCCCCGCGTGGGAGGCCACCGCCTCTCCCGCCTCGACGAGCACAACGGTCGGGGCGCCGGTCACGCCGAAGCGCCGGGTGGGCCCGGGGCAGCGGGTGATGTCGGTGCGGACGGCGGTCAGCCGGGTCCCGTACTCCTCGGCCAACTCCGCGACGAGGACGTCCATCGCCCTGCAGGCCTCGACGGCCTTGGGCCAGGTGCCGATGAAGTAGGCGAGGACCGGGCCCTGTGTCATGCCGACGATGAAGTCGAATTCCTGGTCCTCCAGTGGCCGGTGTACCCGACGGGCCATGGGCGGTGCTCCTCAGTTCGCGTGGCGGTGATCGACAGCGTAGGCGGTTCCGGCGGCCCCTTGCCCGGCTCCGTTGTCAGTGGGGCCTGTGAAGCTGGGCCCATGGACGACAGGATGCTGCGGCGCCGGGTCTACGGCGCCGACCACGACGATCCCGACCCGGGCCCGCGCCCCGGGCACGCCTACGGCGAACTCGTGGGAGGCCCCCTCGACGGCCTCCTCCTCGACGTCACCGGTTGGAGCGCTCCACAGCTGGCCGAGGAGGCCCGGCTGCCGACCGAGATAGGACGCTACGGAGCGGGCGGCCGCGCCCACTACCGCCGCCGCCCGGACGACCCCTCCCGCTGGGACTGGACCGGGGACAGCCCCTGACGATCCGGCCGGGCGGCCGAGTTCGTCGCGGCCCACGAGGCCGTGTGCGAGCCGGCGGAGCCGGAAGTCCGGGAAACCGCCGAGTACTTCGTCAAGGCCATGCGCTTCGAGGTCGAGGAACGGGAAGCGGCCGAGGAGGGCGATCGCGTCGACGACACCCTGTTCTGCCGGCGCTCCTGACCCTCCCCGGGTGTCCCCGACGGAGCGCCGGACCCCGTGCGCCACGATCCGGGCGCGGCCGAGCCCCCGGTCCGCCGACGTGCGACCGGGGGCTCTGTGCGGCTCTTCCCTCGCTCCCGCCCGATCGGATGCGGGGCGCGGGGTCCGAACTCCGGACGGCTCAGCCGGAGGTCGCCGAGCGGCTCACCTTGCGGGCCCACAGCACCAGCGGGACCTGGAGCGGAAGCCGCCCGACCGCCGCGGCGAGCCGGGCGGGGGAGCCGTCGCGGGCGTCGACGGCCATCTTCACGTTCGCGGGGAGGACGCCCACGAAGAAGGCCGCCGTGGCCATCGCCGCCCACCGGCGGGTCCGCGGGTGCGCGACGCCGACGGCGAGCGCGAGTTCCACCGCGCCGCTCGCGTACGTCCACCCGCGCGGGGTGCCGGGGAGCGAGGCCGGGACCATCGCGTCGAACGGCCGGGGGGCGGCCGCGTGCGCCACCGCGGACCCGGCCAGGAGACCGGCGAGCAGCAGCGGCGAGGAGGGGGTGCGGGGCATGGGGAGTCCTCTCGGAGTGGCCTGGGGCCGCGATCCTACTCGCGGGTAGGGGCGGTGTGCGGCGGGTACGGAGACGGGTCGCAGCGCGTCGGGTGGCCGCCCCGGAAAAATCTCCGAAGAATTTCCTCCGGAGCTGTCGATCCGGGCGCCTCCCGTTCGACGCACAGGTGAGAGGCGGGAAAAGGCCCCGCCCCCCACGACCGAGGAGACACCATGCCGCGCTTCCTGACGATGATCCGCATCAACGAGCAGGCCCTTCCGCCGGAGGAGTTCCCCGCCGACTTCCAGGAGCGCATGGGCGCCCTCCTGGAGGAGATCACCAAGGCGGGCGTCATGCTCGACACCGCCGGCCTGCTCCCCACCTCCGAGGGCACCCGCGTCAGCTGGGCCGACGGGAAGATCAGCTACACCGACGGACCCTTCACCGAGACCAAGGAGGTCGTCGGCGGCTACTCCCTCAGCCAGTGCAAGGACAAGGCCGAGGCCGTCGAATGGACCCGGCGCTTCCTGGAGATCCACCCCGCCCACTGGAACGTGAGCGCCGAAGTCCGGCAGATCGACGAGATGTGATCCAGGCGGCCCCGCGCCGCGTTTGCCCTGCCTCGTCACGGCTGCTCTGATGGGTGGCCGTGACGGCAGTGAGTACGACCCGAGCGGTCGAAGCGGTGTTCAGGATCGAGTCCGCACGGATCATCGCGGGAGTCGCCCGCATCGTGAACGACGTCGGCATCGCCGAGGAACTCGCGCAGGACGCCCTCGTCGCGGCGCTCGAACAGTGGCCGGTTTGCGGCATCCCCGACCGGCCGGGGGCCTGGCTCACGGCCACCGCGAAACACCGCGCGATCGACCTCGTCCGCCGCAAGGACACCTACGCCCGCAAACTCGCGGAGGTCGGCCGCACCCTGGAGGACGTACCGGCCCCGGACGAACCCGCCGACCCCGAGGACATCGACGACGACCTGCTGCGCCTGGTCTTCACGGCCTGCCACCCGGTCCTCGCCACCGACGCCCGCATCGCCCTGACCCTGCGCCTCGTGGGCGGCCTGACCACGCAGGAGATCGCCCGCGCCCACCTGGCCTCCGAACCGACCGTCGCCCAGCGCATCGTCCGCGCCAAACGGACCCTCGCCAAGGCGGCCGTGCCCTTCGAGGTGCCCTACGGCGCCGACCGCGAACAGCGCCTCGCCTCGGTCCTGGAGGTCATCTACCTCATCTTCAACGAGGGCTACTCGGCCACTGCCGGGGACGACCTCGTCCGTCCGGCCCTGTGCGAGGACGCCCTGCGCCTGGCCCGGGTGCTCACCGGGCTGATGCCGAGCGAACCCGAGGTGCACGGCCTGTGCGCCCTCCTGGAGTTCCAGGCCTCCCGCATCCCCACCAGGACCGGCCCCGACGGAGAGCCGGTCCTGCTCGCCGACCAGAACCGGGCCCGCTGGAACCGGCTCCTGATCCGACGCGGCGTCGAGGCCCTGCACCGCGCCGGCGTCGGCCCGTACTCCCTCCAGGCCGCCATCGCCGGCTGCCACGCGGCAGCCGTCCGCTACGAGGACACCGACTGGGCGGCCATCGCCGCGCTCTACGGGCGGCTCGTCCTGCTGATCCCCTCACCGGTGATCGAGCTGAACCGGGCCGTCGCCGTCTCGATGGCCGAGGGCCCCGAGGCCGCCCTGCCCCTCGTCGACGCCCTCACCGAGGAGCCCGCCCTGCGCTCCTACCACCTGCTGCCGAGCGTGCGGGGCGACCTGCTGGAGCGGCTCGGACGCGGGCCGGAAGCCCGCGCCGAGTTCCTGAGGGCGGCGTCCCTGACGCGCAACGCGCGCGAACGCGACCTGTTGCGGCGCCGCGCCGACGCCCTCTGAACCGATCCGCCGAGACCCGGTGCCCGACGGGCCCGTGACGAACCGGCGACGCCGGACGGGCGACGCCGGACGGGCGACGCCGGACCAACCCGAGTCAGACCCTGACGCGCCCCGGCTCCGGCCGGCGGGGAGCCGTCAGCGCCACCGGCCTGCCGAAGCCCCCGGAACGGGCCACGGTCTGCACCGTGCGGCGCAACGCCTCCTGGAAGTCGCCCATCGTGCGCCGCGCGGCCGGGGTGTCCACGTACAGGGAGTTCATGTGCAGCCCGTCCGCGTCACGCTGGAACCACGAACAGGCGCCGTTGGCCCGGGCCGACCACACGTGCGTCGTGGGCCGCCACTCGTCGTGGCGTTCCGCACCCCGGCACCTGCGCATGTCGATGTACGAGAAGAAGTTCACCGGGTACGGCCACGCCCGGGCGGCGAACTCCTGCGGCGCCAGCAGCTCCCAGGCCCTGACGAACGGCACGTCGATGTGCCCGATCATCTCGCCGAACCCGGCCCGGACGGAAGCCATGACCTGGGTGAAGTCCAATCCGGGCGAGGCGTCGAACTCGATCGGCATCGTGTTCACGAACCATCCCACCGAGTCGCTCCAGGCCTCGCGCCCGCGTTCGCTGACGGGCATGAACCCCCGGTAGACGCCCGGGCCCCCGGCCTCCCGCAGACACACGCCGACGGACCCGAGCACCCCCATGAACGGCTTAGCACCGGCCTCCAGACAGACCTTCTCGAAGACCTCGGCCTCCGCCGCGTCGAGCAACGAGGAGGCCTCGTTGACGATCGGGTACATGCGGTCGGGCTCCACGCCCAGATCGAGGGGGAACCGGGGGAAGAACTCCCCGTTGCGTTCGATGAAGGACTTCCAGTAGCCGAGGCGCTCGTCACCCGCGTCGATCGAGAGGTAGCGGCGGCGCTGCTCCTCCGCGAAGTCGAGGTAGCTGGGCGCGGGCGGCAGCACGGCCTCCTCACCGACGACCAGGGCCTCGTAGGCGGTCAGCACCTCGTTGACGACGATAGGCATCGACATGCCGTCGCACACGATGTGGTCGAAGGCGAGGTAGACGGTCGCGGAGTCCGGACGCAGAACGGCGCCCATGGTGAACAGTGGCCACGACAGGGTGTCGATGCTTCGCTTGAACCGCTCGACGAGGAAGTCCCGCACCAGGGCCGCGTCGTCGAACGTCGCGATGTGCTCCGCCTCCAGGGCCAGTTCGTCAGGCGCGATGGGCTCGCACGCCAGCTCGCCGGCCAGCCGCCGGAACTCGCACCGCAACACCTCGTGCCGTTGGACGAATCCCAACAGGGCCTGTGCGAGCAGTGGTTCGTCGAGCACTCCGTCGATCTCGAAGGTCACGGCGACCCACGACGCGACCGGGTCGTCGGCCGCCCGGCTGGCCTCCGCGACGGTGAAGTGTTTGTCCTGGTTGAAGGATGCCCTCCTGCCCGCCGCGTCGCTGCGGTCCCCGGCCGGCGCCGCCGTGGACCGCAACCGCCACTCGACCACCCGCCCCGGTGCCACGTGGTGCATGTCCAGAGGAAATTGCCGCATTCCGTCATCCCTTCGCCCCCGAGTCAACCCCGTGCGCCTAACGACACCCGGACCGAGGAAGTGACGCCCGTGCCGTCTCCGCAGGTCGGCGGGGGCGGTCGGGGGCGGTCAGAGGCGGGAAGGGGGCTCGCCGGAACGCCGATGATGGTCCCGCGTCCCGGCAACGGCGCCGGACTCGCCGACCGTCGCCCCCTCCGCGTCGTGGCGCCGGACCTCGATGTGGTCGGCGGCCAGGTCCACCGCGACCCGGTCCTCCATGCCCAGCGCCTCCAGGAACTTGGGCGGCAGCTGGACCCGCCCGCTGCGGTCGAGCATGACGTACTCCCGTTCGCTGATCGACTCCGCGCCGTGCTCGTCGGTGACCGTGCGGCGCAGGACCTCGCTGCTGGTGCGGCCGTCGCGGATCGCCACCGTGCGACGGACCTCGCCCGCCACCATCGGGTCGTGCGTCACGATGACCACGGTCGCGCCCAGGTCCCGGTTGACCGAGCGGAACGCCTCGAAGACCGTGGCGCCGGTCTCCGAGTCCAGCTCACCGGTCGGCTCGTCGGCGAGGAGCACCGCCGGGTCGTTGGCCATGGCCACGGCGATCGCGACGCGCTGCTGCTGCCCGCCGGAGAGCTCGGCCGGGCGGCGGTCCCCGAGCCCACCGATCTCCAGGGCCTCCAGCAGCAGCCCGACCCGCCGCGCCCGTCGGGCTGCGGCTCCGCGCCCGCCACCTTTCAACTGCATCGGCAGCGCAATGTTCTGAGCAGCCGTCAGGAACGGCAGCAGGTTGCGGGCCGTCTGCTGCCAAACGAAGCCCACCGCCTCGCGGCGGTAGCGCAGCCGGTCGCGGCCCGACATCTCCAGCAGGTCGTACCCACCGACGCTCGCCTTCCCGGCGGTCGGGACGTCCAGTCCCGCCAGGATGTTCAGCAGTGTGGACTTGCCGCTGCCGGATGCCCCGACGAGAGCGACCAGGTCACCCCGGTCCACCGTCAACTCCAGTCCCTGGAGCGCCTGGACCTCCACGCCGTCCGAGCTGAAGATGCGTACGAGACGGTCGCAGACGATGGCGGTGCCGGCATCCCGCGCGCGGGGTTCGGCGGCGGCCAGCGCCTGCCGGCGCAGCTCCTCGAACGTGGGCGCTTCGCTGTTCAACGTTGGTCTCCCGCTCTCAACTCGGTGATGATCTGGCGTCGCCCGGACACCGCGGCCTCGGCGAGCACGGCCACTGTCGCCAGGGCGGCCATGCCCAGGGCCGGGACCAGTACCGGCGGGACGGCCGGCCGCAGGCCGGCCGGCACGTCCGCGCCCACCAGCGCCGACAGGTCCACGGAGGACCCGAGGACGGCCACCGAGGCCGCCGCGGTCAGGAACCCGCCGAGCGTCGCCGCCAGCAGTTGCGGCAGCGACTCCGTCAGGACCAGGGCGACGCCCTGCCGCGGCCTCAGCCCCATCGTGCGCAACCGGGCCAGCAGCGCACCCCGTTCGGGGGCGGCCCGCACCAGTCCGAGCAGGACCGCCAGCAGCGCGAACCCCGCGGCGCCGGCGAGGGAGGCCAGGAACAGCCGCCCCGCCGCGTGCTGGAGGGGACCCGAGTCGAGGCGGGCTGCGACCTCCGTGCTCGTGATGACGAGGAACCTGTCGGCCGAGGCGGGGGCGTTCTCCCGGACCAACGCGCGCACCCGGTCCGGATCGGCCCGCCCCACGGCGAACCAGTGGGTGGCGTCGGCCCCGTGCGGTACCCGGGCGGCCACCTGGCCGGCGGGCAGCACGATGGTGGCCGATGCCGTGCCCGGCCGGGCGGGAGTGCCGTCGACCACCGCGGCCTGCCTCACCCGGACGTCCGCACCGTTCCCCAGCCGCACCCGGTACGCGCGGTCGGGGGCGCTCCCGGACAGGTCCTTGCTGAACAGCGCGGGGACCGGCGCACCGCCGTCCGCGCCGCCCAGCACCGCGGGGTCGAACCCGCCGCGACCCGCCGTCCGCGCCAGTTCGGCGTAGGCCGCGGGCTCGGCGACGATCACCGTGGCCGGTACGGAGCCCCGGTCGGTGTCGAAGACGTGGGCCTCGGTGTCCACCCGGACGCCCAGGGCGGTCCGTACGCCGGGTAGCGCGCCCGCCGCCCGGGCGAACTCCTTCGGCACCGTCTCCCCGGGAGGCGCCACCACCTGGACGTCACCGCCGGCCTCGGACCGCGCCACCCGGAGGCGGGACTCGTCGACGCCGGCCAGCACGGCGGCCCCGAACCCGCCCGTGGTGACGGCCAACAGCAGGGCGATCAGCGGCAGTACGGAAGGTCGTGCCGTCCGGCCTCCGGAGCCGCGGGCGGCCCGCGCCAGACCGAGGAAGCCGACCACCCCGGCCCGCCGCGCCCCGGCCCATGCCAGCGCCCGCACGGCCGACGGCTGGATCCGGGCCAGCACGAGCCCCCCGGACAGGGCGATGAGCAGTGGCGCGGCCACCAGGAGCGGATCCGGCCCGGCTCCGGCCGGGGCGACCCCGCGGCGCCGGACCTCCATCACGGCGGCGACGGTCGCGGCGACGACGAGCAACTCGGCCACCAGCCGGCGCCGGGGCGCGGGCTCGCGCGGAGGCGACAGCAGCACGAAGGCCCGTACGGGGAAGGCCAGCAGGGCCACGAGGGTGACGGCACCGGCGGCCAGCAGAGAGGGCGCCAGGCGCGGGGTCGGCAACAGCAACAGCGCGGGCACGGCCGCGAGGACGGAGGCCGGCAGCACGGTCACGGCGCCCTCGGCGAGCAGCCGGCGCAGGATCCCGGTGCGCGACCCGCCCCGGGCCCGCAGCAGCAGCAGTTCGTCCCGACGCCGGTCGCCGGTGAGACCGGCGGCCAGCAGGAAGACCACGAGGGCCACCCCACCCAGCCCGGCCGGTCCGATGGCCGCGAGCGGCGCGGCGGCCTGCTGTTCGGCCCGTACGTCCCCGAACAGGCGCAGGACCTCGGAAGTGATCCGCAGATCGGGGCGGCCCGTCCGCGACGCCAGCTCGGAGGCGGTGGGTCCGGCGACGAGCGCCGAGATCTCGTCCGTGACGCGGGGCAGGGTGTCGACGCGCAGCCGGTCCGTGTCCACGGGCAGCCGCCAGAAGTCCCTGGAGCCGTGGCCCCACGGGGCGATCCGCTCCAGGGCGTCGGGACCGACCAGGGCGGAGACGAGCCAGCCGCCGCTCGGGGGCACGCAGGGCTTGGTGGCGCAGGACTTCGCGGGCACGCAAGCCTTGGTGGCGCAGGCCAGGTCGGTCCAGTACGCGCCGGAGGGGTCCTGCGCGGTGTAGAGGCCGACGACCTCGGCGGTGACCGGCAGGGAGAGCCCGTCCAGGGGCTTCAGGACCGTGCCGACCTTGGCCTTGAGGGTGTCGGCCGCGCTCCGGGACAGGGCGACGGGAATCGGACCGCCCCCGGCGCCGCCCCCGGGCCAGCGGCCCTCCACGAGCCGCGCGTGCTCGGCGGCCCGGGGCAGGAACAGCAGATTGGCCTGGGGCGGCTGTTCGTCGAGGACCGCGAGCTCGGGATTGGCCAGGGTGCGGGGCTTGTCCCCGATCGCACCGTGCACCGGGCCGGAGGCGGCCAGGCCGAAGGAGGGGCCGGTACGGGCGACCAGGGTGGCCAGCAGGTCGTCCAGGTCCTTCGGGGACGGATCGTCCGGCCGGGACTCGGCGGTCGCGTACAGGCTGGTCCGGGCCGGGCCGCCGGCGCGCAGGGAATCGCGCAGCGCCTCGTCGGCGCCCCGGTCGAGGGCGCGCGGCAGGGCGGTGGCCAGCAGCACGGCGACGAACGCCAGGACGGCCGTCAACAGCGTGGCGGACGGAGTGGCCCGCAGCCGGGTCCACACCCACGGCGTCCGCCGGGCGGCGGTCCCACGGCCCTCGGGGGCCGGCCGTGCCTCCCGGCCACCGGGGAACGGGCTGGTCACATCTCCTCCACGTGGCGCAGTCGGGCGGCCACTCCTCGGTCGCGGCGACCACCGAGCACGGCCGCCAGCAGCGGCACGGCGGCGATGACGGCGGCCAACGACACCATCGCGAACCCCGGCAGGTCCACCCGGACCTCCGGGACGGGCCGGCGCGCCCCGGAGGTCAGGATCATCAGCGGCACCGTCGTGTGCACGATGGCGGCGCCGAGGACGAGGCCCACGGCCGTACCGAGCCCGACCAGGACGCAACCCTCGGCCGCGGCCGCCCGGGCCAGGGCCCGCCGTCGTGCGCCCAGCGCCAGCAGGATCGCGGACTCCCGGGCCCTGCGGCGCGCGGCTGCGGCCGCCGAGGCGCCGAAGCCGATGGCCGCCAGCACCGCACAGGCCGCGGCGAGGGCCGCGAGGGCGGTCTGCGGGCCGGCGCTGAGCGGGTCGTCCAGCAGTTCGGCGGCCACGTCCTCGCGCAGCAGCACCCCCTGCGATCCGGTGGCCGACCGCAGTTCGGCGGCGGCACGGCCGGGTGCGGGGTCGTCGCCGGAGACGGCGGGCAGCCACCACTCGTCGGGTGCGGGCAGGGCGTGCCCGTCCATGGCGCCGAGCAGCCGGCCGGCGGCGCCGACGTCGACGGCCACGGCACGGTCTCCGACGACCGGGAGGGAGTCCACGGCGCCGGTGATCCGCACGGGGACGACGTCCATGCCCAGCCGGACCCGGATCACGTCTCCCACCGCGGCTCCCACCGCGCCGAGGTAGGCGCGGGTGGCGAGGCCGGGCAGCGCCGGCGGAGCGCTGCCCGCCGGGGTGGCGGTGAGCACCAGGCTGCCGGTCGCGCCGCCCCGGTAACGCAGCCGCAGCAGGCTCGGGGAGGCGTCGTCGGTGGGCAGCAACCGGCCCGCGAGCACGCCGTTGCCCAGGGGCGGGGCGGTCAGGTCCCAGGCGGGCGCGGGCACCTGGACGGGCACCGCGGGGCCGTCGGGTGCGCCGGCCACCGAGAGCCGACGCACCGTCAGTTCGCCGCCGGGTGGGTCGAATTCGTCCGACGGGGCGAAGAATCCGGGTTCGGCGCCGTAGGCCAGTGCGAACCCGGTGATGGTCAGGGGCGGGGCGGCGGCGCCGAGCGGGGCGCCGGCCAACGCCGCGACGTCCACGGACACGGTGCCGTCACCGTCCTCCGGCAGCGCCGCCACCGGTGTCCGGTGGGTCAGGCCGAACCGGTCCCGCAGCAGGACGGCCAGCCGGGGGCCGCCGCTCGCCCGCTCCGCGCGCAGCGTCACGTCGACGTCGATCCGCCGGGGCACGCCGGGCAGTTCTATCCCGGTGCCGCTCCCCGGTTCCACGGAAAGGGGGCCGAACAGCTCGCTCATGGGCCGCCCGTCCCGCAGGTCGGCCCGCAGCGGCACCGACCGGGCGACGGCGGCGGAGTCCAGCGCGAGGAGTTCGCCGGTGCTGGTGTCGGGCAGGGCGTGCGGTACGCGCAGTACCGGAGTGACCCGGTCGCCGCCGGGCAGGGCCGCGTACCGGCCGCCCTGGCCCAGGGGCGCCAGGTCGCTCCCGGTGATCCGCAGCCCTCCGGCCGTGCTGAAGGAGGCCTGGTCGCGCTGCGAATCGGACCAGGCCGAGTGCTGGCCCACGGCCAGGACACCGCTGGACACCGCGAGGACCAGCAACAGGACGGGCCCGGTGGCCGCCGCGGGACGGCGCGCGAGCTGCCAGCCCACGAGCGCCTGTCCGAGGCCCCGGCCCCGGGCGGCGAACCGGCCGCCCAGCCGGGCGGCGAACGGCAGCACCCGCAGGACGAGGAGGGTGCCCGCGCACAGGGCGAGGGTGGGGGCGGCGACCAGGACGGGGTCCACGCCGAACCCCCCGGGGTCCCCGTCCGGCGCGGCGGACTCGGCGCCGCTGTAGCGGTCGAGCTGCCGGTAGGCCAGGAAGGCGAACGCGGCCACCGCCAGGTCGAGTCCGGAGCGGGCGGCGGCCGACACCCGGGCCCCGCGCCGTCCCGCGAGGAGCCCGGCCGACGCCCCGCGCAGGACGGACGGCAGCACGGCGGGCAGGACGCACAGCAGCGCGCAGCCGGCCGCGACCGGCCACAGCACCCAGGTCCCCCCGGTCTCCATCGGCACCCCGGCCGGCGGGCCGTGGCCGGCGGCGACGCGCAGCAGGGGCGGGGTGAGCAGCGGGGCGAGGACGGCGGCCGGCAGGGCGAGCAGCAGCGACTCGGCGGCCGTGAGCAGCCCGAGGCGGCGGCGGGAGGCGCCGCGCGCGGTGAGCAGGATTCGTTCCGGTTCCTGCCGTTCCGTCATCAGTCGGGCGACCAGGAGCAAGGTGGCCGCGGCCAGTACGGTCAGCTGGAGCGCGCCGACGGCCAGGGTGGAGCGGGCGACCCGCTGGGCGGTGTCGAGCCCCCGCAGGTAGGTCGGGAGTTCGGTGGCGATCGCCGGCCCGGACGGCTTGGCGCCGGACCCCTCGGCGCGCTCGCGGACCCCTGCCACCTGCGCGGTCGTCGCGTCCGAGAAGTCGGGGGTCAGGAGCGTGGCGCGGCTGTTCTGCACCAGACCGCCGACGGTGAACACGGAGTCGTGGACGAGCATCGGGCCGTAGGTGGCGAAGCTGCCGACCTGGAGTTCCCGGCCGCCGACCGGGTCGAGCCGCCAGTACGGTGCGTCCCGGTCGGCCGCCCGGTAGACCCCGGTGACGAGCACGCTCAGCTGCGGGCCGCCGTACCGGTCGTCGAGGCGCACCTCGGCGGGCAGGGCCGCCGCGTCCAGACCGAGTCGGGTCAGCGCCGCCTGTGGCACGGCCACCGGGACGCGGGTCGGGCCGGGCGCCACCGGCTCGGGCCAGTCGCCGGCGAGGAGTCGTGCGCGGCCGCGGTCGAGGGTGGCGAGCACCGTCAGATCGGCGTCCTTGCCCGCGGTGGTGCCGGCGCCCGGCAGTCCGTACGAGCGGCTGCGGGCCACGCTCTCGACGCCGAAGGGCAGGGGGCCGAACAGCCCGGTGCCGAAGGCGTGCGCGCTCTCGTCGTCGGCGGCGCGGGTGCCGGTGCCGTGCTCGGCGGAGAGGAGGACGGAGGTGTGCGCGCGTCCCGGGCCGGTCAGAGCCTGCCGCATCGCCGCGTCGCCCACGTTCCGTGTGAAGGCGAGGAGCGCGGTCAGCGTGGTCGTGGTGATGAGCGCGGTGAGCAGCGCGGCGGCCGCGAGCGGCAGTCGCCCGCGCATCCGGCGCACGACGAAGCCGACCATGTGCCTTCCTTCCCCCCATCCGGACCATAGGCCCCGGATAGCGGACGATGCTGTCAGATTCGATCAGACAGCGGAAGGGACTTGCGTGTTTCATGTGACAGATGAGCATATTCGGAATCGAAGGTGCGGAAACGAGCCGGTCCGAGGGGAACTTCGCCATGAGCCAGCAGGAGAACGGGGCCACCGTGACGTCCATGATGGTGGTGCGCGACCTGCACAAGAGCTTCGGTACGGGCGAACGCGCCGTACACGCCCTGCGGGGAGTCACGTTCGAGGCCCGACGTGGTGAACTCACCGCGCTCAAGGGCCGATCGGGCTCCGGAAAGACCACTCTGCTGAACCTCGTCGGGGGACTCGACACCCCGACCGGCGGCACCGTCGAAATCGACGGAACCGACCTGGCCGGGCTGGACGAGGACGGACTGCTCGCCCTGCGCCGCGACCGGATCGGCTTCGTCTTCCAGTCCTTCGGTCTGATACCGGTGCTGACCGCCGCCGAGAACATCGGCGTACCGATGCGTATGCGCAAGGTCCCGGCGAAGCGCCGCGAGGAACGCGTCCGGACGTTGCTGGCACTGGTCGGCCTCGCCGACCACGCCGAACAGCGCCCCGGTGAACTCTCCGGAGGTCAGCAGCAGCGCGTCGCCGTGGCCCGCGCGCTGGCCAATGAGCCCGCCCTGATCATCGCGGACGAACCCACCGGCCAACTGGACTCCGAAACCGGCCGCTCCATCATGCGGCTGCTGCGCGCCGTGGTGCGCAGCGAGGGAGTCACCGCACTGGTGGCCACCCACGATCCGGCGATGATCGAGCTCGCCGACCGCGTGGTCGAGTTGCGCGATGGACGGATCGTCGAGGAACCGACGGACTGACGGATCGTGGAGGAGCCGACGGACGAACGGCGGGCTCCCGTCGCTCCGGGCCCGGCGGTAGCCGGCGGGCCAGTGCCAGGGCCGCCAGGAGCGGGATCAACGTGAGCGCCGCGAACGTCACGGGCCCACCCCGTGTCGGACGCCGTGCCCCGGCCGGATCCGTGCCTCCAGGGAGAACAGGAGCCGGACGGAACGGGAGGCACCGGCCGGTTCCCAGGAACGGCCGCTCAGCACCCACCGGTCCAGCACGTCCAGCAGGGCGGAGTCGCAGAAGGAGACCCGGGTCGTGTCGAGGACGAGGTGGCGTGCGCCGCGCACGGCCCCTTCGTCGAGGAGCCCGCGCAGGGGTGCGCAGGTGAAGTGGTCGAACTCGCCCGCCAGAGTGATGCCGAGGACACCGTCGTGGAGCGTCGACCGTATGCGGGGGAGCGGGTCCGGACCGGCGTCCGGCCCCGTGTCCGTGGACCGGGCCGGTGCGTGCGGATCGTTGGGCTCCGACGGACCTGGCGGCACGGCTGAGGCGGCTGAGGCGGCTGAGACGGACGGGGTGGGCGGGGCGGTCAGAGCGCGGGCCGCGGGCAGTATCGGGGCGTTTATGGGGGCGGTCATGCCCCCTCCAACGGGCCCCGCCCCGGTCGGGGAAGCGGCCCGGGCGCACACTTCACCCGCGCGGGGCGGCCCACTGACCCGTTCCGGCGATCTTCCTCACCCGGCCGGGGCACCCGTACGTCCGCCCGGCGGCGCGGGACGGAGGGGGTACCGCGCGGCCGGCGCGTCATGACGGACAGTGGGGCGCGTGGACGTGGACGAGGTCATCGACGCGCTGTACGCGGCGCACCCATCGGGCTTCACGGCGGCGCGGACGGAGGCCGCGGCCCGCGCGAAGGAGGAGGACGGACCGGAGGCCGCCCGGCGGATCAAGGCGGTGCGCCGGCCCACCCTCGCCGCTTGGGCCTCGAACCTGCTCGTACGGTCCCAACCGGAGGAGGCCGAGCAGTTCCTGCAACTCGCGCAGGCACTGCGCACCGCGCACCACGCGCTGGACGGCGAGCGGTTGCGGGCCCTGTCCCACCGACAGCACGTGGTGATCGGCGCCCTGGCCCGGGAGGCCGGCCGGCTGGCCGCGGAGGAGGGCTCGCCGATCTCGGAGCCGGTGGTGCGGGAGGTGGAGCGGATCCTGTACGCGGTGCTGGCCGGACCGGAGGCGTCCGCGGAGTGGGCGTCGGGCCGCCTGGTGCGGACCCCCGAGCCCGAGCCGGCGTTTCCCGCGGCCGACCCGGACGCCGTACGGGCGGCGGCCGGACGGGGCCGGGACGCGGCCGGCGCGGACACCGGTGCCGGATCCGGCACCGGGGCCGGCGCGACCCCCGACGCCGGGCGTGACGGGCCACTGGAGGCGGCGCGGACCGCCGTCGCGGAGGCCGAACGGGAAGCCGCCGCCCGCGAGGAGGAACTGCGGGAGGCAGACGGGGCCCGCCGGCGCGCGGTGGAATCGGCGGCGGACGCCGACGCCGAGGCGGCCCGTCTGGGACGGGAGGCCGAGCGCGCGAGGGACGAACGCGACCGGGCCTACACGGCGGTCACCAGGGCGGAGGCCCGCCACCGCGAGGCCGGCCGGGCCGCGAAGGAGGCCCGGGACGCGGCCACCGCCGCACAGGACCGGCTCCGCGCCCTGGGGGCACCCGGGCGGGGCGATGCCCCCTGACGGCCCGGCCCGACCGGTCGACCCGATCACTCGGTGTGCAGCGCGGCCGCGATCGTGGTCCGCGCGGCCGTCCGGGCCGGTACGAGGGCGCCCAGCACCGCGATGACCACCCCTGCCAGCAGCAGGCCCACCAACTGCGGTGCGTGCCAGACGTTCTTCATGGCCCTGGTGAAGGACACGATCCCCACGTTGTCGACGACCAACCGGTGCGCCACCATCCCCAACGGGATCCCGATCAGGCCGGCGACCGCCCCCACACCCGTCACGGAGGTCACGGTCATCACCACCACCTGACGCGGGGTCATCCCGATCGACTTCAGCATCCCGAGGTCGCGGCGCCGCTCCCGGACGTTGAGCAGGACCGTGTTGAAGACCCCGAGCGCCGTGACCACCGACAGCAGCACGGTGAACACCGAGGAGAAGCCGACGACGACGGTGGTCGCGGAGCTACCGGCCTCGTTCACCTCGCCGCGCAGTCCGGGGTCGATGGCGTCGACGGCGTCCGCGTACGCGCGGGCGTCCGATCCGGGCGCGAGCGCCACCTGGTACTGCCGGGCCCGCACCTCCGGCGCGAGTGTCTCCAGGGTCTTCCAGGAGGCGCTGAACGCCCGGGCATCACCGTCGACGAGCTCGCCGACGATGCTTCCCGGCACCCGCCTGCCGTCCAGCTCAAGGGTGATCGCGCTGCCCACCCCGAGCCCCCGTTCGGTCAGGAACCCGGGCCCGGCCACGACCTCGCCCGCCGCCCGGGGCATCCGGCCGTCCACGATCCGTGAGGCGTGGGAGGCGAGGTCGCCCCGGTGGAAGTCGGCGAACGCGGGCTGCGTGTACCCGACCAGGCTCACCTGTGACAGGGCACTGGCCCGGACCTCGCGTGCGCCCGGCAGCGAGCGCAACCTCGCCTCGATCTCCGCGTCGCCGACCCGCAGCGACGGCAGCCCGTTGAGCGGAGCGCCCGTCTGGACGGTGACCGTGGGGCCGCCGTCCGTGCCCGTCCTCGCGTACGCCAGCATGGTCCCGGTCAGACCCGTGGACAGGGTGACCGTGGTGACGCCGAGGACGATCGCCGCCATGGTCATGACCGTGCGCGCCGGGCGGGCGAACGGCTGCCCGAGACCCAGGCCGACGGGGGTCGGCAGTCCGGAAGCGGCGAGCAGGCGCTGGACGCGCAGTCCGCGCCCGGCCCGCGACACCCCCGTCGAGCCGATCGCCCGCGCCGCCGGCAGCCGGTGCGCCCGCAGCGCGGGGACCAGGGCCGTGACCAGGACGAGGGCGGGAAATCCCAGCAGGCACACGGCGAAGACCCACGGGTCGACGGTGTCGACCACGGCGTTTCCGGTCTCCGTTCCGGAGAAGGCAACCTGGAGGAACGGCCCGGCCAGCGCACCGCCGGCCAGGGTGCCGAGCAGGCACCCGACGAGGGCGGGCACCCCGGTCATCGTCAGGTAGACGGCCACGACCTGGTTCGGGGTGAAGCCCATGGCCTTGAGCACACCGATGTGCCGGTACCCCGCGACGACGGCACCGCTGACCACGTTGGCGACGATCAGCGTGGAGACGAGCAGGCCCAGCACGCCGAAGAGCCCCATGAACGGCAGGTAGGCGTCGGCCCGGGAGGAGAAGGCCTTCTTCAGGGTGAAGTAGGACTGGGAGGCCGTCAGGGAACCCGCCGGAAGCCCGGCGGTGGCACCGGCCAGCCCCTCCCGCACGGCGGCGGGGGAGGAGGCGTCAGTGAACCGGTAGAGCATCTGGACCGAGGTGGGCCGGAGCTCCGCGACCTGTTCCGGTGTGACCCAGGCCCCGGCCGAACCGCTCATGCTGGTGGCGAAGCCCACCACGGTCAGCGCGGGGAGCCCCGGGGACTCCAACTTCGTGCCCAGCAGGTCGTCGTACGGCGTACCGCCGATGTCCCAATTGACGACGATCTCCCCGGGCGCGGAGGCCCAACGGCCCCGCAACAGGTCGATCCTGTCCACCGGCCCGTCCGGGCCCGCCCGGCCGACCACGGTGAGGGGACCGGGCGGCATCCAGAGCCAGTCCCCGGGCACCGTGACGACGGCCCGCCGGAACGGCCCCGAGGCGGCCTCCACCCCGGGGCGCCGGGCGGTCGCGGCCAGTTGGGCGTCCGAGAGCCCGGTGGGGTCGTACGTCGCCGACACGTGTGCGCCGCGCTGCGCGGCATAGGCCCTGTCGAAGGGCGCGGAGGCGGCCGAGAGGAGGGCGAGGGTGAGCAGTACCGTCGTGGTCGCGCACAGGACGACGAGCCCGATGACGATCGTCTGGACCCTGCGCCGCCTGACGGCGGCCCGCGCGGCCCGCCACACGGCGCTCACGCGCTCACCCCCAACGGGTCCCCGCCCAGGGGGCCGTGGCCCGCGGCACTCTCGTGCAGGGCCGTCTCACGGGCCACCCGGCCGTCGGCGACCTCGACCAGCCGGCTCGCGCAGCGTGTGGCCAGGTGCGGGTCGTGGGTGACGATCAGGAGGGTCTGACCTATCTGGTTGAGGTCGATCAACAGGTCCATCACCTGTTCGCCGGCCCGGCTGTCGAGGGCGCCGGTGGGCTCGTCGGCCAGCAGCAGGGCCGGACGGTTCATCAGGGCGCGCGCCACCGCCACCCGCTGCCGCTCGCCGCCGCTGAGCGTGGCCGGGTAGTGGTCGCGGCGGTCGGCGATGCCGAGCTCGTCGAGCAGCTCCAGGGCGCGCCGGCGGGCCTGACGGGCGGACACGCCGGTCAACTGGGCCGCCAGGGCGACGTTGTCGAGGGCCGGGAGGTCGTCGATGAGGTTGAAGAACTGGAAGATCATTCCGACGTCGCGGCGACGGAACAGGGCCAGGCCCGTCTCGGTCAGGTCCCCCAGGTCGTGGCCCTGGACCTCGACCCGGCCGGCGGTCGGCCGGTCCAGGCCCGCCACCATGTTGAGGAGCGTGGACTTGCCGCACCCCGAGGGCCCCATCACGGCGACGGCGTCGCCCTTGCGGATCTCCAACGAGAGGCCGTCCAGGGCCTTCGCGTCGCCGTACTCCTTGTGCACGCCGTCCAGCCGGACGACGACCGGCCGCACACTGTCGTGATCAGTTGTCATGCTCCGAACTTAGAAGGGGTACTGAGGCGCGGACGTCACCCCCGGGATGCAAACGCCCTGCGGGGTCATCCCGTGGATGTACGGAAGTGGGCTCGGGGGAGGGATGCGGACTACGGCTCGGGCTGAGACGCTTGAGGCACAACGATCTTCGGTCGGAGGTCGGAGGTCGGAGGTCGGTCCGCGGGGGACGGGGGTGGGGCCGGGGTGGGTGGACGGTGCGCGGTTCTACGTGGGTGCGGGTGCGGGTGCGGGTGCGGGTGCGGGTGCGAGCTCGGGAGCGGGCTCGTGTGCGGATGACTGATGGCGGATGGGGGTGGACGGAGTGGAATGGCTGCCGGGTGGCGTGCTGGGCTTCCTGTGCCTGGTGTTGACGCTCGCATGGTGTGCGGCGGGCGGTCTGTCGGTCGCGCTGGCGCGGGAGCGGCGCGCCCATCGAGCGGCCCTGGGAGAGCGCGGGTGGCTCCTGGAGCGTGAGCGCGCGAGCGCGAGCCGCAGCGCGGTCGACGCGGAGCGGGCCCGGATAGCCGCCGAGTTGCACGACATCGTCAGCCACAACGTGAGCCTGATGATCGTGCAGGCCGGAGCCGCCCGCGAGGTGCTCGCGACCATGCCACAGGAGGCGGCGACGGCCATGGGGGCGGTCGAGGACGCCGGGCGCACCACGATGACCGAACTCCGCAACCTGCTCGGCCTGCTGGCACCCGCACAGGACGGCGAGGACGAGCCGTACGCGGGCACCGGGGAGCTGACGCCGCAGCCGGGCTTGAGCCGGCTGAGCCACCTGATCGACCGGATCGCGTTCGCGGGGCTGCCGGTGGAGGTGCGGATATCGGGGGAACCGCGCAGCCTGCCGGCCGGGATCGACGTGACGGCCTACCGCATCATCCAGGAGGCACTGACCAATGCGCTCAAGCACGGGAACGGGGGGAGGGCCGAGGTGACGGTGCGGTACGCCGACCACGCGCTACGGGTGGAGGTGCTCAACAGCGGTCCGAGCGTGCTGTCGGACGGTGCATCGGCGGCGGGCGTGGGCGGGGGAGCGGTACTCCCGGCGCCAGTAGGGGCGCAGAAGGCCGACGGAACGGGCCGGGGGCTGCTCGGACTGCGCGAGCGGGTGGCCGTCTACGGCGGTGACCTCGATGCCCGCCGCCGCCTCGGCGGGGGATACCGGGTCCGCGCCCGCCTGCCCCTGGACCGGCCGTGACCGCGCCCGATCCGGTGCCCGCACCGGTGGACGGGTCAGTGGCGGGACGCGACACCGAATTCGGTGCGGAGTTCGGTGCGGGGTTCGGGCCCGGTGCCGACACCGGGGTCGGGGCGGAGGCCGGATTTGGTTCCGGTCCCGGTCCCGGGCCGGTGCCGGGGTCGGGCTTCGTGGAGGCGGGGTCCGCGAGGCCCCGGGTGGTGATCGCCGACGATCAGGAACTCGTCCGGACCGGCTTCCGGATGATTCTGACGGCCCGGGGGATCGATGTGGTGGGTGTGGCCGCCGACGGTGCCGAGGCGGTGTCCACGGCCCGCCGGGTGCGCCCCGACGTCGTCCTGCTCGACATCCGGATGCCCCACATGGACGGTCTGGAGGCGGCCCGCAGGATCCTCGCGGAGCTCCCGGCGACCAAGGTGATCATGCTGACCACTTTCGACCTCGATCAATACGTCTATGCCGCCCTCGCCGCCGGGGCCAGCGGGTTCCTGCTCAAGGACGTCACGCCCGCCCATCTGGCCGCCGCCGTGCGGCTGGTGGGCACGGGAGACGCGTTGCTCTCGCCTTCGATCACGCGCCGCCTGGTGGAGCGGTGCGCCCCGGCCGCCGCACCACGGGCGGAGCCTGCCCCGCACCGGGACCTCGCCGCGTTGACCCCGCGCGAACGCGAGGTGCTGACCCTGATGGGCCACGGTCTGTCCAACGCCGAACTCGCCCGGGAGCTGACACTCAGCGAAGCCACCGTGAAAACGCACGTGGCGCGGATCTTCGCCAAACTGGCACTCCGGGACCGGGCGCAGGCCGTCGTCCTCGCCTACGAGACCGGGCTGGTCACCCCGGGCGCCGTCATCCCATCGACGCGCCCGGTCCCGACGTCCGGAGGAGGTCCCCCGGGCACCCGAGGGTGACCGGCCCCGCGGCGGGCCCCAAGGGGTGGGCGGCCCTGATCCGGGACGACCTGCCACCCGAGCGGGCACGCCCGGCGTCATCCCGAACCAGGTGATGCGTGTCCGGGTACCGCTCCGCAGGCGCGCCCGCCCGCGGGGCGTGCCCGACGGGTCGACGCCTCTCGGTTGCCGACAGAGGTCGGGTCGTCCGGCTACCGGATCGTGTCGGTGTGACCGTCCTCGGTGAGCTCGTCCCGCAGGAGCGGCCGACCGTTCCGCCGTCGGACCGCGGGGCGGGACAGCACGCCGGAGGTCACCTCGGGCTGCCCAGCAGGCCCTGTCCGGCGGCCCGCAGAGGGACCGGCCGGTCCGTCACCGTGCCCGAGGACAGGGCGTCGGTCAGGGCCGCCGCGTACGGCTCGGGGTGGGGGCGACGGGCGGTGACCACGCCGATGTGCCGGGCGGGGCGCGGAGGTTCGAGGGGGACGACGGTGGACCCGGCGGCCGGGGCCAGGCCGATGTGCGGAATCAGGGCGACCCCGACGCCCGCCCCGACCAGGGTCTGCGCGAAGAAGTAGTCGGTGGTGGAGGCCGCGACGCGCAGCTCGAAGCCGGCCCGTTCGGCGTACCGGCGCAGGTAGGCCTCCGTCTTGAGGCAGCCGAGCACCCAGCGGTCGGCGGCGAGTTCGGCCGGTTCCAGTTCGTCGCGGTCGGCGAGGTGATGACCGGGCGGGAGGACCGCGTACAGCGGATCCTCGACCAGCGGAATCCACGCCACCTCGCCCGCGCCCGCCGCGCCCGCCGAACCCGGAGTACCCGGAGCACCCGAAGGCAGCGGGCCGTCGAAGCGGTAGGTCAGCGCGAGGTCCGCCGCGCCTTTGCGCACCATGGGCACCGCCTCCTCCGGTTCCGCCTCCAGGACGGTCAGTTCCACCTCGGGGTGCGCGGCCACGAAGGTGGTGAGAGCCCGCGGCAGCAGGTGGCGGCCTCCGCTGGTGAAGGTGGCCACCGTCAGCCGTGGCCGAGGCGCGTGAAGACGGTCGATGCGGTGGCGGACCCGGTCCAGTTCGGCGTCGATCGTCCGTGCCGTCTCCGTCAGCAGCCGACCGGCCTCGGTCAGGGTGACCCCGCGCGTGCTGCGCACGGCGACCGGCCGGCCGAGCCCGCGTTCGAGCGAGGCGATGTGCTGGGACACGGCCGAAGGCGTCAGGCCCAGGGTGGCGGCGGCCCGGTTGAAGCTGCCGTGCTCGGCGACGGCCAGCAGGACGCGCAGCCGGTGCACATCGATCAACAGTTTTCCTAACGACGTGTTCAGCGACTGGTCGGTTCCGCCGGGGACGATACCCGGGCAGGGTCGATGCCATGGAACGCATTCTGGTCATCGGCGGTAGCCGCTATTTCGGCAAGCACCTGGTCACGCTCCTGCGCGACGCCGGGAACGAGGTCACGGTCCTCAACCGGGGCTCCGTCCTCCCGCCCGACGGGGTCGGCAGGCTGGTGGCCGACCGCGACGACGAACGACAACTGCGCGAGGCGCTGCGGTCCCGCACCTTCGACGCCGTCGTGGACCAGGTCTGCTACACCCCGCACCAGGCCGCCGTCGCCCGCCGGGTCCTCGGCGGAGGGCGCATCGGCCGCTACGTGATGACTTCGACGATGGAGGTGTACGACCCGGCGACGTTTCCGGCATCCGTGCCGGGTCGCGGCCCGGCACGGACGCCGGCGCACCCGCACCCGGTCGCCGAGGACGGCATTGACCTCCTGGGCTTCCCGGCGAGCCTCCGGGCGGCCGGCGCGAAGCTGCCGGACGGCCCCGCTGCCGCCTACGCCGAGGGCAAGCGGCGGGCCGAGGCGGTGTTCCTGCGCGATCCGGCGTTCCCGTACGTCAGCGTCCGCTCCGCGCACGTTCTGGGCGGCGGCCGGGCGGAGTTCACCGGGCGCCTCGCGCACTACGTCGGGAGGATCGCGGCCGGGTCGCCCGTCGACGTGCACGAGGACCCGTACCCGACCTCCTTCATCCACCATTGGGAGATCGCGGAGTTCCTGGCCTGGACGGTGGCCGGAACCTTCACCGGCCCGGTCAACGCGGCCTCCGACGGCGCGATGACGGTCACCCGGCTGTGCGAGCTGATCGCCGCCCGGGTCGGGCGCCCACCTCGGTACCGGACGGTGGCGCGGGGGCAGGAGGCCTCACCGTTCTCCTTCGACCGGTCCTACGCGCTGGACAACGGCCGCGCCGCGCGGCTCGGCTTCGCCTTCACCCGGACCGAGGACTGGCTGCCGGGGGCGGTGGGCGAAGTGATCGACGAGGTGATCGATGAGGCGACCCCCGAGGCGATCGAGGAGGTGGTGTCCGGCGGCACCGACGGACCCGTGCCCTCGCATTGACAATCCGTCGCACGAAGGCCCCGCCCCCCGTCCACCCGGCCCCCGCCGGTCGCGTTCAACGTTCGGTGCCCGGGTGTCGCTCCAGGGGCGTTGCTACTGCCGAGTTGCTCACACTGAAGGTGACGCTGCCGGCCAGGTAGCGGTCGTCGGACCACTCGATCGGGCGCCCGGTGCGGGTGGCCGAGACGTGCCGCTGGCGCAACAGCGGGCTACCGCGCCGGATTCCGAGCAGTCGGGCGTCCTCGCTGCCCGCCGGCAGTGCGTCGATGAGGTGTTCGCCGTACTGGGCCACGACCCCGGAGTCCGCCTCCAGGCTGTCCATCACGGAGCGGCAGTCCTGCGGCAGCGCCTCCACGGCCTCGGCGACCCAGTCGGCGTAGGCGGTCCGCTCCACCATCGTGGGCTCGCCGTCGAGCAGCCGCAGCCGCAGCGCGGCGAGGACCTCCGTACCCGGCGGCAGCGCCAGCCGCTCCGCCTCCTCGGCCGTCGCGGCCCGGCGGGTACGGGACAGGAAGCGGCTGCGGACCTCGTGGCCGATCCCCTCGGCCCACTGGGCGAAGCTGTTCAGCTCGCCGAAACTGTGCCGTCGTTCCTGGCGCAGGACGATCCGTCGCGCACCCTGGCTGGAGCCCACCAATCCCTCGGCGGCCAGGGTGGCGACGGCCTGGCGGACCGTGCCCCGCGAGGCGGACCAGTTGGCGGCCAGGTCGCTCTCCGACGGCAGCCGGGCACCGACCGGGTAGGCGCCGGAGAGGATCTGCCGACGCAACGCCTCCGCGATCTCCAGGTACCTGGCCGTCCCGGAACCGGGCCCCGTGGCGCCGCCCGCAGGGTCTCCCGTACCGCTGCCCGCGCTGTTCCCCATGCCGTTCCCCTGTCGCCGACGTCCTCGACCCCCCTGGGCCACGGTCATCATCGATGATCATCCGGCCCGGTCTGTCACGACCTCTTTCGGTCATTCTCCGCTCTTCCTCGAAGCGTGCTCCGGCGGACGGCCGCCGTTCACCGTCCGTACAGCGCGCCCGGGCGAACTGGAGCCAACTTGTTCAGACAAGTGAACGACCCCCCTTTTGGATCTGTCTCCGGGAGAGACCGTGCTCAGTTCCTCCGCCCGTCGCGGCGCGGCCGTACTGCTCAGTGCCGCCGTCCTCACCACGCTCAGCGCGTGCGGCGCAGCGCCCGATCCGCAGCAGCCCGCCGGCGCGACCGGCAACGCGAAGGGCAACGCCCAGCCGGGCGCCGCGACCTCGCTCGCCGACCTCGGCGGCATGGAGGCCCTCGTCGCGGCCGCCGAGAAGGAGGGGAAGCTGAACGTGATCGCGCTCCCGCCGGACTGGGCGAACTACGGCGAGATGCTGAAGGCCTTCCAGGCCAAGTACCCCGGGATCAAGGTGAACAGCGAGAACCCGGACGCCTCCAGCTCCGACGAGATCGCGGCCGTCAAGTCCCGCAAGGGCCAGGACCGCGCCCCCGACGTCCTCGACCTGGGCATCGCCTTCGCCCGGAGCGGCGCCGCCGAGAACCTCTTCGCCCCGTACAAGGTCACCGCCTGGGACAAGATCCCCGGCTCCCAGAAGGACGCGGACGGCCGCTGGTACAACGACTACGGCGGCTACGTCTCCATCGGCTGCGACGCGGCCCGCGTCCCCACCTGCCCGCAGACCTTCGCGGACCTCCTCAAGCCCGAGTACAAGGGCAAGGTCGCCCTCAACGGCAACCCCACCAAGTCGGGCTCCGCGTTCGGCGGCGTGTACGCGGCCGCGCTCGCCAACAAGGGTTCCTTCGGGGACATCCAGCCCGGCATCGACTTCTTCGGACAGCTCCGCAAGAGCGGCAACTTCATCCCCGTCGAGTCCACCCCGGCCACCGTCGAGAAGGGCGAGACGCCCATCTCCATCGACTGGGACTACCTGAACGCCGGCTACGCCGAGCAGTTCAAGGGCAAGGGCGTCGACTGGAAGGTCGCCGTCCCCACCGACGGCGTCTACGCCCAGTACTACTCGCAGGCCATCAACAAGGACGCCCCCCACCCGGCGGCCGCCCGCCTGTGGATGGAGTTCCTGTACAGCGTCGAGGGCCAGAACATCTGGCTGCGCGGCCACGCCCGCCCCGTCCTGCTCCCCGGCATGACCCAGGACGGCACCGCCGACAAGACCGCGATCGGCGCGCTCCCGCAGGTCCAGGGCACCCCGACCTTCCCCGCCTCGGAGGAGCTCGACAAGGCCAAGGCCGCCCTCGCCGAGAAGTGGGACAAGGCCCTCAGCTGATGTCCACCCCCACCACCTCCCCCCTCACGGAGGGGACCGCCGGCGGCGCCACCACCCGCCGCCAGCGGCGCGGCCCGCGCACCTGGCTCGCGGTCCTCCCCCTCCTCGCCTTCACCGGGCTCTGCTTCGGCGTCCCGCTCGCCGCGATCGCCTTCGGCGCGGTCACCGCCACCGACCCGGCGACCGGAGCCACCCGACCCACCGGCGAGCACCTCGCACGCTCCCTCCAGGGCCCCTACCTCGGCTCGCTCGTCGGCAGCGTCCAACTTTCCGCCCTCACGGCCCTCCTCGCCGCGGTCCTCGGCGTCCTCATCGCCCAGGCCCTGGTCACCTCACGATCCACCGCGCTGCGCTCGGCGGCCCTGACCGCTTCGGGGGTGCTCGCGAACTTCGGCGGAGTACCGCTCGCCTTCGCGTTCATCGCCACCGTCGGGATATCCGGGGTCGTCACCCGCCTCGCCGACCTCACCGGCCTCGGCTGGAACCTGTACTCCTTCACCGGCCTCACCGTGGTCTACCTGTACTTCCTGACCCCGCTCATGGTGCTGGTGACCGTCCCCGCACTCGACGGACTGCGCCCCCAATGGCGCGAGGCCGCCCGGAACAGCGGGGCCACCGCCGGCCAGTACTGGCGTCACATCGGCCTCCCGGTGCTCGCGCCCTCCCTCCTCGGCGGGTTCGTCCTGCTCTTCGGGACCGCCTTCGCCGCCCACGCGACGGCCGCGGCCCTCGTCGGCGGCTCGGTCCCCCTGGTTACCCTCAAGATCGCGGACGCGCTCTCCGGCAACGTCCTCACCGGCCAGGAGAACGTGGCGCTCGCCCTCGGCCTCGACATGATCCTGATCGCCGGCCTGGTCATGGCCCTCTACCTGCCCCTCCAGCGACGGAGCGCCCGATGGCTGCGATGACCCCGACCCTGCCGCGGACCGACGAAGGCCCCGTGACCGCCCCCGGAGCCCGGGCCAAGGCACGCCGGCCACGTCCCCGGATCTGGCGCGGAGCCGTACTCGGCCTCGCCGCCGCGTACTTCCTCGTACCGCTCGTCGCCTCCTTCGTCTTCACCGTGCACGTCCCCGGGCAGGGCATCACCTTCGAGGCGTACACCGAACTGCTCGCCGCCGAGGGGTTCACCGAGAGCCTGCTGCTCTCCCTCGGCCTGGCCGCCGCCACCATCGCCCTGTCCCTGCTGTTGGCCGTGCCCGCGCTGGTCGCCGTCCGCATCGGCTCGCCCCGACTGCGACCGGTCGTCGAGGTCGTGTGCATGCTGCCGCTGGTGGTGCCGCCCATCGCCCTGGTCACCGGAATCACCACGGTGCTGCGTTGGGGGCCCGAGCACCTGTCGCGGACCCCGCTCTACCAGACGTTCATCGCCGTGCAGAACGAGAAGTTCCCGTTCGTCCTGGTCCTGGCCTACACGGTGCTGGCCCTGCCCTTCGTGTACCGCTCCCTGGACGCCGGCCTGCGCGCCGTCGACGTACCGACCCTGACCGAGGCCGCCCGCAGCTGCGGCGCGAGCTGGCCGTACGTCGTCCTGCGCGTGCTGCTCCCGAACCTGAGGGCCTCCCTCGCCGGGGCGGCCTTCCTCACCCTCGCGCTGGTCCTCGGCGAATTCACCATCGCCTCACTGCTCGGCTTCCGGCCCTTCGCGGTGTGGATCGTGACGATCTCCGGAGCCCAGGCCCGGATGTCGGTGGCGGTCTCCGTCCTCAGCCTGCTCATCACCTGGCTGCTGCTGCTCCTCCTCTCACGGGCCGGGGCGAACGCCTCCGGAGCGTCATCGCCCGCCCCCACCACCTCCCGCAAGGAGTCCTGACCCCATGTCCACCACACCTGCCGCGGCCGGGACGCCGGCGGACCGCGGCACCCCCGCGGGCGCCCTCGTCGAATTCCGCGGCCTGCGCCGGGCGTTCGGCTCCACCGTGGCCCTCGACGGCCTCGATCTGACCGCGCGCCCCGGCGAGCTCCTCGCCCTCCTCGGCCCCTCCGGCTGCGGCAAGACCACCGCGCTGCGCGTCCTCGCCGGCTTCGAGCAGCCCGACGCCGGCGAGGTCCTGGTCGACGGCGAGGACATCACCCGCGTGCCGGCCAACCGACGCGACGCCGGGATGGTCTTCCAGTCGTACAGCCTCTTCCCGAACCTCACCGCCCGCGAGAACGTCGCCTTCGGCCTGCGCGTGCGCAAGGTCCCGTCCGCCCGGCGCACCGAGCGCGCGGCCGAACTCCTCGACCTGGTCGGCCTCCCCGAGCACGGCGACCGCTACCCGCACCAGATGTCCGGCGGCCAGCAGCAGCGCGTCGCGCTCGCCCGCGCCCTGGCCCTGCGCCCCCGCGTGCTCCTCCTCGACGAACCCCTGTCGGCCCTGGACGCCAAGGTGCGGGCCAACCTGCGCGACGAGATCCGGCGCCTCCAGCTCTCCCTCGGGATCACCACCGTGTTCGTCACCCACGACCAGGAGGAGGCGCTCTCCATGGCCGACCGGGTCGCCGTGCTGAACGCCGGCCGACTGGAGCAGTGCGCGGCCCCCGCCGAACTGTACGAACGGCCCGCGACTGCCTTCGTCGCCGAGTTCGTCGGCACCATGAACCGCCTCCCGGGCCGGATCGGCGACGGCGGCCTGGTGGAGGTCGCGGGCGTCCGGCTGCCCGTGGACGGACCGGTCCCGACCACCCGCGACGTCGAGGTCCTCGTCCGGCCCGAGAACGTCACCGTGTCCGCCGACGCGGAGGGCCCGGCCGCCGTCGTCTCGGCCTCCTTCTTCGGGGCCGTCACCCGGCTCCACCTCGACCTGCCGGGCGGCGGCAGGGTCAAGGCCGACCTGCCCTCGCGGGACGCCGGAGCCCTCGTGCCCGGCGCACGGGCCACCGTCGGCCTGACCGAACGGCCCGTCCTCGTCGTGGCGAGGACGGCGTGAACGGGCGGGCCGAGGGCCGCGTGAACGGGCCGGCCGATGATCGCGTGGACGGGCCGGCCGAGGGCCGTGCCGACGGATCAGCCGCGGGCCCGGGGAACGGACTCGCCGAGGACCGGGGTGACGGGCCCGCCGCCGTCCTCCTCGACATGGACGGCACCCTCGTCGACACCGAAGTGCTGTGGTGGCGGACCACCGAGGAGGTCGCGGGCCTGCTCGGTCACCGGCTCGGCCCCGCCGACGCCCCCGAGGTGGTGGGCCGCGCCGTCCAGGACACCGCGGACCACCTCGTACGCCTCACCGACGGCGCGGACCGCGTGACGGTCGCCGCCGACCTCACCGACGGCTTCTTCCGTCGGGTCGCGGCCGGCGCCCCTCTGCGTCCGGGAGCCCAGCGGCTGCTGGCCGCGCTCGCCGCGCGGAACGTACCCTTCGCCCTGGTCAGCGCCTCACCGAGGGTCGTGGTCGACGAGGTCGTCGGGGGCGCGCTCGCCCACGTCCCCTTCGCCTTCACCCTCTCCGCCGACGACACCGCACGCACGAAGCCGCACCCCGATCCGTACCGCGAGGCCGCCGCGCGGCTCGGCCGGACCCCGGGCGAGTGCGTCGCCGTGGAGGACTCCCCGGACGGGGCGGCGTCCGCCGAAGCGGCGGGCTGCGCGGTCCTGGTGGTGCCCTCACTGCTCGACGTGCCGCGCTCGCCGGCCCGGACCTTCGCCGACTCCCTGGAGGAGGTCACCCCGGCCGTGCTGCGCGCCTGCCTGCGCGCCGCCACCGGGGATCAGACGGAGAGGTCCAGGAGTGCGAGGACCCCGTCGGCGTAGGCGGCGGCCACCGAGCCCGGGGCGGCCGTCCGCTCACGGCGCAGCCCCGGCAGACCCGTACGGATGAACGCGGCGCACTGCCCGTAGAGGCCGGCCTCGTGCGAGGAGCCGTCGTCCTCCGTGTTCAGGAAGGCCAGCAGCGCCCACAGCAGCGCCTCGCGGGTCGCGAGCCGGGGCGGCCCGGCCGCCCACACCGCCATCAGCACCCCGCACGCGGCCGGGGCCGGGGCCCGCAGCCGCGACCCGGCGAACACATGGCCCTCCAAGGCGTGGAACGCGGCCGGATGCCCCTCGGCGGCATTCCACAGGGTCTCCTCCAGGTGCTCCGCCGAGCGGCCGCAACCGCACTCGATGGACCCCCAGTCGTGCCGGAGGATCTCGGCGCTCACGGCGTCGGGCACCAAGGGGCTGCTGCGCGGCTTGTCCATCCCTCTCATGAGCCACAAGTATGGGATCAGCCGGACGCCCGACGCCCCCGTAGCGGCCACTCCCGGGGCACGGAACGGCCGCAGTTTGATGACGGAGCGCCGACGTCCTGCCCCGCCATCCGCGATGGCGGCGGTCACCGGGCGGGCCGGCCGGCCCACGGAACCGGACGCGACACGACTTTTCTCGTCACCCGTGCGGACGAAGCGAGGAATCCCGACCCTCCGGTTCACCCCCTCGTGCCCCGGGCCACCGTACGACTCGGCGCAGCCGACCTCCTTCCCCCATCGCGCCGCCCGCCCCGCCCCGTACCGGACACCGGACCCGTACCAGTACTGCGCGCTCCACCCGCGCGGGCCCCGCGCACGGATCCGCCGCTCCTCGCACGGGCGAAGGCCTGGCACACCCGGCCCCGCCCCGGGGACACTGACCGGATGCGCATACGAGCAGCGGTCCTCGCGGACCTTCCCGTCTGTCAGGACATCGAACGGGCCGCCGGGGAATGCTTCCGCGACATCGGAATGCCCGCCGTCGCCGACGACGACCCGCTCCCTCTGGACGAGCTCGCCCGCTACGTCGACAGCGGGCTGGCCTGGGTGGCCACCGGCCGGGACGACCGCCCGCTGGCCTACCTCATCGCCGAGCCGGTCGACGGCGCGCTCCACGTCGAGCAGGTCTCGGTGCACCCGGACGGCGCCCGCAGGGGAGTGGGTCGGGCCCTGCTGGAGCACGCCGCGCTCCGCGCGGCCGACCGGCGCGACGGCGCGCTCACCCTGACCACCTTCGCGGCCGTGCCCTGGAACGCCCCCTACTACCTGCGCTGCGGCTTCCGGATCCTGGCCGACGGGGAACTCACCCCGGGCCTGCGGGAGATCCGGCGGCAGGAGGCCCTGCACGGGCTGGACCGCTGGCCGCGCGTCTGCATGGGCCGGGCCCTGTGAGCCCGGCCGCCGCGCGCCGGAGTCCGGCGGATCCAAAGCCTTTCAGGCCGACGCCCGCCGCACCAGCGCCGTCGGCGTGATGACCGGGCGGGGCGCCCTCCCCGCGCCCCGCCGGTCCTCCAGCGACCGCAGCAGCAGCCGGGCCATCAGCCGGCCCATGCCCTCGATGTCCTGACGCACCGTCGTCAACGGTGGATCCGTCGCCTCCGCCACCGACTCGGCGTCGTCGAAACCCACCAGCGCCACGTCCTCGGGGACCCTGCGGCCCCGCGCCCGCAGGGCCTCCAGCGCACCCGTCGCCATCAGGTCGTTCGCGGCGAACACGGCGTCGAGGTCGGGCCTGCGCTCCAGCAGCGCGGCCATCGCCCGGGCCCCGCCGGCCGCCGTGAAGTCCCCCTCGGCCAACAACCCCGGATCGGCTCCCGGCAGCACGTCGAGGTACCCGTCCAGCCGGTCGGTGGCCGAGGTCTGGTCGCGGGGTCCGGCGATGTGCGCGATCCGCCGACGCCCTTGGTCGAGCAGGTGCCGTACGGCCTGGCGCGCGCCCCCGCGGTTGTCCGCGTCCACGTAAGCGACCCCGCCGGGTGAGCCCTCCGCGTCCGGTGCGGCCGTCCAGCCCGGGCGACCCCCGTAGACCGTCGGCAGGCCTATGCGGCGGGTGATCGCGGGGAGCGGATCGTCGGTGTGCAGGGAGAAGGCCAGCGCCCCGTCGACGTGCCCGCCGGCCAGATAGCGTTCGATCCGCTCGTAGTCCCGGTGGTCCTCCACCAGCAGCAGCACCAACTGCGTGTCGCTCGCCGTCAGTTCCCTGCTGATGCCGCGGACCTGCCGGGAGAAGAACGGATCGGAGAAGATCCGCACCTCCGGTTCCGCGATGATGACGGCGACGGCCCCGGTCCGCCGGGTGACGAGGGTGCGGGCGGCCGGATTGGGCACGTAGCCCAGTTCGCGGACGGCCTCCTTGACCTTGTCCACCAGATGCGGACGCACCCCCTCGCCGCCGTTGACCACGCGGGACGCGGTCGCCCGGGAGACCCCGGCTGCCGCCGCGACGGCCTCCAGGGTGGGGCGGCCGGCGGGCGCCGCGGCCGTCCGGGGCGTCACGGAAAGCTGATCGGGCACGGATGGTCCTCCTGCCTCTGCGGGGGCGCTCGCCTCGCCGGGCAGCAGGGTAACCCGTACCGCCGGGCCCCGAGGGGGCTCCGGCGGTACGGGGCCGTCACCAGCGGGTGCCCTGGGCCGGTCCGGTCGGCGGGGCCGGGCTGCCGAGGATCCGCACGGACGACCGGTCGACGACGCCGTCGTACACCGCGTACGAGGTGGGTTCGCGCGGGAGGAAGGGGCCCGCTCCGTTCCTGGCGGAGGCCGGCGGGGCGAGCGGCGAACACCTCCGGAGGTATCGGGCGGCGGCCGTCATCGGGCGAAGTGGAACCGGTTGAGGTTCACGAAGTCGGCCGGCCGGCCGCTGGTGAACGTCAGGTACACGTCGTGGACGCCGCCGACCGCCGTCATGTTCGCCGGTACGGTCCGCCAGCTCTGCCAGCCCCCGGTCCCGGCGATGGCGAAGCTGCCGACGGGCGGGCCGGTGCGGCTGTCGAGTCGGACCTCCACGAGGCCGCTCACCCCACCGGTCGCCCCGCTCGCGACCCGGGCCAGGAACTGCCCGGCCGTCCCGGAGCCGAAGTCGACGCCCGTGAACCGGGCCCAGTCGCCGTTCCCGATCGAAGTGACGTCCTGACCGCCGCCGGTGTCGGTGGTGGTCTCGACGGCGAGCCCGCCGGCCCGTCGAACTCGTCGAGGAACACCTGGGACCAGCCGGGCGGGACGGGAGGGGCGGCCCAGGCCGCCGGGGCGGACGCCCCGGCGGGCAGGACGGAGGCCGTGACGGCGGCCGCGAGCACGCCGAGGGTGCTCAGAGCCGCGATGACGGTGCGACGTAAGGACGGCCGATCTGTGCCGGATGGCTCACGCATGGATGTCCTCTCCGAGACGTCCGAAGGCGTGGTACAGGGGAGGTGAGGGGGAGCGGAGTCCGTGGCGGGATCCTCTTGAGAGCGCTCTCAAAGCCGCGCCGCCGGCCACTGTGCTCCCCCGCCCCCGGTGTCGTCAAGAGTTGTAACGGAGAAGGGAGTTGAGGGCGGAGTGGATTGCTCCGCCGGACGCGGGCGACTCCGGATCAGGGGGACGGCGGCAGGATGACGGTGACCCCGGCCCCCACCGCCGAACCCATCGCGGTGAGCGCCGCCGGGGCGGCGTCCAGACCGATGCGCGAGGTGACGAGCAGGTCCGGCCGCAGCGTTCCCGAGCGGACCAGTTCCAGCATCGGCGGGTAGGCGTGAGCGGCCATCCCGTGGCTGCCCAGGACCTCCAACTCCCAGCCGATCACCCGGTCCATGGGCAGGACGGCGGGGCCGGCCGCCGCCGGCAACAGCCCGACCTGCACGTGCCGGCCCCGTCGGCGCAGCCCGGCCACCGAGGCGGCCGCGGTCGCGGGGGAGCCCAGGGCGTCCAGCGAGAGGTGCGCGCCACCACCGGAGAGCTCCCGCACCGCCTCCGCCGTGCCCCCGGGGCCGGCATCCGCGGGGTTCACGCAGGAGGCCGCCCCGAAGGCGCGGGCCAGTTCCAGTGCGCCCGGCGCGGTGTCCACGGCGATCACCCGGGCTCCGGCCGCGACCGCGACCATCACGGCGGACAGGCCGACCCCGCCGCAGCCGTGGACGGCGACCCACTCGCCCGGGGCCGCCCTGCCCCGGGCGGTCACCGCCCGGAACGCCGTCGCGAAGCGGCACCCCAGGCCGGCGGCCGTGGCGAAGGACACCCCTTCGGGGACGGCCACCAGGTTCACGTCGGCGTGGTCCAGGGCCACGTACTCGGCGAAGGAACCCCAGTGGGTGAACCCGGGCTGTGTCTGGCGCGCGCACACCTGGTGGTGGCCCGCGACGCAGTCCGCGCAGCTCCCGCAGGCGCAGACGAACGGTACGGTCACCCGGTCCCCGGGCCGCCATGCGGTGACCGCGGGCCCGACCGCCTCGACCACTCCGGCCAGTTCGTGGCCGGGCACGTGCGGCAGCACGATGTCAGGGTCGTGGCCCATCCAGCCGTGCCAGTCGCTCCGGCACAGTCCCGTCGCCTCGACGCGCACGACGGCGCCGTCCGGGGCCGGATCCGGATCGGGTACCTCCCGTACCTCGGGCAACTCCCCGTACCGCTCGAACACCACAGCGCGCATGACATCTCCCTTTCGTCGCACGCCGGGCCGGGGCCCGGACGCATCGGTCACGAGAATGTTCGGGCCTTGTCGCCGGACGGGCCGGTGAGAGGCTACGCGGGCGCGGGCCGTCGTGGGCCGCGGACCGTCACCGCCCGGGAGGAACCGTGGACCGCGAGGGGAAGGCCGCTGTCGCCGCCGTGCTGATCGCCGTCGCCGCCGTGCTCGGCGCCACCTCGCAGGCCGTCGCCTCCGCCGGGGAGAAGCAGGCCGAGGTCATCCGGTGGATCCGGCCCTGCGCAGGGCCAGGTCCGCCAGGGACCGCGGCGCGTCGGCCTGGCCGCGGATCCCCGGGAAGGCGTTGACGTCGACGATCAGGGGCGCGCCGTCGAGGGTCTCGATGAAGTCCACGCCGTAGACGTCCAGTCCGAAGACCCCGCCCACCCGCAGCGCGGATTCCGCCCACTGCGCGGGGAGTCGGTGGTGGGAGGTGGCCGGTTCCTCGGCCCCGGGCGCCAGTTCGGAGCGCCGCAGGGCCGTGAAGACCCGGCCCCCCACGACCCACACCTTGTGGTCCCAGCCGTTGTTGGGGGCGAAGTCCTGCACCACGACGGGCTCCCGGGCCCAGGTCGGCACCAGGGCCCGCAGCCCGTCCGATCCGTCGACCCGGGCGACCAGGTCGTGCTTGCGGCTGCGCCGGCTCTTGACCACGAGCGGTCGGTCCGCCCGGCCGTCCGTCGAGGAAACCAACTCCGCGAGGGTGTCGTACGCACGGGTGGTGGCAAAGGGAAGCCCTGCGGCGCGGGCCGATTCCGCCATCGTGATCCGGTCCTGGCAGCGTTCGGTGGCCGTCGCGGAGTTGAGCACCACGGAGCCCCGTCCCTCCAACTCCCGGGCCAGTTCCAGCGCCGCCGGGGTCCGGGCCTTGAGCAGGCACACGTCGGGCGTCGCCCCGCGCGCGGCCGCGGCGCCCGCCGCCGGGTCCAGTACCAGCACCGTGTGTCGCGCGGCGAGCAGCGCCGCGGTCGCCGCGAGCAGCGGATGCCCCGGGTCGGGGCAGATCAGGGCGATCCTCACTTGCCGTCCCCCGCCCGGGCCACGGCCTGCGCGGGGATCGACAGGGGGAGCGCGGAGTACGCCGCCACGGAAGCCCCGGGCGCGGACCGCGGCGGCACCGAAGGGCCGGGGACGACCTGAGCGGCCACGGACACCCCGGGCCCGGGCGTCAGGGCCATGCCGGGCGCGGGCGTCCGGGGTGCGGGTGTTCCGGGCACGGCGGGCCCCGCCGCCGGCACCCCCGCCGCCGGCCTTGCGGTGCCGCCCGCGCCGGCCAGCGCGAGGACGGCCCGCGCCACCCTGGCGGCGGCATCGGGGACCTGACGGAAGCTCGGGAAGTCGTTCACGTCGACCACCACCGGCCCGTCGGGACCGAGCAGCACGTCCACCCCGTAGAGGTCGAGCCCGTAGACCGCACCCACCCGGGCGGCGATCGACGCGACCTCGGCCGGCAGCGGCACCCGCCGCTCGCGCACGGCCGGGTCGGGGTGCAGGGGGGAGCAGCGCTCGGTGGCGAACAGTTCGCCGTCGACGCAGTACACCTTGATGTCGGTGCCCGGGTTGGGCACGTACGGCTGAGCGATGAGCATGCCCTCGCCCGCGAGCACGGGGAGGAGTTCCGCCAGCCGGTCCGGGGACGGTACGAGGTGCACGGCGCGGCCGGAGCTGCCGTCGGCGGGCTTGACCACGAGGGGGTACTCCGAGTCCGGTACCTCCGCCAGCAGTTCGGGTCGGGCCACCGCGTAGGTCGGCGGCATCGGCAGACCGTGCGCACTGCCGAGGGCGGCGGCGAGGGCCTTGTCGCGTACACCGCGGATCGAGCGGGCGTCGTTGATCGTCGTCGTGCCGGTGGCCGCCGCGGCCTCCAGGAGGGTGAGCCCCGGGCCTCCGGAGACGGTCTTGAGGACCCAGGCGTCGTGCGCGCCGGCCCGTACGACCTCGGCCATGCGCAGCAGCGAGCCGCCCGGCCGGACGACGTCGACCCGGTGCCCCCAGGAGGTCAGTTGCCGGATCACCTCGTTCGGCATGCCGTCGTGGCGGTAGTGCTCCTCCACCAGGAAGCAGAGCCTCATGGACCTTCCCCATATTCCCCGGACGTCCGCCGCCGATCCCGTCCGGCGAGTTGTGACGTCACAGGATGCCATGTCATAGCCCCGAAACCGCTCCAGACCTGTCCTTAGTGGGCGCTACATAGCGTGACTTCCGTCAAGACCTTTCCTAAACGATCAGCAATCCTCTTATAGTTGTCCCTCGTTGCCACAGGAACCCTCTCTTCCATATACGCCCGGTTTGAGGCTTTGATTGATGACGGCGTCGCCTTCCCCCCTTCGCCCCGCTGCGCTCGCCCTGCTGATCACCGCAGTGGCCACCGGCGCCCTCTCCATGGCGGCGGTGGCCGCGGCCCCGTCGTCGGTCCGCGAACCGCTCGGCTGGTTCTCCGCGTCGGGCTCCCTGGTGCTCTCGGTCGCGGCCTGCGCCCTCACCTGGACCGCGCGCGGATCCCGTCTGCTGCGGGGTCGGCTCACCGCCCTCACCCGTGAACTCGCCGACCGCGACGCCCATCTCGCCCGCCTCACCGCCGAGGCGACCCGGGAGACGGCCGCCCGGACGGCCGAGCGCACCCGCCTCGTCGCCGAGCACACCGCCGAGGTGGAGCGGCTGACCGCGGCGCGGGCCGCGGACCGCGAACACCTGACGGCCTCCCACGCCGCCGAACTCGACCGCATGACCTCCGCCCAGCTGGCCTCCCGCGAGCGCCTCGGCGAGGAGCTCAGACGCGCCCGCTCCGGCCGCGCCGCCGCGATGGCCGCCGCCGCCAACGCCGCCGGCCGGATGCAGGCGCTCGCCACCGGAATGCTCGCCGACCTGCGGGACATGGAGCACCGGCACGCCGACGAGGACGTCCTCGGCGACCTGCTCCACCTCGATCACCGCACCGCCCAGGCGGGCCGCCTCGCCGACTCCATCGCCGTCCTCACCGGAGCCCGCTCGGGCCGCCGCTGGGCGAAGCCGATCGTCATGGAGTCCATCCTGCGCGGCGCCATGGGCCGCATCGGCGGCTACCAGCGCGTACGCCTGCACTCCACGAGCGAGGCCGCCGTCGCCGGCCACGCCGCCGAGGGCGTCATGCACGCCCTCGCGGAGCTCCTCGACAACGCCGCGAACTTCTCACCGCCGAACGCCGAGGTCCACGTCTACGTGGAAGAGGTCCCGGCCGGCGTCATCATCACCGTCGAGGACAGCGGACTCGTCATGAGCGAGGTCCAGCTGCGGCGCGCCGAACAGGCCGTGACCGCCGAGTCGCTGGACCTGGCCGGGCTCTCCGGCACCCGCCTCGGACTGGCCGTCGTGGGTCGCCTGGCCCGCAAGCACGGGCTGACCGTCTCCTTCCGGCCCTCCGCGCGCGGCGGTACCGGCGCGCTCATGATGCTGCCGCAGGAACTGATCAGCCGCACCGCGGCCGAGACCCTGCCCGCCCCGGCCCTCGTGGCCGCACCGGCCGCTCCGGCGCTCGCGGCCGTACCCGTACCCCCGGCCGTCCCGGAGGCGGAGCCCGCCCACCAGGGCCCCGTCGAACCCGACGGCGCGGCGCCGGTACGGCAGTACGCCCCCCGGACGGAAGGCCCGGCCGACGCCGCCGCCGGCACAGAGGACTCCGAATCCACCGGCCCGAACCCGGTGATCGGCGAGAGCGGACTGCCCCGGAGGCGGCGCGGCCGGACCATGGCCGCCGCCCACCCCGAGGGCCCCGACGCCGCGGGAGCGGCGGCCCGCAACCCGGCCGCCCCCACCGGCGCGTCCCAGTCCGCCGCCCGTTTCGGCAGCTTCCGCCAGGCCGTGCGCGGCAACTCGGCGCAGCAGCCCCCGAACCCCCCGCACCCGGAAGGCAACACGCGATGACCGGCACCACCACCGACGAGACGCTCAGCTGGCTCCTGGAAGGACTCCTGGAGCGCACCCCCGGCGCCCGGCACGCCCTCGTGCTGTCCCGTGACGGCCTGAAGCTGTGCCGCACCCCCGAGCTCTCCGTCGACCAGGCCGACCAGCTCGCCGCCATCGCCGCCGGCATCCAGAGCCTTTCCCACGGCGCGTCCATCGAGTTCGGCGACGGAACCGGCGGAGTCCGTTCGGCGATGGCCGAGTTCTACGGCGGGATCCTCTTCATCGTCGAGGCCGGCGAGGGCGCACACCTCGCGCTGGTCGCCGACGAGGAGGCCGACGCCGGCTTCGTCGGCCACAACATGTCCGAACTGGTCGAGCAGCTGAGCGAACATCTGATCGCCAGGCCCCGGGGTTGAGCCGCGGCAGGCCGGGCCGGGACGACTCCCCGGACCGGCTCTACACCCTCACCGGCGGCCGTAGCCGCTCCGGTTCGGACGCGTTCGACCTCGTGACCCTGGTGGTCACGGAGTGCGACCCGGTCCCCGGCATGCAGTCCGAACACGTGGCGATCCTGCGGATGTGCCGGTTCCCGACGGCCGTCGTGGAGATCGCGGCCGAGCTCGGCCTGCCGGTGTCCATCGTGCGGATCCTCCTCGCCGATCTGCTCGGGACCGGGCGCATCAGCGCCCGGCACCCGCGTTCGACGTACCTCCTTCCCGACCTCGACATCCTGGAGCAGGTGCTCGTTGGACTCCGCAACCTCTGACCGGGGCACGCCCCGGCAGGCGCTCAGCAGCACCGCCGACAACGGCCTGAAGATCGTCATCGTGGGCGGCTTCGGCGTCGGCAAGACCACCATGGTCCGCTCGGTCAGCGAGATCCGTCCGCTGAACACCGAGGAGACGATGACCAAGGCGGGCGAGGCCGTCGACGACACCTCCGGGGTCGGCGCCAAGACCGCCACCACGGTGGCCTTCGACTTCGGACGCATCACCCTCGACGCCCACAACGTGCTCTACCTGTTCGGCGCCCCCGGACAGGAACGGTTCTGGTTCCTCTGGGACAGGCTGTTCTCCGGCACCCTCGGCGCCGTCGTCCTGGTGGACACCCGCCGGCTCGCCGACTCCTGGTACGCCATCGACCGCCTCGAACACCACGGCACCCCCTTCGTGGTCGCCTGCAACGACTTCGGCGGTCCCTCCCACACCCCCGAGCAGATCCGGGAGGCGCTCGACCTGCCCCCCGAGGTGCCCCTGCTGTTCTGCGACGCCCGCTCGCGCGCCTCCAGCAAGCAGGTGCTCATCTCCCTCGTCGAGCACCTCCAGCACCTCCAGCGCCACCAGACGGCCGTCCTGCACACGATCCCGGAGCCCACCCCGTGACCACCCCCGAGCCCCAGCCCGTCTACCTCGGCGGCCCCCGCTTCCAGACCGACCCCATCGAGCTGTACCGGGAGATGCGCCGCGACCACGGCGCGGTGGCCCCCGTCGTGCTCGACGGGGACGTGCCGGCCTGGCTGGTCCTCGGCTACCGCGAACTGCACCAGGTCACCAGCGATCCGCAGCTCTTCTCCCGCGACTCCGACCTGTGGAACCAGTGGGACGCCATCCCCGCCGACTGGCCGCTCCTGCCGATGATCGGCCGCAAGCAGCCGTCGATCCTCTACACCGTGGGCGAACGCCACCGCGAACGCGCCGCCGTCATCTCCGGCGCCCTCGAAGCCGTCGACCCCTTCGAACTCAAGGGCCACGCCGAACGCTTCGCCGACGAACTGATCGACGGCCTGTGCGGCCGGGGAACCTGCGACCTCGTCGGCGAGTACGCCATGCTCCTGCCGCTGCGCGTCCTCGCACGCCTCTACGGCTTCTCGGACGAGCAGGGCCCCGGCCTCGTCACCGCCATGAACGACATGATCAACGGTCGGGCGGGCGCCTTGGAGGGCCAACGCCACCTCGGCGAGTCCATGTACGGCCTGCTCACCGCGAAGCAGGCCGTCCCCGGCCCGGACGTCGCCTCCCGCATGCTCGCGAACACCGCGGGCTTCACCCTGGACGAGGTCGCGCAGGACCTCATGGTGATGATGGCCGCCGGCCACCAACCGACGGCCGACTGGATCGGCAACACCCTGCGCCTGATGCTCACCGACGACCGGTTCGCCGCCTCCCTCGCCGGCGGCCGGCACAGCGTCGGCGAGGCCATGAACGAAGTCCTCTGGGAGGACACCCCCACCCAGAACGTCGCCGGACGCTGGACCTCCCGCGACACCAAGCTCGGCGGACAGCACATCGGCCGCGGCGACCTGGTCCTGCTGGGCCTGGCCGCCGCCAACGGGGACCCGCACGTACGCACCGACGCGGGGTCCCTCACGGGCGGGAACAACGCCTTCTTCTCCTTCGGTCACGGCGAACACCGGTGCCCGTTCCCCGCCCAGGAGGTCGCCGAGGTCATCGCGCGGACCGGCATCGAGGTCCTCCTCGACCGACTCCCGGACGTCGACCTGGCCGGCCCGGCCGACGGACTCACCCGGCGGCCGTCGCCCTGGCTGCGCGGACTCTCGGAACTCCCCGTGACCTTCACCCCGACCCCCGCCCTTGGAGCCACCCGATGACCTGCCCGATCGACCACACCGGCCCCGCCCCCCTCGTCCTCGACCCCTTCGTCACCGACCTCGACGCCGAGAGCGCCGCGCTGCGCGCCGCCGGCCCGCTGGTACCCGTGGTCCTGCCGGGCGGTGTCGAGGTGTACGCCGTCACGCACCACGCCGAGGCCAGAAGACTCCTGACCGACCCAAGAGTGGTCAAGGACATCAACGTCTGGGGGGCCTGGCAGCGCGACGAGATACCCGCGGACTGGCCGCTGATCGGCCTCGCCAACCCCGGCCGTTCCATGCTCACCGTCGACGGCGACGAGCACCGCCGGCTGCGCACCCTGGTCGCCCAGGCCCTGACCGTCCGCCGGGTGGAGAAGCTGCGGGCCGGCATCGAGGCACTGACCACGCGGATGCTCGACGCACTGGCCGAGCTCCCCGCCGGCGGGAGCGTCGACCTGAAGGCCGGCTTCGCGTACCCGTTGCCCATGAACGTCATCAGCGAACTCATGGGCGTGGACGCGGCCGAACACCCGCGTCTGAAGGCCCTCTTCGAGAAGTTCTTCTCCACCCAGACCCGGCCCGAGGAGGTCCCGCAGATGATGGCGGACCTCGGAGCGCTGTTCTCCCGGATCGTGGAGTCCAAGCGGGAGAACCCCGGCGACGACCTGACCAGCGCCCTCATCGCGGCCTCCGAGGACGGCGACCACCTCAGCACCGAGGAGATCACCAACACCCTCCAACTGATGGTCGCGGCGGGCCACGAGACGACGATCAGCCTCATCGTCAACGCCGTCGTCGCCCTGGAGACCCACCCGGAGCAGCGGGCCCTCGTCCTGAAGGGCGAGGTCCCGTGGGAGAACGTCATCGAGGAGACCCTGCGCTGGGCCACCCCGACCTCGCACGTCCTGATCCGCTTCGCCGCCGAGGACATCGAGGTCGGCGACCGGATCCTGCCCCGCGGCGCGGGCCTGATCGTCTCCTTCGGAGCCCTCGGCCGCGACGAGGCACAGCACGGTGGGACGGCGGGAGCGTTCGACGTCACCCGCACCCCGAACCGGCACATCTCCTTCGGCCACGGCCCCCACGTCTGCCCCGGCGCGGCCCTGTCCCGGCTGGAGGCCCTGGTGGCCCTGCCCGCGCTCTACGCCCGGTTCCCCGACCTGCGCCTGGCCGTGTCCCGCGAGGAACTGCGCAACAAGCCGATCCTCACCCAGAACGACCTCTTCGACCTGCCGGTCCACCTGACCGCGTAGCGGACCGGAGGGTCCCGGCCCCGCCCCGTCCGGCGGGGCCGGCGGCGCCGCACCGGCGGTGCGCCCGGCCGCGAGCCGCGGAAATCGAATGGCCATCGTACGAACGGCGTTGCTAGGTTGATCACGTGCCGAAGCTGAATCAGATCATCGCAGTCGAAAAGGGCGTCAAGTCCAAGTCCCTCCAGGAGCTCACCCAGGCTCACCACGACGTGCAGAAGCCCGCGCTGCTGGCCGGCATCTCGCGTACGTACCAGCCCAAGGACGAGGAGGGCGAGCAACTGCCCCCCGAGTCCACCCGGGTGCAGGTCAAGGCGGAGGACGTGCTGCGGTCGACGGCTGCCACGCTGACGCGCCTCTTCGACGTCACGGCCACCAAGGACTGGGCGAACCGCACCGCGGCGGCGGACATCGTCGTCGACGGGAACGTGCTGCTCGCCCAGGTGCCGGTGCCCTACCTGCTCTTCCTGGAGAAGCAGTTGACCGACCTGCACACCTTCGTGCGGAAGCTGCCGGTCCTCGACGCCTCCGAATCCTGGAACCTCGACCCGTCGACGGACTCCTGGAAGACGGAGGCCGTGCGCACGATCCGCACCAAGAAGGTGCCGCGCAACCACGTCAAGGCCGAGGCGACCGAGAAGCACCCGGCCCAGGTCGAGGTGTACTACGAGGACGTCGCCGTCGGCTACTGGACCACCGTGAAGTTCTCCGGTGCCCTGCCCGCCCGCCGTGTCAACGAACTCCTCGACAAGGTGGAGCGCCTCCAGCAGGCCGTGAAGTTCGCCCGCGAGGAGGCCAACAACGCCGAGGTCACCGACCAGCGGGTCGGCGACGCGGTGTTCGGCTACCTCTTCAGGTAGCCCCGAGATCGCCCCCTGTGTCGCAGGGGGTGCGCGAGAGCGCAAGCTGAAACTGATGTTGAAGCTGAAACAGGGGTGTCATTTGGGGGTTCGAATCCCTCCCCCGGCACCACATGCCGGGGTGGCCCAAGCTGGTACAGGCGGCCCCTATCAAATTCAGACTATCGCTCCAGTCTCAGTATTCGCCGCCGAACACCGGATCGACCGGACCGGGACGATCACCGACGGATGGGGGTTCAAGTCCCCCCTGCGCCTCTCTCGTGGCGCGGTAGTTCAACGGTAGAACACGTCGGCCTCAGCATGATCCCGGTTCTTGAACGCAGCCGGTGTGCGCAATTGGGTGGCAAACAGGAGCCCGGGAGCTGGACATGCTCCCGGGCTCCGTCACGCCCCCGGCCCGGAGGCCGGGGCGCGCTCCCCGCCCCGCTACGCGGGCGCGGGCACCGGCACGGACACGAAGGTCCGCCCCGCCTCGTTCTCGACGAGGACCTCCTTCACCTGTGCGGGATCCACCGCCGCCGTACCGTCCAGCGAGGCACCCTTGCCCTCGCCGTGCTCGGCCGTGCCCACGACCCAGCCCCCCGCGGTCGTCCTCGTACCGTCCCGGGCGACCACGACCAGCCGGCAGCGCTCGCCCGGCGGCAGACCCGTCACCGCCACGTGCACCCGCACCCACTTCGGGGCCGGCGTCACCTGCACGGTCATCCGCGCGCCCGTGCCCCGGTCCGTCGCCGAGGCGACCCGAGTACCGGCCACCGGGGGAGAGGGTGCCGCGGAAACGGTCGGCGACGGCGGCGGAGGCAACGCGAGGCCCGGACCGGCGTCCCCTCCGAGCCGGGTACCGGCCCAGAAGACCGCCGCCATCGAAGCGGCCGCCGCCACTCCCACGAACGCGATGCGCCGCCGAGAGGCGGCGGCCCGCTCACCGCGGACCTGCCGCAGCGTCCGCTGGAGCAGCAGGTCGCCGCCCTGCGGGGGACCGTCGAGGAACGCCTCCTCGGGGACCTCGCCCAGCACGCTCTCCAACTCGCGCAAAGCCGTCACCTCCTCACGGCACCCCGAGCAGGTGCCGAGGTGCTCCTCGACCCGCCGCACGTCATCCTCGTCCAGGACACCGAGCACGTACGGTCCGAGCAGTTCCTCCTCGTGCCGCTGCCGGTTCATGCCACCACCTCCCGCAGTCCGCCGGGCTGCTGGGGCGGCCGGGCTGATCGTCTGTCCTTGCTGTCGTCCCTGCCGCTGTCCGAGAACACCTCGCGCAGTGCCTTGAGGGCGTAGTGCGCGCGTGACTTCACCGTCCCCGCCGGTATCCCGAGGCGGTCCGCCGCCTCGGACACGCTGCGCTGGCGGTAGTACAACTCCGTCAGTACGTCCCTGTGTTCCGGGGTGAGCCGGTCAAGGGCGCCGAGGACGGTCATCGCGTCCACCACCGAGTCCGCGTGGTCGACCTCCACCGGCGGCGCCGCCGACGAGCCGGACACCTCCGCCGGCCGGGCGGCCTTGGCCCGGTACCGGTCGGTGATGATGTTGCGGGCCACCGTGAGCAGCCAGCCGCGCACCGAGCCCTTCCCGTTGACGAGGACCTCGGAATGCCGCCACGCCCGGATCAGCGTCTCCTGGACGATGTCCTCGGCGGCGGCCCGGTCCCCGGTCAGCCGCGTCGCGTACGCGAGCAGGGCGTGGCCGTGCTCCTCGTAGACCGTCCTGATCAGTGCTTCGTCGGTCGAGCCCCGCCGAGTGCGGGGCCACAGTGGTCCGGCCATCTCACCCTCTCCGTCCTCCTCGTGTTACGTGGTGCGGTCGGAACACGCCGGGGGCGGACCGATGGTTCACGTGAGGTGCGTCACTCGCGCGGGGCGGGCGGGGTGCTCGTCAGGTCCGGCAGGCGCGGCCCTCGTTGAGGCAGCCGACGACCTCCCGCATCCGCTCGTCGGTCATCACGTTGACGAACATGGCGTGGTCCGTGCGCGGGCTGTGCCGCTGCTCCGGGAAGGAGTCGAGGGCGATCGGGACCCCCGACGCCACCGCGTAGGACAGCGAGACGCGCAGCTCGGGCACGGGGAAGGTGTTCTGCGGGCACACGCCCTGCGCGGAGGGGAAGCGCAGGTGCGAGCGGTGTCCCGGCGCGCTGGTGTCGAGCCCGTTCCAGCAACTTGGGAAGACCAGCGTCCGGGTCACCAGGCTCCCGGCCGGGCAGCGCGGGTAGTCGGTCGTCGAGCGGTCGGGGAGACCGGAACAGCCCCAGCGGGCCCGGACGTCCGCGTCCGTGCCCGCCGTGTACGCGACGGCGTCGCCGGTGATCGCCCGCAGGAAACGGGGCATCGGCACCACCTTGCTCACCGGGCTGCCGCGGAACTCGACGCTCACCGCCGCCTCGGGGAGGATCTCTCCGGTGTTGCCGTGCCCGGCCGAGCTCTCGTGGGCCCGGTCCCCGGGCCGGTCGAGGCGGCGCAACACGGGCCAGTAGTACGTGGACCGGTCACCGCCGACACAGCTCGTGGCGGCCGCGGCCAGCGACGCGTCGTCCGACATGGCGTCGGTGGACAGGTTCCCGACGTACGCGTGGGTGTGGTGGGCGCCGGCCCGCAGACCGGGGGACACCACCAGGTTGTCCTCGTTCCAGTGGCCCTCCGCGTTGCGGCCGCAGTCCACGGTCACCGTGCCCGCGGAGCCCTCGCGGCCCGCGGGGGCGGGGGGCTCGGCGTCCCGCGCCACCTCGCGTATGTCCACGTACGCGCCCGCCACCCCACCGTGGTGCGGGCCGGCGGCCCGTGAGGCGCCCAGGACGGCGGCGACCAGCCCGGTGCCGAGCACCAGGCTGACGACGAGCCACAGCAGTCGGTGTTCATTGCCCATGGCGGTCACGGTTGCGGCTGCTCCGTACGGTCGTCAACGGGGGCTCCGCACGACGGGAACCCCGTGTGATTGTAGGTGTCGCCCGGGGAGCTCCCGAAGCCGCCGGGACCCTTCCCCGGGGCGGCGGTCGGCACCCGGGAGCAACCTCCACCGGCCGGGCCCCGCGCACCCGCCCCGGAGCCCCGTACGCCGCTTCCGGCACCCGGGCCCGGCCCCGCGCACCCGGACGGCCGGAGAGCGCCTTGCAGGGCCGCAGGGCGCCCGCGCAGAGTTCTCCGTATGACACCGGCTGAACTCCTCCACGACTTCGCCCGCACCCGTGCCTCCCTCGACGGGGCCGAGGTCACCTTCTGGTGGACGGGCGACGTCCACACCTGGTCCCCCGACGGTCCCTACGAGAGGACCTTCGGCTTCGAGGGCCTCAACGTCGCCCGGCTGGAGGCCGACGAGGAGACGGGCGGCTACCGGATGCTCTCCCGCGAGGCCGCCTTCTACCTCGACCCGTCCGGTCGAGAGATCCTGGAGACCTGGCAGGACAAACCCGTGGTCCACGTGTGGAACGATCCCGCGAACCTGAGGCTGCGGCCCTTCCCGGTCCCGCGCACCGAGCTCGGCGACCAGGTCTGCTTCAGCCTGGAGATCCCCCTCGCGTACCCCTCCCCGCTGCCCGTCGCCGACTACCCGCTGAACTCCGCCTCCGACACCTACCGGGCCCTGGAGCTCTTCCAGTTCTTCGCCCCCGCGGCGGACCTCGCCGGCGACGCGCCGAGCGTCCCCGCGACGATGTCCTGGATGCGGATGTCCCCCTGGCTCCCCTGGATGGAGCAGGGACAACGCCCCGGCGGCCTCGCTTTTCACTGCCGCGGGACGAAGCTCGGATCGTACGAGGAGGTCCCCGACCGCACCCGCGCGTACATCGCCGCCCACCACCCCGAGTTCGCCTCCGCGCCGTCGAAGTGGACCGAACCGAACGAGTCGAGCTGGACCTACTTCCGCCGGCTCAACCCGGTGGTGACCGACCCGCGGTAACCCCGGTCGCCCCTCTCCCGCACCGGCCCCGCCCCCGCCCCCGCCCCCGCCCCCGTTCCCCGACGCACCGGGGGCGGGGGCGGGGGCGTGGGGGTCCGGACAAGGGTTTTCCCCGTATCGGGTTCATCTCCGCGTTGCCTACTGTCTGCCCACCGGCGATCCACCGGCCCCGAACCGCCCCGCACCAACCCCACATGGTGTGACCGGAACGGGAACGCGGATCGCCGGGATCGCCGTTGCCCTGCCCCGCCGTCGCGGCCGGGCAACGCGGCGCGCGGCGGTGGCCGGGGCGGGGACTGACCAGTCCGCCCGGGCCCCGTAGCCGCCGGTTCACCTCCCACACTGCACCGACCGGCCGCTCCGGCCTGCCCGGAAACGGCCCTCGAAAGGGAACACCGTGCACGCATCCAGACGCAGCAGGCTCATATCCGTGGTGGCCATGTCCGTCACCCTCCTCGCCGGCTCCGCGACCGCCTCGGTCGCCGTGACCGCCGAGAACGACCCGGCCACCACCCTCCCGGCCGCCGCGGCCCCCGCCGCCCCCGCCGGCGCGCCGGTCGAGAACCTCATCGTCGGATACAAGTCCTCGGCGTCCGAGGCCAGTTCCAACACCGCGGCCGCCGACGACGCCGCCGCGAAGGGCAAGAAGGCCGGCAAGAAGGCGAAGTTCGACCGCCGCCTCGGGACCGGCGCCGCCCTCGTCAACCTGGGCGGATCGGTCGCCCCGGCCGACGCCGCCGGCGTGATGGCCCAGTTCCGCGCCGACCCGGACGTCGCCTACGTCGAGCCGGACACCCGCGCCTACGCCATGGCCGTCACCCCGAACGACACCGAGTACGCCAAGCAGTGGGACCTCTTCGAGCCCACCGCCGGCATGAACGTGCCGGCCGCCTGGGACAAGACCACCGGTTCCGGCGTCACCGTCGCCGTCATCGACACCGGCTACGTGGCCCACTCGGACGTCGCCCCGAACATCGTCGCCGGCTACGACTTCATCTCGACCTCCTCCGAGGCCCGCGACGGCAACGGCCGTGACAACAACCCGGCCGACGAGGGCGACTGGAACGCCACCGACGGCGAGTGCGGCGTCGGCTCGAAGGCCAGCACCTCCTCCTGGCACGGCACCCACGTCGCGGGCACCATCGCCGCGGCCACCAACAACTCCAAGGGCGTCGCCGGCATCGCCTACGGTGCGAAGATCCAGCCCGTCCGCGTGCTCGGCAAGTGCGGCGGTGCCACCTCGGACATCGTCGACGCCATCACCTGGGCCTCCGGCGGCACCGTCGCGGGCGTCCCGGCCAACGCCACCCCGGCCAAGGTCATCAACATGAGCCTCGGCGGCTCGGGCACCTGCGGCACCAGCTACCAGAACGCGATCAACGCGGCCGTCGGCCGCGGCACGACCGTCGTCGTCGCCGCCGGCAACAGCAACGCGAACGCGTCCGGCTTCTCCCCGGCCAGCTGCAACAACGTCATCAACGTGGCGTCGACCAACCGCGCCGGTGACCGTTCGTACTACTCCAACTTCGGCACCATCATCGACATCGCCGCCCCGGGCGGTGAGACCCGCCGCGCCACCGACACGCCCGGCACCGTCACCACCCCCGAGAACGCGATCCTCTCGACCCTGAACGCCGGCACCACCACCCCCGGCGCGGAGTCCTACAAGCCCTACCAGGGCACCAGCATGGCCGCCCCGCACATCGCGGGCCTCGCCGCCCTCATGAAGTCGGCGAAGACCTCCCTGACCCCGGCCCAGATCGAGGCCGCGATCAAGGCCAACGCCCGCCCGCTGGCCGGGACCTGCACCGGCGGCTGCGGCGCCGGCCTCGCGGACGCCACCGCGACGGTGAACGCCGTGACCTCCACGACGCCCACCACCCCGTCCTTCGAGAACACCGCGGACGTCGCCATCGGTGACAACGCCACGGTCGAGAGCTCCATCGCGGTCAGCGGTGTCACGGGCAACGCCCCGGCCGCCCTCAAGGTCGGCGTGAACATCGCCCACACCTACATCGGTGACCTGAAGGTCGACCTCGTCGCCCCCGACGGCTCCGTCTACACGCTCCACAACCGCGCCGGCGGCAGCACCGACAACATCAACCAGACCTACACCGTCAACGCCTCCTCCGAGGTCGCGAACGGCACCTGGAAGCTGCGCGTCAACGACAACGCCGGCGGCGACACCGGCAAGATCGACTCCTGGAGCCTCGGCTTCTGACCCGCACCGAACCCCGGTCCCCCCGGCCCCCGTGGAGCCCCCCAACTCCGTTCTGACGGGCCGATGGTACGGACCATCCCAGCGCGCGGACCTGCCGGTACCTCCCGTACCGGCAGGTCCGTCGTGCTTTCCTGCCGCCCGACTGAATTCTGCGTCACAATCCGGGTCCGTCCGGCGGTCGACCTCGTATTGTCGCGTCTCACAGGAAAGGCACAGAACCGGGGACCGAAAGGCTGGTGGCGTGGCGGCGACGGGGAACGCTGACGCGAACGTCGGACACGGCGAGCTGATCGAGGCGGTCGACCATGCGCTGACCACGCACGGCCGCGCCGTCCTCATCGGACCGGCCGGCGCGGGGAAGACCGAGGTGGCACGAGCCGTCGCGGCCGCCGCCGAGGGCCGGCGCGAAACCGTGCTCCGGCTCGCCCCCGAAGCCGCGGACCGGTGGATACCGGAGGCCTCCGCCGCCGCCCTCCTCGCCACCGTGCCCCGCGCCGCGCTCGACCGGCTCGCCGGACCCCAGCGCACCGCCATCGCCCTCCTGCGCCGCGAGACCGACGCGCCGGGAGCGGGCCGCGACCACGTCGCGCTGCGGCTCGCCCTCGTTGAGGTGCTCCGCACCCTGGCCGCCTCCGGCCCGGTCCTCCTCGTCCTCGACAACGCCCAATGGCTCGACGCGGAATCCACCGATCTGCTCCGCTTCGCCCTGCGCCTCACCCCGCCGCGCGTACGGGTCCTCGCAGCCGAGTGCGTCCACGCCGGAACCCCCGTCGCCGAACCGCTCTGCGGGCCCGGGACCCCGGCCGTCCGCGTCCCGCCGCTCGGCGCCGACGAGGTCGCCGAACTGCTGCTGCGCCACGACCTGCCCGCCCGGCTCGCCGGCCGCATCCACCAGGCCAGCGGCGGGAACCCGCGGCTCGCCCTCGCCCTCGGGCACTCCCTCGCCGAAGCCGCCGGCGCCCGCGACGGCGGCGCCCACCACGCCGACACCCTGCCGCTCACCGGCCAGGCCCGCGACGTCGCCCGGCGCCTCCTGGCCGAAGCGCCCGCCCGGGCCCGCCGCACCCTGCTCCTCGCGGCCCTCACCGCCCGCCCCACCACCGCCCTGCTGCGCCGCGCCGGTAGACCCGACGCGGAGGCCGAACTCGCCGAGGCCGAACGCGCCGGGCTGGTCACCGTGGGGGAGGACGGGGCGGTCACCTTCACCGCGGGCGCCGTCGCGACGGCCCTCGCCGCCGACGCCGGCTGGCCCGAACGCTCCGCGGGGCACGCCGCCCTCGCGGGCGCCGTCGACGATCCGGTGCAGGCCGTCCGCCACCGCGCGCTCGCCGTGGACCTCCCCGATGCCCGGCTCGCGGCCGAGATCACCGCCGCCGCGGACTCCTGTCGCCGCCGCGGCCAGCGCGCCCTCGCCGCGGAACTCGGGCTGCTCGCGGCCGAACGCACCCCCGCCGCCCTGCCCCAGGAGGAGCTCGCCCGCCTCGTCGGCGCCGCCGAGGACGCGGGCTGGGCCGGCCGTGCCGACCTCGCCCGCCGGGCCACGCGCGCCGTCCTCGCCCGCGACGCCTCGCCCGCCCAGCGGGTACGGTCCCGTCTCGCCGTGATCGACGCCGCCGGCCAGGCACTCGCCGACCTGGACGAGACCTTCGCCTACGCCGTGGCCGACGCCGCCGGGGACCCCTCGCTGCGGGCCGCCGTCCAGCTCCGCATCGCCTGGAAGCTCAACCTCAGCGACGGGGACCCCGTCCGCTCCCGCGACGCCGCCGCCGAGGCGGGTGCGCTCGCCAAGGCCGGCGGCGACCAGGTCGCCGAAGCCATGGCCCTGACCGTACGGGCCCGGATGGGCCGCATCCTCGGGGACCACGACGCCGAGGACATCCTCGCCGAGGCCTTGGCCCTGCCCGCCCCCGAGGTCCCCCTCGGCATGCGCAACGCGCCCCAGTACCTCGCGGTGCGGCACGCCCTCTTCGACGACCGGCTCGGCGACGCGCACGGCCAGCTCCTCGCGCTGCTGCCGGCCGTACAACGGACCGGATCCGCCGAGGACGTCTTCGAGGTGCTGCGCAGCCTCACCGAGGTCGAACTGCGCCGCGGTCGGTGCGCCTCCGGCGCCGCGCACGCGCGCCGGGCCGTGGAACTGACCATCGAGGCGGGCCTGTCACCCGGCCCCGCCTGGTACGTCGCGGCCACCGCCGAGGCCGCGAGCGGCAGTTTCGCCCGGGCTGCCGGCTATGCCCGCCGCGGCATCCGGGCCTCCGAGGAGGAGCAGGACCAGGTCTTCCTGTCCCGGGGCCTGTACGCGCTCGGCACCGTCGAACTGGCCACCGGGGAGGCCGCGAAGGCGGTGGCCACCCTGTGCCGGGTGGCCGAGCTGGAAGGCGCCCAGCAGGTGGTGGACCCGTCGATCCTGCGCTGGCACGGGGAGCTCGCCGAGGCCCTGGTGGCGGCCGACGCCCCCGGCCGGGCGGCGGAACTGCTGGACGGGGTCGCCCCGGTGGCCCGCTCCCTGGGGCGGACGTCCGTGCTGGCCGCGCTGGACCGGGCCCGGGGGCTGTGCCTGTCGGCGCGCGGGGACGCCGAGCCGGCCGTGGTCCTGCTGGAGGAGACGGCCCGGCGCTTCGAGACCCTCGGACTGCCTCTGGAGCACGGCCGGACCCTGCTGGCCCTGGCCCGGGTCGAACGCAGACGCCGCCGCCGGGCACCGGCGCGGGCGGCGCTGCTGGCGGCGGCGGAGGTGTTCGAGCGGGGCGGGGCGAAGCCCTGGCTCGGCCTGGCCCGGGACACCACGCCGGAGGCCGCCGCCCCGCATCCGGGGGTGGCGGCCCTGACCGATGCGGAGGCCCGGCTGGCGCTGCTCGTCGGCGCGGGGGCCAGCAATCAGGAAGCGGCCGCGAAGCTGTTCCTGAGCGTGAAGACCGTCGAGTCCCGGCTCACCCGGATCTACCAGAAGCTCGACGTCCGCTCCCGCGCGCAGCTGGCCACCGCGCTGCGCGGGCACTGAGCCCGGCGGCGCGGCGGCCGGCACGGATCAGCAGGTGAGGTTGTTGCCCGGGGTGACGCCCAGCAGCTGGGTGAAGTTCTGGTACTTGCTCACCCGGCTCTGCACCTGGGCGGGGTTGCCGCCGTTGCACTCCAGCGCCCCGTTGATGGAGCGGATGGTCTCGCCGAAGCCGGCGCCGTTGACCATCGCGGCGTGGGCGGTCATGGTGCCCGGGCCGTTCTGGGTGTTCCAGTACCAGAGCGCCGTCTTCATGGCGACGGCCGGGTCCTGCTCGACGAGGTACGGGTTGGCGAGCAGGTTGATGCCGAGGGCGTCACCCGCGGCCTTGTAGTTGAAGTTCCAGCTCAGCTGGATCGGGCCGCGGCCGTAGTAGGCGGCCTGCCCCGCCGGACAGCCGTAGGGCTGGGTGGCGTCACAGTAGTGGGGGTAGTTCGCGGTGTTCTGCTCCACTATGTGCACCAGCCCGCCCGTCTCGTGGGAGACGTTCGCGAGGAAGGCCGCGGCTTCGCGCCGCTTCATGGTGGCGTCGCCGGTGTTGGCGAAGGCGGGGTAGGCGGACAGTGCCGCGACCAGGCCGTTGTAGGTGTAGAAGGGGTTCCGGTTCGGGAACATCTGGTTGAACTGGGACTCGCTGACGACGAAGCCGGACGGGTCGGGGTCCTGCCCGCCGCCACCGCCGCAGGCGCCCTGGTCCGACCAGACGCCCCACTGGCCGGTGGTGCCGGGCGTCTCGCCCTGGGTCCACCACTTCGCCTGCCAGTTGCGACCGTTGTGCGAGACGGTCCCGCCGCCCGTGTAGACGGCGGAGGAGGCCCACGCCGTGGCGCAGGCGGGGGCGGCCGAGGCGGAGGAGGCGGGCAGGGCGACGGCGAGGCCGAGGGTGACTGCGGCGGTGGCGACGAGCGAGAGGGCGCGGCGGCGGACGGCACGTATCACGTAACTGCTCCTGTGGTGGGGGGAGTTGTCGCGAGGAGTGGGGGCGACGACTACCGCCACTGAACCGAAGTGGTCTGGACCTGTCAAGGTCTAGACCAAATATTGTGCGCAGGTGCCAAACCGGGGTGTGAGGGCCGGCGCGGGCCGGAAACGCCGAACCGGCGTGACGACCAGGGTCGTCACGCCGGTTCGGATGCCGACCGGATCAGCTGCCGGCCGAGAGGTTCCCGGACAGGACCGGGATGTTGTCCACGATGTGGGACAGCGACTCGTCACCCTTGGCCTGGGTGGAGTTCTCGGCGCACTGCTGGTTCTGCGGGTTGGACAGGACGTTGACGTCCTGGACGCCGACGTTGGCGAGGACCGCGACCAGCGACTGCGCGTTGACCTTCGCGGGCAGGCCGACGCAGAGCTTGTTCAGCGAACCCTGGATGGCGCCGAGCTGCGGGCTCATCGCACCCTCGGTCGACTGGTTGCCGTAGACCTGCGAAGCGCCGTTGCCGTTGACGGTGTTCACGCCGTTGTCGTTGCCGATCGCCATCGCCGGGGAGGCCATGACGGCACCCGTGCCGATGACGGAGGCGGTGACCGCAGCGGTGGCCATGAACTTCTTGAGCATCGTTGATCCTTCTGTCGCATGAGCTGTCCCGGCGGGACGTCCTGATCAACTGCGTCCGGCGCCGGTGGTTATCGCGCGTCACCCATGCGGCCCAACGATCGGTTCGCTCAGCCGGTCTTGCGACGGACCTTCTTGTTCTTGCCGCCCGCCCCGCTGCTGGACCCCTGCACCTTCGCCCGGCTCTGGTGGGCCTGCTGGGACTGGGCATTGGAGGCGTTGCGCGCCAAGGCCTCGCGGAACTTCCGCTTCGCCTCCTCGGCCGGGGTCTCGTCCTGCGGAGCGTCGTTCTGCGCCGCGTCGGCCTGCGGGGTGGCGTTCTCGTCTGACATGGCTGCCTCCTGGAGTGATCAAGTCGCCCCAGTCTGTCAGTCGGCCGGCGCTCAGGCCATCGAGATGGGCCCCGCCCCGGCCGGCGGCCCGCCCGGACCGCCGTTCCGGTCGGCTCGGACCCCCGGTCGCGGCGCCTCCGCCCCGTGGCCGGCGCGCACCGCGGCCAGCGCGGCGGCGTGCAGCGCGGCCGGATCGCCGTGCGCGACCGGACTGCCGGTCAGCGTGTACCACTCGTCCGCTTCCTCGTACTGGATCGCGAACCGGACCTCGCCGTCCGACCCGGCCGTGGTCCTCAGGGTGAGCGGACCGGTGATGACCCCCACCTCGTCGGTCATCGCGCCGCCGGGACCGGCCAGGACTCCGTCCTGCCGGCACCAGGCCTCCGGGGCCGTCATGAGGCGCAGGTGTCGATCATGGTGGTGAGGGTGGCCCGCTCGGCCTCGGTGACGGTCAGACCGTAGTGGGACTTGACGGTGGTCCAGGCGCGCCCGTACTGGCACCAGCTCGACCGGTCCGTCGGCTGCCACTGATCGGGGCTCTGGTCGCCCTTGGAGCGGTTGGACGACGCGGACACCGCCAGCAGCTGGGGCCGGGTCAGGTCGTTGGCGAACGCCTTGCGCTTCGCCGCGTCCCAGCCCGCTGCCCCCGAACGCCAACCCTCGGCCAGCGGAACCATGTGGTCGATGTCCAGCTTCGCGGCCTCGGTGACGGATTCCCCGTCGTACAGGCTCTTCCAGTTGCCCGACACGGCACGGCACTCGGAATCCTGAGCGATGTTCGTGCCGTCCCGCTTCAGGACGGTCTCGCGGGTGTCGCACTTGTTGCCCTGCTCGGCCCAGTGGGTGAACTTGGCACGGCTGTAACCGGCCATCGTGCCCGGCTTGCCGACCGTGAGCGCGGCCAGCTGCGTCCGGGCGACGGCCGCGCTGACCATCCCGGGCAGTACGTCACCGGCGACCGGCTTCGCGTCCTCACCCGATGCCGATGCCTGCGGGGAGGACGACGCCTGCGGGGAGGACGGCGGGCCGGCGCTCGGGGTCGCCGTCGCGCCCGGCCGGTCCCCGCCCTTCCCGTCCCCGGGACCCTGCCCACCGCATCCGACGCTGCCGAGCAGCAGCGCCACGGTCACCACCGCGACACCCGGACCTGTCTGACGCACCATGAAACCCCGCCCCGAGCAGACTCCGCACACTGTCCGGGGCAGCCTACCCATAACCGGACATCCAACCCCCGCCGGGCCCGCCGGAGTAGCCCCGGAACGCCGCCCGCGCGCACCAAGCGGCCCGGGCGGCAGCCCCGTTGCGGCCCCGAGGCACGGCGGCCGGGGCTCGTGCGGTCTCCGCGGTCAGCTCCAGGAGGCGGCCACCAGGGACCGTCCGGCCGCCTCCAGATGGGTGGCGGAGGCGAGCCAGGCACGGGCATAGGCGTCGGCCGAGGGCTCGGTCAGGCGGCCGAACGCGTCCCGGGGCCGCCGGTCCGCCTCCAGGACGAGCGCCCCCGCCAGGTCGGCCGCCGCGGCGAACCCCGCGCGGCGCAGCGGCCCGTACGCGGTCAGCGGCTCCGGACCCCGGCCGGACCCGGCCACCGTGCGGCGGCCGCCCGCGACCCCCGCCTCCAGCAGCTTGCGCACCCGCCACAGCGGCGAGTCGGCCAACGGGTCCGGCCCCGGATCGCAGGAGCCAGGCGAGGTCCCCGGTCCGCCGCCCTCCGGGAAGTGGCTGCCCTGGAGCCGGTCGTAGCCCAGGTCGGCGCGGTCCAGCCACTCCCGAGGCAGCCGCAGCGTGTACCGCGCCCCCGGTACGGGACCCACGGCCAGCGGGCGCAGCGTCGCCGCCCGGTCCAGGTCGGGGCGCCCGAGGATCCTCACCAACAGGCCGGGACGGCTCGCGAGGCGACGCAGGTTGGCGGCGTGCGCCAGCTCCGGATGGGGGTGCGCCGGCCGCAGCCGCAGCAGGGGCGCGTCCGGCCGTACGGTGCCGTCCGCGGACAGCTCCCGGACCAGGAGGCAGTCGCCCGCCGCGCCCTCCACCCGGACGTCGCAGCCCAGCAGCGCCACCTCGGACCCCTCGGTCCCGTCCGCCGGCCGCGCGGCCACGGCTTCGGCCGCCGGGCGCGCGAAGAGCCCGGCGAGGGGCTCCTCGGACCAGGACAGGCCCGGCACGGGCGTCGCCCGCACCCCGCGCCCGGCGCCGAGCCGTCCGTCCGCGGATACCGTCGCGCCGACCACGCGCAGACCGCCGCGGGCGAGACCCGCGTGGTCCAGGGCGCCACCGCCCAGGGCGACCGACGCGGCCCCGGCACCCCGCGCCCGAGCGAGCCCGCCCGGGCGGACGTCGGACACCGAGTAGGGGGCGCCGTCCGAGCCCAGCAGGTGGGTCACCACGCCGCCGTAGCCGGTCGCGCTGAGCACGGGCTCCCGACACAGACCCTGCACGCGCAGGCTGCCTCCGGCCGCGTACGCCCGGCGACCGCCGTCGCTCACGCCCGGACCGCCGGTCCCCGACGCCAACAGCGAGGCGACGCGCAGCAGTCCGGCGAACGCCGCCGTGAGGTCGGTGAGCCGCTGGGCGGCATGGCGCTCCCGCGCCGCGCGCAGGCCGCGTACGACGCGCAGAGCGGCCGCCTCGGCGGCCGGCAGCCCGGCCAGGCGCGCCGAGTGGGCCGCCCGCAACAGCTCGGCCTGGACCACCGCGCCCCCGGCCGCGACACCGGCGGCCAGGGCCTCGGCGGCGGCCGTCCACAGTGCGGCTCCGGCCGCCGTGGCGCCCGGGGAGAGTGGCTGCGCACCACCGTCCCCGGCGGGCGCCGCACCGTCGGGTGCCCGGTCCGCTCCGGCGCCGCTCCGCCCACCCGCGCCGGGTCCGGTTCCCGAGGTGCCCGCCGGACCCTCCGCGGCGAGCGAGGTCCCCGCTGTCGCGCCGGGCCCGTCCGCCGGTGACGTGCCGGCCCCCGGCACCGGGCCGGCGGCGTCCGACAGCTCCGACGGGTCGGCGAGGGGCGCGGCGCCGAGGACCGCGGCCCGGTGCAGGCAACGCGGCGCCAGGAGACAGCCGCAGACGGCCTGCCCGGCCTCCGTGACCACGCCGGAGGGGCCCGGACGCAGCGTCACCACCGCGTCCTCACCGAACCGTACGGTGACACCGCCCTCGGGCCCCGGCCGGGCCGCGGCGGCGCAACCCGCGACGGCGGCGTCGAGCTTCTTGCGCAGCCGGGCACTCAGGTCCTCCACGGCCTTCGCGAGGACCTCGGGGGCGACGGGCGGCAACGGCACGGCGCCGCCCGCCGGGTCCGTACCCGATTCCGAACCACTGGTCGTGCTGGTCAACGGGTCTCTCCACGGAGTCGGTCGCCCACCCAACGGGCGAGGGCGAGAGGACTGAGCGCGGCCACCGGCATGCCGGCCGCCACGAGTTGCCGGGCCACCGGAACCGAGTACCGGGGCGCGCCCGCGTCGTCGAGGGCGGCGCAGCCCATCAGGTGGGCGCCGGAGGCGGCCAGGGCGCCGACCTCGGCGAGCAGCCCGCCGAGCGGCGCGCCCTCCTCGAAGTCGCTGACCACGACGACCAGGGTGCGGCTCGGCACGGTGATCAGCGATCGGGCGTGCGCGAGGCCCGCCGCGATGTGCGTCCCACCGCCCACCCGGACCTCCAGCAGCAGCGAGAGCGGATCCTCGACGCGGTCGGTGAGGTCCACCACCGACGTGGAGAACGCGAGGAAGTGCGTGGACAGCGTCGGCACGCCGCCGAGGACCGCCGCCGTCAGCGCCGACCAGATGACGGACGCCTCCATGGAGCCGGAGACGTCGACCACCAGGATCAGCCGCCAGTCGCTCTCCCGGGAGGCCCTGGTGCGGAACACCGGGCGCTCGGGGACGACGACCACCCGGCCGTCGTCCAGCCGGCGGGTGTGCGCCAGGTTCGCCCGCAGGGTGCGGGCCAGATCGAGGGCGCCACCCGGACGGCGGGTCGGGCGCGGGGTCGACAGCCCGGACAGCGTCGGCCGCAGCCGGGTCGCCAACTCCTTGGCCAGCTCGTCGACCAGCCGCCGCACCAGGGGTCGCAACCGGGCCAGTTGCTGCTCCGGCATGCCGCCGGCCAGCGACAACACCGAACTCAGCAGTTCCACGGAGGGACGCACGGACGCCGGGTCGAGCTGCGCCAGCACATCGGTGCGGCCCGCTCCGGCCGCGTCCGCGAGCACCTCCTCCCGTACGTCGGCGCCGAAGAGGGACTCCAGCTCGTGCGACCATTCGCGGGCGGTGGGGAAGGAGGGCCCGTCCCCACCGCCGGAACCGCCCCGGTCGAGGTCCGTGGAGCCCTCGCCGCGCCCCGCCCCGTACAACTCGTCGAGGGCGTGGGCGTAGCGCCGCGCACCCGCCGGGAGCCGGTCGCGCTGCCGGCCGAGCAACAGCCGCCACCGGTCGGCGGGGGACAGGCGTCGCTCCGCCGCCGCCGGCGGCACGGCACGCGGAGCCTCCGGCACTCCGGGAACCCGCGGCGGCGACCCGGGCGAACACGCCGGGAGCGCGAGCTCCTTGAGGGCGGCCGCGCCGGCGGCGTCCGCCGCCGCCCACAGGGCGAGCAGCGCGGGCGGCGCGTCGAGGGAGAGGTCGACGCGGTCGCCCAGCCGCTCCGTCACCGTCTCCAGCAGCCGCTCGCGCGCGGCCGGGGCCAGCGCGTCGAAACCACCGCGCAGCGCGGGCAGCCGCTCCAGGAACGCCGCGTCGTCGAGACTGTCCACCCGGTCCAGGAGCGGGGTGAGGGCGTCCGGGGAGCAGTCCAGCAGCGGCCCGGCGGCACCGAGCACCCCGGCGAGCCGCCGGGACAGGGCCCGCCGTCCCTCGGGGGCGGTCGCGCCGTCGACCCAGGCGGCGGTGCGCCGGCCGAGTTCCGCCACCGGATCGAGGTCCAGCAGGACGCGCACGGCCAGTGCCGCGCCACGCATCAACGGTGAAGCCGTGGCGGCCAGCTCGTGGAGCGCGGCGTCCATGCGCAGGCCCAACCGGCGGGCCGCCGCCCGGTCGGCGAGGGCCACCAACGCGCCGGCGTCGGACGGGTCGTCGCTGCCGGCGAGCCCGGGCAGGGCCCGCACCGCGGTCTCCAGCAGATCGCCGACGAGCCCGCCCGCGGTGTCGCGGGCCGCGGCGGTGGTGCCCGGCAGGTGCCCGCGGCGCAGCGCCTCCAGCAGGTCGACGGCCTCCAGGAGTTCCGGCAGCCCGGCGGTGTCCGGCAGGACCTCCGCCGCCTCCGCCAGCCGTACGTCGACCAGCGCGGGCAGGTCGCAGCGCGCGGCGGCGGCCAGTCCGGCCAGGACCTGGGCCGCCGTCGGACCGCCCGCGTCGGCCTCGCGGCGCGCGGTGTCCCGCAGGGTTCCCGCGGCGGCCTGGGCCGCGGTCACGCCGCGGACCCCCGCCAGGTCCAGCCGGGCCGGGACGGAAGGGGTCCACGACAGCCGCCACTTGCTGCCCAGGGCGGTGCCGTCACCGGTCGCGGCGACGGCCACGGGCTCGCCGTAGGAGGCCCCGCAGACCAGCAGGCGCCGGAGCAGCACCTCGCGGCGCCCGTCGAGCGCGGAACGCAACGGGTCGAGGCGCACCTCGCGGGGCGCCGGGTCCTCGGGCGACGGCAACCGCAGCTCGGCCAGCTCCGCCTCCACGGACGGCCCGAGCCCCGAACGGGGGGCGTGCGGGGTGGTCCGGCCGCGGCCCGCACCGACCAGTACGGCCTCCAGGGCACGCGCCAGCGCCCGCCCCCGGCCCAGGGGCTCGCCCTGCCCGAGCACCGTGGACACGGCCTCCAACAACTCGCCCCGCCCGGGCGCGGGCAGCCCGCGCAGCACCGCCAGGTCGCAGGCGAGGCGCAGGGTCTCCGCCGCCTCCCCGGTCCCGGCGGTGTGCCCGGCGCGGCGCAGCTCCCGGCACACGCCGGTGACGGCGACCGACGCCGCCTCGCGCACCCGTACGGGGTCGCCGCCCGCCCTCAGGACGGCCTGCTGCCACAACGGGTCCCGGATCCCGGCCGGGTAGCCGGACCGGGAGTCGAGCAGGTCGTAGGAGTAGGCGACGAAGGAGGTCACCACCCCCGCGTCGCCCTCCCCGCCGCCCGGCGCCCCGGCACCGGGGCCCCCGGCGGGGCGGACCGTGCGCGCCCGCGCCCCGGGCCCGGCACCGGTGTGCGTCCCGTGGTCCGCAGTGGTGTCCGTCCCCGGGGCGGGCACGGTGTCGGTCGTGTCCGTACCCGGCCGCGGCGCGGGCACCGCGGTGCCCGGTCCCGCCGGGAGCAGCGCGGGGGCGTGGAAGGCGCCGATCAGGGCGGCCACCCGACGTCCGCCCGCTCCCGCGGCGGCGATCACCCGCCGCATGTGGGCCTCACGGGCCAGGTCCGTCGCCGGCACCGTCCCCGCGTCGGACCGCAGCGCCCAACCGACGCCGAGCGCGGCGCGGCGGACGGCCTCGGCGGAGCACCCGGGGGCCGGCACCTCGACGGCCCGGTCCCAGAGGTCCTCGCCCTCCCGCCCGGTGCCCGAGGCGATGAGGGCGTCCGCGAACACGCGCCCGCCGGCGGTCGGACGACCGGCCCCCGCCTCCCACGCCCCTCCGGCATCCACCGGCGGCGCCGCGGTCGGCCCGGATCCCGGAGCCGCGGCCTCGGTGCGCCCGTCTGCCGCCGCCGTCCCGTCGGTCGCCGTTCCGGCCTCCTGCGCGTCACCGTGCTCGGCTCCCGGCCCCGGGGCCGCGTCGGACCAGCCCGGATCGGTCAGCGGCAGGTCGCAGCAGACGACCTCCACGCCCCGGCCGCGGGCCCAGCGGATCGCCGCCAGCTCGGGGGAGAAGTCCGCGAACGGGTAGAAAGCGAGACGCCCTTCACGGCCGAGGCCCGCCAGGGCGACCGGTGCCACCGTCTCGGGGTCCGCGAGGTGCTCCAGCCACGGCTGGAAGTCGGCGGGGAGCTCCACGCACAGCACCTCGGTGCCCGCCGCCTCCAGCAGCGCCGGCACGACCACCGCCAGGGCGGGGCTGTGGTGGCGGACGCCGATCAGGTACGGCTCGCGCGAGGCGGCGAGGGCGGCCACGGCGGTCCGCGGTTCGGCCGCCGGGCCGGCCGTCGTACCGGCCGTCGTCGGGTCGGTGACCGTCAACGCAGGCTCCCGCGCAGGTCCCAGAGGCGCCGCCACATCGCCGACCCGTCCTCGGCACGGCGCCGGACCGGGCCGTCCCAGTACCCCAGCAACCGCCCGTGGTCGGCCGGGTCGTCCTTGCGCACGACGCCCAGCAGGTGTCCCGGCAACAGGTCCAGCGCGTCACCGCCCGGCAGGTACGCGGCGGCCACCCCCAGCGACGCCGCCACCTGTACGGCCTCGGCGGTGGACATGACCGTGCCGGGCCGCTCCACGTCCCAGCCCTCGGCGGACCGGCCCGAACGCAGGTCCCGGAACACGGTGACGAGCGCGTCGAGCACGGAGTCGTCCACCCCGAAGGCCGCACCGGCCCGCTGGACGGCGGCGACGGCCTGGCGCCGGATCAGCGTGGCCTCGGCGTCGGCGTCCGCTATCGGCTCGACCGTCTCGAAGTTGAAGCGCCGTTTGAGGGCGGCGGACATCTCCGAGACGCCCCGGTCCCGCAGGTTGGCCGTCGCGATGACGGTGAAACCAGGCGCAGCCGCGACCAACGCATCCTCCGTGGCGGTGAGTTCGGGGACGCTGACCCGCCGGTCGGACAGGATCGACACGAGGGCGTCCTGCACCTCGGGCAGGCAGCGGGTGATCTCCTCGACGCGGACGACGCGCCCGGTGCGCATCGCGGACAGTACGGGGGAGTCGACCAAGGCCTGTGCGGTGGGGCCCTGGGCCAGGAGCAGGGCGTAGTTCCAGCCGTAGCGGAAGGCGTCCTCGGTGGTGCCCGCGGTGCCCTGCACGGTGAGGGCGCTGGTACCGCACACCGCCGCCGACAGCAGTTCGGACAGCATGGACTTGGCGGTGCCCGGCTCACCCGTCAGGAGGAGGCCGCGCTCACCGGCCAGGGTGACCACACACCGCTCCACCAGGGCGCGCTCGCCCACGAACTTCGTCGTGATCACCAGCTTCGACGGCAGTCCGGCCCGGCGCTTGGGCAGGGTGAGCTCGGCACCCTCGCTGCCGCACACGAACGTCACGACGGCGCGCGGGGTCAGGGCCCAGCCCGGCGGCCGGGGACCGGTGTCGTGCGCGGCGAGGAAGGCCAGTTCGGCGGCGTACCGCTCCTCGGCCGGCATGACCTGCCGGGAGGGTGCGGGCTGATCGGTGACGGTCATCGGGTCCTCTGTGTTCTGGAGTCGACAAGGGAGAAGGGGCGCGAGGGGAAGGGACGGGAGCGGGACAGGGGGAGGGCGAGGGGGCGCGCGGATCGAGCGGCCGGACGGGGAGCGCAGGGGCGCTCCCCGTCCGGCCGTCGGGTCAGCGGCGGCGGCGGGTCGCCGTGCGCTTGACCTTCAGTTCCTCGAAGCGCGGCACGTCACCCTCGCGGACCCGCGCCCACGCCCGCCGGTACAGGGCGGCGGCCGGTTCTGTCGGCGCCAGCAGGCCCAGCGTCGGACGGCCGCCCGGCGCCGCCGCGTACATGGGCAGCTTCCAGGTCTCCACCGGCAGCACCGGCGAATCCAGGTCGGACCAGCCACCGGGCAGGAACAGGGTGCGTCCCGCCCGGCTGCGGACGGCCGTCACGACCAGGTCGCCGGCGGCCAGTTCGGCGCGGGCCGCCTTGAGGCGGGCCGGCTTCCAGCCCGTCCAGCGGGCCGTGTTGCGGTCCGTCGGGTCGGGCATCGCGAGCAGGGCCAGGTACAGGGCCGCCGCGTCCGCGCCCAGCCCGTACGCCGCCTCCACCTCGGCCACCAGCTCGGGAACGGACCTGCTCGGGTCCTGCGGCCACCAGGAGCCGTCCTTGTCGGCAGCCCCGGCCGCGGGCGCCCCCGGATCGGCCAGCAGCGCCGCGAAGCGCGGGTCGTGCGCCAGCCGCAGAGCGGTCTCGACGGCGGAGGGCAACTGCTCGGGGCCGCGCAGCAGCGGCAGGTAGGGGTCCGAACCGGTGGAGTCCAGCAGCGCCGTGCGCAACGCGGGCCGGGGCGTTCCGTCGGCCGTGGGCAGCACCACCGCGCCGTACCGTTCGTACCGCTGCGCGGTCTCCGTGGGCGTGCCCGCGGCCTTTCGGAAGTCCGCGGACCGGATGTAGTGGCCGATGCCGAGCAGCAGTTCGGGCGAGGCCAGCCGCTGCCGTACGGCGGTCAGCCCGGGCGGCAGGCAGGCCCGCAGCGGATCGCCGGCGGGCAGCCGGTGCGCCAGCCATGCCGTGAGCGTGATCGCCCCGCTCAGTACGGCGGCGTCGAACAGGGCGTCGGACGGCACGACGGGCGCCACGTGGTCGCCCTTGACGGCCCACGCGACATCGGTGGACAACACCGGTGAGGCCGCCGGGTCGAGCAGCGCGGGCAGCGCCCGGTGCAGTGCCCAACTGCTGCGCACGTCCTTGCCTGCCTCGGTGGGCAGCCAGTCCGGCATCGCCGTACGACGCCCCACGCGACGGTTCCAGACCCGCGCGGCGGCAGCCGCGTCCGGGCCCTCGGTCCACAGCCGGACCGGCTCGGCGGGCAGGAGCGCGGCGACCAGTTCCCGGCGCACGTCGAAGCCGAGTTCCTTCAGGTCGTCGCGGGCGTGCCCGGCGGCGGTGGCCTTGACCCCGAGGACCGTCCGCAACTCGGCGGGCAGGAAGCCCCGGTCATAGGTGTCGAGGTGCGGCAGGCCCGCCAACACCAGCCGGGCCGTCGTGGAGGAGACCCCGGTCAGTCGGGCGAACTCCTCGGCGGCCTCGGGGAACCAGGGAGCCGCGCCGCGGGCCCCGGCCTCCCGAAGGAACGCGGCCAGCCAGCCGGCACCGCGCTCCGGGTCGCCCGGGGCCGTGGGGTCGCCGAAGCCCTCGTAGGGCGCCGGCACGGTGAACGTGCCGGTCGGGTCGTGAAGGAGCGCGGCGAACTCGCGCTGCCCGGGCCTGCCGTCGATGGCCTCGGCCATGCCGAGAGCGGCCCCGCCGCCGAGCGGCAGGACGCTGCGGTGCCGGTTGCCGCGGCCCCGCTCACGGCCGTCCGTCCCGTGGAGGCGGCCCAGGTCGATGCGTACGCGCACCCGCCGCCACCGGGCCGCGGACTGCTCGGTCGAGCCGAGGCCCAGGGCGTCGACCTCGGCGAGCAGCGCGCACAGCGCGGTGCGCTGCTCATCGGTGGTGCCGGTGACCACGGACCGGTAGGCGACCGCGGCGGGACGTTCCAGGAAGGGCCCGGTCCACGGGAGCGCGGAGTGCGGCACGGCGGGCTCGTCGACGTGCAGGCGTCCGGGTACGGCCCGCGCCGCGCTGTCGGAGGAGGCTGCCGCGAGTTTGCGCAGGAACTGGAAGACGGTGTCGGACTCCTCGCCGTAGCGGTAGTGCCCGGAGCCGACGAGCCCGTCGAGACCTTCGTCGAGGAGACGGTCGGCGGGACCGCGTTCGACCGGCTGCCGGGGTTGGTGGGGTTCGGCGGGCGCGAGGGCCCGCGCCACCTGGTCCAGGGCCTTGCGCTGGGTGAGCGCGGCCCGCACCTGGTCGACGACGCCGCCGATGAGCACGGGGTCGGTGATCCGCGGCAGGGCCGCGGCGACCACCGCCGGCACCTCCTCGGGGTTCGTGACCTCGGCGGCGGCCTTCAGCAGGGTCGCCGCGGTGTCCCGGTCCATCGCGCGCAGCACGGCCGAACCCTCGGGGTCGCGGGCGCGCAGGCAGTACCAGTAGGGCAGCGGGGGGAGTTCCACGCGCCGGGTGGAGAAGGTCCGGGTGCGGTGGTCGGCGCCGACGGAGGCCGTGACCACGCCCTCGGGGTCGATGAGGGACAGGGTCTGCCAGTCGGTGGCCGCGGCGCGCGGCCGTCCGTCACCGGGGAGTTCCAGGGCGTGCCGCGGGACGCGGTTGCCGGCGGGGACCGTGACGGAGCGTCCGGCGTTGTCGGAGCCGTGCCAGCCCTGTTCGGGTACGTGTACGGCGCGCCAGCCCAGCAGTCCGTCGACGGGCGTGCCCAGCACGGAACCCTCGACGGTGGGTACCGGGCGCAACCAGTTCTGCCCGACGGAGCCGGGCAGGGTGCTTCCCCGGGGGTGACCGTTCAGCGCGTCGGCGAGGAAGCCGGGCGCGGAGCGCCTGCCGGTCAGGCCGGTGGTGGGGTCGTACTCGGCCCAGCCGGGCTCGGCCGGGTGCTGGGCGTGTTCCCACACCCAGTAGGAGGTGCCGTCGGAGATGACCTCCCGTTCCTCGGGCAGTCGGGTGTCGCCGGGGTGCAGGAGGTGCGAGCCCGTGGCACGTCCTCCGCCGGGCAGTTGCAGGGAGACGTGACCGGTCCGCGGGTTCCAGTGGTCGCCCTTGGAATCCAGGGTGAGGACGTCGCCGGGCGCGCTCAGCCAGTAGCCCTGGACGGGGCCGTCGTAGGAGGACCAGAAGACCAGCAGGTCCCCGTCGACGTGGTGGAAGCCGACGACGTTGTTGTTCCCGGTGGGGACCCGCAGATCGTGGGTGAGGATCGTCTTGTGGGCGTCGATGACCCTGACCTGGGCGGAGTTCGCGACGATGAGGTGCGGCCAGGCGTCCATCACGACGCGGCGGTGGTGACGGTTGTTCCCGGGCATGAGCTCGGTGACGGCCTCCTCCCAGGCCGGCCACCCCAGTTCGTCGAAGAGTCCGCCGCGCAGTGTCCGGGCGAGGATCTCGCCCAGGTCGGCCGCGGCCGCACGGCCCACTTCCTCGGGGGCCAGGGCCAGAGCCTCCGCGGGCAGCCAGGTCAGCCGCTGGATGGCCGCGGGCAGTTCCGGCAGGGCCGCGGCGCGGGACGCGTCGGCGACCCCGCGGACCCACTCGGCGACCAGCGACCTGCTTCCCCGGCTCGTCGCGAGGAGCCGTACGACCGTACGACCGACGGACATGTGCCGGTTGAAGCCGTCCAGGCCGCGCAGCACGAACGGACGCAGCCGTGCGTCGGCGCACAGGGCGTGCAGGTCGCGGCGCTCGGGAGTGACCGCCCACTGTTCCAGGCCGAGGAGGCCGCCCCGGCCGCGGTGGCCCGAGTCCCCGTCGAGGGCGGGGACGTCGACGGGCACGTCCAGGGACAGCAACAGGTCGAGGAGGTCCACGTCCTGGAGGCCGATCCGCAGACCCTCCTCCCGGTCCGGGGAGGAGAGTTCGCCGCGCAGCTGGTCGGCGCAGCGGTTCACCAGCGGCAGCAGCGACGGCAGGGCGGGCGGGGTGCCCCAGCCGCTGTACCGGGCGGTGTGGAAGCGCTCCAGCCAGCCCGCGGTGCCATCGGCGCAGCGTTCCTCGGCGGGCAGGCCGGTGTCGGTGAGCCCGGCGGTGGCACCCGACTCCTCCAGCACCTCCAACCACAGCGCCGCGAGTTCACCGGCGTCGCCGCCGCCGGTCGGTGCCAGACCCAACAGGGTGCCCCGTACGGACGGCTCGCGCCGGGCGAGCGCGACGAGGGCGGCGCGGTGCGACTTCCACCAGCCGGTCGCGGCCCGCATCGTCGCGGGCAGCGGCAGAAGCTCCGCCAGGTACTCCTGCTCGGCCTCGCCGGCGGACGGTCCGGCGGCGCGGGCCAGGCGTCGCAGCTCCACCGCCGCCTGTGCGGACGGCGGCAGCCCGCCCGCGGTGCGGCGCACGCACAACCGGCGGAAGCGGTCGAGGGCCTCGGCGGGGGAGACCCGCAGCGCCAGTTCCTTCGCGTAGGCGGTGAGCACCTTCACGGGGAGGGCCCCGGCCAGGGCGAATTCGAGGAACACGGCGTCCAGTCGGTCCTCGTCGACGCTCAGCCCGTACTGGCTCTCGCTCGTTCGGGCCCGGCCGAACAGCTGGGCGGCGTAGGTGGTGTTCTCGACGGCGAGGAACAGCCGGGCGGCCTGCTCGTGGAAGACGGGCAGGAAGTGCGGGACGGCGGCGGCGAGCCGGCCGGCCAGTTCGTGGCAGGCGTCCAGGGCGGCCTTGGGCTTCGACTTCGCCTGTCGGGCGATCCGGTCCAGTTCGGGGACGACGGCCAGCGCGTGGTGTCCGTCGTCGGGGTGGTGCACCAGGACCCACTCGGGGAAACCGAGTGCCTGCCGGCGGCCCAGGCCCACGACGGGCGGCTCGACGTCCTGCGGTACGAGGCCCAGGAAACCGGCGGCGAGGTCCTCCGCGGCGCCCAACTCGGCGGCGGCGAGCCGCACGACGACGCGCTCCTCACCGAGCGCCGGGTGACGGTAGCTCCGCGCGGTCAGCGGCACGGCGGTGGGTCCCGCTCCGGTGGCGTCGGCGGGCAGCACGGCGCCCGCCCGGAGGAGGAGCTCGGCGGCCCCGGTGCTGTCGGTGGTGGTGTTCACGCGTCCCCGCCCTCTTCGATCCTGCGCCCGGCGTACAGCGCCGCGGCCATCCTCATGCCCTCGGACCAGGCCACCGGCCCGACCTCGTCGAGCCGTACCGACCGGCCCTCTTCGTCGTGCCAGTTCAGTGACCCGGTGGCCGACTCGCTGTCCCAGTACGGTTCGCCGATCCACACGGCGGCCTCCACGGCCCGTCCGGTGTCGCGGACCTTGCAGGTGGAGTAGCCGCCGGAGACCCGGTAGCCCAGGGCGGTGGCACGGGCGGCCAGGCTGAACCGGGAGGGGAACACGCCGCCGGCGTAGTCCCGCACCTCGGTGTCCGTCGAGCTCGCCCCCTCGGGCCTGACCCAGGTCGGGCGGTGGATCTGCTCGACCTTCTGCGTGATGCCCAGCTCGGCCGCGAAGTCCCGTACGTCGTCCAGGTCGGGCAGCAGCACCGGGTGCGGCAGGGTCACCGTGCGCGGTGAGAGGCGTACCGTCTCGCCGTCGAGGTTGACCACCTTCAGCTCGCCCGCGGCCGTCGCGTCGCGCAGGAAGCCGACCTCGTCGGGGTCGTCCCCGACGATCGCCAGGTCGCGCAGGGCCGCCTGCCAGGCCTCGTCGGGCCACACGCGGGCCAGCAGCGCGGTCGGTACGGGGAGCGAGGACACCATCCACGCGTCCACCTGCGCGGCGCAGGACGCCTCGTGCCGGTCGAGCCACTCCGCGAGCCGACGCAGTCGGTCCACCTCGGGGTGATCGCGCAGCGCCTTCGGGAGCGCCTTCAACTGCCGCCCCGCGGGCCGCCGCGCGGTGACCCGCCCTTCCACGAGGGCGACCTCGTACCCCTCGTCCAGTGCCAACCAAGCCATCAGAACGCGCCCCTCCACCTGTTCGTATCCGTTTCCGCGCAGCCCTCATGACGGCGCCAACGCCCCTGAGCTGCGGTATGCGGGGAGACTAGCGAGGCCCACTGACAGCGTCCGTCACGGGATCGGGGGGCGCCGCGCGCCAGGAGTGGACAATGAGGTCGGTTGAAGCGTGAATCGCACAGAACGGGGCGGGACAGTGACTCAGGCACCTCTGGAACTCGACAAGGGCGGCAACGGCGAACTGCCGGGCACACGAGTCACGGTGACCGTGCGGACACCGGCGCCGGTGGACGTCTGCGCGCTGCTGCTCACGGCGGGCGGCAAGGTGCGCGACGACGGAGACCTGGTCTTCTTCAACCACCCCGAGCAGGACGGCGTACGCGTCGCGGGGCCGGTCGTCGAGGTGGACCTGGACGCGGTCCCGTCGGACATCGAGACGGTGGTCTGCGCGGCGAGCGTCGACGCGGCCGGACCGCAGGTCGCCTTCGACGCCGCATCGACCCCGAGCGTGTCGGTGAACCACGGGGCGCAGGACCTGGTCTTCGTCCCGCCGCCGCCGACGGACGGCGAGACGGTGCTGCTGCTCGTCGAGCTGTACCGCCGCGATGAGGGCTGGAAGGTCCGCGCGGTGGGGCAGGGTTACGCGAACGGCCTCGCCGGTCTCGCCGCCGACTTCGGTGTCGCGGTGGAGGGTGCGGCCGGCGCGGGGCGGACCGCACCGGAACCGGCCGTGGCCGGGGTGACCGTACCGGAACCGGCCGTGGTCGAGCCGGAGCCCGCCGCCGAGCCCGCCCCCGGGTCGGCGTTGGGCAGGATCGAGCTGGTCAAGAACGGCACGGCCACCATCGCCCTCGACAAGAGCGATCCGGGCGTGGTGGTGACCGCCTCCCTGGAGTGGGACGGCGGCGACCGGGAGGAGGGCCTCGCCGACCTCGACCTGTACGCCCTGTTCGTGCCCGCCGGCGGGGTCCGTCGGGACCTCACGGAGAAGGAGCGGCGCGCGGCGGACCGGGAAGCGGGGAGGACGCCCACCGCCGGGGCCGTGTACTGGAACAACGGGGGATCCCTGGACGACAGGCCCCATCTGGCGCTCGACGGGGATGCCGGGGCGCCGGGCCGCGAGATGATCCGCATCCACCGGCCGGACAGGCACGGATACGTGCTGATCTGCGCGTACAGCGCGCTCGACAACGGCACCGGCAGTTTCAAGAGCTTCGGTGCGAAGGCCGTGGTGACCGACGGACGGGGCTCGACGGTGGTGGTCCCGTTGTTCTCGGACCAGGAGAACGCCTACTGGGCGGCCATCGCCCTCGTGGACTTCACCCGTCCCGACGGCGTGACGATCAACCAGGCGGAGACGTACAGCGGGGCCAACGTCGAGAACCGTCCGATGCTGTACGCCGACGGCGTGTTCCGGATGGACCTGGGGCCGGTGGAGTTCAAGGAGGCGCGGTGACATGAGGACGCCGCCCCCGGTCCGGTGACCGGGGGCGGCGTCCAAAGGGGTGCGCGTCGCGCTCAGACGGCCTCGGCGGTCGCCTTGACGGGGGCGGCGGCGGGGGCCGCTCCCGCGGCGGCGGTCACGCGCGGTTCCTGCCCGCCGCGCAGGCCGAGCCAACTGATCAGGGCCACCAGCGCGAACGCGACGGCTCCGATCCCGAAGGTGAGCGTGAAGCCGGACTCCGCGGGCAGTGCGGGGACGCCCGGCGGGAGGTGCTCGATCGTCTGCGAGGCCAGGATCGTGGTCACGATGGCACTGCCGATCGCGCTGCCGGTGGAACGCGAGATCGAGTTGATGCCGTTGGCGATGCCGCTCTGGTGGTGCGGGACGCTCGCCATGATCACGGCGGGCATCGCCGCGTAGCCGAAGCTGACGGCCGCGCCGACGACCAGACCGGCGCCGATCACCGAGGCGCTGTGGCCGTGGTCTAGGGCGAGCCAGCCGAAGCCGGCGGCGCCGAGTGCGGCCGCCAGGCCGAGCGCGACGCGCGGCCCGCGGTGGCGCACCAGCTGCCCGCCGATGGGCGAGGCCAGCAGCGAGACGATCGCGCCGGGCAGCAGGAACTGGACCGAGGCGCGCAGGATGGACGCGTCGAATCCGTAGCCGGTCAGCGCCTTCGGCATCTGCACGAGGTAGGAGACGCCCAGGAAGTTCGCGAACATGCCGAAGCCGACGAGGATGCCGGCGAGGTTGGCCATCAGCACCGGGCGGTGGACGAACATCCGCATGTCCACGAGCGGTTCGCGCACCTTGAGCTCGGTCAGTACCCATACGGCGGTCATCACCGCGGCGCCGGCGAAGCTGCCCAGCGTCCGGCCCGAGGCCCAACCCCACTCGTGGCCCTGGGAGATGGGCAGCAGGAGCAGCAGCAGGGCGATGCCCAGGGTCAGCGCGCCCAGGAAGTCGGTGCGACCGCCGGTCTTGTGGCGGGTGGCGGGTACGAGGACGACGACGGCGAGCAGGGCCAGCGTCGCGAACCCGGTGGCCATCCAGAAGGCGTTGCGGTAGTCCGCGTCGGCGCCCGAGGTCAACAGGCCGGTGGCGACGAGCGCCAGCCCGCTGCCGAATGCGAGCGTGCCGCTGACCAGCGCCATGGCCCCCGGCAGCTTCTGCGGACGGACCTCCTCCCGCAGCACCGACAGGGCCAGCGGGAAGATCGCGGTCGCGGCGCCCTGGAGGACGCGTCCCAGGATCAGGAGCGGCAGCGAGGTCGCGAGGGCGGCCACGACGGATCCCGCGACCATGACGCCGAGGACGGCGACCAGGGTGGGCTTCTTGCCGTGCTGGTCGCCGAAGCGGCCGAGCAGCGGGGTGAAGACGGCGGCGGAGAGCAGGGTGGCCGTGGTCACCCAGCTGACGTTGGCGGTCGAGGTGCCGAGGTCGTTGCGGATCAGGCCCAGGATCGGGACGGGCAGGGTCTGCATCATCGACACGACCATGGCTGCCAGGCTCAGGGCGAAGACGATGACCGTCTCGTTCCTGTTCCTCGCTTCGGCGGGGGCGGATGCGGTGGAGCTCATGAGGGGGAGGACCTACTTCAGGACGAAGATGTTTGATGTCATCAAGTACTTCGTCGAAGGTAGACATCGATAGTTAAGGAGGTCAAGTAAAAGGTTGATAATGTCAACGATTCTGAGTAGGCTCCGGACGTATGAGCACCACCGCCGCGCCCCGGCCCACCAAGCTCCAGCTGCTGGAACTGCTCGCCGCGATCGGCACCGCCCAATGGCGGGACTTCGCGGCCGCGGCCGCGCGTCACGGCCTCACCTCCACGCAGGCCAAGGTCCTGGCCCAGCTGGAGGGGCCCGTCCCGATGCGGGGGCTCGCCGCGCTGCTGGTCTGCGACGCCTCGAACGTCACCGGGATCGTCGACCGGCTGGAAGCCCGTGACCTGGTGCGGCGCGAGCCTTCCCCGGCCGACCGGCGCGTGAAGAACGTCGCCGCGACCGAGGCCGGCCGTGACGTCATCCGCCGGGTCCGCGAGGAGATGCAGGCCACGCACGGCGCCCTCGACGAGCTGGACGCCGACGAGAGTGCGACCCTCTACGCCCTGCTGGAGCGGCTGCGCCCCACCCTGGAGCGCGACTCCGGAGCCTGAGCGACGCCCGCGACCCGGCCTCGGGGTGGCTCCGTGCCGGGTCGGGTGCTCGATCCGGCGGCCGGGTCGGCGCTCGGTCCACCCCTCGTGCCGGTGATCGGTCCCGCGTCCGTGCCGGTGATCGGTGCCGCGTTCGTGGCGGTGCTCAGTCCTGCGGCGCCGCGGCGTCGAGGGCGGCCGTCAGACGGCCCAGGCGCGTCTGGAGATCGCGGATCTCGGCCAGCTCGAACCCGGTGGCCGCCGCGATCCGGCGGGGCACCTCCACGGCGCGCGCCCGCAGTGCGGCGCCCTCGTCCGTGAGGACCGCGTGCACCGACCGTTCGTCCTCGCTGCTGCGCTCGCGCCGGACCAGGCCGGCCGCCTCCAGCCGCTTGAGCAGCGGTGACAGCGTGCCCGAATCGAGGCGCAGGTGCTGTCCGAGCTGCTTGACCGGCATCCTGCCGTGCTCCCAGAGCACGAGCATCACCAAGTACTGCGGGTAGGTCAGCCCCAGATCCTTCAGGACCACCCGGTAGAGCCCGCCGAAGGCGCGGCTCGCGGCGTTGAGCGCGAAGCAGATCTGCCCGTCCAGCCGGAGGAAGTCCTGATCGAGGACGCCCTGGTCGTGGACGTGCTGGTCGAAGACGTCCGGGAGGCGGAGGGCGTCGGCGGGCTGCTCGGTCATGGGGGCCAGTGTACCGGAGGGCCCCTCGCGAGCGATTGAGTTGTGCACAATTTAATTGTGTGCTCTAGTTGTGGTCGAGGGTCGGTCGCCGACCCCGCCCCTGTGAAAGGACCTCCCGATGAACGCGCTGTACACCGCCGTCGCCACCGCCAACGGCCGCGAGGGCCGCGCCGTCAGCTCCGACGGGCAGATCGACCTCGCGCTCGCCATGCCGCCGGCGCTCGGCGGCAACGGACAGGGCACCAACCCCGAGCAGCTGTTCGCCGCCGGGTACGCCGCGTGCTTCGCCAGCGCCCTCGGCCTGGTCGGCCGTCAGGCGAAGGTCGACACCGGCGACATCTCCGTCACGGCGGAGACCTCCATCGGCCAGGACGACAGCGGCTTCGCGCTGGCCGTCACCCTGCGCATCGAGCTCCCCGAGGCCCTGGCGGGCGAGACCGGCGCCCTGCTGGTCAAGCAGGCGCACGAGGTCTGCCCCTACTCCAAGGCCACCCGCGGCAACATCCCCGTCGAGCTCGTCATCGAGTAGTCACCACCCGGGCCCCGGCCCCTGGGTGGTCCGTCAGGCGGTGCGCCGCGCGGCCACCACCGCGCAGGCCACCGCCAGTGGCAGTTCCGCCCCGACCGCGAGGGCCAGGGCCGCGCCCTGGCCGCCCGTACCCGCCGAGGTCGTGACGTCGAACCAGGCGTCCATCGCCAGCAGCGCGGCCGTCGCCGCCGCCACCGGCGACACCCGCCGGTCCCCCTTGCGCAGCAGCAGCCCCGTCGCCGTCAGCCCGGCCGCCAACGCCGCGTCGAGGCCGATCCACGCTGTGGACCAGTTCGACACCTGCGCGGTGTGCGGCACGGTTCGTGCCGGCGCCACCATCCAGGGCAGCAGCGCCAGCCCCGCGCCGGTGAGCACCGTGGCGAGCCGCCGGGTGCGCCGGTCCGCCCCGAGCGGCTTCGCCGCCGTCCGCCGGAGGGTGGACCCGGCCTGCGGGCGGGCCGGGAACTGCGGGGTGACGAGGGCCATGGCCGTGGTCTCCTTCCTGCCCGGCGGACCGTCCCCCGGGCACACCACCACTCTGGTTCCGCGCCCCGCGAAGATCACTGGCGTACGGATCCCGTTCGGGGGTGGTGCCAGGTACACCCCCGCCCGGGTGCCAGGGTGGTGGAAACACCCCCCACCGGGCCGATTACCGTTCTGACCATGGCACTTCGCGGCGCGCCGGGACGCGCGTACACCTTGCTCGCGGCGTACGCCCCCTGGTCGGCGTGGGCCCGGCGCAACACGGCCTTCGCCGCCGCGGCTGTCCCGGCCGCGCTACCCGTCGTCCTCGGCCTCGTGGCCATGATCGCGACCCCGGCCCGCACCCCTCTCCCGTTGCTCCTCGCCCTTGCCTGCCGCCCGTTGCTGACGCGCCTCCAACGCAACCGACTGCGGACCCTGCTCGACCTGGACGTCCCGCCCGTCGTGCGGGAGCACCCCTGGAACTCCGCCCGTGGTGCGGGCGAGCGGCTGCGTTCCGAGGCGACGTGGCGCCAGTACGGGTACCACCTGCTGATCGCCCCGGCCGCCGCCGCCGCGGGCGCGCTGGTCGTCCTCGGCTGGACCGTCGGCGTCGTGGCGAGCACCGTGTACGCGTGGGAGTGGCTGTTCCCCGCCGACGGATGGATACGCGGCTCCGGGGCATCCCCGTACTACGACCTGATCACCGCGACCGGCCTGCTGTCCCTGCTGGTCACGCCGTGGGCCGCCGCCCTGACGACCCGGTTGGACGCCGCCGCCGCGACGGCTCTCCTCGGCCCCAACCGGGCCCGTGAGTTGCAACGCCGCGTGGAGGACCTGGCCGAGAGCCGGGCCGGTGTGCTGGACGCCGCCGACCTCGAACGCCGCCGCATCGAAAGGGACTTGCACGACGGGGCCCAACAGCGCCTGGTCTCCCTCGCGATGAACCTCGGCATCGCCCGCGCCACCCTGCGTGATCTGCCGCCCGAGGCGCACGCCGTCATCGACGAGGCGCACCGCGAGGCCAAGGAAGCCATCGAGGAACTCAACGACCTGGTACGGGGCCTTCATCCGGCCGTGCTGGAGGACCGCGGCCTCGACGCGGCGCTGTCCGGCATCGCCGCGCGCGCCCCGCTGCCCGTCGCCCTGACCGTGGAACTGCCCCGCCGGCCCGGGCCAACCGTGGAGGCGGTCGCCTACTTCGTGGTCTCCGAGGCGCTCGCCAACGTCGCCAAACACGCGCGCGCCGAGCGCTGTTCCGTCCATGTCACCTCCGTTCCCGGCCCCCGGCGCGACCTGCTGCGGGTGGTCGTCACGGACGACGGTGTCGGTGGTGCGGACCCGGCCGGCGGCACCGGACTGGTCGGCCTGCGCAAACGCGTAGGGTCGGTCGACGGAACGCTGTCGATCAACAGCCCCCTCGGGGGTCCTACCGTCATCACCGTGGAGCTGCCGTGCGGGCCGTGATCGCCGAGGACTCCGTCCTCCTGCGCATAGGGCTGGTCAAAGTCCTCGAAATGGCCGGATTCGAGGTGGCCGCCGAGACCGGCGACGCCGAAGGGCTGCTCGCCGCCGTGGAGGAACACCGGCCCGACCTCGCCCTGATCGACGTCCGGATGCCGCCCGCCTTCACGGACGAGGGCGTCCGCGCCGCTCTGATGATCCGGGCCCTGAGCCCCCGTACGGCCGTCCTGCTGCTCTCCCAGTACGTCGAGGAGCGCTACGCCGCCGACCTGCTGGCCGTGCCGAGCGGCGCGGGCATCGGCTACCTCCTCAAACAACGCGTCGCCGACGTGGAGGAGTTCGTCGACGCCCTGCGCCGCGTCGCGGCTGGCGGCACCGCCCTCGACCCGCAGGTCGTCGCGCAGCTCCTGTTGCGCCGCGGGGGCCCGGACCCGTTGGAGCGGCTGACGCCGCGCGAGCGGGAGGTCCTCGCGCTGATGGCGGAGGGCCGCTCCAACGCGGGCATCGCGGCCGGTCTCTTCGTGAGCGAGAGCGCGGTCGCCAAGCACATCAACAACATCTTCACCAAGCTCGACCTGCCGCCCGCCGGGGAGGCACACCGCCGGGTCCTCGCGGTGCTCCGTTTCCTGGACGGCACGGCGTGAGGGACCCGCACACCGCGCGCCCCGGGCAGGACCGTTCCGTGCAGCGGCTCGCCTGGCTCACCGCCTCGGCGTTGTGCGCCGCCCTCGTGGTGGCCGCGGTGGCTCGGCAACTGCCGGCGCGCGCGGGCGTGCGCTCGGCCACGGTGTTCGGCGGCAGCGAGGGCCGGCCGGTGTCGGCGGTCGAGATCCTCGGCGGTGGCGCGGACGTCAGCGTCACCCCGGCCGGAAACCGTGAGGTGGGCTACGAGGCCCGGACCACCTCCGCGTGGAAGGCCCCGACCGTCGAGGAGAGCCTGCTCGGCGGCACCCTGCGGTTGACCCCGCGCTGCACGGGCGGGCGGCAGGACGCCGGCTGCTCGGTGGACCTGCGCGTCACCGTCCCCCGGGACGCACCCGTCAAGGTGTCGGCCGGGTCCGGCCGGGTCTCCCTCAGCGGCCTGGACGGCGCCGTCGACGCCGAGGTCACCTCCGGTGCCCTCACCCTGGCCGGGCTCCGCGGCCCCCTGCGCGCCGCCATCGGTTCGGGCGTCCTGCGCGCCACCGGGTTGGGCTCCGCGCGGGCGGAGATCCGTACGGGTTCCGGGCGCGGGGAGGTCGAGTTCCTGACCCCGCCGGAGCGGGTCACCGGGCACGCGGGCTCCGGGCGCCTGGACATCACGGTCCCGCCGGCCTCCCGGTTCCGCGTCGAGTGCCGCAGCGGTGCCGGACGGTGCGAGACCGACGAGGCCCTGACCGATCGGGCGTCCCCGAACTCCCTGGACCTCACCGCCGGCTCCGGCCGCGTCCACGCGGGCCGGTCCGATCCGTGACCGGTGGTGGGCGCCGCACCACCACCGGCGTCCTCGTGGCGGCCGGCCGGCCGGCCGGGAGGGCGGGCCGCGGAGCGGAGGTGAGGCGAGCGGGTGCGGACCCGAAGGGCGGGTCGTCGGGGCACGCCCGCGGTGGTGCCGGGCCCGCAGGGGTCAGCGGCGTCGAAGGGCGCCGCGGACGAAGGCGGCCTGGCCCGCGTGCTGGAGGTCGTCGGAAAGGACGCTGACCAGCCGGACGGCCAGGGTGACCGGCGGGTCCCAACGGTCGTCGACGACCCGGTCCAGATCGGCCGCGGCGAGGCCGCGCAGGTGGCCCAGGGTCCGCTCGTGGACGGCGTCGTGGTAGCCGAGCAGCAGCTCACCGGTGTCCACCCGGACGGCCGCCACCTCCCGCGGGCCGTGCCCGTAGCCCGTGGCGTCGGCGGGCAGGTCGAGTGCGAACCGGTCGGCCCAGCCCCCGGCGGACCACACCTGGTCGGTGCCCGCCGCATCCGCCAGGTGGTCGTCCTGGACCCGGGTCAGGTGCCAGACCAACCAGCTGATCGAGTTCGCCTCCGGGTCGAGCAGGGCGTTGAGTTCCTCTGCGGAGAGTCCCTCGACCACCTCGTGCACCACTTCGCGGACCCGCCCGAAGCCGTCCGCGAGTACATCGGTTGCCTTCATACGCCGTCCTCAGCCGTGTCGCGTCGATGCGACCGCCGGGCCGGCGGCCGCCGCCGGGACCACCATGCAAGGCCCGCGGGCGGCGGCGTCGCAGACACTCCGTCAGCGCAGCGAGCGACGTCGGCGGCGCAGCAGGACTCCGGCCGCGGCCCCGGCCAGGGCGATGCCGGCGACGCCGGCCGTGGTCCACCAGCCGGTGTTGTCACCGGCGGAGTCGGACTCCGCGGCCGTGGGAGCCGGCGCGGACGGTCCGGGGGACGCGGGCGCGGCCGACCGGGCGACCGCCGGAGCGGGCACGGAGGCCGGCACCGAGGTCGGCGCGGGTGCGGACGCCGCGGTCGAGGGCGCCGGGTCGACGACCGGCACGCCGACCTCCGCCGTGCCGTGACCGAGGCCGGGGAAGCCCGTGTCGACGCTGACCGTCCAGGTACCGGGCGGGAGCGACTCGGCCGTCGTCCAGCCGGCGGGCCTGCCGGGATCGCGGACCAGCCGCCAGGGTCCTTCGGTACGGGTGCCGTCGGCGCTGACCGAGTTCACGGTGGCGGCGACCTGCTCGTCGACCGGGTCCCCGTCGTTCTCCCAGGTGACGTCCGCGGTGACGTGGCCGTCGCGTTGTCCCGTGACCACCACCTTCAGGGTGTCGCCGTGGGCGTGGGCGGGTCCGGCGAGGGCCACGCCCTGAACGAGGGCCAGCAGGACGAGGCCGAGTCCGGCCAGGGTCGGGGAAACGGCGGCGCGCAGTCGCATCGGCACGGTGCTCCAGGTGATGAGGAGAGCGGGAGGGGAGCGGAACGTGTGGGGGGAGGGTGAGGGGGACGTGGGGGAGGTGAGGCGTGGGGAGGCGGCGGGCGGCCGCAGGGGAGTACGGCCGCCCGCCCGTTCAGGAAAGGGTCAGGCGGCCTTGCGGGCCGTCCAGACCTGCGCCGGACGGCCGTCCGCGCGCTGGAGTTCGAGCAGCCAGTCCCCGTAGTAGGGGCGGTTGCTCACGGCGAGCGCGAAGCCGCCGCTCGGATCGGAGACCGTCACCGCGCCGTCGCGGGTGGAGACCTTCCAGCGCTGCGCGCCGGCGCTCCCGCAGGGCTGCTGCGCGACCCACATGCCGGCGGCGGGCGCGCCGCCCGGCTGCAGGCACTTGCCGGAGACCGCCGACCGGATGCGGACCAGTCCGTCACCCGCGTCGTCGAAGAACCACTGCTGCTGCGCGTAACCGTTGTTGCGCCCGGCGACGAGGACGGTGCCGTCCGCGGTCCGGCCGCCCCACAGCTCGGCGGCCATGCCGGTGCTGCCGTTGCCGAGCACGTAGCGGGTGCCCGGGGTGGTGGCGCCACCGTTCTTGTCCGCCGTGCGGAACGATGCGGCCTTGCCGGCTCCGCTGTCCCGACCGGCGTTGTCACGGACCGACACCGCGGCCGTGTACGCCGTGCCCGGACGCAGGTTGTACACGCGCAGGGACGTCGACTGGACCCAGGTGAGGTGTTTGCCGTTCAGCATGACCTGGTACCAGGCCGCGCCCTCGGTCCTCGGCCAGCTCAGCACCACCGAGTCCGGCTGGATCTGGCCGGCCGTCACGGTCGGTCCGCCGGTCGGCTTCCCGGTCGGCGTGGGGGTCGGTGTCGGCTTCGGCGTCGGGGTGGGCTTGCCGGTCGGCGTCGGCGTCGGGTTCGGACCGGGGTCCGTGCCGCCGCCCCCGCCTCCTGCCGCGCGCATCAGAAACTGGTTGTCCGCGATGTTCCAGTGCGTGGCGAGGTAGCTGCCCGCCTTCGGACTGGTGTGGAAGTAGTCGTCGTGGTTGCAGTCCAGGATGTTCTCGGCCGCCTGGTTGGTGCAGACGTTGCGCATCTTGGGGTAGTACGGCGTGTCCGAGTAGCACATGACGTCCCACTCGTCCGTGCAGTGCGCGCCGCGGCTGGTGTTCGGGGCGCTGTTGTTGACCGCGCCCAGGTTGTGGCCCAGTTCGTGGGCGGCCGTGTGGCCGCCCCAGCAGCCCGAGTCGGTGCGCCCGTAGGACGGGCCGAAGTTGCTCAGGTTGTTCTGGCCGGGACGCTCGTCACCGGCGAAGGTGCCGATGCCGCAGTAGATCTTGGCGTCAGCGAAGATCATGTACTTGCGGTCGCGGCGGTCCAACCCCTTGGCGGCGAGCGCCTTGTTCGTCGCGCTGAACTCCGCGAGTGCGGACTGCGGCAGTTCGATGCTGAGCACCGAAGGCGTGCAGTCGGCGGCCGTCACGTAGCGGATGTGACGGACACCGCCGGTCTCCTTGGCGCTGGCCGAGTAGATGACGTCGGCGTCGGCGGCCCACTTGCGGAACGAGGCGAGGTACTCGGCGTACCTGTCCTGGCCCGGGGCGTGGACGTACACGACCTGCACGCGGTTGCCGGTGGTTCCGTCGCCGTCGCACTGGACGGTCTGACCGGCCGGGCCGGCGGCGACCGCCTGGCTTCCGGCGGCCGGCGGCGCGGGCGCCGCGGCGGCCTGGGCGCTGCCGGCGTCGGCTGCCGCGGGCGCGTCCTGAGGACGCCCGCCGCCTTCCGTGGCGGCCGGGTCGCCCGCCGCGGGGGCGGCGGGGTCGGCGGCCGGGGCCTTCGCCTTGACCGCGGGCGGGATGTCCTTCTTGATGTCGACGCCGCCGGGAGGGGCGTCGGGGCCGTGGGTGCAGTGGCCGGCGTCCGTGCGGTAGACGCCGGCGCAACTGTCGCCCTTGGGCGCCGCTTCCAGGCCGTCGTAGACCATTCCGCGGGTGCCCTCGTTCGCGGGCTTGGCCTTGATGGGGGCGGGGTCCGCGTCCCGGGCGGGCGCCGAGGCCGGCTCGGGGGAGTCCGTGCCGGGTCCCGCGGCCATGGCGGGCGGGACCGCTTCGGCCTGGTCGCCGAACCCGGAGTAGGCGAGGCCTCCCGCGATCACCGCCGCCGCGGCAACGGCGGCGGTGACGAGTATGAGCCGCCGGGGTCCTCGCCGGTCCTCACGGGGTCTGCGGCGTCGGCCGCCCGCGCGTCTGGCTGTCATGCGCACCTCAAATCGATGTGAGGGGGGTGGGTGCGCGGAAGCTTGCCAGAAGGACGCCGAGAAGAATTCGGACAAACGGGAATGGGGCCCGAGAAATCTATCCGTTACCTTGTGGTTGAATCTGATGAACAGTCAACTTGCTTACAAAACATGAGAGTTACGCGCGTTGCGCCCGAATGGTCCAGGCCAATAAAGGGATGTCGTTATCAAATCGAGATATGAGGCGGAATCTTGTTGACGGGAATTCAGTCAGGTATTCACGCAAAAACTACCTGCCGAATCTCTCCGGTCACGAGCGGTGAACCAAGCCGCGGTCCTGGGTGCCCAGGCCGCCCGAACACTCCGGCGGCGGCAAGGGCACCCGTACGGACTACCTTCCGGCGTCCCGCTCCCAGCGGTAGAACCGGTGCGCCATCGCGTCCTTGGGGCCCCGCCAGGTCTGCGGGTCGTGCGGACTGATGAACGTCGAGAGCCGGTCGCTGAGATCGCGGAACTCCGGGTGCTCGACGACCTGGGCGATGGCCGGACCGGGATCCGTCTCGGACTCGATCAGGTGCAGGTACACGTCCCCGAACTGGAACAGGCTGCGGCGCTTGACCCCCACCAACCGGGGGAGTTCGCCCGCGTCCGAGGCGGCGAACAGGCCGGCGATGTCGGGTGCCGAACCGGGCGCCATGCGGGCCACGATGAGGGCTTGGTGCATCGGGAGGTTGCCTTTCGTCTCGGGTGAGGAGAGGTGGAGTGCGGGTGGACGAGCCGAGCCGGGTGCGACGCCGAGGGGCGCCGCCGCCGGCTCAGCGCCGCTCGGCGACCGGGGTGCGCGCGGCGCGCCGCCCCTTCTCGATCTTGTCCCGGATGAGTTCCATCTGGATCCGGGAGTTGTGGTTGATCCGCTTGGTCATGCCCTCGTCGTCGATGGGGGCGTCGGGCTTCATCGCGAAGTCCTGCACCCAGCGCATCCGGGTCCCGCCGCCCGCCACCTCGCCGTACTCCCAGTGGATGTTCATGTGGGCGAACGGCCCGGTCTCCACCCGGCGGGCCTTCACGGTCAGGCCCGCGCGGTCCACGGTGCGCTCGGAGACCCAGCTCCACACCACGCCGTTCTCGTCGGGGTGCATGGCGAGGCGGAACCGGGTGGTGTTCCCCTCCTTCTCCAGGATCTCGATCGAGGCGTACTCGCTGAACAGCTCCGGCCAGTTCGGCAGGTCGTTCGTCACGTCCCACACGACGTCGACGGGCGCGTCCACGTGGATCTCGTTGTCGGTGTGTCCAGGCATGTCAGGCTCCAGTCATGAGGCTGTTGTTCACGAGGTCGAGGAACTCGTGGGGGCTCTTGCAGCGGTCGGCGTCGGTGGGCAGCGCCCGACCACGCCGGTTCTCCAGCTCGCCGACGATGCCGAGCAGGCCCAGCGAGTCGAGTCCGTACTCGTCGAACCGCGACTCCGGACGGCTCCGCATCTCGGAGGGGTCGACGGTGATGCCCGCGGTCTTCATCAGGGCCGCGAGCTCTTCCATGGTCAGTCGGTCGGACATGGGTGCCTTCTCTCTTTCCTGCTTCCGGAGTGCCGCGCCGATGACGCCGCGGCCCTGACGAGCGGGTCCCGATCCCTACACGCGCGATTCGGGCCCTTTGCGGAGGACGACCGCCGCGTTCGAACCCATGAGGCCCCGGCTCAGTACGAGCGCGGTCCGCACGGGCGCGACCCGGGCGCCGCCGGTCACGACGTCGAGGTCGTGGCAGACCTCGAAGACGTTCGGCGTGGGGGGTACGACGCCGTGCTCCAGGGCCATCACGGCCGCGGCGACGTCGAGGGTGCCGGCCGCGCAGTAGGCCCGTCCGGTACCGGTCTTGGGGGCGGTCACGGCCACCCGGGCCCCGTGGGCGCCGAGCGCGTCGTGGATCGCCCGCACCTCGGCGGCGTCCGCCTCCGGCGTGCCGAGGGCGTCCGCGAAGACGACGTCCACCTCCTCGGGAGCCACGCCGGCCTCGGCCAGCGCGCCGCGGATCGCGTGGGAGAGGCCCTCGGCGGACTCCTCCCAGCGGCCCGGCCCGGTGAAGGTCGCGGCATGGCCGGCCAGTACGGCCCGCACCGTCGCGCCCCGGGCGGCGGCCGCGGCCGCCTCCTCGACGACGAACATCGCGCCGCCCTCGGCCGGGGCGAAGCCGCACGCCTTCGAGGTGAAGGGGCGGTAGGCGCGCTCCGGCTCCTCCCGGGTGCTGAGGCCCGGATACCCGAGCTGGCACACCATCGAGTACGGGGCGAGCGGCGCCTCCGTGGCGCCGACCAGCATCGCCCTGCTGCCCCGACGGATCTGCCGGGCGGCATGGGCGAACGCGTCGAGCCCGCCCGCCTCGTCGGAGGCGACGACCCCGCACGGACCCTTGAACCCGCGCCGGATCGATACCTGACCGGTGCTGGCCGCGTAGAACCAGGCGATGGACTGGTACGGGCCGACGAAGCGGGGGCCCCGCCCCCACAGCCGTTGCAGCTCCCGCTGCCCGAACTCGCCACCGCCCGAACCCGCGGCGGTGACGACACCCACCGCGTACGGATCGTCCTCGTAGTCGGCCCGGCCGAGCCGGGCGTGCTCCAGGGCGAGGTCGGCCGCGGCCAGGGCGTAGTGACTGAACCGGTCGGTCTGCACCAGGAACCGGTCCTCGACGAGCGCGCCCGGCTCGAAGCCCCGTACCTCGCCGGCGACCCGCAGCGGCAGGTGCTCGCACCCCTGCCGGGTCACCCGGTCCAGGACGCTGACGCCCGCCTGGGTCGCCTTCCAGAAGGCATCGGCGCCGACGCCGTTGGGCGCGACGACTCCGATGCCCGTCACGACCACCGACGGGCCGGCTGTGGCAGTACGGCTGTTCACGCGCGCACCTCCTTGGGCTGGGTCAGGACTACGGCGGACTGGAAGCCGCCGAAGCCGCTGCCGACCGACAGCACGTTGCGCAGGGTGTGGTTGCGGGCCGTGCGCGGCACGTAGTCCAGATCGCACTCCGGATCCGGGGTCTCGTAGTTCGCCGTCGGCGGCACCACGTGGTGGGTCATGGCCAGGACGCAGGCCGCGAGTTCGATCGCGCCGATCGCGCCCAGGGAGTGCCCCACCATCGACTTGATGGAGCTCATCGGGGTCTCGTAGGCGTGCCCGCCCAGGACCCGCTTGACGGCCGCCGTCTCGTGCCGGTCGTTCTGCTTGGTGCCGGAACCGTGCGCGTTGACGTAGTCGATGTCCGCGGAGTCGACCTCGGCCTGGTCCAGGGCCGTCCGGATCGCCCGGGCCATCTCCAGGCCCTCCGGGGTCAGCCCCGTCATGTGGTGGGCGTTGCCGAAGGTGGCGTAACCACCGACCTCGCAGTACACGGTCGCACCGCGGGCCCGGGCGTGCTCCCACTCCTCCAGCACCAATATCGCGCCGCCCTCACCGAGCACGAAACCGTCCCGGTCCGCGTCGAACGGCCGCGACGCGTGCGCCGGGTCGTCGTTGTTCGCCGAGGTCGCCTTGATCGCGTCGAAGCAGGCCACGGTGATCGGGGAGACGGGGGAGTCCGAGGCGCCGGCGACACAGACGTCCATCCGGCCGTCCTGGATGGCGTGCACGGCGTACCCGATGGCGTCGAGCCCGGACGTGCAGCCGGTGGAGACCGTCTGCACCGGCCCGCGCGCCCCGGTCTGTTCCGCCACCGCCGAAGCGAGCGTGGCGGGGGTGAACGCGCGGTGCAGGAACGGCGAGGCGAGCCGGTGGTCCACGTCCCACCAGTCGCCCTTCTGGCTGACGGCGACGTAGTCGTGCTCCAGACGGGTGGTCCCGCCCACCGCGGTGCCCAGGGAGACCCCGGTGCGCCACGCGTCCTCGCCGTCGAGGGTCAGTCCCGCGTCGGCCATCGCCTCACGGGCGGCGACCAGCGCGAACTGGATGTACCGGTCCGCCCGGGCCGCGTCATCGGGGCCCAGGCCGTGTGCGGTCGGCTCGAAGTCGACCTCGGCGGCTATCCGGGAGCGGAACCCGGCCGGATCGAAGAGGGTGATGCCCCGCGTCGCCGTACGGCCGTTGGACAGCAGATCCCAGAACGCGGCGGTGCCGATCCCGCCGGGCGCCACGACTCCGACGCCCGTGACGACAACCCTCCGGCGGGTCAAGAGACCACGCCCGTACGCTCGGGCGGGCGCTCGGCCCACGCGGTGCCCTGCGGGTTCGGGGCCTCCTCGGTGTCCACGTGCCCCAGCTCCGGGCGCGGCGCGAGCGGGCCGAGGTGGAACACCATCCGGGCCTCGGTGCTGCCGACGTTGCGGAAGCGGTGCCGCACGTTCAGCGGGACCAGGAGCCCCTGGTCGGCGCGCAGCGGGTGCGGTTCCCCGTCGAGGTCGACCTCCAGGGAGCCGCTCACCACGAACACGAACTCCTCGGAGTACGGGTGGTAGTGCTCGGCGATCGACTCACCGGGGGCGATCAGGGCCAGCCCCATGAATCCGCTCGTCGAACCCACCGAGGTCGGCGTGAGCACGGCGCGCAGGTCACCTCCGCGCCTGGTGTTGGGCTGCGTCTCGCTCAGATCGACGATGCGCGGGTGATGTTGCGTCATGACTGACTTCCTCCTGGCGGTGCGGAGCCTGAACGTGGGCTGCCGGTGGTGGTGGGACTACTGCTCGGGGCCGCGCCGGTGGACGCCGCGGCCCGTCCGGATCAGGACTGCGCCGGAGCCCGACGGTCGGTGATCAGGTCCATGGGGTGGGGAGCGCCGTCCGGCCCGGCGCCGGGCTCGCCGGCCAGCAGGCGCCGGAGCACCGCGGCCTTGCGGGGCCCGTCGATGCCGAAACCGGCCGCGAACAGGCCGTCCGACGGACCGGCGACGTCCAGGAGCCGAACGACGACGTCGTCGCGCTGGAAGACGCTGCTGCTCACCACGGGGCTGGTGGGACGTTGCGCGGCGGCCTCGTCCTGCCGGGCCAGGAAGCGGGCCAGCAGCGGACCACAGCCCGCCTTGGCGGGGTAGAAGAGAGCGTGCCTGCGCACATCCTGCGGCTCCCGCCGCGTCGCGGCCACGTGGTGGACGGCCGGCAGGGCCGCCCGCATGAAGAACATCCGGGCCGACTCCGGGTCGGTCAGGTCCCGCTCCTGCTCCAGGTACGGGTCCATCTGCTGCTCGACGGCCCGGATCTCGGGCTGCTTCGCCACGTGGCGCAGGGCCGCCGTCAGGTCGCCCTGCACCTCCACCGCCCGGACCACCCGGTTGCCGTACATGAACAGGGAGGTGCGCAGCAGCCGGGTGTGCTCGTCGACCTGAGCGGCCGGCGAGGAGTAGGAGGACAGGATCTCGGCGACCTTCGCCTCGGTACCCGGCTTCACCGTGAAGGTCAGCGCGTGGCGCACGACGCCCGCGCCCAGCCGGGGCGTGGTCTGCAAACGGCCGCCGAAGCCCTTCGCGGGGGCCTCGTAGCGCCGGCCGGTCTCCTTCAGGACGGTGAACTGCATCGGCCGCATCGTCCGTACGCAGGCGCCCAGCGGACGGACCTGCTCGGTGTGTTCCTCGCTGTTCACCCAGGCGAGGTACTGCGGGGCGCTCTCCCACTCGCTGGTGATCAGCCACTGCTCGGGGTTCTCGAACGACTGGCAGAGCTGGTCGCCGAGGTGGCCGGGGACCGAGGCGATGTCGTGCCGCAGCTGCTCGTACGCCTCGAAGAACTCCTGCTGGACCCCTTCGTGCAGGTCCATCAGCAGGACGACCCGGAGCATGGAGCCGTCGAAGGCCGACTGCGACACCCGTTCGGACAGTGTGGTTGTCATCTGCTCACTCCTTCGTGAGGGCCCGGAGTCCGACGCGAACGCGCTCACGTGCGTCATCGGCGGCAACCTCCCGGGTCGATGGGACCGGCGCCCCGCGCGATCGGGGACGGCGGGGCCGGGGGCCACCGCTGTCGCTCATCGTCATCCGCCCGGGTACGGATCGCTACATCTCCGGATCAAGCGGGTGACAACCGGCGAATCACCAGGGCATCGGGGCTCATCGGGGGCATAAGGCGACCACTGCCCCCAAGACGAAACAGGAGCCCGCAGCTGATGGAAGAGCATGCCGATGTTCGCGTACCGGTCCTCGTCGTGGGCGGCTCCCTCGTGGGCCTGTCCACCTCGCTTTTCCTGAGCCGTCACGGCATCAGGCACCTGCTGGTCGAGAAGCACTCCGGTACCTCCGTCCACCCCCGTGGACGAGGCATCAACGCACGCACGATGGAACTGTTCCGGACGGCGGGCGCCGAGCCCGCCATCCGCAAGGAGGCCTCCGCGCTGGAGGCCAACCAGGGAATCCTGCAGACCCACGCGCTGATCGGCGGAGAGCACAAGTGGCTGATCAAGGCGGTCGACCCCTCAGGGGCCCTCGCCCGCTTCAGTCCGACCGGCTGGTGCCTGTGCAGCCAGAACAACATCGAGCCGGTCCTCGCCGCCCAGAGCCGCGCACAGGGCGCCGACGTGCGCTTCTCCACCGAACTGATGAGTTTCGACCAGGACGCCACCGGAGTGACCGCCCTGGTCAAGAACCGTGAGACCGGTGAGCACCTCACCGTCCGGGCGGACTACCTGATCGCCGCGGACGGGCCGCGCAGCCCCGTCCGGGAGGCCCTCGGCATCCGCCAGAGCGGCAACGGCGAGCTGTTCCACAACGTCAGCATCGTCTTCCGGTCCGAGAACCTCGCCGGTCTCCTCGGTGACCTGCGCTTCATCGTCTGCTACCTGATGCGCCCCGGAGCGGACGGCGCCCTCCTGCCGGTCGACAACGAGACCCAGTGGGTCTTCCACGCCCCCTGGCACCCGGAGACCGGCGAAACCCTGGAGGACTTCACGGAGGAGCGCTGCGTGGCGCAGATCCGCGAGGCCATCGGGGTGCCCGACCTGGACGTCGAGATCGGCGGAAAGGCCCCGTGGCACGCCGCCGAACGGGTGGCCGAGCAGTACCGCGTCGGCCGCGTCTTCGTCGTCGGCGACGCGGCGCACGAGATGTCCCCGACGGGTGCCTTCGGTTCCAACACGGGCATCCAGGACGCGCACAACCTGGCCTGGAAGGTCGCCGCGGTCCTCAACGGCTCCGCCGGCCCCGACCTCCTCGACACGTACGAGGCCGAGCGCCTGCCGGTCGCCAAGGCCACCAGTGAGCGGGCTTCCGCCCGTTCGGCCGAGCACAGCCACCCCGGCTACGTACCGCCCCCCACCATGGGCGGCGGCCCCGGCAGCGGTGTCCTGACCACCGCCATGGGCTACGCCTACCCGAAGGGCGCGGTCGTCGGCGGCGACCCGGCCCGGCCGATCATCCCGGAGAAGATGCGCCTCGCCGGCGACGTCGGCACCCGCGCCCCGCACATGTGGTTGACCCGTGCGGGGGAGCGGATCTCCACGCTCGACCTGTACGAGACCTCGTTCGTGCTGCTCAGCTCGCCGGGCACGCCTTGGCGGGAGGCCGCCGGGAAGGTGGCGCGGGAGCTGTCCGCCCGACTGGACGCGTGGACGATCGGCTCGGCGCCCGACGCCGACCTGGTCCAGGCACCCGAGGCCGACTGGGCCGCGCTGCACGAGCTGCCGGCCGACGGAGCCGTACTCGTACGCCCGGACGGGTTCGTGGCGTGGCGTGCGGAGGGGGCCTCGGCGGACCCGCGGGCCGCGCTGCTGGAGGCGATGACGCACCTGCTCGCGCGGTCCTGACCGACGGCGGGAGCCTCAGGCGCAGGCCCAGCACCCCGACCAGCAACCGTGGCCCGATGGCCGCGTACGCGGGCGGCGGTGCTGGGCCTTCCCGGTGTCGGCGGGCCGCTCGGCGACCCGGCCGGCGAGGCAGGCGAACACGACCGCGATGGCGGCCAGTTCCTCGGGTTCGGCGTTCCCCCGGTGGACCCGGAGCAGGCTGGATATGGGGGCGTCGTTCCGCATCGACACGGCCTCTCAGCAGGAGGGTTCACCTCGTCCGGGCCCTGGGGACCCCGACGTCCCCGACGCTACGAGCCCCCCGTCCGCCTGTCGTGCCGGGGGGCTCCGTCCACACCCATCCGTGCGACACGCCCGGGCGGTCGCATCCGTTGCCGGGCAACCGCCGAAGGGGTCACGGAGCGGGGTCCCGGCGCAGGCCGAGTTTCACCCACTTGGCGGCGCTGGGAACGCCCCGGCCGTCGAGCAGGAACAGCATGTAGTAACCGGGGGGCGCGTCCGCGGCGGACGGCGGGGTCCTCAGGCCGACGTTCTCGCCCCGCACCCCGGTGACGCGCAGTTCCACGTGGCGCTGGCTGGTGTTCACCGCGTGCGTCACCGTCGTCGGGGCCAGCAGCACGGCCCGTCGGACCGCCGCGGCGGACCGACTGCGTACCTCGAAGGCCGTGTCGTGTGCCAACTCCCCGCCGGGAACCCGGTCGAGCGAGGGTCGGGGACCCCGGTGCAGGTACGCGGGTTCGTAGAGTTCGACGCTGCCGTCCATCGCGTCCCCGATGTCCGGGTCGTTGGCGATCTGCTGGAGCTCGTCACCCGTCACCATGACCCGGCCGTCCGGCATGACCAGGGCGTTGGAGTGGTAGCCGCGCGGGATCCGTTGGGCCGGGCCGAGCCGCCAGTGGCCCCGCGCGTCGCGCAGTTCCGTCTGCCGGTACTTGAGGTCGGCCTTCGGGTTGAACGGCCCGTTGCCGTAGTCCCGCGTGCTCAGGGCGCCGTTGACCGTGAGCAGGGTGGCGTCCGGGAGGATCAGCGTGTCGTCCTGGGTACGGCCGAACGCCCTCGGTTCCTCGGTGGTCCACCGGCCTCCCGCGAGCCGGTAGGTGTGGGGGTCGTGCGGGTCGCCGCCGAGGACGAGCACGGAGTCCGGACCGCGGAACCCGGCCGGGAGGGGCACCGCCGACCCGTAGCCGCGGAAGTCCGCCGGACGCCGCGGCAGGTCGCGGCGGGTCTCCGCGACGGGATCGAACAGCCACTGCTGGTCGGCGTCCCGACCCAGGCCGTAGATCATGCCGTCCCGCAGCGAGAACAGGTGCGGATAGTCGTTGCGGAAGGGCGCGTCGACACCGAACCGCTCGGTGGCCAGATCCAGCGGGATGTCGTACGGACGCCAGGGCACCGGCAGTCGTTTCGCCGGGAAGCGTTCCACGAGGGGGGTGGGGGTGCCCGTACCCCGCTCGGACTGGCCCGACATGATGATCTGGCGGCCGTCCGCCCCCGTGACCACCGAGGGGTACCAGCGGCCGGCGGCCATGTCGCGGTTGCGGTACCAGGTTTCCGTCCACGGGTCGAAGACGAACGACAGCTTCGCGCCGCTGCCGCCCTTGCCGCCCGTGTTGCCGCCGAACACCGCGAGCATGCCGTTGGGGAGGAAGGCGTGCCCGGCGCAGAAGAACGGCGCGGGGCGCGGCACGTGCGTGCCGTCGGGCATCAGGACGGTCGGCGGCCGGACCTCCTTGAACGCCCCGGGGCCGGTACCGCGGGTCGGATCCCAGAGGAAGGCGCGGCCGGCGTTGGTCGGGCCGATGCGGTCGGTGGGGCCGGTTTCCTTGGTGGGATCGGTCTCGACGCGTTCGAAGGAGAACAGCAGCACCTTGCCGGTCGGCAGCTGGGCGAGGTGGACACCGAAGTCGGGGGAGGGGAAGAAGTCGGTGAACCGGCCCGACTCCGATGCCTCGAACGCGGTGTTGGCGTGCGCCTGCGACGCCCGCAGCGACTCCAGGCTCGCCGTGCGGGTGGCCTGCGGGTACCCCGCGGCGCCCTTGGCCGCCGCGCGCCGCCCGGCGTGGGCACGGGCGTGTTCCTCGCCGAGCAGGGCGACCTCGTCGGCGGCCGGCACGGCCGCCGCGCCGGCGCGGGCGAGGGGGTGGCCGGGGACTCCGCCGTGCGGGTGGCCGGCGGAGCGGTCGCCCGGATGGTCGTGGGCCGGGGGGAGTCGAGGTCCGCCCGGTGCCGCCGAGGCCGGTACGGCCAACGTCGTCGCGACCGCCAGAGCGGACAGGAACACGCCTGCGGATCGCGTGGCGGACCGGTGTGCTCGGGACATGCCTCTCCTCGGTACGACGGCCGGGACGGGACGCCATGCTAGAAGAACCGGGACAAACCGCCCCCGTTCGACGCGAGGTGACTTCCCGGGGCCGTCCGGTCGGGCGGATCTTCCGCCGGGCCCGCGACCCCCCGTCGGTGTGCCTCCGGCCTACGCCTCCCGGCCCTCCCGCGCCCCCCGGATCGCGTTGACCAGGCCGGCGACGAGGCGCGCCCGCTCGGGCATGGCGTCGACGACGAGATACTCGTGGTCGGCGTGGGCGCCGCCCCCGACGGCGCCGAGGCCGTCGAGGGTCGGTACTCCGAGCGCCGCCGTGAAGTTGCCGTCGCTTCCGCCGCCGACGGCCGCACCTTCGATCCCGGGCATCAACCGTTGTGCCACCGCGAAGAGTTCGGCCGAAGCGGCCTCGGGCATCGGGGGGCGGCCGACGCCGCCCTCGACGGTGATCGCCGCCCCGTCGAGGTGGGGGGTCAGCGCGGCGAAGGCCGATTCGACGCGTTCCTTCTCGTCCTGCGACTCGACCCGAACGTCGACGACGACGGTCGCCTCCGCGGGGACGACGTTGTCCAGCGTGCCCGCGGACGCGACGGTCGGGGTGACGGTCGTGCCGATGTCGGGCCGGCCGAGCGCCGCGATCCCCAGCACCTGGTGCGCGGCTTCGACGAGGGCGTTGACGCCGGCGGCGGGTTCCAGCCCCGCGTGCGAGGCGCGTCCCGTGACGGTGACCCGGAAGGTGCCGCAGCCCTTGCGTCCGGTCTTGAGGCCGCCGCCTTCGGCGGCACCCTCGAACACGAGCACGGCACCGCAGGCGAGGGCCCGTTCCTCGATGAGCGCGCGGGAGGAGTGCGAGCCGACCTCCTCGTCGGCGGTCACGAGGACCTCGACGCCCGAGAGGTCCTCCAGCGTCGCCAGCCCGTGTACGGCCTGGACGAGGCCGCCCAACATGTCGAAGACGCCGGGTCCGGTGGCGTGCCCGTCGGCGACGGTGAACGGGCGGCGCGCGAGGGTGCCGAGCGGGAACACCGTGTCGTGGTGGCCGAGGATCAGGACGCGGGGGGTGCCGCCGCCGGACCAGTGGACGTGCGGACCGGCGACGCTCTCGACGAGGACGGCGTGTCCTCCGAGGCGCCGGTCGAGGAGGTTGGCCACCGCTTTCGCGGACGCCGCCAGCGCGTCGGTGTCGCGGGAGGGGGACTCGGTCTCGACGAGTGCCCGGAGGTCCTCGATCATCGCGTCAACGTTCACATCGACGGTCTTCTGCGTCGTCATCCCGCAAGAGTACTGCCGGCCCGCGCGGGGCCCAGTGGTCCGCGGCGCAAAAAAACAGCCCCGGACGAATTGACGTCCGGGGTGTGCGCCTGCGTATATTCGTTGTTTCACGTCTTACTCGCGCGATGTTTATTGCGAGGGCGTGAAGAAGCTTTGCAGTGGCATCGTATCGCGTCGGGAGTGGAATTGTCAAACGTGGAACTTGAAAATGAGCAGCAATTCATCACCCGGCTGTACGCGCGTCTCGAAGACCTCCGGGACCAGGCCGAACGTGCGGTTCGGGCGGCTCTGAAGGAGGGCGGCAACGGTTTCCAGGCCCGTATGGAACGCGATGTCGTCGTCGCCGAACAATCCGGGGTGCTTTCCGCACTGAACTCGGCCGAACACGGTCTCTGTTTCGGGCGGCTGGAGTTCACCGACGGCCGCGACCACCACATCGGCCGTATCGGAATCAGGCAGGACGACGCCGAACGCACGCCGCTGGTAATCGACTGGCGGGCCGAAAGGGCACGCCCGTTCTACCTGGCGACGGGACACGTCCCCATGGGGCTGCGCCGCCGCCGCCACATCACCACCAGGGGGCGATCGGTCACCGCCCTGCACGACGAGATCCTCGACCTCTCCGACACCGAGCGCACCGGCCACGAAGGGGCCGACGCGGACGCCGTCCTGCTCGCGGCCCTCGACGCCGCCCGGACCGGCCGCATGCACGACATCGTGCGGACCATCCAGGCCGAGCAGGACCGGGTCATCCGCTCGCCCCACCAGGGAGTCCTCGTGGTGGAGGGCGGCCCCGGCACCGGGAAGACGGCCGTCGCCCTGCACCGTGCCGCCTACCTCCTCTACGCCTACCGGGACCTCCTCGCCAAGCGCGGCGTGCTCATCGTCGGACCGAACCCCGCCTTCCTCGGCTACATCGGGGAGGTGCTGCCCTCCCTCGGCGAGACGGGCGTGCTCCTCGCCTCGCCCGGCGACCTCTTCCCCGGAGTCCACGCCACCGGAACCGACCGCCCCGGCGCCGCCGCCGTGAAGGGCCGCGCGGCCATGGCGCAGGTCCTCGCACGGGTCGTCGAGGACCGCCAGACCCTGCCCGAGGGCATCCCGGCGGGCAGCGGCGAGGACAACGACCTGGTCCCCGAGCCGGCACTGGAGATCGACCACGACGACTACGGCACCCTGCTGTTGGACCGCACCATGGCCCACGCGGCCCGCGACCGGGCCCGCGGCACCGGCCTGCCGCACAACCTGGCCCGCCCCTACTTCGCCTTCGCCGTCATCGACGCCCTCACCGCGCAGCTCACCGACCGGCTCGGCGCCGACCCGTACGGCGGCCCCAACCTCCTCGGCCCGGACGACGTCGCCCAACTCGGCAAGGAGATCGCCACCAGCTCCGAGGTGCACGCGGCCATCGACAGCCTGTGGCCCCGGCTCACACCCCTCGGCCTGATCGCGGACTTCCTCGCCGACCCGACGCACCTGCCGCCGGACGAGGCCGACCTGATCCGCCGCGCCGGGGGCGAATGGACCCCCGCCGACGTCCCGCTCCTCGACGAGGCCGCCGAGCTGCTCGGGTTCGACGACACCGCCCAGCGGGCCGCCGAGGAACGCGACCGGCTGGAACGCATCGCCTACGCCCAGGGCGTCCTCGACCTCTCCCAGGGCTCCGACTCCTACGAGTTCGAGGACGCCGAGAACGAGTACCTCGCCGCCCACGACATCATCGACGCCCAACGCATGGCGGAACGTCAGGAGGAGGCCGACCACCGCACCACGGCCGAGCGCGCGGCCTCCGACCGCACGTGGGCCTTCGGCCACGTCATCGTCGACGAGGCGCAGGAACTGTCCGAGATGGCGTGGCGCCTGCTCATGCGCCGCTGCCCCACCCGGTCCATGACCCTCGTCGGCGACCCGGCCCAGACCGGCGACGAAGCGGGCTGCGGCTCCTGGCGGAAGATCCTGGAACCGTACGTCGGCGCCCGCTGGGAGCGCGTGCGCCTCGGCGTCAACTACCGCACGCCCGCCGAGATCATGGAGGTCGCCGCGGCCGTGCTCCGCGCCCACCGGCCCGGCTTCGAGCCCCCGCGCTCGGTGCGTTCCACGGGAACGCCGCCCCGGGTCCGGAGGGCCGACGACATCGCCGACGGCGTCGCCGAGGCCCTGCGCGCGGCCACCCCGGCCGAGGGCCGGCTCGCGGTGATCGCCCCGCGCCCGCTGCACGACGCGCTCGCCGCGGCGCTGCCCGACGTACGGGCGGGCGAGGAACCGGACCTGACGCGTCGGGTCGTCCTGCTCGACCCGCGCCAGGCCAAGGGATTGGAGTTCGACACCGTGATCGTGGTCGAACCCGCCGACTTCCAGCCGAGCGACCTGTACGTCGCCCTCACCCGGGCCACCCAGCACCTCGACGTGGTCCACACCGGCCGCCTCCCGCGCGGACTGCCCGACCCGCAGGAGGTGGTGTAGGGCCGATCGGCCACCGCCACTCGGGGGAGTGGCCGGTTTCCCACACCTCCGGGGAGCGGGCCTCTCGTAGTGTGGAGCGATGGCTGTAGTAGACATCAAGACCGCCGCGCGGGACTTCGGCGCCGACCCCCACTCCTTCTACGCCGCGCTGCGCGCCGCCGGGCCCGTGCACGAGGTCGCCGGAATGGCCCTCATCACCGATACGAACTGGCTGGTCGTCGGCTACGAGGAGGCCCGCCAGGCGCTGAACCACCCCGACCTCCTCAAGGACTGGCGGACCTCCGGGATGTACCCGGACCTCGTGACCACGGCGGCCGGCGCCAACATGTTGGAGTCCGACCCGCCCCACCACACCCGCCTGCGTCGCCTGGTGGCAAGGGAGTTCACGGCCCGACGGGTGGAGGCGATGCGTCCGCGCGTCCAGCAGATCACCGACGACCTGCTGGACGCGATGGCCGCCCGACCCGAGCGGTCCGCCGACCTGATCGAGGCGCTCGCCTTCCCGCTCCCGATGACCGTGATCTGCGAGCTGCTGGGCGTGCCCGACCTCGACCGCGAGCGCTTCCGGCAGTGGTCCAACGCCGTCGTGGCGCCCGTCTCCGTCGACCTGCAGTCCACGGTGCAGCAGCAGCTCAGCGCCTACCTCGCGGACCTCATCGAGTCCAAGGCCAAGGCTCCCGGCGACGACCTCCTCAGCGCGCTGATCCGCACCCGCGACGAGGACGGCGACTCGCTCTCCCCCGAAGAACTGATCGGAATGGCGTTCCTGCTGCTGATCGCCGGACACGAGACCACCGTCAACCTGATCTCCAACGGCCTGCGCGCCCTCCTCGACCACCCGGACCAACTGGCCGCGCTCCGCGCCGACTACGACGGCCTGCTGGGCGGCGCCGTCGAGGAGATGCTTCGTTACGACGGCCCGGTGCAGAACGCCACATACCGCCATGCCGCCCGGGACGTCGAACTCGGCGGGGCGGTCATCCCCGCGGGCGCCGTGGTGTTCGTCTCCCTGGCCGGCGCCGACCGGGACCCCGAGCGCTACCCGGAGCCCGACACCTTCGACATCCGCCGCGCCCCGCAGGGCCACCTGGCGTTCGGCCACGGCCTGCACTTCTGCATCGGCGCCCCGTTGGCCCGGCTGGAGGGCCGCATCGCCCTGCGGGGACTGCTGGAACGCTTCCCGGACCTGGCCCGCGACGAGTCCGGCGGCCCCCTGGAGTGGCTGCCCGGCACCCTGATGCACGGTACGACCCACCTCCCGGTGCGCTGGTAGACCCTGCGCCGACCGGCCTCCGCAGGGTGAACGGCGGCCGCCGCGGACCGTTTTGGATTGGTGCGGGATCCTCAATACGATCCGGCGATGATCACAACAAAACGGCTGGCGGCCGCGACCTGCGGCCTGCTCGTCGCCCTCAGCGCGGGGCTCCTCCCGCCGGCCGCGGCCGCCGCCGACGGTCCACGCAAGGAACCGCCCAAGGTGGAACTCGTCCTCGACGTCAGCGGTTCGATGCGGGCGACGGACATCGACGGGCAGTCCCGGATGGCCGCCGCGAAACAGGCCTTCAACGAGGTCCTCGACGCGGTGCCCGAGGACGTACGGCTCGGCATACGGACCCTGGGCGCCGGCTACGCGGGTGAGGACAAGGCGCTCGGCTGCAAGGACACCGCGCAGCTCTACCCCGTCGGACCGCTGAACCGCACCGAGGCCAAGACCGCCGTCGCGACCCTCGCGCCCACCGGCTGGACGCCCATCGGCCCCGCCCTCCTGGGCGCGGCCCAGGACCTGGAGGGCGGCGACGCCACCCGCAGGATCGTCCTCATCACCGACGGCGAGGACACCTGCGCCCCGCTCGATCCCTGCGAAGTCGCCCGGGAGATCGCCGCGAAGGGCATCCACCTCGTCGTGGACACCCTCGGACTGGTCCCGGACGCCAAGACGCGCGCCCAGCTCACCTGCATCGCCGAGGCCACCGGCGGCACCTACACCTCGGTGCAGCACACCGCCGAACTCTCCGGCAGGGTCAGACAACTCGTCGACCGGGCCGCGGACCCCGTCGTCACGCCGGTCGCCACCGCGGGCGCCCAGCAGTGCGCGAACGCCCCGAAGCTCGGGGCCGGCCTCTACTCGGACCGCGAGACCTTCGGCGAGCACCGCTGGTACCGGGTCGACGTCCGTCCCGGGCAGGAACTGCGCGCCTCCGTCAGCATCGGGGCGGACCGCGCGGTCAACCGCGACTACGGGATCCTCCTGCGCGCGACGACCGTCCACGGACGGGAGATCGTCCGCGGATCGGAGGCCGGGGACGGCCGCACCGACGTCGTCTCGACGGGCCTGCGCTACCCCAAGTCGACCGTGGAGGACGCCGACGGGGACGCCGTGGAGGCACCCGAGACCGTCTGCCTGCAGGTCAGCAACTCCTTCTCCGCCGGGCCGGCCGTCAAGACCGCCCCGGGCATGCCCGTCGAGCTGACCATCGATGTGGTCGACGGTCCCGACGACGCGTCCGACGTCGCCTCCTTCGGCCTCGGCCGCGGCTGGTGGCTGCTGGCCGTGCTCGCCCTCACCGGCCTGCTGGCCGGCCTGGTGTGGGGCTGGATCTCGCGCTGGCGCGTCTCCGTCTGGAGGACCAACTGATGCGTACCCCAAGGACGTCGACCGCCGCGCTGTTGGCCGCGCTGGCTCTCGCAGGAGGCGCGGCCCCGGCCACCGCGGCCCCGAGCCCGACCCCCACCCCGAGCGCGTCCGGAGGCTCCGCCGGCCCCACCGAGGCCGGCACCGGATTCCGCACCGCGACCGCCTTCCGGCCGGGCGAACGGGCCACGGCCGCCGCCTCCACCGGTGACTACCTCTACTGGGTGCTCCCGGTCGACGCGGGCCAACGGGTCACCGTCCGGGCGACGGTGACCCTGCCCGAGCCGGCCCTGCGGCACGGCCCGGCCACCTGGCAGCTGGACGTGTACGACGGACTGCGCCGCCGCCAGGCCTGCACGTACGGGACGCAGACGAAGGCGGCGGCCAAGGAGGCCGGGACCGCCGAACTCTCCTGCACCCTGCGCACGGTGCGGTCCGGCGCCGAGCCCTGGGCCAACGACCCCCTTCCGGGCAGCTACTACGTACGCCTGACGGTCGTCGGACTGCCCGAGGAGGACCTGGGCCTGCCGGTCAAGGCGCAGGTGGAGGCCGACGTCAAGGACGTGGGCGGCGCCGTGGCCGTGGACGCGGCGCTGGCCGAACCGCTGGTTCCGGGCATCGCGGGCGCCTCGGACGATCAGCGGGCGGCACGCGCGCCCGCGGACGGCTGGTCCGGTGGCCGGTGGTCCGACCGCTGGGTCTGGACCGCCGCCGGCGGGGTGCTCGCCGCCCTCGCGGGAGTCCTCGGGTACTCCCTCACCCGCGGCTCGGGCCGCCCCAGGGGCACCCGGACCACCACCTGAGCGGGCGCCGCCGCGTCCCCGGGCGCGGCGGTACCCGACCAGGGAGTTGATCACCGGACACGGAGCGTGGGCTATGTTGGAACACGAGTGACGTGAGAAGGAGGCCCGCCGGTGTCATCGGGGCAGCAGGCACGCGCCCAGGCGGCTGCGATCACGCCGGGCGGACGGGCGCCGGAGCAGGTCAGGCCGCCGGCCGACCGTCTCCTCGCGCTGTTCGACGGCCACCGGCTCTCCCCGGGGCAGCGGCGGATCGCCCAGTACCTGATCGACCACCTCACCGAGGCGGCGTTCCTGTCGATCACCGAGCTCGCCGAGCGGGTCGGTGTGAGCCAACCCTCCGTGACCCGCTTCGCCGCCTCCCTCGGGTTCAGCGGCTATCCGGCGCTGCGGGACGTCCTCCAACCGATCGCGCTGAGCGCCGTCGCGGGTACCCCGGACAGTCGGGAGCAGATCCGCCAGAACGAGCTCCAGGCGGCCGTGGACGCCGAGATCGAGAACCTGGAGAACGTCCGCCGGCTGCTCGCCGACACCAACCAGGTCCTCGACATCGGGCGGGAGCTGGCCCGTTCCGTCCCGCTGACCGTGCTGGGCCTGCGGATCTCCGTCTCCCTCGCCGAGTACTTCGCCTACGCGGCCCGCCGCATCCACCCCGACGTCCGCCTGGTCACCCGGGGCGGGAGCGTGGCCTACGACGCCCTCCTCCAGTCGCGGGCGGCGGGCGGTACCTGGGTGCTGGCCTTCGCCATGCCCCGGCACGCCAACGAGACCCTCGCGGCCCTTCGGGCGGCCCGCAGCACCGGCCTGCGCGTGGTCCTGATCACGGACCCGACCCTGGGGCCCCTGGTCGACGAGGCCGAGGTGGCCCTCACGGCCGGTACGGGTTCCCGGCTGGTCTTCGACTCGTACGCGGCCCCCGGCATGCTGTCGGCCGCCCTGCTCCAGGCGATGGCCGACGCCGACCCGGAGCGGACGCAGGCCCGTCTGGAACAGTACGAGCAGGTCGCCGACCAGCACGGATTCTTCCTCTAGCGAGCCGGTCGCAGGCGCTCGCCGCCCGCTCGGCGCTTCCCTGCGCGAGGGTGTGCGCGCACGGTGCGGACCGTGAACGGATCGAAAATATTCAGTGCCGGTAGGTGCATGAAATTTTTCATACCCTTGCCTACTCGACGGTATATATGTTTACTGACGGCGGCGCCCCGGATCCATCAGATGCCAAGGCGGACGTCCCCACGTCCTCCTCGAACGGACCCCCGGTACACCGCTCCTCCTCACGGTGCGACCGGGTGTCGAGTCAGGCTTTCGGATCCCGCCGGGCGCCCCGGCGGCCTCGGTCAACCCCTGGGCCGAGGCCGCCCACCAGCACCGTCTCGATCAGAGTTCGATACCCCTCGGAAGTGACGAGAATGTCCCAGACGGCCACCCTCACGCGCAGCCCGGACTGGCCCCTGCAGGTCAAGAGCCCCGGTACGCACGACTGGGAACGCACCGCCGCGCGATGGCTGCGCGACCTCCTCCCGGCCCGCTACGGCGGCTACCTGACCCTCACCCGTCACCACGCCCTCCTCGCCCGCCACGTGCAGCTCCAGCTCCAGCACGAGATGCGTGCCGTGCGCGTCGCGCTCCACACCAGCCGGGCCGACCTGCCCACCATGGGCATGGCCGAGGCCGTCATCGAGAACACGATCCGGATGTACGCGATCGAACTCGAACAGCTGGGCAGGCTGTCCCGCAGCGTGCGCCTGGTGTCCGAGGCGCTCCTCGTGAACACCCCGGCCCAGCGCAAGCGGTAGCCCTCGGGGGTACGGCCCGGTGCGCACGCCGCCCCGGGCCGTCGCCCGTCAGGCCTGGCAGAGGCCGCGCGCGTGGTCGTACGTGGCCGTGGCCCGGGAGTACTGCCACTGCGGTGCCAGCAGCCCGCTCGCCAGTTGGCGCGCCGCGGCCGGGCTCTCGACGATGTAGCCGAAGTCCTGCAGCCAGGACGGGTAGAGGTTCTTCGAACCGATGTAGAAGGCCGAATCGTCCACCGAGACCAGCTTGTGGTGCTGGGCGTACGGCTTGCCGTCGGCCCAGGTCGCACTGTCCGAGGAACGGAACGTCGCCAGTTGCAGGTTCTGGCACATCGCGGCCTTCGCCCGTCCCTCGTCACCGGTCAGCACGGTCAGTCGCCCGCGCAGGGCGTCGCTCACCTCGGACAGGGACTTGATCTGGGAGTAGCCGTTGCTGCCGATCGGCCCCCGGTTCGCGGGGTCGCTGACGACGATGCGGACCTTGACCCCGGACGTCAGCTTCTTCGCCAGCACGTCGTACAGGCGGACGTCGTAGCGCGGCAGCGGCGGGCAGGTGGCGTGCACGTCCTGCTGGGAGATCTCGATGTGCTCGGTGGCGCTCTCCACCAGCGCGCGCAGGGCGCTCTCCTCCGGATTGACCGTGTCGTAGTCCCGGTCGGCGTTGGTCCGGTCGGGCAGGCCGACGCCGCACCTGGTGTCGGGCGCCGTCGGCAGGGCCGGGCGGAACGTCGAGGAGGGGTCGTTCTGCCGGATGCCCACCCCGAGACCGCCGACGGCCAGCACGGGTACGTCGCCGCCGGCGGGCGGCGAGGCGGGCCGGGGCAGCGTGGGCAGGCAGCCCGCGCCGTTCGACGAGGCGAACCAGGCGGCGCTCCAGCCCCAGTTCCCCTTGTTGCGGCAGGTCCAGTCCCACAGGGTGTCCAGGTACCGGCCGGCCGAGCCCGCGGCGGGACCGGACAGCGCGAGGTCGACGTCGCTCACCGGGTGCGCGGTGTCGAGGTAGGCCTCCTTCCAGCTGTTGATGCCGCCGGTGATGACCGACTCGCCGTCCACGACGACCAGCTTCGAGTGGTTCCAGGAGAACGCCGTCTTCGAGGTCGTCATCGACGCCACGTTCAGGGTGATGTTCGCGGCGTCCGGGCCGAGCCGGGCGACCAGCTCGTCGCGGTACGCGGACGGCAGCACGGTGGCGTGGTAGATCGGAGCGGCGCCCACCATGACGCGCACCTGGAGCCGGTTGCCCTTCTGCGCGGCCTCCTTCAGCCCGGCCACGATCGCGTCCTGGAAACCGCCGTCGGGGAAGGGCGCCAGGGTCGATATGTCGACGCTCCGGTGGGCCTGGGCGATGTCCTCGCGCGTCTTGTCGAGCAGCCTGCGCGTGCCGGGCCGGTCGGTGCAGGCGGGGTCGCCCCAGCAACCGGGCGTCTGGAGCAACCAGTCGGCGCCGCCGGGCGAGGAGGAGCCCAGCCGGTTGCCGGAGGTGCGCTCCCACACGGAGCCCTCCAGGCCGGGGGACACCTGACGCAAGGTCTGCTCGATGGAATCCAGGTGGGGCGTGGGCGCGTCGGAGGCGAAGGCCGGGGTCGCGGGGAACAGCGCGGCGCAGAGGACGAGGGAGAGGGCCGTCGTGCGGACGGTGCGGGCCAATGTGGTTCCTTGCTCGGGGGGTGGCTCTGCCGGGCGGCAGGACGGAAACCGGGCCCCCGGCCTTGATCAACTCGCGCAAGTTACCAGCCCGTAGCTCGCTGTTCACCTCGATGGGTCTGCTTCCGGCCACCCACCCCGAGAGGCCTCCGCAGGGCTGGTCCATTCGGATGGGACTCGCTGCCGCGCGGTCGGGCACCGGGACAGCCGGGCCGCAGTTGCCTACCTTCTGTCCTTGTTCCCTCCCTTTCGAAAGGTGGATCCATGCGATCTGTCCGTTCCGTCCTCACGGTCCTCGCCGCCGGCGCCCTCGTCTTCGGTGGCGCCTCCGCCGCGAGCGCCGACGTGACCGTCACCGTTCCGGAAGGCCCCAGCTTCAACCTCGTCTTCGGCGACTGGTACCAGTTCGCCGCCGACGACGTCTTCAACGCCGGCCACAACAACACCGTGGGCTCCGACAACTGACGAGGCCGCACCGGCTCCGGCCGGTCCCGCCCCCCGCTCACCCGGGGCGCGGGACCGGCCGTCCGTCGTTCACAGCCAGGGGATCTGCTCCGCCCCGTACCGGTAGGCACGGAACACGGAGTTCTGGGCGCCGCGCGAGGACTCCAGACCGGTGCCCCGGCTGAACGCGCCGAACTCGGGGACGACGAACTCCCACACCACGTCGCCCTCCGGAGTCACCTCGAAGAGCCGCCCGAAGGAACCCTCGGCGATGAACGTGTTGCCGTTCGCCAGCCGCTGCGCGCTGGACATGTACGGGCTGAAGAAGTTCTGCGGCGGGTTGTCCTCGTACGCCCACACCTCCTCGCCCGTGACCGGATCCAGCTCCAGCACCCGCGAGTACGGCACGGACGTCGTGTCGCGGTACGTCCCGTTGTCGAAGACCAGGATGTTGCCGCCCGGCAGCTCGTGCGGGTGGTGCTGCTGCGCCAGCACGTCGGGCCCGATCCGCCAGCGCACCGAGCCGTCCGCCCGGTCCACGGCCACGGTCGTGGACGCGCTGCGGAAGCCGATCACGATGCCGCCGTCGGCGAGTTCGTTGACGGTGTTGGCCATCGGCCAGTGCTCACGCGCGAAGTGCGGGTTGAGCGGGACCTCCTCGGGGTCGAGGTGCTCGATGGCCGCCCAGCGCCACACCGTGTCGCCGTCCCAGGTCAGCTCGTACACCACGTCCCCGTAGATCACCCCGTCCGCGGCCTCCGAGCCGGGGATGCCGCCGCGGATCCGTGCGGCGTCGGCCGGGGACAGCGGCTCCACCACGCTGATCAGCAGGTTGCCGTTCCGCAGCACGGAGGCGTCGTGGTGGTGGAAGGGGTGCCGGACCTCGCGCAGCACGGTGGAGTCGGGGGCGAGCTCCTGGAAGATGCCGCCGTGGTACACGTCCCAGATCGGGAAGAGCGTCGGCCCGGACGTGTCCTTGGCCGCGTAGAAGAGGTTGCCGTTCGGCAGCAACTGCGCCTGCCGGCCGGGCGGGTGCGGAGACGTCCAGGTGTGCGCGGTGCGGCCCTCGATGTCGACGAGGTGGATCTCGCCGTCCCCCGTGATCGGGGTGTACAGCGTGTAGCCGCCGTGACTGCGTTCGGGGTCGTGGGCGCGCAGGCCGGTACCGCGGCGGCGCAGGGTGTTCTGGTCGACGGTCATGGGGGAGCTCCTGTGGTGGATGGTCGGCACGGGTGGTCGGGGTGCGAGGGGTGCGGGCGGGACGTCAGCCGACGGTGACGGCCGCCGGATCGACGGTCCTGAGCGGACCGGGACGCAACCTCGCCAGCAGGGCCGCCCGGTCGGCGTCGCCGGGCAGGGACTGGGCGGCCTTGGCCCAGGCGGCCTCGTCCGTCAGCTGCGTCAGCAACTCGGGGGACAGGCTCGCGCCGTAGGTGTAGCGGGGCTGGTAGGCGTCGACGTAGCCCGCCTGGAGGGCGCCCTTCGACTGGGCGACCACGGCGGCCCGGGCGGCCGTCGGGTCGGCGGTCGCCGCCTGCTGGGCGCGCAGCACCGTACGCAGGACCGCCGTCACGGCCTCGTCGCTCGCGGAGGGGCCCGCGATGAGGAGTGTCCGAGCGGTGTAGCCGCTGAAGGGGAGTTCGGCGTAACGGTCGCCGAGCGCGGTGCGCGCCGCGCCGTAGAAGCTGGGGAAGGTGACGCCGGCGTCGATGTCGCCGCGGGCCAGTGCCGACGCGACCTGATTGGGGGTCAGGTTGACGACGGTCACGTCGGCCGCGGTCAGCTGCGCCGAGGCGAGCATCCGGCTCAGGGCGTACTCGACGTTGGTGCCCCGGGGCACTCCGATCTTGCGGCCCTTCAGCGAGCCGAAGCCGGTGATGCCGCGGTCGGTGGCGGACAGCAGCCGCCAGTCGCCGAACCGCGAGAGATCGGCGACGATCCGCACGTCGCGCCCGCTCAGCGCGGCCGTCACCGCGGGCAGGTCGCCCACGATCCCGAGCTGTGCCTGGCCACCGAGCACCGCGTTCAGGGCGTCGCGGCCGGTGGGCAGGGTCGTCACGGTGGCGTCGACGCCCTCGGCGGCCCACAGGCCGCGTTCCTCGGCGATGTGGACGGGGGCGCCGCCGAGGTGGTCGCTGCCGGCCACGGTCACGGCGTGCCGTCCGCCGGACTTCGACGGGGTGGCGGCCCCACCGCCGCAGGCGGTGGCGAGGACGCAGAGCAGGGAGGCCAGGAACGCGGCGGCCACCGCGCGGGGTCTGGTCGTGGATCGGGGTCCGGGCATGGTCGGGGGTCCTTCCGAGAGCAAGGGGAGTACGGAGGGCAAGGGGAGGGCGGAGGGGGCAACGGCGCGGAACGGGGAGGGGCGGGGCGGGTCCGGGAGGGTGCTCAGCCCGCGCCGAGGTGGCGGGCGATCAGCGCGCGCAGGTCCGGGTCGGGCGGGCCGGGCGTCACCGCGTGGTCGGCCAGGACCCGGCCGGGGGAACCGCCGAGGACGACGACCCGTTCGGCGAGGGCGAGTGCCTCGTCGATGTCGTGCGTCACGAAGAGCACGGTGGTGCCGCTGCGCCGCCACAGTTCCCGCAACAGGCCCTGCATCCGGGAGCGGGTCAGTGCGTCCAGCGCACCGAAGGGCTCGTCCATCAGGAGGACTTCGGGGCGCGCGGCCAGGGCGCGGGCCAGCGCCACGCGCTGTTGCATGCCGCCCGACAGCTGCGCCGGGTACTTCTGCGCGCCGTCGGCCAGTCCGACCTCCTCCAGCGCGGCCAAGGCCCGCTCGCGGCGCTCGGGGCGGGGCACCCCGAACCGTTTGAGGGCGAACTCCACGTTGCCGCGGGCGGTGCGCCAGGGGAACAGCGCGTAGTGCTGGAAGACCACGCCCCGATCCGGGCCCGGCCCCAGCACGGGCTCCGCCCCGGCCGTCACCCGCCCCGCCGTCGGGCGGACGAACCCGGCCACCGTGTTCAGCACGCTGGACTTCCCGCAGCCGCTCGGCCCGAGCAGCGCGGTGAACGAGCCCGCGGGGAACTCCAGGTCGGTGGGTTCCAGCACCGGGGCCTCGCCGTACCCGACCGACAGCCCCTCCAGTCGCACCGTCAGGCTCATGACGCGCTCCAGTGCACGAAGCGACGGCCCACGGCGGCGAGTACGAGATCGGCGGCCACCCCGAGCAGACCGAGCACCAACAACCCCGCGAACATCCGGTCCACCCGGAGGAACTGTCCGTCCACCTGGAGTCGGTACGCCAACCCCGCGTCGGCGCCGCCCAGTTCGGCGGCCACCAGGGCCAGCAGCGCCACGGACGCGCCGTACCGCAGTGCGGCGAGCAGGGCGGGAGCGGCCGCCGGTAGCAGCACCTCGGTGAAGCGCCGGTGCAGCGGCGCCCCCAGCGAGCGGGCTGCCCGCAGGTGTGAGACGGGGACGCGCGACACACCGTCGTGGACGTACAGCCAGACGGCGAGCAGGACGGCGTAGGCGATCAGCAGTCGCTTCGCGCTCTCGCCGATGCCGAACCAGGCGGTCGCCAAGGGCACGAGCGCGATGGCCGGTATCGGACGGAGGAAGGAGACCACCGGGGTCACCGCGGCCGACAGCCGGGGCAGGTAGCCCGTCGCGAAGCCCAGCGCGCCCCCGATCACGGCGCCGAGCGCGAAGCCCTGGCCGGCCCGCGCCAGACTGGCGCTCAGGTCGGTCGCCAGCACTCCGCTGCGGGCGCTGTCGACGAGCGCCGCGACCGTCTCGGCGGGGGTGGGCAGCAGCCCCGGAGCCACGGCGCCGGACCAGCCGGCCAGTGACCAGAGGGCGAGCACCGCACCGGCCGCGCCCAGGGCGGGCGCGAGCCGGCCGAGGGCCCGGCCCACGGGAGTTGGGGTGGCTTGCACGCGAGGACTCCTTCGTTGATAAGTGAGGTCAATAATTGACCACGCTTATGAACGGGGTGTTGCAGCGGTGCGAAACCTCCCGGGACCCCCCGGGCGAAGATCGGCGATGGGGTACGTTCACCAGCGTGTCCCGACCCGAACCCACCCCCGAAGCGATCGAGGTCGGGCGGGCGATCCGCGGCTGCCGCACCGCCCGCCGCGTCTCCATGGCCGTACTGGCCGCCCGCTCGGGCCTTTCGCAGCCCTTCCTCAGTCAGCTGGAACGCGGACTCGCCACGCCCAGCCTCAGCTCGATCTACCGCATCGCCGAGGCCCTCGACGTGGCTCCGGGAACCTTCCTGCGCCGCCCCGACCGGCCCGGAGTCGTCAGCCACGAGAGCGATCCACAGGTCATCCGCGTGAGCGAGGCCGCCGGGCAGGTCGCGAAAGTACTCATCCCCGGCGGCAGCAGCGGACTGATGGAGGCCTACGAGCACCACTTCGAACCCGGCCGGGGCGAACGCGGCTGGTTCGAGCACCCCGGCGAGGACTTCCTCTACGTCCTGGAGGGCGAGCTCGTCCTGGAGGTCGAGGGCGAGGAGCCGCTCGTCCTGCGCGCCGGCCAGAGCGCCCACCACCGGGGCGAGGTCCCGCACCGCTGCGGCCTCGGCGGACGTACGGTTCCCGCCCGCACCCTGCTGGTCATCGCGAACGCGTAGCCGGGTCGGCCGGGGCCGGTCGGGGTCGGCCGTCCGGACGGGCGAGCGGCGCCGTCCGGCCGGCCCCGGCCCCGGCCGGGCGTCGAACCGGAACCGGGGTCAGGACAGTCGCGTCACCCGCGCACCGAACGACGGCCCGTCCAACGCCCCCTCCACGGCGACCGGTACGGACTTCGCGCCGTCGCCCTCGCCCACGGTGAGCACGCCGACCTCGGTCCCCGCCTTCGCCTCGTGCGGAACGGACTTCGAGCCCGGGGCGAGCGACAGCCGCAGCTCCTGCCCCGGCACGCCGACGACGTTGAGGTCCTGCGTGGCCACCAGCGGGGTCGAACCCCCGAGGCCGTCCGACAGGTGGCCGACGAGCTGACCCTTGCGGATGACCGTCGTGGAGGTCAGCGCCGCCCGGACCGCCTCGATGACCTTCCGACTGTTGTCCTTCACCAGGCCCAGGGCCTTGGTGGCGTTCGGGTCCGGGCCGTCCACCCGCTGCTCCATCATCGCTCCGAGGATCAGCCGGGTCTCGCTCCCGACCGTCTTGTACGCCGCCCAGAGCAGGGTGCCGCCGGCGGGCGTGCTCGACCCGGTCTTGATCCCCTTGATGCTCAGACCGTTGGCGAGCAGCAGGTTGTCGTTGTTGTTGATGATCGGCTTCGGCAGGCCCTCGATGGTCGCGTTGGGCATCGCGACGATCGCCCGGAACGCCTCCTCCTTCATCACCGCCTCGCCCAGTTTGATCTGGTCGGCGGCCGTGCTGACGGTACCGGCGTCCAGCCCGCTGGGATCCGTGTACGTGGTGTGGTCCATGCCGAGTTCCTTCGCGGCCGCGTTCATCTTCGCGACGAAGGCGGTCGTGGAGTCGGTACCGGTGTCCCAACGGGCCAGCAGGCGGGCGACGTTGTTACCCGAGGGAATCATCAGCATCTTGAGCATGTCCTGCTGGCTGAAGGTCTGCCCGGCCGTCAGACCCTCGATCCGCGACTCGTCCTCGGCGGCGCCGTCGGCCACCGCCGCCGCGTCGACCTCGATGCGCGGACCGGCCTCGTTCTTGCGCAGCGGATGCCCCTTGAGGATGACGTAGGCGGTCATCACCTTCGCCACACTGGCGGTCGGTACGGGCTTCTGCTCGCCGAACGAGCCGATGTCCCCTGAGCCCGGCACGCGCACCGCCGCCTGCCCCTTGGCGGGCCAGGGGATCTGGGTGCTCCCCTCGAAGGCGTACGTGGCCGAGTCGGCGACCAGCTGCGGAGCCGGCAGGGGGCGCAGCAACTGCCCCCCGACGACGGCGCCGCCGAGCAGCAGCACGATCGGCGTCCACACCTTGACGCGGCGCGTGAGGGTACGGCGCGGGGTCTCCGGCGGGGGAGCGGTATTGGTCAGCTCGGCGAGCAGGTCGAGCGGGGGCAGCGGCGCCTCCCGTGTCCGCTCCGCCGCCGGGGGCTCGACGGCGACGGGCGGCGCGGCCGTCCGCGCGGGGGCCGGGCGGGGATCCTTGAGCGCGACGAACGTACTGGTCCGCTCGGGGTCGTCGACGGGCTCGCTCCGTGCGGGCCGGGGCGCGGCAGGGGCGGGCTTCGCGGTACCCGGCCCGGCCGGGGCGGTCGGCCCGGGCTTCGCGGGGTGGGGCCCGGCCGGGGCGGGGGCCGGGTCGGCGGTGTCGCCTTCGGTGTCGCCTTCGGTGTCGGTGTCGGCTTCCGCGTCGGCCTGCTCGGGGTCGGCATCCGGGGCGGTGGCGTCGGACCGGGCTGCCGCCCTGGGGTCGGTGCGCTCCGGGCGGGCCTTCGCCTCGGGGGCGTCGGGGGTGGTGTCGGTGTCCGGGGCCGCGTCGGTGTCCGGGTCCGCGTCCGTTTCCGGGTAAGCGGCGGCCTCCGCCTTCGCGTCGGGGTCAGGGCCGGCCTCCGCCTTCGCGTCCGCGTCCGACGTGGTCTCCGACTCCGCTGCCGGGTCGGAGACGGCAGGTTCGGCTGCCGGGTCCGCGGCGCGCCGAGAGGCTTCCGGTTCCGGGGCATCCGCCTGCTCGGGGGAGTCGGCTTCGGCATCGGCGGGCGCGGCGGGTTCGGCCTTCTGCGCGTCGGCTTCCTGCGCGTCGGCTTCCGGTCCGGCGTCGCCTGCCGCAGCCACGGGCGCGTCCTCGGAGGTGAACTCCGATTCGCTCCGAGACGGGTCGGTGACGGCTTCTCCTGAGCCGGTCCTGTCCGGGGCGGTGTCCCCCGTGCCGTCGGGCGCCCGCTCCGGGGCGTCGGAGTCCCGCCGGCCGCCGGCCTCGACGTTCCCGTCGGCGTCCGGCTCCGCGTTCGCCCGGGCCCCGGCCGTGGCGTCGGCCGCTTCGGTGCCCGCGTCCGCACCGGGGTGAGCCTCGGTCGTGGCGTCGGCGTCGGGTTCGGAGTCGGCGACGGCGTCCGCCTTCGGCTCCGGGCGGGCCTTCATCCTGGCAACCACGTCCACGTCCAGGTCCACGTCCGGGTCCGACGCGGTCTCCGCGTCCGTTGCGGAGTCTGTGTGCGTGTCCTCCGGGGTGGTCGGAACCGCGAAAGCGCTCCGGGGGTCGGGGGTCTTCGCCCGGCCGCCGGTGTCCGCACCTCCCGGGGTGTCCCGCCGGTCCCGGTTCGGGGCCTTGGCGGTCCGCTCGTTCTCCGACGCTCCGTCGCCACCGGCCGCCGTCGCCTCGCCCGCCACCGATTCCGCCTTCATCTCCAGCGTCCCACCTTGCTGCTCACAGCCGTTCCGGCCGCTCGTGCGCCCGCCGGTCCGGCCGGTTCTTGCCGACACGTCGGCGCGCCCCCGCGGGGCCCGCCGCATCCGTAGATGTACGTCGTGGCCACCGCGTTCCCCGCGCCGGAAGCTGTGACCGTTCGGTCATACTCCGCCGCGGTTTGACGATCACCGCACCACCCTGCACTATTCCACTAACGTGTTAGTGGAATGAGGTGGAGCTGATGGAATTCCGAGTCGATCGCCGTAGCGGCGTCGCCACCTATCTGCAGCTCGTCACCCAGGTGAAGCAGGCGCTGCGACTGGGTGTGCTCGAACCGGGTGACCGGCTGCCGACGGCGCGCGAAGTGGTCGCGGCGACCGCCATCAACCCGAACACCGTCCTCAAGGCCTACCGGGAGCTGGAGCGCGAGGGGCTCGTCGAGCCGCGGCCCGGCGCCGGAACCTTCGTGCGCCGGTCCCTGTCCCACCCCGGGGCGGCGGCCGATTCGCCGCTGCGCGCGGGCCTGGCCGCCTGGATGGCCCAGGCGCGCGAGGCGGGCCTGGGCCGGGAGGACATCACGGCGCTCGTCGCAGCGGCCGTGGACGACAGTTTCAGCACATCCGGGTCCGAGGGGCCCGGTACGTCGAGAGGGGAAACGGCGTGAGCGATCCGACCCACGCTCCGGCACTTCGGGCGACGGGCCTCGCGAGGGACTACCGCGGCAGGCCCGCCCTGCGCGGCTGCGACCTGGAGCTGTCCCCGGGGCGCATCACCGCGCTCGTCGGGCCCAACGGAGCCGGAAAGAGCACGCTGCTCCAGCTCGCCGCGGGCCTGACGCGTCCGACCGGCGGTCGAATAACCGTCTTCGGCGCCGCCCCCGGCACCCACGAGGCCCGGCGGCGCACGGCCTACCTGGCCCAGGACAAGCCGCTACACGCCGGATTCACCGTCGAGGAGACCCTCGGCATGGGCCGCCGGCTCAATCCGGGCCGGTGGGACCGGGTCGCCGCGGAACGGCTCGTACGCCAGGGGAACATCCCCTTCGGCGCCCGGATCGGCTCGCTCTCCGGCGGCAACCGGACCCGGGTCGCCCTGGCGCTGGTCCTCGGCAAGCGCGCCGATCTGCTGCTGTTGGACGAGCCGCTCGCCGACCTCGACCCGCTGGCCCGGCACGAGGTCATGAGCCTGCTCATGACGGAAGCCGCCGAACGCGGTACGGGCATCGTGATGTCGTCGCACGTCCTGGCCGAGCTGGAGGACGTCTGCGACCACGTGGTCCTCCTGCAGGGCGGCTCCGTCCGGCTCGCCGGGGACGCCATGGAACTCTGCGACGCGCACACCTGGCTCACCGGCCGCGCCGACCCGATGGAACCCGACGGCCTGCCGCGCGCGTTCGACCGCGACAGCGTCGTGCACGTCGCCGCCAGTGGCCGTCAGGTCACCGCCCTGGTCCGGACGTCCCCCGGAGAACCCTTCGCGCCGGGAAACCGGTGGATCGCCGAAACCCCCTCCTTGGAAACCCTGTTGCTCGCCCACCTGCGGTCCGCGCGTCCTGCCGGCGACCCCACGAGGACGGAGGCCGCCGCATGAGGGGCGCGCTCTGGCTGGCCTGGCGCCAGCAACGCCTGCTGATCCTCACCGCGACCGCGCTGCTCGTCGGCTGCGCGGTGTGGGTGGCGTACCAGCGCTCCGGGATGACGCAGCTGATCGAGGACCACGGATGGGTGCCCTGCCCGGGGTGGAACGGCGGCTGCGAGAGCGTCGCCACCTACGAGATCATGAACGGCAACGTCGACGGCATCCGGATGCTCGGTACGCTCGGGTTCTCGATCCCGGCCCTCATCGGCGTGTTCTGGGGCGCTCCCCTCATCGGCCGGGAGTTGGAGAGCGGCACCTTCAAGGTGGCCCTCACCCAGGGCGTCGACCCGCGCGGTTGGTTCGCCGCCCGTTTCGGTCTCGCCGCGCTCTTCGCCCTGTTGACCTCCGCGGTCATCGCGGCCCTCGTCGCCTGGTGGTGGCTGCCCATCGCCAACACCCTCGAAGGCCCCTACTGGCACGATGCCGTCGTCTACAACGCGACCGGCCCGGCCCCGCTCGCGACGGCGTTGTTCGCCCTCGCCGTCGGGACCCTCGCGGGGCTCCTGGTGGGCAAGGTACTGCCCGCGATGGGTGCGGCCTTCGGCGTGATCGGCGCGGCGATGCTCGCCATCACCTTCCTCCGCACCTCATGGATCGATCCGGAGGTCCGGATCACCCCCGGCATGACGCCCAAGCGACTCGTCGGGAGCGCCTGGTCGACGGGCGAGTTCGGCTACCGCACGCCGGACGGCCGGGAGTTCTCCATCGGCAAGTGGTGCCAGACGTCCGGCGAGGACGCCCGGCGGTGCATGGAGGAGAACGGCTTCACCAGTCGCTACCACAAGGTCTATCCCAGCGGCGACTTCTGGACCTTCCAGTGGATCGACACCGCGCTCTACCTGGGCCTGGCGGCGGTCCTGGTCGCCGTCACCCTGGCCGTCCTGCGCCGCCGCACCGCCTGACCCGCCGTACGGCCCGCTGCCTCGTACGGCCCGACCCGCCGTAGCGCCCGGATCCGCCGTACGGCCCGCAGTCACCACCGCACCTCTTCTCCGTACCCCAGGGGGACCCCTCATGGCCACCAAGAAGAACCTCACCGCCAACCGCGCCGGCGTCGGACACAAGGTCCGCTACGCGCTGGGCAATCCGACCCGCATCGCCCCGTACGTCCGGCGGGCCGCCCGGGACGGCTGGCTGCGCTTCAAGCACCCCGACCACGTGGGCTACTACCGGGCGGTCATGGCGTCCGACACCGGACGCAATCCGGAGGCGGCCGTCGGCAGCGGGAGCCACGACCGATGGTTGGCCCTCGGCAAGATGCAGTTCGACTACCTGGTCGAGCACGGCCTGGAGCCCCGCCACCGGATGCTCGACATCGGTTGCGGCAACCTGCGGGCCGGCTGGCGCTTCATCGACCACCTGGAGACCGGTCACTACTACGGCATCGACATATCGCCCGACATCCTCATCGCCGCCAAGCAGACCCTCACCGGGCGCGGACTCCAGGCCAAACTGCCGCACCTGACCATCACCCAGGACCTGACCCTGGACTTCCTGCCGGACCACCACTTCGACGTCGTGCACGCGCACAGCGTCTTCTCGCACTCGCCGCTGCACATCATCGACGAGTGCCTCGCCCACGTGGGACGGGTGCTGGCGCCGGGCGGCCGGTTCGACTTCACCTTCGACCGTACGGAAGGCGTCGAACACCAGGTCCTCCGCGAGGACTTCTACTACCGGACGCAGACCCTCGTGGACCTCGCGGCCAAGCACGGTCTGCGGGCCCGCTTCATGGACGACTGGGAGCGCCTCGGCCACGGCCAGTCCAAGCTCCGGATCACGGTGGGCTGACCGCCCGGCGCCGGGGGCCGCCCCATCGGCTCCCGGCGCCGCGTGACCTCGACCACCTCCCATTGGTGCTCAAATCTGCTTGGTGAAGGGCGACTTCAAGCAACTTCCGCCAAACGGCCCCGCCGGACCGCTATGTTGCCGGGAGCATGCCAATGCGGTGTGTCCGCGATCCGGACCGCACGAGGAGCTGCCCGATGACACCGAGCACCAGGCGCGACCGGCACGACCCCCCACCCCCACCGCCACCCCCGCTCCGAACCGTCCGGCCAGGCCGTCCCGCCCGCCGCCGCACCCCCTTCAAGGCCCTACCGGCCGCCGCGCTCGCCGTCGCGGGCCTCGTGGCCGTCGGACCGGCCACCGCCCGCGCGGCGGTACCCGACCCCGCCGGGGGCGCGAGCGCCCCGGCGGTCACGGCGGGGGACGTCACCGGGTTCACCCGGGCCGGCAACACCTTCACCGTCAGCACGTCCGGCGGGGCCAAGGCCCGGGTGACGGTCGCCCGCGCCGACATCTTCCGGCTCCGGATCTCGCCGGACGGATCCTTCACCGACGATCCGGCCGGTTCCGACCTGGCGCCCACCACCGACTTCGGGCCGGTGGACACCGACTGGACCGACGTCGGCGGGCACTACCGGATCACCACCGGGGCCCTGTCCATCCGCGTCGAGAAGTCGCCCCTGCGGTTCTCGGTCTACCGCGCCGACGACGCCACCCCGGTCTGGCAGGAGACCCGCCCCACCACCTGGGGCGGCGGCAGGACCACCCAGTACCTGGCCCGGGGAGCCGACGAGCAGTTCTACGGCACCGGTCTTCGGCTCGGCGAATGGGCGCTGCGCGGCAAGACCGTCCCCGTCGCCGTGGACAACAGGTGGCGGGAGAACGACAACGCCAGCCCCGCGCCCTTCTACATGTCGACCAACGGCTACGGCGTCATGCGCAACACCTGGGCCCCCGGTTCGTACGCCTTCGACTCGCCGACCGCCCTCACCCACGACGAGGACCGCTTCGACGCCTGGTACTTCACCGGGAACTCGCTCAAGTCCGTCCTCGACGCGTACACCGACGTCAGCGGCAAACCCTTCATGGCGCCCCTGTGGGGTTTCGAACTCGGCAACGCCGACTGCTTCAACGCCTCCAACCCCGATTACCAGGGCAGGCACGACCGCCCGCGCCACCTCACCACACCCGACGTCATCGGGTACGCGGCCGACGCCCGGGCCGCCGACATGCCCTCGGGTTGGTTCCTGCCCAACGACGGCTACGGCTGCGGCTACACCGCACCCCTGAAGTCCACCGTGGACGCCCTCGCGGCCAAGGGGTTCCGGACGGGCCTGTGGACCTCCACCGGCCTCGGGTCCATCGCCGACGAGGTCGGGAAGGCCGGCAGTCGCGGGGTCAAGACGGACGTCGCGTGGATCGGCAGCGGCTACAAGTACGCCTTCGACGGGGTCCGGCAGGCCGTCGAGGGCATCGAGAAGAACTCCGACGCGCGCCGTTACGTCTGGACCGTGGACGGCTGGGCGGGTACCCAGCGCAACGCCGTCGTCTGGACCGGCGACACCCACGGAACCTGGGACGACATGCGCTGGCACGTCCCCGCCATCACCGGAGCCGGTCTCTCCGCGCTCAACCACGCCGCCGGCGACATCGACGGGATCTTCGGCGGCAGCCCGAAGACGTACGTCCGCGACCTCCAGTGGAAGGCCTTCACCCCGGCGTTCATGACCATGTCCGGTTGGGGCGCCACCGGCCCGTCGGCCGGCTACCAGGACAAGCAGCCCTGGCGGTTCGCCGAGCCGTACCTGTCCATCAACCGCAAGTACCTCCAGCTGAAGATGCGGCTGATGCCCTACCTGTACACGATGAGCCGCGTCGCACACGAGACGGGCGTACCCAGCACCCGCGCCCTGGTCCTGGAGCACCCCGACGATCCGGTGGCGCGCGGCAACGCCACGAGCGGGCAGTTCATGGCGGGCGACTCCTTCCTCGTCGCCCCCGTCGTCTCCGACACCTCGGTGCGCGACGGCATCTACCTGCCCGCCGGCACCTGGACGGACTACTGGAGCGGGAGGACGTACGCCGGACCGGGATGGTTGAACGGCTACCGCGCCCCCCTCGACACCCTTCCCCTCTTCGTGAAGGGCGGAGCGGTCGTCCCGATGTGGCCGCAGATGAACCACACCGGCGAGAAGCCCGTCTCCACCCTCACCTACGACATCCATCCGCGCGGGTCCTCCACCTTCAGCCTCTACGAGGACGACGGCCTGACCCGCGCCCACGCATCGGGCGCCTTCGCCCGCCAGCGCGTGGACGTCACCGCCCCCACGGCGGGGTCCGGGACGGTCACCGTCGCCGTCGGAGCCGCGACCGGCGACTACACGGGCAAGCCCGCCTCGCGCGGCTACGAGTTCAACCTGCACGTGGCCTCCGCCCCCACCACCCTCACCGTGGACGGCGCGGCGTCGCCCCGCCTCGCCGACCGGAGCGCCTACGACGCCGCCGCCACCGGCTGGTTCTTCGATCCGGCCGACCGGTCAGGCGTCCTGTGGGTCAAGTCCGGCACGAAGTCGGGGGCGTTCACCGTCACCGCCACCGGGGTGGCCGTCCCCGCGGCCGAACCGGTCCCGGCGGGTTCGCCGCTCCTGGACCCGACGCGGTGGAGCCTGGTCTCCACCGACAGCCAGGAGAGCGGTGCCGAGAACGGCTCCGCCCGCAACGCCTTCGACGGGAACGCCGCCACCCACTGGCACACCGCCTGGTCCGGCGGCGCCCCGGCCGCGCTGCCGCACGAGATCGTCCTCGACCTCGGAGCCCGTCACACCCTCGACGGGCTGGGCGTGCTGCCCCGCCAGGACGGCGGCGTCAACGGTCGGATCGGCGGTTACGAGGTCCACGTCTCGGACTCCACCGCGGACTGGGGCGCACCTGCCGCCACCGGCACCCTCGCCGACGGCGCGGGCGTCCAGAATATCGCCCTCGCGCCCCGGACCGGCCGCTACCTGCGACTGCGGGCCCTGACCGAGGCGGGCGGCCGAGGCCCGTGGACCAGCGTCGCGGAACTGACCCTGACGGGACGGCCGGCGCCGCTCCCGGCCGATACCACCCTCGTCAACAAGGCCTCCGCGCGGTGCGCGGACCTCCCGCACGGCGCCACCACCCCCGGGACCGCACCGACCCTGTACTCCTGCCACGGCGGCCCGAACCAGCGCTGGACCCTGCATTCCGACGGCCGGCTCACCGGTCTCGCCGGGGTCTGTCTCGACGCCGCCGACCCGGCCGGGGTCACCGTCCGGGCCTGCGACGGCAGCCCCGGTCAGAACTGGCGGACCGCCCCGGACGGCAGCCTCCGCAACGCCGACCGGTGCCTCGCCCCGACCGGGTCGGGCACCGCCGACGGGACGCGGCTCACCCGGGCCGCCTGCACGGGCGGCGCGGCCCAGCGCTGGACCCTCACCCCCTGACCCGTGGTGCGCGGGGTTCGGCCCGGCCCCCCACGCCGGGCCGCACCCCGCGCACCACGCCCGCCGCCGGGCCGTCGCGGCCCGGCAGCGCCGCCGCCGCCACCAGACCGGTCGCGGCGAGCGCGGCGAGTACGGCGAGGGTCCGACCGACGGCGCCCTCCGCGTCCGGGCCGACGGCGCCGGCGCCCGTACCCGCCGCGACCGCGATGCCCAGGGCCGGCCCGACGTTCATCGCGGTCTGCTTCAGCCCGCCGACGACCCCCGCGTACCCGGGCGGGGCGTCACCCACGACCGAGGCGGTGGCGGTGACCATCACCGCCGTGAACCCGGCGCCCAGCAGCCCGAACGCCACCGGCCCGCCCGATCCCAGCCCCGCGATCCCGGCCACCACCGACACCGTTCCCGCCAGGGCGGTCCGCCGAGGGCCCAGCCGGCGCAGCGCGAGGGCCGCCGGCGGTGCCCCGGCGATCATCAGCGCCGTCATCGGGAGCACCCGCAGCCCGGTTTCCAGCGGATCCAGTCCCCGTACGTCCTGCAACAGGAACGTCGCCGTGAACAGGGCGCCGAACATTCCCGCCGAGACGGCCGACAGCAGCGCCATCGAAGCCGCCACCGGTCCGGCGCGGGCCACGGCGGTCGGCACCAACGGTCGGGAGCCGCGCCGCTCGTGGCGTACGAACAACGCCCCGAGTCCGGCCGCCGCACCGAATCCCAGCAGCGTCGCCGGGGCCGTCCAGCCGTGCTCCGCGGCGCCGGCCAGGGCGTGCACCGCCGCAGCGACCGCCACCGCGAGCAGCGCGGGACCGGCCACGCCCATCGGGGCGCGCGGCGCCTCCGCCGCCGGGGTGACCCGTAGGGCCGCCGCCGCGCCGGCGATGACCACGGCCACGGGCACGTTCACCAGGAACACCACCCGCCAACCCCACTCCGCGACGACGAGCCCGCCGAGCAGCGGCCCCGCCGCGGCGGCCAGCCCGATCGCGGCGGTCCGGATCGCGACCGGCCTGCCCAGCCGGTCCGGGGGATGGGCGAGCCGGAGCAGTGCGAGGGTGGCGGGCTGCAACAGGGCGCCGAACAGGCCTTGGACGGCCCGCAGGGCGACGACCCAGCCGACGTCGGGGGCGAGCGCGATGCCCGCCGAGGCCGCGCCGAAGCCCAGTACGCCGGTGAGCAGCAGCCGGACGTGTCCGTACCGGTCGCCCAGTCGGCCGGCGATCACGAGGAACGCGGCGACGGTGATCAGGTAGGCGGTGCTCGTCCACTGCACCTGGGCCGCGCTCGCCCCCAGGTCCTGCCGCAGTGCGGGCTGCACCACGATCAGGACGGTGCCGTCGAGGGCGACGAGCATCGCCGCCGCCACACTGACGAGGAGCGCGAGCCCGGGCCTCACGCCGGCTCCGGCCCGAGGTGGGCGTCCAAGGCGGCGTCGACCAGCCGCTCGACGCCGCTCTCCGGGCCGCCGTCGAGGACGAGCGGCAGACTGCCGGTCGCCCACAACCCGGCCACCCCGTGGAGGTTGGCCCACAGCGCGGCCGCGCTCACCTCCGGTTCCCGCGCCCCGCACCGGGCGACCAGCGAGACGAGCAGGGCGAACAGGGGCAGGGTCGACTCCCGCAGTCGTGGCCCGTCGCCGGGCTCCCCGGTGCTGTCCAGCAGGTCGTGACGGAACATCAACTCGAACATGCCGCGGTGCTCCAGCGCGTAGCCGACGTACGTCGTCGCGAGCGCCCGCACCTGTTCCCGCGGGGTGCGGGAAGCGGTGTCCCCGGCCGCGAACCGGGCCCCGAGGTCGGTGAACCCGCGCCGGGCGATGGCCGACAACAGGGCCCGGTGCGTGGGGAAGTGGCGGCGCGGCGCGCCGTGCGAGACGCCGGCGCGCCGGGCGATCTCCCGCAATCCCAGGGCTCCGCTCCCCTCGGTCGTGACGAGTTCCACTCCGACGTCGATCAACCGCTCGCGCAGCGGGCTTCCAGGTTCCATGGACACTGTCTACCAGCCACCGTAGACAGTGTCTACTCAGACGAATTCCCCTTGAAGAAGTGGAAGGTTGACATCCGGACCCTTCCTCCACCACCCTTTCACTACTTAATTAGTGAAAGGGTGGTGGAGGGGCGTGCTGGAGTACCGCATCGACCGGCGCAGCGGCATGGCCACGTACCTGCAGATCGTCCAGCAGACCAAACAGGCCCTGCGCCTCGGCCTGTTGGAACCCGGCGACAAACTGCCCACCGCGCGCGAGGTCGTCGAGGCGACCGCCATCAACCCGAACACGGTCCTCAAGGCCTACCGGGAACTGGAACGTGAGGGCCTCGTCGAAGCGCGACGCGGCATGGGCACCTTCGTCCGCCGGACCCTGGGCGCCGCGCCCGCAGGTTCACCCCTGTGGGAGGAACTGGCCGACTGGGCGCGCCGCGCCGGCGAGGCGGGCCTCGCGCGGGACGACGTGGCCGCCCTCTTCACCGCGGCACTCGACGAACACTTCAAGGGGGACGACGCGTGAACGACATGGCGATCGAGGCGGAAGGCCTGGGTCTGCGCTACGGGCGCAAGAAGGGGGCCTGGGCCCTGCGCGACTGTTCCTTCCGGCTGCCCGCCGGCCGGGTCTGCGCGCTCGTGGGCCCCAACGGTGCGGGAAAGTCCTCCCTCCTCACGCTCCTCGCGGGCCTGGAACGCCCCACCGAGGGCACCATCAACACCTCGGCCTCCCGCGAGACACTGGCGTACGTCGCCCAGGACAAGCCCCTGTACCCGCAGCTGACCATCGGCGAGACCCTGCGCATGGGCCACGAACTCAACCCCGGCCACTGGGACTCGGCGAAGGCGACACGCATCGTCGAAGCCGGCCGACTGAGCGAGGACACCCGCGTACGGACCCTCTCCGGAGGCCAGCGAACCCGCGTCGCCCTCGCGCTCGCCCTGGCCAAACGGCCCTCGCTGCTCCTGCTGGACGAACCGATGGCCGACCTCGACCCGCTCGCCCGGCAACAACTCATGGGCATCCTCATGGGCGACGCCGCCGAGAACGGCACCTCCGTGGTGATGTCCTCGCACATCCTCACCGAGCTCGAAGGGGCCTGCGACCACCTGCTCCTCGTCGACGGCGGCCGGATCCGCCTCGCCGGCCCCATCGAGGACGTCATCACGGCCCACAGCCTGCTCACCGGGCCCGCCGCTGCCGCCGACGAACTCGCCGCGCACACCGTCGTCGAATCCCGCACCACCGGCCGGCAACTCATCACCCTCGTACGGCCGGGGGGCCCGGTCGACACCGGCACCTGGCACGCGGCGCACCCGACCCTGGAGGAACTCTTGCTCGCACATCTCCGCGCCCCCGACGCCCCGGCCCTCCTGCTCCCGCCCACCGGCGCCGAGGCGGTGCGGGGATGAGCGCCCTGACCCTGAAGGGACCCCACTGGGCCACGGCCCGCCAGCACCGGCGCGCCCTGTGGGCCCTGCCGGCCGCGGTCGCCGCCTGCCTCGTCATCGCCGTGGCGCTGCGCGTGCTGTCCTCGCCGCCCGGCACCGTGGAACCGAACATCTGGAACGGCCTGCTGCGGAGCGCTCTGGAAGGCGCCGGGCGCGGCATGCTGATCCTGCCGGTGCTGATCGCCGCGTTCGTGGCCGGCCCGATGCTGGCCCGGGAGACGGAGAGCGGGACGTACCGGCTCGCCCTGACCCAGTCGACCACCCCGAAGGACTGGCTCGCGTCGAAGCTCGTGGTCGCCGCGGCGGTGTCGGCGGCCTGCGCGGCCGCCATGATCGGGGTGTACCGCTTCGGGTGGGACCCGGTATCGGGCAGCCACCAACTCACCTGGGCCGACCGGGGCACCTACGAGGCGACCGGGCCGGTCATCGTCGCGTACTGCCTGCTGGGAGTGGGTGTCGGAGCCGTCGTCGGGCAATGGATCCGGCGCACCCTGCCCGCCCTGCTCGTCGCCGGCGCCGTCACCGGCCTGGTGGTCACGGTCTTCGGATCCCTGCGCTGGTCCGTCCTCACCCCGGTGACCGTCACGACCCCGCTCACCGGCCGTCCGGAAATGGGATTGCCCCGCTCCTCCTTCCTGATGGACGTGGGCCTCCTCAAGGCCACGGGTGAGCGCAAGCCCGGTTGGGGCTGCTACGACGGGACCGGCGGACTCGGCTCCTGCGCCCCCGACCTCCAGGTCGTCGGCCGGTACGCCGACTACCACCCCTTCTCCCACTACTGGCTGACCCAGCTCATCGAATCGGCCACCGTCCTGGCCCTGGCGGCCCTCGCGCTGTACGCCGCCTTCCGGATGCTGCGCGCCCGCCGGGGCTGAGCGCCCACCGGGCCGCCGCCATTTTCATTGGCGGCGGCCCGCCCGATGGGCGATCATCCCCGGCATGACCACAAAGACGATCAACGCATCGGCGTCGGGGACCTGGAAGCTCGGCGATCTGGAGATCAACCGCATCGGCTTCGGCGCGATGCGCCTGCCGCAGAACGGCGCCGCGCTGCGCGCCGACGCCGTATCGGGGGACCGCGACCGGGCCATCGGCGTACTGCGCAAGGCCATCGAACTCGGCGTCAACCACATCGACACCGCCACGTTCTACTTCTCGCCGCTGCGCTCCGCCAACGAACTCATCAACAGCGCCCTGGGCGGCCCCTACCCCGACGACCTGGTCATCGCCACCAAGGTCGGACCCGGCCGGGACCAGTCCGGCGAATGGACCGCCCACGCCGGGCCCGCGCAACTGCGCGGCCAGGTCGAGGAGAACCTGCGCCAACTCGGCCGGGACCACCTCGACGTGGTCAACCTGCGCATCCTCGGCACCGACTCCGTCGCCGAACGCTTCGGTGTCCTCGCCGACCTCCGTCAAGCCGGACTCATCCGGCACCTCGGCGTCTCCAACGTCACCCCCGAACAGCTCGCCGAGGCCCGTGCCATCGCCCCGGTGGTCTGCGTGCAGAACCCTTACGGCATCGGCATGCGACCCGACCAGGACGAGTTCGTACGGTTCTGCGGCGAGCAGGGCATCGCGTTCGTGCCGTTCTACTCGATCGCCACCACCGGACGCGAGGGCGGCGCGAGCGGCGCCGAGAGCGAGGAAGTGCTCACCGTCGCGCGGGCGCACGGCGCGAGCGCCGCCCAGGTCCGCCTGGCCTGGACCCTGCACCGCGGCCCGCACGTGCTGGCCATCCCCGGCACCGGCAACCCGGACCACCTCACCGCCAACGTCGCCGCCGGCGCCCTGCGCCTGACCGAGTCCGAACTGGCCCTGCTGGAAGGCCTCCACCACCGGGACGCCTGAGCAACCCGGCCCCGGGGCACGGGGTGTCGGTGGTCCGTGGTGGGATGAGCGGGCTCTATTGTCGTGAACCTGCTGGGAGATCACCCTCATGCCCGTGTACCCGTCGCTGACCCATGCCTTGGCCGAGGCCCTGGTCGACGTACTCCGCTTCGTCGAGGACAGCGAGGAGGAGCCCATGGACACGGACGACGCCGTGAAGGTCCTGGAGGGCGTGGCCCAGCTCGTGGGCGAACTGTCGGCGGAACAGCGAGGCGAACTGGGCGACCTGCTCGGCGCCATGGCCGAGGCCGAGGTGGACCCGGTCCGCCGCGATTTCCTGGAGGAGTTCCCGGAGGGATTCGGACTCCTCGACGACTAGCCGGTCGGCGCCCGGCCCCGGCCGGCCGGAACCCGGCCGGACCGGGGCCGGGCGCGCAGCTCGCCCGGCCGGACCTGCGGCACAATCGGCGGATGAGCGAAGAAGCCCCCAACGACCCGTACCTCTGGCTGGAGGACGTGGCAGGCGAAGCGGCCCTCGACTGGGTCCGCGACCGCAACGCCGAGACCGTGGCAGCGCTGACCACCTCCGCCGGTTTCAAGCCGCTGGAGCAGGAGGTGCGCGAGGTCCTCGACGACGACGGCCGGATCCCGTACCCGGTCCGCCGCGGCCGTCACCTGTACAACTTCTGGCAGGACGCCGACCACGTCCGCGGGATCTGGCGGCGCACCACCCTGGAGGAGTACCGCACCGACCGCCCGGCCTGGGAAACGGTCCTGGACCTCGACGCGCTCGCCGACACGGAGGGCGAGAAGTGGTCCTGGGCGGGCAGCCGCGTCCTGGCCCCCGACCACCGGCACGCGCTGATCCTGCTCTCGCGCGACGGGGCGGACGCCAACGTGGTGCGCGAATTCGACCTGGGGACGAAGCGGTTCGTCGACGGCGGCTTCGAGGTGGCCGAGGCCAAGACCCGGATCGGTTGGATCGACCACGACCACGTCTGGATCGGCACCGACTTCGGCCCCGGCTCGATGTCCCCGTCGGGGTACCCGCTCCAGGCCCGCCGCTGGCGCCGCGGCACCCCCCTCGAACAGGCCGAACGCGTCTTCACGGGCGAGCCCGGGGACCTCTCCGCCGGCGCGTGGCACGACGACACCCCGGGCTTCGAAAGGGACTTCGTCCACCGGCAGATCGACTTCTGGAACCAGCGGACACATCTCCTGCCGCCGGAGGCGGACGCCCCGCCGATCAGGATCGACGTACCCGACGACGCACACGCCTCCGTCCACCGGCAGTGGCTCCTGGTCAGCACCCGGTCGACCTGGCTCGGGCACGCCCCCGGCAGTCTCCTGGCCTTCGACTTCGACGCCTACCTCGCCGGTGCCCGCGAGCCCGCCGCGCTGTTCACCCCCGACGAGCGCACCGCCCTCGCCGACTTCAGCTGGACCCGCAACCACCTCATCCTCAGCATCCGCGCAGACGTCTCCTCCCGCATGGAACTCCTCACACCGGGCCCCGACGGGTGGCGGCGCGCACCCCTCGCCGGGGTGCCCCCGCTGTCCACGGCGTCCGTCGTGTGCACCGACCCGGACGTCGGCGACGAGTACTTCCTGAACGTCTCCGGCTACCTCCAGCCCTCCACCCTCCACCGCGGCACCGCCGGTGCCCCCGACGGCGGCGAGAGCGTCAAGCGCGGCCCGGCCCTCTTCGACACCGCCGGACTCGCCGTCAGCCGGTACTTCGCCACCTCCGAGGACGGCACCCAGGTGCCGTACTTCGTCATCGGCCCGGAGGACCGCCCCGGCCCCGGCCCCACCCTCCTCTACGGCTACGGCGGCTTCGAGATCTCCCTCGCCCCGCACTACAGCGCCGTCACCGGCCGGACCTGGCTGGCGCGCGGCGGCACCCACGTCGTCGCCGGCATCCGCGGCGGCGGCGAGTACGGCCCGGCCTGGCACCAGGCCGCCCTCGGCGAGAACCGCGTCCGCGCCTTCGAGGACTTCGCCGCCGTCGCCCGCGACCTCACCGCCCGCGGCATCACCACGCCCGCCCAGTTGGGCATCGAGGGCGGCAGCAACGGCGGCCTCCTGATGGGCGCCCTCCTCACCCGCGAGCCCGAGCTGTTCGCGGCCGTCGTCGCCCACGTACCGCTCCTGGACATGCTCCGCTTCCACAAGCTCCTCGCCGGTGCCAGTTGGACCGCCGAGTACGGGAACCCCGACGATCCCGCCGACCGGCCCCATCTGGAGCGGATCTCCCCCTACCACCGGATCCGCACCGACGGCCCCCCGTACCCGCCGCTCCTCCTGCTCACCTCCACCCGCGACGACCGCGTCCACCCCGGACACGCCCGGAAGATGGCCGCCCGGCTGCGCGAACACGGCCACCCCGTGCTGTTCCACGAACACCTCGGCGGCGGCCACGCCGGCGCCACCGACCACGCGCAGACCGCCTTCAACGAAGCCCTCGTGCACACCTTCCTCTGGGAGCGCCTCACCCCCGGGCGCTGAAACCCCGGCGCGCTGCCCGGCCCGTCCGCCGTCGCGGCTGGTGGAATGGGCGGACCGGCGGCCCGCATCGGGCCGCCCGACGGGCGGAGGCACAGTGTCGGAACGCGACGGCACCCACCCGCACCCCCGACCCCCCGTCCCGCCCGCCCCCACCGATGCCCTCGACGCGATCGGCACGACCGACGACGAACGCACCACCTGCCGCGAACTGGCCGCGTTCGTCTTCCGCACCCTGGGCGACGCGGCCGCCGTCGACCTGACGGTCGACGGTGCGACCGAACGCGTCGCCGTCGCAGGGGCCGCCCACCTGCTGCGGGCACCCCTGCGCGCCGTACGGCCCGAGGTCCGGGCCGTCGACGGGGGTCACCCGATGCGCAGCTGGACCCTGCGGCCCGGGCGGGCCCCGGTGCACGGGCTGTCGGTGGCGCTCGCCCGGCACGGGACCTCGTACGGGACGCTGCTGGCCGTGCGCTCCGGGACGGGGTTCACCGACGGCGAGGCCGCCGCGCTGCACTTCGCCGCCCGGGTCGCCGCCGTCCACGTCCGCCACGCGCGGCGCCTCGCCGCCACCGAGAGCGTCGCCCTGAACCTCCAGCGGGCCCTCGTCGCCGACCCGGGCCGGCCGCACCCCAACCTCCTCGTCGCGGGCCGCTACCTGCCCGTCGGGACGAGCGCCCTCGTCGGTGGCGACTGGTTCGAGACGGTGCGGCTGCACTTCGGCCGGACCCTGCTCGTGGTCGGCGACGTCATGGGGCACGGCCTCGACGCCGCCGTGGACATGAACGCCTACCGCTCCACCCTGCGCGAGGTCGCCTCCACCGACCTGGCCCCGCACCGGGTGCTGCGACAGCTCGACTCCCTCGTGGCGGAGGACGAGGCCCGCCGCCCCGCGACCTGCCTCATCGTCCGCGTCGACCCGGCCCGCGGCACGGCCGTCTACGCCAGCGCCGGGCACCTGCCGCCGGCGCTGTTCGCGGCGGACGGGACCGGCCGGCTGGTCGACGTCCCGGTGGGACCGCCGCTCGGAACCGGCCTCGGCGGGTACGAGTCCGTGGCCCACCCCCTGGGCGAGGAGGACACCCTGCTGCTCTACACGGACGGGCTCGTCGAGCGGCGCGGGGAGGACATCGAGACCTCCCTGGACCGTCTCACGGCCCTGCGGATCCCGGCCGGCGGGGGAGTGGCCGAGGTCGCCGACGCCGTCGTCGCCGGACTGGACGCGCGGCACGCGGAGGACGACGTCGCCGTCCTCGCCGCCCGCGTCAGGGCCCGCACCCCGCACGGCTGAACGCACGGCCGCCTACGGCAGGGCGCGGGCGATCAGGAGGGCGACGTCGTCGTGGGTGTCGGGGCGGCGCAGGGCCGACAGCAACAGGTCGCAGGTGTCCTCCAGCGGGCGGTGCGGGCCCGCCAGCAGGTCGGTCAGGGTCAGCAGCCGGGTGTCGATGTCCTGGTCGCGGGTCTCGACGAGGCCGTCCGTGTAGAGGACCAGCTCGTCACCGGGACCGAGGGTCACGCTCGTGGTGTGGAAGGGGACGCCGCCCACCCCCAGCGGCACCGCCGTGCGCAGGCGCAGCAGCTGCGGATGGCGGCCCGGGCGCAGGTGCACGGGCGGCAGGTGCCCGGCCGTCGAGATGTGGCACTGCCGGGTGTGCGGATCGTAGACGCCGTACACGCAGGTGGCCATCGCCTCGCCGAGGTCGGCGATCGCGGCGTCGAGGTGCGTGAGGACCGTCCCGGGCTCCAACCCGAGGCGGGCCAGCGCCCGGGCGGTGGCCCGCAGTTGCCCCATGGTGGCGGCGGCGTTGATGCCGCTGCCCATCACGTCGCCGACGACCAGGGCGGTCCGGTCCCCGGGGAGCGGGACGACGTCGAACCAGTCGCCGCCGGTCTCGTCCGCCGCGCCGGCCGGCTGATAGCGGTAGGCGATCTCCAGGCCCGGGGCGGTTCGGGGGTCCTGCGGCAGCAGATGGCGTTGGAGGGCGAGGGCGGTGTGCCGTTCCCGCTGGTACCAGCGGGCGTTGTCGATGGACACGGCGGCGTGCGCGGCGAGTTCGGAGGCGAGCAGGACGTCGTCCTGGCCGAAGGGCGCCGGGTTGCGGGACCGCTTCAGGTCGAGGGCGCCGAGTACCTGCCCGCGGGCGATCAGCGGCACCGCCAGGTAGGAGTGCAGCCCGGACGCGCCCAGCAGACGGGCGGCCTCCTCGTTGCGGGCGATGCGGGGCAGGTCCGCGGGGAGCACCCGCGGCACCAGCACCGGCCGGCCGGTACGGACGCACCGCGTCACCAACCGGCCGGGACCGTACAACGTCACCTCCCCCACGGGGTCGGCGGCGTCCTCGGCCGGATTGCGGTAGCCCGACTTCAGCGCCAGCGCGCGGAACCGTACGGATCCGTCGCGCAGCGCCTCCCCGGGACGGGTTCCGGTCAGGATGGTGTCGAGTACGTCGACGGCGGCGATGTCGGCGACCTCCGGGACGACGACGTCGGCCAGTTCCCGGGCGGTGATGTCCAGATCGAGGGTGGTGCCGATGCGGACCGAGGCGTCCGCGATCAGGGACAGCCGGCGCCGGGCGTGCGCGGCCGACACGGCCGTGCGGTGCTGTTCGGTGACGTCCACGACCGACACGGCCACCCCGATGGTCCGGGAGGCCTGGTCGTCGAGCCGGTAGATCGACACCAGCCAGGCGTGCTCGTCGCCGGTGTTGCCCGGCAGCCGACCGGTGGTGAACTCGTCGAGGATCGGAACGCCGGTCTCCATGACGCGGCGCATCCGTGCCTCGATGGTCGTCGCGCCGAGGAAGGGCAGCACCTCCCCGATCCGCCGGCCCAGGTGCTGGTCGGCCGGCACGCCGTTGATCCGTTCCAGGGCGGGGTTGATGAGCACGTAGCGCAGGTTCGTGTCGAAGACGGCCAGGCCGATGGGGGACTGGTCGACCAGACGCAGCGAAAGGGCCAGGTCACGCTCGACGCGCCGCAGGGTGGCCTGCTCGGAGGCCAGGCCGAGCGCGTACCGCCGGCCGTTGTCGGCCTCCAGCCGCATGTTGCGGAACTCCACGAGCACGACCCGGCCGTCCCGGTGCCGTATCGGGAACGACCCGGCCCAGGCGCCCTCACCGGTCATCACGTGGGCGAACAGGGCGAGCACCTCGTCGCGCCGGCCCTCCTCGACCAGAAGCTGCGCCGCGTACTGTCCCAGGGCCTCCTCGGCGGTGTACCCGAAGAGCGTCTCGGCCTGAGGGCTCCACAGTCGGATCCGGCCCTGGTCGTCCAGGACCACGGAGGCCACACCGAGGACGTCGAGCAAGCCTCCGGCTGTCGCCGCCCCCACCAGGGGGCCGGCGGCAGGCTGAGGGGAGTCCTCCTCGGCCATGTCCGTCCTCCTCGTCCAGGGCGTCTGCCTCCATGCTGCGGCCCAGTGCGCCGGCCTGCGAGCCGGTCGTGGCGGGCGGGGTGTTCCGGGGGTGGCGCGGTGGTGGTGAGCGCGTGGGCGCGGCGGGCCCGTTCCCGGGCGAGGGGGCGGGGGTCGCCCGGGAACGGGAGCGGTCAGCGGAACAGCATGGAGGCGCCGCCGGCCGGGGTGGCGACGGAACCCGGGCACAGGAAGCTGCCCGAGGCCTTGGTGGCGGTGAAGGGCTGGTTCAGGTACTTCCGGGTGGTGCCGTCCCGGTCCCAGACGATGTTCGTCGCCTTGTAGCGGCAGGTGATGAAGCTCGCCTGCCCGGTGATGTCGATGAGGTCGGCCCGGGCGGTCGCGGCGGCGTCGTCGAAGGTGAACGCCGGGTTGTTGTTGAGGGAGGCCTTGATGCCGCCGTCACAGGCGAGGTTGCCGCCGGGCTTGTTGATGGTGGCGCGGTCGACGGTGAGGGCGCCGGGCGGTTCGGCGCTGGTGCTCGCGTTGGTCCACGTACAGGTGTTGCCCGCGACGACGATGACGCCGTCGACCTTGAGGTCGGCGGCGCTGCCGGACGCCGCGGCGGTCGTGGCGGCGCCGACCGTGGCCGCGACGGCCACCATCGTCACGGCGAGTTTCGCGAGGTGCTTCATGTCGCTCCTCCTTGACACGTCCTTGTGGGGGTGTGGTGCGAGGCCGGTGCGGAGTGCGGAGCTCGTGCGCCACGGAGATTCCCACAGGGGTCTTGAGATGTCATGAGCACAACAGTTATTGGCCGGATTTCGGCAGCCGGGGCGGGCCGTGCGGAAGCGCCGCCCGGGGCGGGGGCGGGGGCCGGAGGAGGCGGAGGGCTTGCCGCGCCGACGGGGTCAGGGCAGGTCGGAGGCCAGCGGCTCGGCCTCGTAGACGTGCGGGGGGTCGCCCTGCCACTCCAGCAGGGTGCGGTTCCCGCCGAGCACGAGGTCGTCCGGGTCGGGCACCTCCGCACGGCGCAGGAACTCGATCACGTCGCGGTCCTCGTGCGCGACACCGAGGACCGCCTCCCCCTCCGGGGTGCGCAGCGTCACCCTACGGCCCCCGGACGGAGAGACGCGGTGTACGACGATCGGGGCGTGCTCCATCCCTCCACCCTCGCGCCGCGCCCCCACCCCCGCATCCGGGCGGGCGGGCCTTCACCACACGCCCTAGTCGCCCACGAAGGCGATGTGCAGGTCGTCGTCCGCGCGGCAGCGCAGGCCCCAGGCCAGTAGGGTCGTCAGCGTATCGCCCCCGATGTCCGTCGGCCGGGCGGGGCGGGATCGAGGGCGGCGGTCAGCTCCCGCACCATCCGCTCCACCGCGGCGCCGCGCAGGGTGGTGTCCGCGTAGGGATCGACGTCGGCCAGGGTGGGCAGGCGGTGCCGCCCCATGCGCCCCACCGCCGCCCCGAAGGCCTCGTCGACGACCAGCCGCTCCACCATTCCCGTCGCGGGACGCGGCCCCGCCCGTCGGCCGGTCCGGGAGGTCGAACGCCTCCGCCGCAGCTCGATGACCAGCACCCCGACCCACTCCTCACCCTTGGCCGACCGGCTCCGTACGGGGCCGGCCGCGCTCGTCCTTCGTCGGTCGCGGCCGACGCCCTGCCTCGCTCTCAGCGCGTCCCGTGCCGCTTGAGGCCGGCCCGGGCGGTGTTGCGGATCCGCTTCGTGCGACCGTGCTCGGCGAGGAGCCCGGCGGCCCCGCTGCTCGCCGTACCGGCGGCTTTGAGCTGCAACCAGTCGGAGGCGTCGAGGAGTGCCTCCTCCGACCACGGCCGGCCCGAGGTGACGGCACGGAGGAGGGACCACTCCCGCAGCCGCCCGGTCAGGAACGGATCACCGGCGACGGCCGCGATGATCGGAGCCACCCATGTCCCGTAGCCGGGCCCGGTGTGGAGTTCGGTGGCCCGGCGGTCCAGGTGCCGCAGGACGGCGGACCGGGCCATGGCCCGGTCCGGGTCGGTGAGGACCTCGACGATCAGGCCGACCTCCTCGCCCTCGCCGACCCCCTCCAGCGCGCGGAGGTACGCCGCGAAACGCAGGTGCTCGGCCGGTTCCTCCGCCGGTTCCGCCGCAGCCGGTTCATGACGGTTCACGCGCCGACCCGCCGACCGCCGGAGGTCACCGCCGGCCTTCGCCGCACGGGTGGGGGGAGGCGCGCACAGCCGGCACAGGTGAATCCGAGGTCACGGGTCATGGGGTGGAGCCTAGTGATCGGCTTCGCCCTCCGGGGACACGGGGACACGGGGGCACAGCGGCTCGGCAGCGGCAGGGTGCCGATCGACCCCGTGCCCGCGCGGCGGGGGTGCCGGCCGTGGCAGGCTGGGGGCATGTGCGGCCGATACGTCTCCACCCGCAGCCCCGAGGACCTGACCGACCTCTTCGGCGTCACCCGACGGGATGCCGACCTGGTGGTCCCGCCCAGTTGGAACGTCGCCCCGACCGATCCGGTGTGGGCGGTGCTGGAGCGCGCGGACCGGGAGACCGGCGTACTGGAGCGGCAGCTGCGCCCGCTGCGCTGGGGGCTGGTGCCGTCCTGGTCGAAGGCGCCGACCGACGGGGCCCGGATGATCAACGCGAGGGTCGAGACGGTCGAGGAGAAGCCCGCCTACCGGCGGGCGTTCGCCAAACGACGCTGTCTGTTGCCCGCCGACGGCTTCTACGAATGGCAGCCGGTCGCGGCCACCGACGGGGCCAAGGCGTACAAGCAGCCGTACTTCATCCGTCCCGAGGACGGCGGGGTCATGGCGATGGCCGGCCTCTACGAGTTCTGGCGCGACCCCGCGGTCGCCGACGCGGACGACCCGGCCGCCTGGTGGGCGACCTGCACCGTCATCACCACCGAGGCCACTGACGCCGCCGGCCGCGTCCACCCCCGCATGCCGCTGGCCCTCGCCCCCGTCGACTTCGACACCTGGCTCGACCCCGCCCACCAGGACCCGCACGCCCTGCGCGCCCTCCTCGCGACCCCCTCCGGCGGCAGGCTGGACGTCCGCGCGGTGTCCACCGCCGTGAACAACGTCCGCAACAACGGCCCCGAGCTGCTCGTCGACGCGTAGGACCGCTCGCGCCGGCCCCCGCCCATGGTCAGCGGCGGCACAGCACCGGCACGTGCTGGACCAGGTTGTTGCCGAACCCGCCGCGGTTCCAGGGCTGCTCCAGCGGTTGGACGCGTCCTTCGGCGTCGGTGGCGCGGGCCATGAGGGTGTGGGTGCCGGGCGTCGCCGTCCAGTCGCAGTGCCATGCCTGCCAGGCCCACCCGCCGGGCTCCCCGTCCACCAGCCGGGCCCGTACCCAGGACGTGCCCCCGTCGGCGCTCACCTCGACCCGCACGACGGGTCCGGCGCCCGACCAGGCGCGCCCCTCCAACCGCACCGTGCCCGGCCGCACCACGCGGACCCGTGACATGAAGTCGGGGAAGCCGGGCGGCACCATCAGGGCCCTCGGCCGGATCCGGGTGACCGGTACGCCGGGGTCGTCGGGCAGGTCGCCCGCTTGCCGGTACCGGTAGGCGACGCTCTGCTGGAAGCCCGTGAACGGGACGTCGGTCAAGGTGATGTCCCGCAGCCACTTCACGTGCGCCATGCCGTACCAGCCCGGCACGACCAGCCGCAGCGGGTGCCCGTGCTGCGGCGGCAGGGGGCCGCCGTTCATCGTGTGGGCGATCAGCACGGGCGGGTCCTCGCCGGTGGCCACCGTCAGCGGCAGACTGCGCCGGTAGTCCTGCTCCACGCCCCGCTCGACCCCGTGGTCGGCACCCGTGAAGACGGCTTCGACGGCCTCCGGCAGCACCCCGGCCTCGGCGAGCACCGTCCGCAGCGGGACGCCCGTCCAGTCGGCGGTGCCCACCGCCTCGACCAGCCACGGCTGGCTCACGGGCCGCGGTGAGAGCCGCGCCCTGCCGTTGCCCGCGCACTCCATCGTGACCCGGTGCGTGACCGCGGGCAGGGATCGGAGCGTCGCCGGGTCCAGCTCCAAAGGAGTACGCACCAGCCCGCCCACGGACAACCGCCACGTCCCCGCCTCCGCCGGTGGTATGTCGTAGTGCACCAGTACGTAGTGCAGGCCGGCCGGGGTGACGTCGTAGCGCAGCGCCTCCAGCGGTAGCCCGTGGTTGCGCGCGGCCAACGCGAGCTCCTGCGCGCTGATGTCCTCCCCGTCGTCCGCGATCCGCCCCGGGGTGCTGACGTCGCTGAGGGAGCCCTCCATCCCCCCATGGTCGCGCGCTCGAAAGGGCTCGGCCACCCGGTCGCGGTTGCGGCCGAACCGTACGAGGCCCCAGGTCCTAGGCGCAGGACCCGGCCGCCCCGGGTCGACGCAGGGCCGGGGCCGCGAGGAGCGCGTCGGGGCCCGTGAAGAGGTGGCCGCGCATGCCGAGGGCTCGGGCGGCGTCGACGTTCTCCTGCCGGTCGTCCACGAAGAGGACGTCGTCCGGTGCCGTGCCGAGCGCCGACAGGCACCACCGGTAGGCCTCCGGTTCGGGCTTGGCGTGGCCGATGCGGCAGGAGAAGGCCCGAACCTCGAACCGGGCCAACCAGTCCTGGTGTCGTTCGTAGTGGACCGCGAGTTCCTCGGGGATGTTCGACAGCAGCGCGATGCGCCGTCCCGCGGAGGCGAGTTCGCCGATCAGGTCCACCATCCGGTCGTCCACGAGGCTCCAGCTCGCGACGTCCTCCTCGACGAGCCGCGTGGTCGTCGCCGCGCCGAACCGGGTACCGAGTGACCCGGCGACCCGGCTCCAGTACTCGGGGCCGTCGACGTCACCCCGGTCGTAGTCGGGGCGCAGGGCCCAGTAGGCCTCCCAGAAGGGATCCGGGGCCACTCCCGCCGTCCGGGCGAGGCGCTCCCGGCCCTCCGGGCTCTGGTGGCGGGCGATGACCCCGAAGAGGTCGAAGAGCAGGGTCGAGGACACCTCGTCACACCTTCCGTACGGTGACGCCCGCGGCGGTGAGCGCGTCCACCGCGTCCTCGGGAGCCGTTTCGTCGGTCACGACGGCGTGCAATGCCCCGGCGGGCAGGACGTGCGCGAGCGCGGTGCGGGACAGTTTCGCCCCTTCCGCCACGGCGATGACCCGACGGGACGAGCCGATGGCGGCCCGTTTGACGGCGGCGTCGGCGAGATCGTGGGCGGTGAGGCCGTCGGCCGCGGTCAGACCGCAGCAGCCGATGACGGCGGTGTCGAAGCGCAGCGCGGCCAGGGAGGCCTCGGTCAGCGGTCCGGTCAGGGCGAGTTCGCCCCTGCGGGGTGCGCCGCCCGGCAGCAGCAGCGTCAACCGGGGCGCGTCGGCGAGGGTGTTGGCGGCGTGCAGGGACAGGGGCACGACGGTCAGTCGGCGGTCGCGCAGGGCGTCGGCCACCTCCAGGCAGGTGGTGCCGCTGTCCAGGACGACGGACTCGCCGTCCGCGATCAACGCGGCGACCTCGGCGGCGATGCGCCGCTTGACCTCGATGCCGTCCCGGACGCGCAGCGCGAACGGGATCTCCTCCCCGCGCAGCAGCAGGCTCCGCGCGCCGCCCCGGTACCTCTCCAACACCCCTTGTTCGGCCAGCGATTCCAGGTCGCGCCGGATGGTCATTTCGGAGGCGCCGGTGAGCTCCGCGAGCTCCGCGACGCTTCGGCTGCCGTTGACGCGCACGGCGTCGGTGATCTGCCTCAGACGATCTGCACTCATGCTCGAAGTGAACATCAATGATGTTTGAAAGGCAAGTATCGAACATCATTGATGTTTGTTATGTTCGATTGCATGGATACAGTGTTGCGCCGCGGCAGAGCGGCCACCTTCGTCTACTTCGCCCTGAACGGGTTCGTCATGGGGATGTGGATCGTCCACATCCCCGCGGTGGAAGCGGCGACCGGCACCGGGCACGCGACTCTCGGCTGGCTCCTCCTGGTCCTCGGCGGCGGCGCCTTCGCCGGGATGCGGCTGGCCGGCCCGCTCACCGACCGGTTCGGTGCCAGGGCGGCCGTACCCGCCGGCGCCGCTCTGTGCAGCGCCGCCCTGGTCCTGCCGGCGATGGCCCACGACGCCCCGACCCTGGGCGCGGCCCTGCTCGTACTCGGCTTCGGCAACGGCTGCCTCGACGTCGGCATGAACACCCACGCCGTCCAGGTGGAGCGCGCGTACGGCAGGCCCGTCATGTCCGCCTTCCACGCGGTCTTCTCCGTCGGCGGCGTCCTCGCCGCCCTGGCCGGAGCCGTGGCGCTGGCCCGTGGCGTCGGCGTCACCGCCGCGCTGGTCGCCACCGCCGTCGGCGGTATCGCCGTCGCCGTCCTCGCCGCCCGCGCGCTGCTCCCCCCGGCGGCCGGCGGACGTACCGGGCCCGCCGCCGGCCCGGAACCCGCCGCCCGGGCCGGTCGGGGCCCCGCCCCGCGGATCGGACTGCTGGCGGCCCTCGCCCTGATGCTCATGCTGTGCGAGGGAGTGGCCAACGACTGGAGCGCCCTGCACCTGCGGGACGCCCTCGGCGCCCCCGCCGCCACCGCCGCCCTCGCCTACGCCGCCTTCGCCACCGCCATGACCGTCGGTCGCCTCCTCACCGACCGGCTGACCGCACGGATCGGACCCGCCGCCGTCCTGCGATACGGCTGCGCCCTCGCCGCCGCCGGGCTGGCCCTGGCCGTTGCCGCGCCCGCGGTCGGGCCCGCCCTGGTCGGCTGGACCCTCTTCGGAGCGGGCCTCTCCGGCACCGTCCCGCAGCTCTTCAGCGCGGCCGGACACGCGGACCCGGACCGCGCCGGCGCCAACGTCGCCCGCGTCGCCGGCCTCGGCTACCTCGGGATGCTCGCCGGGCCCGCCGTGATCGGGCCCCTCGCCCACCTCCTCTCCCTCGACCTGGCCCTGCTGCTGCCCGTGCTGCTGTGCGCCGTCGCCGCCCTCGCGGCCCGGACCCTCCGGGGGCCGCGCCCCGAACGTGGCCGGACGCCCGTCGAGCGGGAGCCGTTGGCGGAGCCCGGCATCGATCGTTCGTGTGGCTGACGGACCGGCCGGGGCCCGGTCCGCCGGGCCGCTGGGCTGAAAGCTTGGTCGTTCGTGTCGGTGCCGGGGCGTGCGGTCGGCGTCCGGCACGGTGTGCGCAGTGGGCGGCCGTCCGCGTGCGACGGTCCAGGAACGCTGTGAGGGGTTCGCATGGCCGAGTACGACGACACCTCCCGGACCAGCCGTCGCGCCGTGCTGCTGGCGGCGGGAACAGCCGGGGCGGCCGCGCTGACCGCGGCCTGTTCGGGCGCGGTCGGGGACCGAGGGTCCGCGACGCGGCAGACGCCCGCCGCGGCGGCGGCACTGCCGTCCGCCGGCTCCACCGTCCCCGGGTGCGTGCTCACGGCCGAGGCCGGCGAGGGCCCGTACTACCTCGACCTCGACAAGGTCCGGTCGGACGTCACCGAGGGCCGGGGCGGCGTACCGTTCCGGCTCGACCTCACGGTGGTCCGGACGTCGGCGGGATGCCGGCCCCTCGCGGACGTGGCCGTCGACATCTGGCAGGCCGACTCCTCCGGCACCTACTCGACCGGCAAGGCCACCTTCCTGCGGGGCACCCAGATCACCGACGCGGGCGGTCGAGCCGTGTTCCGCACGATCGTGCCCGGCTGGTACGCGGGCCTGGCTCCCCACATCCACTTCAAGGTGCGTCCCGACGCGGGCGCCGGGACCACCTCGCAGTTCTTCTTCCCCGAGGACCTCCTGCTGCGGGCGTACGCGCTCGCCCCCTACGACCGCCGGCGGGCCCCGAAGCACCCCAACGAGCGCGACGACCGCTACCGGGCGTCCGGAGCCGCCATGACGCTCAAGCCCCTCGCCGACGGTCAGGGCTACCGGGCCTCCTACACCGTCGGGATCGCCTGAACCCCTTCCGGGGGCACGGGAGTCAGGCGCCCGGTGCGCTGCAGCGCGTACACCGAGGCGGCGCACCCCAGGCCCAGGGCGCACAGCCCGAGCCAGGGCAGGGCGGACAGGCCCGCGGCCCGCGCGGTGTCCAGCGCGGCTCCCGTGAGCAGGTTGCCGAGGGCGATGCCGAGGCCGCAGACCGTGTTGTAGAACCCGTAGTGCGTCGCGACCAGGCGGTCCCCGCAGAGCCGGACGATGGTGTCCATCTCGAAGGGGTAGGCGATCATCGTGCCCAGCGCCAGCATCAGCGCCGCCACCGCCGGTGGCCCCGCGGCCAGCAGCTTCGCCCCCGCACCGCCCGACTCCACGGGCACCGCCGCGGCGACCAGCAGCGGCAGGAAGGCCGCGCCCATCGTGAGCAGCCCCCAGGTGAGCGCGCGGCCGGGCTCCATCCGGGCCTTGCACCACGCGGTGACCCGGGTCTGGAGGAGGATCGTACTCAGCCCCGACACGGCGAACAGGGCCGCCACCGACGCCGTACCGAAGGCGCCGTCGCCGCCGAGGCGCCGGACTTCCAGGGGCAGCGCCAGGTACACCTGGAAGGTCAGGACGTACGAGCCGATCATGGCCAGCGAGAACAGCAGGAACGGCCGGTTGGCAAGGATTCCGCGCCACTGGGCCAGCACCTTCTCGCGGGGGCCCGCCGCCCGGCCCCCGGCGTCGTCACCCCGTCGGGCGGGCAGCGCCCGGATCTGCACGGCGCCCAGGACGGCGAACACGGCCGCCGCCGTCAGACAGGTGACGCGGAACCCGATGCCCGTCAGCACCATCCCCACCAGCGGGCCCAGCAGGATGCCCGCCTGGTAGAAGACGTTGAACAGGGCGAAGGCCTCCACCCGGCGCTCGCCCGAGGCTGCCGCCAGGTACGCCCGGGTGGCCGGGTTGAACAGGGCTCCGGCCAGCCCCGTGGCCGCCGAGGCCGCGATCAGCGCGGGCACCGAACCGACCAGCCCGAGGGTGGCGAACCCGGCGACGCGCAGCCCCAACCCCGCGATGATCATCGGCTTGTAGCCGAGGCGATCGGCCAGTGTCCCACCGATCAGGAACATCCCCTGCTGGCTGAGGTTGCGTACGCCCAGGATCAGGCCGACCGTCCACGCCGCGAGCCCCAGGGAACCCGCCAGGTGCGCGGCGAGGTACGGCATGAGCATGTAGAAGCCGAGGTTGATGGTGAACTGGTTGACCATCAACAGTTGGACGCAGCGGTCGTACGAGCGGACCTGCGCGAGGATTCCCGGCATCAGGACCGCTCCTTCCCGGCGGGCGCCAGCGGATCGACGACGTTCGCGCACCTGGTCCAGCGGGTGACCTCCCGCTCGTCCGGGCGGGCGATCGTGTCGGGTTCGGTGGCGGGCGGGCCGTCCAACAGGCCGTGGGCGGCGCAGTAGTCGTCGTCGTACACCGTGCCCAGGTAGCGCTGCGGTCCGTCCGGGAAGACCGCCGCGATCCGGGAGCTCCGGGGCAGGGTGCGGGCCAGCCAGCCGGCGACCAGGGCGACCGCGCCGACGCTCCAGCCGCCCGCCGCGTAGTGGGAGGCGGCGAGCAGCCGGCAGGTCCGCACCGCTTCCGCCGGAGCCACCCAGTGCACCTCGGAGAACTCCTCGTAGGCCACGTTGCGCGGATGGATGCTCGAACCGAGGCCCCGCATCAACCGGGTCCGGGCGGGCTGCCCGAAGATCGTTGAGCCCACGGTGTCCACCCCGACCAGCCGCAACCCCGGGTACAACTGGCGCAGGACGCGGGAGACGCCCGCCGAGTGGCCCCCGGTGCCGACGCTGCACACCAGCACGTCGATGTGCCCGAGTTCGGCGGCCAGTTCGAGGGCCAGACCCGTGTACGCGGTGGTGTTGTCGGGGTTGTTGTACTGGTCCGGGCACCAGGAATCCGGATGCCGCCGCGCCAGCTCGGCGACCCGGTCGCGGCGGGCCTGCTGCCACCCACCGGTGGGGTGCGGCTCGGCGACGACGTCCACCCGCGCCCCGTACGCGTTCAGCAGACGGGTCATGGAGGGCTCCAGGCCGGGGTCGGTGACCAGGGTGACGGGATGCCCGTGGACCATGCCGGCCAGTGCCAGCCCGAGGCCCAGGGTGCCGCTCGTGGACTCGATGATCCTGGCCCGGGGCGCGAGGTCGCCCCGGGCGCGGGCCCGTTCGACCATGTGCAGGCCGGGGCGGTCCTTGATGCCGCCGGGGTTGAAGCCTTCGAGCTTCGCCCAGAACCCGCGGTCCGTCCGGGACGTGGGGTCGCCGACGCGGAGCAGGGGAGTGTTGCCGACCAGCCCGGACAGGGAGGCTCGGCTGGGAGGTGTGAGGCCGGTGATGGGGGGATGCATCGTTTCCGCTCTCGGTCGATGGAACCGGGTGGTCGCACGTGCGGGAGTCGTCGGTCCTTCCCACGGACGAACGGTCCTTCGGGATCGGCCGGGGGCGGCGGAGCCCGTGTGGGGAGGACCGGATCGGGACGTCGGCGGCCGCCGCCGACGGTCGGGCAGGGCGGCCCGCCGGCCGTATGGGGCCGCAGGAACGCGGGCAGGGCGGGGCAGGGCGGTGCCGTGCGGTCGGCGGATCGCCGGGACGCGCGGGCACGGCCGTGCGGGCGGTGCGGCCGGGCGGGGCGTCTACACCCGCAGGACGGCCGAGGTGACGGGACGCGCGGGGCCGGCCCCGACCGGCGCGATCCCGGTGCGGTGGTCCGGACGTCCGGCCCGTACGCATCCGGGGTCCGTGTGGGGTGCGGTGGTGGAGGCCTCCGACACGGCCGCCTGGTGCGGCGGCAGCGGCGCGCACTCGTGCGCCGGGTGCACGGGGCCGTGGCCCTCGGCGGGCCCGACCGGCGCGTCGGACGGCACCGTGCGGGTGACGGCGTGCGTCACCGACGCGCCGGACGCGCCGGGGCCCGGGTGGACGGCGCCGTCCTGGGCGGCGGTGCCGTGCGCGCAGAAGAGGCCCATCAGCAGCATGGTCAGGGCGAGCAGGCGAAGCAGACCCGCCGGACGGCGGGCCCGCGCGATGCCGTGCGAGCGGTCTGTGACCATGCCGCGATGCTAGCGCTCCCTTCCGTCCGACGGTGGATCTCGATTCGGACATGGGAAAACAGGCCTCGTGAGGGTGAACGGACGTCAATTGTCGTTCCGGGCGATCCGCGCCGCGCCGGTGGCGGCCGTTACGTCGAGGGGTATGGCAACCGAACGTTAAATTCGTTCAGAAGAAAGTCCATTCCACGTCAAGGAAAGCTATTTCAAGACAGTGGATGATCATTCGTGGCTACGGTTCGACCGAGACCGGGCACGTGGGCGCCTGCCGGTCGGGCGCGGCACGCACCCGACCGGATCGAAGGAGGAGCCGCCGTGACCGCCCCCGGTGCGCAGGCGAACCGACTCAAACGCACCTTCGAGGCCCTGTCCGTCCGCAACTTCCGGCTCTTCGCCGGCGGCCAACTCCTCTCCGTCACCTGCACCTGGATGATGATCGTCGCCCAGGACTGGCTCGTGCTGTCCCTGTCCGGGGACTCGGGAACGGCCCTGGGCCTGGTCACCGCCCTGCAGTTCACTCCCGTCCTGCTGCTGACCCTCGCGGGCGGCCGACTCGCCGACCGGTACGACAAGCGCCTGCTCCTCATCTGGGCGAACGCCGCGTCCGGCGTCCTCTCCCTGCTGTTCGCCCTCGCGGTCCTCCTCCCGGGCGCCGAACTGTGGCACGTCTACCTCTTCGCCCTGGGACTCGGCACGGTCAACGCCGTGGAGGTGCCGACCCGGCTCTCGTTCATCAGCGAGATGGTCGGCGCGGAACTCCTGCCCAACGCCTCGGCCCTGAGCGCCGCCTACTTCAACGCGGCACGCGTCGTCGGGCCCGCCCTCGCCGGCCTGCTCATCAGCGCCTTCGGCACCGGGCCCGTCATCGCGCTGAACGCCGTCAGCTACCTGGCGACCGTCCTCAGCCTGCTCGCCATGCGGCCCGGCGAACTCCGGCGCGGCGGCGCCCCGCGACGGGGCGCCGCCAAGGTCTCCCACGGACTGGCGTACGTCCGGGGCCGGCCCGACCTCCTGCTGCCCATGGTGCTCGTCGGGGTCGTCGGCATGTTCGGCTTCAACTTCCAGCTCACCCTGCCGCTCCTGGCGAAGACGGTGTTCCACGCCGACTCGCGGGCGTTCGGGCTGCTCGCCAGCGCACTGGCGGCCGGCTCCCTCCTCGCGGCCTTCGTCACCACCGCCCGGCGGGGCCGGCCCTCCGCCACCCTGGTCGTCACGTCCGCCATCGCCTTCGGCCTGCTGGAGACGCTCACCGGGCTGGCCCCCACCTTCGCCACCGCCCTGGTCCTGCTGGCCGCCACCGGCTTCGCGTCGATAACCTTCGCCCAGGCGACGAACCACCGCGTCCAACTCGGCAGCGATCCCGGGTTCCGCGGCCGCGTCATGGCCCTCTACGCCCTGATCATGCAGGGCACCACCCCGGTCGGGGCGCTCCTGCTGGGTTGGCTCGCCGAACACTGGGGAGCCCGCTCGGGCCTCTACGTCGGAGGGCTCGTCTCCCTGGCCGCCGCCCTCGTCGTCCTCGTCGTGCAACGCCGCGGAGCCCGTACCGGCGCGTCGCCGGACGAGGACACCCGGCTGAACCGCCCGGAGGTCCCCGACCGCCGCTGACCCCGGACGGCCGATCGGGCGGGCGGAGGCGCCGGGCCGATCCACCGGAATGCGCGCCGGATTCACCGGAAAGCGGCGGGGGGCCCACACACCGCGGCGGGCGGGGCGAACACCTTCGAATGCGCCGCGCCCTCCCTCTCCGTACCCGGAACCGATGAGGGGACCCATCGATCCGAGGCATTGCGGTCGAGCGACGCGGGGGTGAGCAATATCCCTTTCACGCCGAGGGAATTCCAGGAACGGCAATGCGCGGTCGTGCGGGAATCCGGTGCCGGTCCTCGTCCTCCGTGCGCCCTGGTGGGCTTCGCCGCCCACCAATGGACGCCGAGCGCCGAACGCCTACGGGGCCCGCCGGAACGGCTCCTGGCGGTCGACCCGCTCGGACACCTGGTGCAACCGGAGCGCGAGCTGGAGCTCCAGGGCCCGGTCCGGGGACTGCCAGTCCGCGCCGAGCAGTCGACCGATGCGGTCCAGGCGCTGCACGACGGTGTTGACGTGCACGTGCAGCAGGTCCTTCGCCCGGGACTGGCTCATCCCCGCCGCGAAGTAGGTCCGCAAGGTGTGCACGAGATCGCTGCCGCGCCGCTCGTCGTACTCCAGCAGGGGACCGAGCGTGGCCCGTACGTAGGAGGGCAGGTCGGGGCCCTCGCCGAGGAGCACCCCCAGGAATCCGAGACCGGCCAGCGTGCCGCCGTCCCCGGCGCGGCCCAGGGCCCGTAGCGCGGACAAGCAGCGCAGGGCCTCCCCGTGCGCCGCCGACAGCATGGCGCAGTCGCCGTCCGTACCGGCCGCGCCGACCGTGACCGGGCCCCCCACCGCCCGCCCGAGGGTTGCGGCGAGGGCCACGGCATCGGGCCCGGGCGCGTCCGACGGAGCCAGCAGCACCGCGTGGTCGTGGTGGACGCCCGCCAACCCCCGCCGCGCACGTGCCTGGTGCGCCGCCGCGGCGAGCAGCCGCGGCCGGGGCGCGGCATCGCTGTGCAGGACGAAGAGGGCCTGGGGCCGCGCCAGATCGACGCCCAGCCGGCGGGCCCGGACGGCCAGCCCCGCCGGATCAGCCGCGGGGCTGAGCAGGTCACCGAGGAGCTCGCCCCGTATCCGGTCCTCGGTCTCGGCGACCGAACGGCGCTGGAGCAGCAACAACGCCGCGACCGTGGCCGCCCGTTCGAAGAGGCGGCGCCCCGCGGCGTCGAGGTCGGGGCGTCCGGTCAGGGTGACGCTGCCCAGGATCTCCGGACCGGCGAGCACCGCGCACACCCAGGTCCCGTCCAGGGGGACGGCCCGACCGTCGGCCCGGGAAGCCGTCACGGCCTCGGCGGGCGCCGGCCGGGCCCCGGAGCGGGACCGGGCGAGTTCCGTTCCGTCGGCGTCGTGGACGAGGGTGCCCCCGTCGAGGAGCGTCCCGATGGCCGCGGCCACCTCCGTGATGTCCCCGCCCCGCAGGACGAGCCCCGTGAGCCGGTCGTGGGCCTCCTCCGCGCGGCGCAGCGCGTCGCTGTTCTCCTGGATGGTGCGGGAGGCGACGCCCAATTCGGACAGGGCCCGGCGGGTCTCCTCCAGGAGGCGGGCCCCGTCGATGGCGATCGCCGCGTGGTCGGCGAGCGAGGAGAGCAGCGCCACCTCCCGCGCCGAGAACTCGCGCGGGTTGCGGTCGGCGGCGAACAGGACCCCGATCACCTTCGCCCCGAGCCGCAACGGCACCCCCAGGATGGCGTGCAGTTCCTCCTCGCCGACCGCCCTGTCGATCGGACCCGTGTGCCGGAACCGCGGGTCGCCCTGGTAGTCCCCGGTGGCGTACGGGCGGGCGGTCTGGGCGACGAGCCCGCCCAACCCCTCGCCCATGCCGAGCCGCAACTCCTGGAAAGCGGCCGACACCGAACCGTCGGTGACCCGCATGAAGGTGTCGCCCGCGGCGTCGTCGTTCAGCGAGAGGTACGTGACGTCCGTGTGCAGCAGTTGCTTGGCGCGGTGGGTGATCGCCCGCAGTACGGCGTCCAGGTCGCGCAGCGCCGCGAGGTCGCCCGCGGTGTCGAACAACGCCGTCAGCTCCGCCTCGCGGGTCCGGTGCTGGGCCAGCGTGCGGTGGACGTCCAGTGCCGCGCGCGTGGCGTCCTCCAGATCGGCGAGCTCCTCGGCGGGAGCGCCGGCGGCACGTGCGTCCGCCACCGGCCGGGCGAGGTCCTCGGCGGGAGCACCGAGCGCCAGCAGCCCGAGCAGGTCCCGTACCCCTGCCCGGGTCCGCGGGCCGTCCGGGTTCGTCACGGGGGTGAGCTTACGGGCGGCGGCCGATCAGCGGCCGACGGGGGCGGACCGGGGACGGGAGGCCCCGGTGGGGGCGAGGTCCGCGCCGGTCAGGCTGCGGCCCTTCGTCTCCCGCGCCGCCAGCACCGTCCCCGTCGTGACCAGTGCGGCCGCGCAGAGGTAGAGGGAGACGGGGAAGGAGGACCCGTGGTCCCGCAGGAGCTCGACCGCGATGATCGGGGCCAGCGCGCCGCCGAGGATGGAGGCGAGCTGCGAGCCCATGGAGGCGCCGGAATAGCGGACCCGGGTGTCGAACAGCTCCGAGATGAAGGCGGCCTGCGGGCCGTACATCGCCCCGTGCAACAGCAACCCGGCCGTCACGGCGACCGCGATCATCGGGAACGACCGGGTGTCCAGCAGGGCGAAGAAGACGAAGGCCCAGACCGCCATGCCGACCGACCCGACGAGCGTGACCGCCCGGCGGCCGATCCGGTCCGACAGGGCGCCCCACATCGGGATCGTCACGAAGTGGACGGCCGAACCGATCAGGACGGCGTTCAACGCGTCGCCCTTGGGCAGTTGGAGGTGGACGGTGACGTACACCAGCAGGAAGGCCGTCAGGATGTAGTACGAGACGTTCTCCCCGAGACGGGTCCCGATCGCCGTCAGGATGCCGCGCCGGCCGGTGCGCAGGACCTCGACGACCGGCGGCCCGTGCCGCTCGCCCGCAGCCTCCTCGGCCTCCGCCCGGGCCCGGGCCTCCAGGAAGGCGGGCGACTCCGACACCGACACCCGGATCCACAGCCCGATGACCACCAGCACTCCCGACAGCAGGAACGGCACCCGCCATCCCCAGGCGAGGAACGCCTCGTCGGACTGCACGGCCGCGAGCAGCGCGAGGACGCCCGTCGCGAGCAGGTTGCCGCCCGGCGCGCCGGCCTGCGGCCACGACGCCCAGAAGCCCCGGTTGCGGTCGTCGCCGTGCTCGGCGACGAGCAGGACCGCCCCGCCCCATTCGCCGCCCAGAGCGAAACCCTGGACCAGCCGCAGCACGGTGAGCAGGATCGGCGCGCCAACCCCGATGCTCGCGTGGGTGGGCAGCAGCCCCATCGCGAAGGTGGCGCCGCCCATCATCAGCAGGCTGAGCACCAGCAGCTTCTTGCGGCCCACCCGGTCGCCGTAGTGCCCGAAGACGATCCCGCCCAAGGGACGGGCGGCGAAGCCGACGGCGTAGGTCAGGAAGGCGAGGAGGGTCCCGACCAAGGGGTCGCCGGTGGGGAAGAACAGGGTGTTGAAGACGAGGGCGGCGGCGGACCCGTAGAGGAAGAAGTCGTACCACTCGACGGTGGTCCCGACGAGGCTCGCGGCAACGATCCTCCGGATGCCTGACGGGGTCGGCGTAGCCGGTGCGGGGGAGGTCATGGGCACCACTTCCAGGGGTCCGAGGGGAGGTCGCGTGTGGCCACAACGTAGAAGTCCGCAGGTCAACGGCATATGTGGGCGGTCATTACAATCGACCCCGGTCGAATGTGTCCGACCACCACACGGCCCCCGAACCGTCGGGTCGTCGGCCGAGGGCCGCGTGCCCGCTCCGATCGACGCCGCGAAGGTTGGCGCTCCGCGGAGTGGGCAGGGGGCGAACAGGATCCCTGCGGTCCGAACGGTAACGGCGTCGGTTCCGCGGCACGTGCCGGTATCGTGCGGTAGCGGTACGGGTACGTCGGGCAATTCCAGGGAGGCTGGCTGTGAGAGCGGCGCGGGCCTTGACGAGGCTCGACGAGGTCGAGCTCGGCGACCACGTGTGTTGGCGCATGGACCCGACCGCCACCCTGCTCACCGACGCGCGCGCCTACGTGGCCGACGGAGCGCTGTACGGGGACAAGATCGTGATGATCGGGTCGTCCGGTGCCGCCGCGGCCCGCCGCGACGGCGCCCCCGCCGCGTCGGTCATCCTCGACCTGCCGGACCTGGCGGACACGGACCTGATGTTGGCGGCGGTGCGCCGCGAGGCCCGTACGGCCGTCCGCCAGGGTTTCCGATCGGTCCGTGTCCTCGCGGAGCGGGCACCGGTGACCGCGCCCGGCGGGACCGAGGAACTGCTCGCCCAGGAACTGAGGCTCGACGAGTTCGCCTCCGAGAGCGGCGCCATCGTGGTGTGTGCCTTCCGGTCGTCATTGTGGGACGCGCCGTCCATGGAACGGGCGGCGTGTATGCATCCTCACGAGATGGGCACACGTGCGGAACGTCCGGCCTTTCGGATGTTCAGTACGGGTGCCGACGAGTGGAGCGTGGACGGAGTGATCGACTCGGAGGGCGCGGACGCCTTCAATGCCGCGGCGAGGGCCGCGATGCGGCACACGCCCCTCATGAAACTACGGTTCGACACCCTGGACATGATCGACGCCGCCGGCATGCACGCCCTCGTGGACGCGGCCCGCCACCTGCCGGACCGCCGGATCGAGGTGGCCGGGGCGAACGAGACCGTGCGCCTGTGCTGGGAACTCGCGGGCTACGCGACCGCCGGCGTACCGGTGGTGATGGCGGCATGACCGCGACCGTGCCCTCGAAGCCGTCCGGCGGGGACCACAGCCCCTTCCGCCACGAGCTGTACCCCTACCGCGGCGAGGCGCAATTCCTTTCCGGGACGCTGGACTTCATCCACGAGGCCTTGGAGGGCGGCGAGGCGGTCGTCGTCGCCGTCCCCTCCGACAAGACCTCGCTCCTGCGCGGTGAACTCGCCGACGAACCGGCCGTCACGTTCGTCGACACCACGACGGCGGGCCCGAACCCCGGCCGTCACGTCGCCGCCTGGACCGCCTGGATGACGGAGCGCGGCGAGGGCGACAGGCCCGTGCGCGGCATCGGGGAAACCGCCTGGCACGAGGCGCGCAGTGCCGCGCACCTGTCCGAACTGCGCTACAACGAATGGCTGTTGAACCGGGCCTTCGCGCGCAGCTCCACCTGGTCGATGCTGTGCCCCTACGACGCGGCGGACGAGGACCAGGACGCCCTGCGGTCGCTGTCCAGCTGCCACCCCCTGATCCGCCGGGATGGTCGGCAAGCGAACAACGAGGACTACCTCACCGGTGACGAGTACCCCTTCGAGGTCCTGACCGACCCGTGCGACCCGTTCCAGGAGATGGGCTACGCGCAGGGCGACCTCGGCGCGATCCGCTCGAAGGTGTCCCAGTGCGCGTCCGACGCGGGCGTGCCCCAGGACCGGCTGCCGAAGCTGGCCGTGGCCGTCACGGAGATCGCGACGAACAGCATCCGCCACGGCGGCGGCCACGGCACCCTGCGCACCTGGGCCCAGGACGCGACCTTCCTGTGCGAGTTCCGCGACTCCGGCTACATCCCCGACGTCATGGCGGGCCGCAGCCGTCCCGACGCCCACCAGATCGGAGGCCGAGGGCTGTGGCTCGCCCACCAGCTCTGCGACCTCGTCGAGATCCGCTCCACCCGCGACCGGGGTACCACGATCCGGCTCCACATGGACGTACCGCGGTCGTAGGGCCCCCGACCCGACCCGACCCGACCGGCCCGGACCCCTCCCTCGGCCGCGTACCTTATTGCACAGAGGTTGCAATTGCTTGAACTGTGCGAAAGGGGCCGTCGTGGGCTCTCCGGTGGTACTGGGCATCGAGTCGTCCTGCGATGAGACGGGGGTCGGCATCGTCTCGGGCGGGCGGCTGCTCGCGCACGTCGTCGCGTCGAGCATGGACGAACACGCCCGATTCGGCGGGGTGGTGCCGGAGATCGCCGCCCGCGCCCACCTGCAGGCCTTCAACCCGGTCGTCCGGGAGGCCCTGGACCGGGCGGGCCTGCGGATCCCCGACATCGACGCCGTGGCGGTCACCACCGGGCCGGGCCTCTCGGGCGCGCTGCAGGTGGGGCTGGCCGGGGCGAAGACCCTCGCGTACTCCGCGGGCGTCCCGCTGTACGGCGTGCACCACCTGGCCGGACACGTCGCCGCCGACACGCTGGAGCACGGGCCGCTCCCGAACCCGTGCATGGTGCTGATCGTGTCGGGGGGCCACACCTCACTGCTGTTCGTACGGGACCTCGTCCGGGACCCGATCCTGCACCTCGGGGACACCGTCGACGATGCCGCGGGGGAGTGCTTCGACAAGGTGGCAAGGGTCTTCGGACTGCCCTACCCCGGCGGACCCGCCATCGACCGGGCCGCCCGCGGCGGCAACGGGTGCGCGGTGGCGTTCCCGCGCCCGCTCACACGTCCGGGTGACGCCCCGTACGCCTTCTCCTTCTCCGGTCTGAAGACCGCCGCCGCCCGCTGGGCCGAGCAGCACCGCGTCCGCGGCGAGGAGATCCCGCTCGCCGACGGCGCCGCCTCCCTCCAGGAGGCCGTCGCCGACGTCCTCACGCGCAAGGCGCTGGCCGCCTGCAAGGAGTACGACGTGCGCACCCTCGTCGTGGTGGGTGGGGTCGCCGCCAACTCCAGGGTGCGCGCGCTGGCCGACGAGCGCTGCGCGGCCGCCGGTGTGGAGCTGCGGGTGCCCCCACTGACCCTGTGCACCGACAACGGGGCGATGATCGCCGCCGTCGGCGACCTCCTGGTGCGGGCCGGCTCGGCTCCGGCACAGCTCGACCTGTCGATCGATCCGTCCGCGCCGCTGGAGTACGCGGCCCTGCATCCCGTCGCCCGCGCCGCCGCGAAGGCCTCGTGAAAGGGGCCCGCCGCGCAGCGGACACCGCCCGGGGAGGCGGACGCGTCGAGCCCGCCCCGTCCGGAATGCAGACGCCCGCTCCCACGCCCCGGCGGACCGTCTAGGCTGATCGAGCAGCTGGTTCGCCCCGTCCGCCAGACGGGATGCGTCGCAAGAGGGAACCCGGTGGGAATCCGGGACTGCCCCGCAGCGGTGAGTGGGAACGACCGCCGTCATACGCACTGGGACCGGACAACGGTCCCGGGAAGCGACGGCCAGTAGGTGCCCGCCGGGAGACCCGGTGGGCGTGCCCGCGAGTCCGAAGACCTGCCCGTTGCCCGTGCGCGGACGATTCCGTGTGCGGAGATCCCGGTGACCTCGTGGGCGGGTCGGCGTACACAACGAGCGGCACGTGCGGCAACTCCGCCGCGTGGGCGGCCCGTCGTGTCGTTCCTTCGCGTCCGCGTCCCCCTGCCGGGACGGTTCTGGACACATCTCGCGAAGGAGAGTTCCGTGACAGGCAAGTCCGCAGCCGCGGCAGCGACCTCCCGCACCGTCGAAGTCCTCGGCGCTCCGGGCCCCCGATTCGAGGAGATCCTCACCCCAGCAGCCCTGGACTTCCTCGCGCGGCTGGATTCGGCGTTCGAGAAACGGCGCCTGGACATCCTCAAGGAGCGCCGCCACCAGTCCGATCGCCTGGCCTCGGGCTCCCGCCCCGACTTTCCCCGCGCCACGTCGGCGGTCCGCGACGACGCGACCTGGAAGGTCGCCCCTCCTGCTCCCGGCCTGCTGGATCGCCGCGTGGAGATCACCGGGCCCCCCGAGCGGACCGTGGCCGTGCACGCCCTCAATTCGGGTGCCCAGGTGTGGACGGCCGACTTCGAGGACGCCACGTCCCCCGTCTGGGGAAACGTCATCAACGGCCAACTGAACCTGCTCGACGCCGTAGAGCGACGGATCGGCTTCACCACCCCCGACGGCACGGAGCACAGCCTCGGAGAGCGCCTCGCCACCATCATGGTCCGCCCGCGCGGCTGGCACCTGGACGAGGCCCACCTCACGATCGACGGACGGCCGGTGTCGGCCGCGCTGGTCGACTTCGGGCTGTACTTCTTCCACTGTGCGCGGCGACAGATCGACGGAGGCAGCGGCCCGTACTTCTACCTTCCCAAGCTGGAGACCCGGCACGAAGCCCGCCTGTGGAACGACGTGTTCGTCCTCGCCCAGGACCTCCTCGGCATCCCGCGGGGGACGATCCGGGCCACCGCGCTGATCGAGACGGTCCCCGCCGCCTTCGAGATGGAGGAGATCCTCTACGAACTGCGCGAGCACTCGGCCGGGCTCAACGCCGGTCGCTGGGACTACTTGTTCAGCCTGCTCAAAACCTTCGGGTACGGAACCGACCTGCTGCTCCCGGACCGGGTCTCCTTCACGATGGACGCCCCCTTCATGCGGGCGTACACGGCCCTGCTCGTCAGCACCTGCCACCGCCGCGGAGCCCACGCCATCGGAGGGATGGTCACCCGCGTACCGGGCGAGGGCACGGGCCCGGACGAGGACGTCCCGGACGGCGTGCGAATCGACGCCGAACGCGAGGCCTCGGAAGGCTTCGACGGAGCGTGGGTCGCCCATCCGGCGCTGGTCCCGGTGTGCCGGGAGGCCTTCGACGGCGTGCTCACCGACGGGCCGCACCGGATCGAGCAGGGTCGCCGGGGCACGGACGTCCGGGCCGCGGAACTGCTGTCCGTACGCCGGGCGGTGGTCCCACCGGCGGCGGAGGACATCCGTGCGAACGTCGCCGTCGCCCTGAGGTACTTCGCATCCTGGCTGCGCGGCGACGGAACGATCGTTCTCGGCGGAGTCATCGAGGACACGGCCACCGCCGAGATCGCCCGGGTCCAGCTGTGGCTGTGGCTGCGGCACCGGCTGCTGACCCGTGAGTCGCTGCTCGCCGCCATCGACGCGGAGTGCGCCGCCCTGGTCGGCGAACGCCCTGCCCCACCCGTCGGTGAAGCGCGCGCGATCCTGGAACGCACGGTCCTGAGCCGGGAGCTGCCGGCCTTCTTCACCACCGATGCCTACGCGCGACACCTCGTGCGTCGGACGGGGTCCTCGTCATGACCTCCCGAGCCCACCGAGCCGGCGACCGCGGTCGCGGCGCACCCGGCACCGGCACCGGCGTCGTCGGCGTCGTTGAGGGGCTGCCCGACTGGGACCGCTGCGCCGTCATGGGCGTCGTCAACGTGACCCCCGACTCGTTCTCCGACGGGGGCCGCTGGTTCGACGCGGCCGCCGCCATCAAGCGCGGTGTGGGACTGGCGGCCGACGGCGCCGACCTGGTCGACGTGGGCGGCGAATCGACCCGACCCGGGGCGTCCCGCGTCGAGGAGCAGGAGGAGCTGCGCCGGGTCGTTCCGGTCGTCCGGGGGCTGACCGCCGAGGGAGTCATGGTGTCCGTCGACACCATGCGCGCCACCGTCGCGCGGCGGGCGGTGGAGGCGGGCGCCGTCCTGGTCAACGACGTCAGCGGGGGCCTCGGGGACCCCGACATGGTTCCGGCCGTGGCAGCCTGCGGCGTCCCCTTCGTCCTGATGCACTGGCGCGGCCACAGCCACGACATGAACAGCCGTGCCGTCTACGGGGACGTGGTGGCCGAGGTCGTCTCGGAACTCCGTGACCGCGTCGACGCCGCGGTCGCCGCGGGCATCGCACCGGAGCGGCTCGTGGTCGACCCGGGCCTCGGCTTCGCCAAGGAAGCACGGCACGACCTCGGCCTGGTGGCCGGGCTAGCCGACCTGCGCGCCATCGGTCGACCGGTACTGGTCGCCGGTTCCCGCAAGCGTTTCCTCGGGCACGTGCTGGCGGACGCGGACGGGACCCCACCGCCGGCCCACCGCCGGGACGCGGCAACGGCCGCCCTGTCGGCCATCGCAGCACATCAGGGTGCCTGGGCCGTCCGCGTCCATGACGTACGGGCCACGGCGGACGCGGTGAGGGTCGCCCGCGCGATCACCCCGCCGGCCTGACGGTCCGGCCGTGATCCCCGGTGCCGGGCGGGGAGTACGGGGGCCACCGCGCGGATGCCCGGCGGGGCCCCCGGGGGCGCGGGAATTGTGGCTGACAGATCATCCGGGAGGTGCTTATGATGCCGGTGATGAACACCTTCCCCTCCCGCGGATTGGGGGAATCGTCCACGCAAGGTGAGTGCTGATGGCACTTCACTTCGCGGAACCGATTCCCGCCCGCCTGTTGATGTGGCAACGCGTACGCGACTACGCCGTGCCACCGTCCATGATCGAGAAGGCCACCGCCCGCCGGCTGGCCGGTGACTGGGCCGGCGCCTGCGCCGTCGCCCGTATCGACGTCGACCTCGATCTGCGCGCCGTGCGCGACCGCCACGGCACCGACCTCGCCACCCGCCTCCGGGCCGATCTGCGCCGACTGGCGCCGGAACTGCTGCGCTGGAACATGCCGCGGATCGCCCCCGACGGGCGGCTCCGGCCCGGTCTGACCCTCTCGCTCGTCCGCTACCGATCCCAGGACCCCGCGGCGCCACAGCTCGTCGTGCGGACACCGCCCGCCTGGGCGGACGCGGGCCAGCGGATGTCGCTGGCCCTCTGGGAGGATGCGCGGGACGGCGCACCCGGGCACCATCCGCACCCCCACCCGGACCGCCGCTTCCGTCTCGACCTGCACCGCCACCTCTGGGACGCCACGCGCAGTGGCGAGCTGGCGCGGAGGTGCGGCGCGGACGCGCCGCACCGGACCGCCGACCACGATCCCGAGTGGCCCCCGGACCACTGGGCGCACGAGGCGGAACTGCTCCTGCGGGCCGAGGGCCGTGATCGCGGGGCCCTCACCGTGCGGCTCGGTGTGCGCGGCCATGCCGTGCTCGAACTCATCGCCCCCGACGACAGCCACGCCCCCGCCCTCCGGCCGGTACGGGAGATCCCGCCGCCGCACCGGACGGCGGCGCTCCCTTTGCTTCCGGAGGCCGCCGCCCGGGAGCATCCGGACCTGGAGCTGCTGCGCGCCGGCCTGCTCACGCCCGAACGGCTGCACCCGCTGGTCGCGGCAGCGCTGTCCGTGCCCGGAGCGGCCGGATCCGCCTCCGGTTCGGTGGCGGTGTCCGGCCGCGGTTGGCCGGCGGACGATCCGACCCCCGGGCCCACGGATCCGCACCGGGTCGACTGCCTGGGGGAGGTCCACCGCATCGCGCTGCGCGACGGGACGCTGGCTGCGGTCGACCACGATCCGGCCCAACTGGCGCGCGAAGCACTCCTCATGGCGCTCGGAGGGCCCGGCCTGCCGTGTTTGAGGGCGATCGAGGCGGTGCACCGCAGCCCCGAGGCACTGCCCGCCGTCCGTGACCGGCTCGGCCACGGCGACGTGATCGGGGCCCTGGCCGTCGTCGAGGGGTTGCTCGGCCCCGGCGCCGTCCTGCGGGACGGGCCCCTGCGGGAAGCGTTGGAGGATGCCGTTGCGGGCCGCCTCGACCACGGCTGCTTCCGCTCGGGGCTGGTCCCGGCGCATCCCGCCGCGGCTGCGACGGGCGACCCGGGCCACCGGCCACGGCTCGACCGTCATGCGCCGCGGGAGTGGCACCGCAAGCGGGCCGGCCGCTCCCGACCCCGGACCGGCCTGTAACGCCGAACGACCACGGTGCGGGGTCCGCGGTGCGGGGGTTCGGGGTGCGGGGTTCGGGGTGCGTGCGTCCGCAGGGCACGCCTCCGAGGATCCGGCCAGCCGCACGGTCTCGCCCGACCGCCCGACCGCCCGACCGCCCGACCGCCCGACCGACCGTCCTGACCGCCTCCGGCCGTGCCGACCGGCCGCCTCCGGCCCTGCCAGCCGCCCGCCCTGACCGCCCTGACCGTCTCCCTACCGGGTCGCGCCGGCGATGGTCCGGTCGGGCCGGTGTTGACGCCGGCAGACCGGACCCGACCCCGAACCGCCGCGCGTACCGCGCGTACCGCTCGTACGGCTCCCGCGCCGTCCTGCGCCGCTGAAGAACACGACGTCCCGGACGGCCATCCGTCCCGAACACACCCAGGTGATGCCCATGACCTCAAGCACCGTCCTCCCCGCGCCCGTGCCCATGCCCTTCCAGGACGACAGCACGCAGCTCTTCCTCGCCGAGGACCTCCTGACCCTCCTACGGACGACCACCACCGAACCGCGCCCCGACGAGCAACTGGAGGCGCTCGCCCTGGCCGTGGCCGCCGACCTGCCCGTACTGCTCTGGGGTGAGCCCGGTATCGGGAAGACGGCTGCGCTGACCCAGCTCGCCGCCTCCCTCGGTCTGCCGCTGACGACCGTGATCGCCAGCGTCCACGAGCCCACGGACTTCTCCGGGCTGCCCATCGTGGGCGACGACCCGGCGGCGAACGGCGTTCCCATGGCACCACCGCAGTGGGCCGTGGAGCTGGTGCGCGCCGGTCGTGGGTTGCTCTTCTTCGACGAACTGTCCACCGCCACCCCCGCCGTCCAGGCGGCGCTCCTCCGGGTCGTCCTGGAGCGGAGGGTCGGCACGCTGCAACTGCCGCCCGGCATAAGGATCGTGGCCGCCGCCAATCCGCGAGCGTCGGCCGCGGACGGATGGGAACTCAGCCCGCCCCTCGCGAACCGGTTCGTGCATCTGTACTGGGTGCACGACCGGGACGTGGTGGTGCGCGGACTCGGCGGGGTCTGGCCGCGCGCGGAGCTGCCCCGGCTCGACCCGGCCGGATTGCCGGAGGCGGTGGCGTTCGCCCGCCGCGCGGTCTGCGGCTTCCTGACCGCCCGGCCGACCCTGATCCACCGGCTGCCGACCACCGAGACGAAGCGCGGTGGCGCCTGGCCTTCGCCGCGAAGCTGGGACGCCGCGATGACGCTGCTCGCCTTCGGCACGGCGGCCTCGGTCTCCCGGGACGTACTGGCGACCCTGGTGCGAGGTGCCGTCGGGGACGGACCCGGCCTCGAACTGCTCGCCCACATCGACCGGATGGAGCTGCCCGACCCGGACTCGTTGCTCGCCGACCCGGCCGCAGCCGAGCTCCCCGAGCGCGGAGACCTTCGCCAGGCCGCGCTGGAAGCGGTCGTCGCCGCCGTGGGGGCGCGCCCGGAGCGGGAGCGCTGGGAGGCGGCCTGGGCGGTTCTGGTCAGGGCGCTGGAGACCGGCGCTCCCGACCTGCTGGTCGGCCCGGCGAAGGCGCTGGCCGCGCTGCGTCGCGACGGCTGGGAGGTCCCGGAGACGGTGGAACGCCTCGCCGCGGTGATCGGCCTCGCCCGGCGGGCGGAGAACTCGGTGGCCCGTGTCGCGGCGGCCGACAACGCCAGGAGCGCGGCGGGCGGACGGCGATGAGCGGGTCGGTGAAGCAGCCGAAGCCGCGGCCCCTGCCGCGCCCCATGTCCCCGCCCCCGCCGCCGCGGCCGGTGCGAGCGGTGGATCGCGGGCAGCCGCCGGGCCCCGTCATTCCGCTGGACATGGACAAGTTGCTGGCGGCGCGGCTGTACGCGGTCTCCGTCCGGCCGTACCTCGCGGGGGCGCTCTTCGCGCTGCACGTGGTGGAGGACCGTTCGGTGCCGACCATGGCGGTGGACGCCCACTGGCGCTGCTACGTCTCCCCGTCCTTCGTGGCGCGCACTCCGTTGGAGGAGTTGGCGGGCGTCTGGGTGCACGAGGTTTCCCACCTGCTGCGGGACCACCACGAACGCGGCGCTCGGTACGCCCGGGAGCACGGGGAACAGGGGCCGGGGCAGCGGCTGCGGCAGAACGTCGCCGCCGACTTCGAGATCAACGACGACATCTACGGCGAGGGCCTGCCGAAGCCGGCCGGGGCGGTGCTCCCGGCGATGCTGGAGCTGCCGGCCGGGCTGCTCATGGAGGAGTACCTGCGCCGCTTCTCGGTGGCGGGCCGCACACCAGGGGTGGCCTGGGTGGACTGCGGCAGCGGCGCCGACGGGCACCCGAGACCCTGGGAGCTGGGGCCCGAGGGGTCGCACGGGCTGAGCCGGCAACAGCGCGACGCGGTGCGCTTCCGGGTGGCCGAGGCGATCACCGGTCGGCCCGGCGACGCGCCGGAAGGGTGGCGGCGTTGGGCGGACGAGGCGTTCCACCCTCCGCAACCCTGGCGGCAGTTGCTCGGAGCGGCGCTCCGCGCGGCCGTGGGCGCGCCGGGGCCGGGCGAGGACCACAGTTACCGGCGCCCGTCCCGCCGCTCAGCCGGCGTCCCCGGCGTCGTGCTGCCGAGCCTGCGCCGGATGCCGCCCCGGGTCTGCGTCGTGATCGACACCTCCGGGTCGGTCAGCGATGCCGAGCTGGGGGGCGCGCTGTTGGAGGTGGCGGCGATCTCGCGGGCGGTGGGCGGGCGGCGCGACCTGGTCTCGGTGATCTCCTGCGACGCGGCGGCGGGCGTCGCCGTACCGCTGTGCCGGGCCGAGAACATGGAGTTGATCGGCGGCGGCGGTACCGACCTGCGGTCCGGCTTCGCCCGTGCGCTCCGCTCCCGTCCCCGCCCGGACGTGATCGTCGCCCTGACGGACGGGCAGACGCCCTGGCCCTCCTCACAGCCGTCCTGCCGCACGGTCGTCGGCCTCTTCCCCCGTGCAGCCCGCAGCGTGGACGAGGACGATCCGGACTACGTCCCCGACGCTCCGCCCGAGTGGGCCCGGGTCGTCCACATCGGCTGAGCGGGGCCGCCGGCCCGGGTGCCCCGCTCGTGGGTCGCAACCGCCGCCACCGTCCACGTGCCGCACGCTCCGCCCGCTACCGAGCACCACTACTCGGTGATACCGTGTACTGGTACTCGGTGGCACGCAGTACTGAAGGGGGGGAGTGCGATGGACGACCTGACGGAGATGCTGAAGGGCACGCTCGAAGGGTGCGTGCTCGAAATCATCGCCGGCGAGGAAACCTACGGGTACGCCATCACCCGGCGACTCAACGAACTCGGCTTCGCCGACGTCGTCGAGGGGACGGTGTACACCATCCTGCTGCGGTTGGAGCGGAACGGGCTCGTCCAGGTGACGAAACGCCCGTCCGGTGTCGGCCCGCCGCGCAAGTTCTACGCGCTCAACGAGGCCGGACGCGGAGAACTCGCGACGTTCTGGACGAAATGGCAGTACCTCTCATCACGCATCGACAGGCTCAAGGAGGGCGGGGGATGAGCTTCTGGGAGAGCATCACCGGCAGTGATCTGACCAGGGAGTGGAAGGCGTTCGAAGCCCGGGCCGAGGCGCTGCCCGACGACCACCGGGCGGCCTGGGACCAGATCAAGGCCCACCTCCACCCCCACGCGGACTTCACCGGCCGCAACCTGATGCCGATCCTTGACGCGGCCCTCGGGCTCCTCGAAGAAACCGCGGCGGACGGGCAGGGCGTCGACGAGGTGCTCGGCGACGACATCCGGGGCTTCTGCACGGCCCTGGCCGGTGGGGAAGGCGCTCGCACCCATCGCGACCGGTGGCGCGAACAGTTGAACAGGAACGTCGCGAGGAAACTGAGCCGGCTGGGAGGCTGACGTGAGCATCCGGGACATCATCGACGGCAAGAAGCAGTGGCGGGCGCACGCGGCCCGGGTCAAGGCGCTCCCTCCGGACTACCGGATCGTCCACAAGGAGATGCTGCGGTACCTCTTCAAGGTCGGCCCGATCGACCTGACCGACGGCCCCCTGCTCCCCGGGATCGTCGACTTCTTCGAGGAGGGCGTCGCCGCGGGCAAGGGGGTCGTGCAACTCATCGGTACCGACGTCGCCGCCTTCTGCGACGGCATGATCCAGGACTCCCCGACCTACGCGGACATCCACCTGGCCTCCCTCCTCGGGGAACCGGGAACGGCCACGACGTAGCACCGGCCGTACCGTGCGGGCGGCCCCGCCCGCACGGTGCGGGGCGCGCCGGATCCGGGGCGATCGGGCTACCGTCGATGCCATGACTGCTGATTCCCTGCGCTCCGTCACCATCGAGCGGACCGGTCCGGGCTCGTACACCGCGACCAACTCCCGTGGCGACACCGTCACTTTCGCCACCGGGTCCGGCGGCGGCTTCACCCCCGTCGAGCTCTTCCTCGCCGCGATCGGCGGCTGCTCCGCGGCCGACGTGGACGTGGCCACCACCCGACACGCCGAACCCGCCGAATTCTCCGTCGCCGTTCAGGGGCACAAGGCCGAGGACGCGGGTGGCAACCACATGACGGACCTGGAAGTCGCCTTCACCGTGCGGTTCCCCGCGGGTGAGGGCGGCGACCGGGCCCGGGCGATCCTGCCGCGCGCCGTGAAGACCTCCCACGACAAGCTCTGCACGGTCAGCCGCACCGTGGAAGCCGGAACCCCCGTCCACGTGACGGTCGTCGAAACCACCTGACCACCTGACCGCCTGACCGCCTGACCGCCCGAGCGACACCCATCGGGGTCCGCCGCGGGGGTCGGCCCTGATGGAACCGGGGCATGACCTACAGGTTCACGGCCCGCGCGGTCGCCGAGCCGTCCGAGGAGGACGTCGCGCTCGGGCTCGACACGTACCGCGTGACGACGGAGGACGGGGGCACGGCCCTCGGCTGCGTCCGCGAGGTGGCCCTGACGGGCAACCTGCTCACGGTGTCGCTGGATCCCGATCGTCCGGACGCACTGGAGTTGGAGGACGCGGAGATCGAGGGCGTGCTCGACGTGCCGACCGAGGCCGTGGACGAGCTGTGCCGGACGCTCGTGAGAGTACTGGCTCACGGGCGGGGGGAAGCCCGGCCGCTGCTCACCGGATTTCCGGTGGATCCGTGACGAGGGGTAGTGGGGCGGAGCCCCCGGGGGCCCGCCGTCACGGATCCACCCGTCCTATGCGGTCGCGCGGTCCCCGTCGCTCGGGGCGGGCGCGGGGTACGGACGCAGGACCATGAGCGCGTCCTCAGAGGTCGCCACCATGGCGAAGGGGAACCGGTCGAGCTCCAGGCAGAGCGCGACGTCATCGGGATGCGCACCTTGACGCACGCCCTGCGTCAGCTCCGCGGCGGCGCGTGACGCCTCGGCACGGCGGAGGAACCCGGCCGCGTCGGTCGGGATCCCGTTCGCCCTCCCGGCGATGTACTCGGCGCACGCCAGGTCCTCGTCGGCCCGCCCGTCCTCGCCGGTGACCACGAAGGTGACGCCGTCACACCCGCGCGTCCGCAGGAGGCCGGCCGTCGCCTCCGCCACCACGAAACCGGCGCACAGCACCAGCGACGCCTCCTTGACGGCCAGGGCCCCGACCGTACCGGCCGTGGTCTTCTGCACGACGGTGCGTCCGGTGAGGTCCATGGACCGCAGCAGGCCGGGCGAGTTGACGGCGTCGAACCCGGGCGCGTGCGCGCCGTCCTTGAGCGCCACCCAATCCGGGTGGCGGACCTTGAGGGCCAGGGCCTCCTCCGGTGATTCGGCGAGGACGATCTTCTCCGCGCCCTGGGCGAAGGCCCAGGCGGCCACCGTGTAGGCGCGCATGACGTCGACCACGACCGCCACGGAGGGGGTTTCGACCAGATCCGGGATACCAAGGAAACGAGCGTCCATCCCCTCATGATCACGCATGTGCGGCCCATGGGGGACACGTTGGTGGTGCGCCTCACACCCGAAGGCCCGCGACGCCGGTGCACGCGGCGCGCCCCGACACCTCGGGCCCCCTGATCGGGGGCGGGCGGAGGTGCCGGGGCGTACGGGGGGTGCCCGGGGCGGCGGAACGCCCGTGGTGATGGCGTGTCAGGCGTGTTCCGCGACCGGGGTGCGGAGCATCGTCGCGCAGCGGTGGAGTTCCGCGGCGAGGGCGTCGCAGCGCCGCAGCAGGGCCTCGTCCGGTACGGGGGCGGCGCCCCGCGATCCGGGGACGAAGTCGGCCGGACACGACGCGATCTGGGTGGGTGCCACCCAGCCCCCGAGTGCCCGGGCCACCGTACGCAGGTGCTCGCACACCACGCTGCCGGTCCGCGGGCCCGCGCCGTGGGCCAGGACCCCGACCGCCGTCTCGGCCAGCCAGTCACCCGGCACCTCGTCCAGCGCGAGTTTGAGCAGGCCCGAGTAGCTGGCGTGGTGGACGGGGCTGGCCAGGACGACGGCGTCGTAGCTCCGCGGCGCGTCCCGCAGGCGCGGACCCGAGGCCTGCGCCAGTTCGAGCGACGTCACGGTGGTACCCCTGGCGCGCAGGGCGTCGCCCACCAGCGCGGCCAGGGCGGTGGTGCCGGAGCCCACCCGGGGGCTTCCGCTGATCAGCAGGGCGTGCACGGTCGGTGGTCCTCTCCTCGGGCGGGCGGCGGCAGGGGCGCCGGTGGCCGTCCCCCGTCCCTCATGCGGCGTCGATCAACGTCCACGGCACGGTGCGGCCGAGGGCCTGACGGGGCTTGCTCCGAGCCCAGTGCAGCACCGACGCCGCCATCACCCCGCCCGGGTCGGCGACCTTGCGGGTGGGTTCGAAGGGCTCGCTCATGCTGGTGTAGCTCTGGAACATCGCCAGCAGTTTGACGGCCTCCTGCTGGACGGGCGAGAGCCACTGCGCGGCCAACGGCAGGAAGAAACGGTTCCAGCTGTCGGTGGACACGGTCGGCGGCTGCGCGATCGGGTCGACGCCGTGCTCCGCCCGGAAGGCGTTGAGCGTGTCAACGGTGATCCGGACCAGGTCGGACAGGCGCATGCTGTCCCGCCCCGCCGAGATCACCTCGGTGCGCGGCGACCCGGGCGGGGTGCCCAGGGCGGCACCCGCGATCGCCTCGGCGACCTCGTCGACCGGTGCGATCTCGGCGTAGCCGTCCGGGTCGCCGACGACGACGGCCGCCAGACCGGAGACGAGCGCCGGGAAGAGGCTGTACGGGCCGGAGAACCGGCCGATGGCACCGTCACCGCGACGGCCCAGGACCAACGGCGGGCGGACGATCGTCGCCGGTCCCCGGTGCTCACCGGCCACGATCTCCTCGCAGGCGGCCTTCGACCACTCGTAGCCGTTGCGGTACCCCTCGAACTCCTCCCCCCTGAGGTCCTCGGGCGCGCGCACGCCGCCGACGTACGCGGTGGAGACGTGGACGACGTGGGTGTCCGGGCCGGAGAGCGCGAGGACCGCCCGCAGGGTCCGTATGTTGGCGTCGGTCGCCTCCTGGCGGGTCATGGTCCACCGGGTCGACGCCGCGGTGTGCACGATGACGTCCCAGGGCCCGTCGGTGAGCCGGTCCGGGGCGGGTGCGGCGCCGATGTCCCAGGGGACGGGCGCGGTCAGGGGATCGGCGCCGGCCGCCGCACGGCGGGCGGTACGGACGATGCCGGGGCCGGCACGGCCGGCGGTTTCCGCGGCGAGGCGCTCGGCGACTTCGGTGCCGACGACGCCCGAGGCGCCGGTGACGAGGATGCGCATGGCAAGGCTCCTGGGGTTCAGGTGGCGGGCAGCAGGACCAGGCAGACGTTCTGTCCGCCGAAGCCGAAGGAGTTGGAGAGCACCGGGGCGCCGTCCACCTCGCGCGGAGCTCCGGCGACCACGTCGATCCGGTCGGCCTCCGACGCGGTGGTGAGGTTCGCGACGGGTGGCACGATCCGTCGTTCGGCGCAGACCAGGGCGATCGCGGCCTCCAGCGCCCCCGAGCCCCCGATGAGGTGCCCGGTGACGCCCTTGACGGCGGTCACCGGCGGTGCCTGGCCGTTGAAGCACCGGTGGATCGCGGCGGCCTCGGCCCTGTCGTTGGCCTGGGTGGACGTGCCGTGCGCGCTGATCTGACCGATGTCCGACGGCAGCAGTCCGGCGTCCGCGACGGCCTGCGCCATGCACGCCGCCGCGACCGCGCCGTCCGCGTGCGGGGCCACGATGTGATGGGCGTCGGCGTTGGTGGCGTAGCCGGCGATCTCGCCGAGGATGGTCGCTCCGCGCCGCAACGCCGCGTCGCGCCGCTCCAGTACGAGGACGGCCGCGCCCTCGCCCATGACGAAGCCGTCGCGCTCGGAGTCGAACGGTCGGCTCGCGTTCCCCGGGTCCTCGTTGCGCGTCGACAGGGCCTGCATCCGTGAGAAGCCGCTCAGCATGAAGGTGGTCACCGCCGAGTCGAAGCCGCCGGCGACGGCCACGTCGAGCTCCCCGTACTGGATCCGTCGGGCGGCCTCCCCGATCGCCGTGGCACCACTGGCGCAGGCGGTGGAGTAGGTGACGCAGGAGCCCTGGAAGCCGAAGCGCATCGCCACGCGGGCGGCAGCCGAGTTGGCCATCGTCCGGGGAACGGAGTGCACCGGCATCGCGGTGGGCTTCGCGTCGTTGTCCCGTACCAGCCCCTCCATGGTGGGGAGCCCACCGATGCCGGTCCCGAGGTGGACCCCGACCCTCGACGGCGGCAGGTCGGGCAGGGCGGCCTGCCGCACGGCGTCGGCCGCCGCGCACAGGGCCAGCTCCGTCGGCCGGTCGATCTGGCGGCGCTCACGGTGGGTGATGTAGGAGGCGATGTCGAAATCGGGAACCCGGCAGGCGATGTGCACGGGCGAGCCGGACGCGATCAGGTCCGGGTGCACCGCGGCGGTGGGGCGCGCGGCGAGGACGGTGTCCATGACCTCGTCCAGCGTCAGACCGGCCGGGGACTTCACGCCGATCCCGGTGACGACCACGCGCGGACGTTCGGCGGGCCCGCCGGGACCGTCCGCGGCGTGCTGCCGGGTCATGAGCGCTCCGCCCGACGCTCCGCGAGGAGGGCGACGGCCTGGCCGACGGTCTCGGACCGCATCAGGTCCTCGGCCGCGATGCGCACGTTGAGCGCGCGTTCGAGCTGCGCTCCGATCGACATCATCTCCAGGCTGTCGATGCCGTATTCGGCCCGCAGGTCGGTGCTCTCCACGATGACGTCGGGAGTGGTTCCCAGGACGTCGGCGATGGTCTCGCGGACGAGGACGAACAGGTCGTCGGAAGGGACGACGGCGGCTTCGGTGATGGGTTCGGTGGGGTTCACCTGGTTCCTCCGGTGGGTCGGTGAGAGGTGGTGGGTCGGGGGTCGTGCCCGATGCCGGGCCGTGGGACAGGGCCGCGGGCCGGGCGTGACGACGACGGGTGTCAGGCGGGCAGGCCGGCCGGGGTGGCCGCGGCCAGTGCCGTGTCGAGGATGTCGAGCGCCTCGTCGAGTTCCGCCTCGGTGGTGACGAGCGGGGGCAGCAGCCGCACCGTGGTGGGGCAGCCCAGACAGGGCGAGACGAGCAGACCGTTGTTGGCCAGGGACACCACGGCCTCGCCCGCCGCCGCGGGGGTGGTGAAGTCGATGCCCCACAGCAGCCCCCGGCCGTGGTGGCCCGCCATCACCCGCGGGTGACGCTCCCCGAGAACGCGCAGCCCCTCGGCGAGGCGGGCCGACAACGTGACGCCGTGCCCGGCGAGTTCCTCGACCGCCTCCAGCGCCGCGGGGAGCGCGGCACAGCTCAGCGGGTGGCCGCCGAAGGTCGCCGAGTGCAGGAAGGGGTCCTGGGCGAGTGGTGCGTACAACTCCTCGCTGCACACCACCGCGGACAGCGGCACCACGCCGCCGCCGAGCGGCTTGCCCACGAGGACGGCGTCCACGGGCAGGCCGTCGGCCAGGGCGACGGAACGCTCACCGCAGCGGCGCAGCCCGCACTGGATCTCGTCCGCGATGGCGAACGCGCCGTGGGCGTGCGCGTCCTCGCACCACTGGCGCAGGACGTCGGTCCGCAGCGGTGCGGCGCCGTTCTCCCCCTGGACGGGTTCGAACACCACGGCGGCGATCGGAGCGGCCTCCACCTGCGCGCGGACGGCGTACGGGTCCTCCGGGTCGATGTGGACCACGTCGACCACGGCGCCCCGCAGCCCGGTCCGGAACAGCGGACTGTGCGTCAGGGACAGGGCGCCCAGGGTCTTGCCGTGGTATCCGCCGGTCACCGCGAGCACCCGGTCCCGCCCGGTCGCGAGCCGGGCGAGCTTCACCGAGACCTCGACGGCGTCGGCGCCGTTCAGGCCGAAGTACACCTTCGGGAGCCGGTCACCGAAATAGTGGGAGAGCAGCGCCGCCGCCCGGGCGGCCACCGGGTTGGCCAGGCTGCGCGTCGAGGTCGGCATCACCTCCAGCTGCCGGGCGACGGCCGCCACCACGCCGGGATGGCGGTGCCCGAGGAGGGCGACGGCGTACGAGCCGAAGTCGAGCGCCCGACGGCCGTCGGAGAGGGTGACGCGAGAGCCCAGGGCGCCGGCCTCCACGGCTCCCTGACCGGCGAACTTGCCGGTCAGCGCCAGTTTCGGGGACTGGTGCCGACGGAGCTGGTCGAAGACCTCGGCGGGGGCGGTGGGCAGGGTGGTCGTGGACGGGTCGGCCACGGGGGACCTCCTGGAGAGGGGCGGGGCGGGGGACGGGGGAGGCACGGACCGCATCAGCGGGCGGCGCCGCCGATGAGTCGCCGCTCAAGGGCCTGGAGCATCTGCTCGGCGTTCTCCCGCAGGGCGGTGGCGGCGACGGGGTTGAGCATGTCGGCGAGCAGCGGGATACCGATCTCGAACTCGACGGTCAACGAGACGTGGCTACCGCCGTCCTCGGACGGGCGGACGGCCCAGTGGCCCACGAAGTGCGCGAGGTCGCCGCTGACCTGGTGGAAGTCGAAGCGCCGGGCGACGTGGTCGAGCCGTTCGGCCTCCACCCACTCCAGGACGGAGCCCTTGAGGTGGACGGACCAGGCCGTCGTGCGCTCGTCCGGGCCGTTGCTGTCGACGATGGTGACGGACTGGACGCTGTCCATGCAGGAGGAGTAGCTCTCGACGTCGATGACGGCGTTCCAACTGTCCTCGGGACGCGCGGCGATGGGGATCTCTACCTGGACGAGGGGCATGGCGGGTCTCTCTTTCCGGTGGTGGGGGAGCCCCGTGGGGGCTCGTCGACGACGCGCGGGTGGTGCCGCGGAGTCGGGGTGGTGCCGGCGCGGCGGACCGGCGCCGGATGCGGTGGCGGTCCGTCAGGACTTGGGCGCCAGGGCCTGCTCGCGGGCCGCCTCCAGGGCGGGCGGCAGCAGGAGCCGCAGGACGGTGCGGGGCAGCCGTCCGGTGTGGTTGAGCGCGTACGACTGCTCGACCAGCTCACAGCCGAACTCGCGCTTCGGCTCGTACGCGGTCTGCGCGAAGCGGATGTGGCGGCAACCCCGGGCGAGGGCCAGCTCGATCGCCGCGTAGTGCAGGTTGTGGTAGAGCCGCGCCCGGTGAGCCAGCCCGTAGTCCAGGCCGATGCGGGCGCCGACCGCACCGCGGCCGCGGAACAGGCAGTGCAGGTATCCCACCAGACGGTCGCCCTCGAAGCAGGCGACGAGCCGCTGCTCGGTGCCCCCGCCCTCGTTCCCGCCCGCGCTGCCGGCGGCCAGGGCGTGGACGAAATCCTCGTCGAGGACGTCGAGGGTCTGGTCGGCGCGATCCATGACCTGCCGGTACAGGCCCATCATCGCGGGGACGAGGTGCTCGAAGTCGTCGAGGACCTCCATCCGCAGATCCGTCTGCTGCTGGAACTTCCGGATCTTGTTCCGGGCGTTGCGCCTCGGCTTGGCCGGCAGCGAGGCCAGGAACCCGTCGAAGTCCGCGTGGTACAAGGAGAGTTCGGTGTCCGGCAGGGAGGCGACGGTGAAGAAGCCCGCCGCGTCCAGACCCGGGCGCAACGCATCGAGGTCGTGCGGGGCGAAGTCCTTGAACACCACCGTACCCAGCCGGTGTTCGCGGGCGTGGTCCATGACCTCCCGCACCAGCAGCCGGGCCGCCGCGGCGGGCAGGGGGCCCCGACCCATGACGTGGCCCTGCCCGAGGAAGTTGCCGCAGAACAGCATCGGCACGCGCAGGAGTCCGGGGAAGGCCCGGGCCACCGGAGCCATCAGGCGGCGTTCGCGCGGCCCCACGACCTGGTCGAGCCGCAGTCCGCGCACGGCGCTGAGGGGCAGTGCCGCGAACGGCAGGCCGTCCTGGCGCACCAGCAGGTAGGCGTACGCGTCCGGGCCGATCCGCGCACCCTGCATGGCGGTGAACACGTCCTGCCCCCACATGGGGTCGTCCGCCGGGGCCAACTCGTCCCACAGCTCGCGGGGCACGTCCTCGGCACGGTGCAACCGCTCGATCGCGTAAACCGGCTCGCGCCGCTCCCCGGCGGCTCCGGCGGGAGCCGTCGGCGGCGCCGAGGGGCCGGGCCCGGAGGGGCCCGACGCGGCGGTCCCGCGGTCAGCCGACACGGAGCGGCTCGCCGTCCAGCACCGCGCACAGCGGCTCGGCCATCCGCGCCCGGGACGGCGGGTGGAAGTTCAGGCCCGCGGCCGCCGACGCCAGATAGGTTCCCTCGTCGGATCCGATGAACGACATGCCACCCAGTGCCTCCAGGGCGGTCGCCGTGGTGCGGGCGATGGCGTCCTGGGCGGCGTAGCGCGCCGTGAGCGCGGAGACCAACAGGGCCTCGCCCCACTCCGGGGATTCCCCCATCGTCCGGGCCACCGCCTCCACCGCGAGCATCGCCGCGTCGACCTCGGTCACGAGCGCCGCGCGGACCGGGGCGGGTGCGCGCCCGTGCCGCAGGACACGCTCCACCAGGGCGCTCGCCGTCCCCAAATAGCCTGCTGACATCAGAAGTTCGAACCAGAGGAACCCGGCCACGTTGAGCGGGTCCAGCACCGAATCGGCGGTGACCTCGGTGAGGACGACCATCTGCGGATCGAGCGCGACGTCCTCCAGGACGACCTCGTCGCTCTCCGCACCGGCGAGCACGCCGCTGCGCCAGAAGGGACGGACGGACACGCCGGGGGTGTCGGCGGGGACGATCGCGACCCCGAGCCGCTCGGTACCGTCCTCGTCCGTCATCACCACCGAGGCCGTCAGCAGATCCATCGAATGGGCCAGGCTGCACGGCTTCTTGCTGCCGTTCAGCACGATCTCGTTGCCGCGGCGTTCGGCCCTGATGGCGGGCCGCAGGATGGACTGCCCGGTCCGACCCTCCGAGAATCCGGAGGCCAGCAGCATCTTCTTCCCGACGATTGCCTCCAGCAGCATCCATTCGAAGCCGGCGCCGTTCTTCGCGGCCTCCACCAGGCTCGCGACGGAGAAGTGGTGCATCGTGGTCGCGACCGCGAGCGAGGGGCAGCGCGCACCGACAGCGCGTTGCAGCCGTACGGCCTGCAGGGGGTCCGCCCCGATCCCGGTGTTCTGGGCCGGCACGAGCAGGCCCGCGCCGCCCGCCTCGCGGAACGCGGCGACGGCCGGGCTGCCCGGCCGCTCCAGGTCGGCGAGCGGATGACGTGCCAGCTCGGCGTCCAGGCCGGGGAGCAGTGCTTCCAGCACCGCGCGTTCGGTGTCCAGGAATCCCATGGGTTCAGTCCTTCGCCGTCGTCGTCGCGCCGACCGAGGCCCGCGTACGGGTCGTCCCGGCTCCGGCCGTGGTCGTCAGGGGCAGGTTCTCGTACATGCGCAGGCTGAAGGACTCGCGCCGTACCGGCGTCCCCGCCAGAGCCAGGTCGGGGAACCGGGCGAACAGCCGCTGGAGGGCGATGGATCCCTCCAGCCGGGCCAGGGCGGCGCCCATGCAGTAGTGCGGGCCGGCACTGAAGCTCAACACCCTGCTCCCGGTCCGGCGCACGTCGAACCGGTGCGGGTCGGGGAACTGGGCCGGATCGCGGTTGGCTGCGGCGAGCACGGTCGTGACGTTGGCGCCGACCGGCACCGTCACCCCGCGGATCACCGTCTCCTCGGAGGCGATCCGCTCGGTCATCTGGACGGGCGTGTCCCAACGGAGCGCCTCGTCGACCGCCTGCCCGGCGAGCGCGGGGTCGTCGCGCAGCGCCGCCAGCTGCTCGGGGTGCGTGAGCAGTGCGTGGGTGGCGATCCCCAACATGGCGGCGGTCGTCTCGAAACCGGCGACGAACGTGAGGATCAGGGTGTCGACCACCTCCTTCCGGCTGAGCCGCTCCTGGCCCGCCCCGGTCTCCAACAGCACGGTGGCGAGGTCCTCGCGCGGCTCCGCCGCACGCTTCAGCAGCAAGTCCGCGAAATAGGAGCGCAGTTCGGTCACCGCGGCATCGGCGCGCGCCCAGTCGTCCTCGGTGCGCACCGGTTCCAGCAGCCGGCTGGCGTCGCCCCCCAGCCGCTGGAACCGCAGACGGTCCTCGGCCGGCACGCCGATCAGCTCACCGACGACCGCGACGGGCAGCGGATACCCCACCAACTCCTGGAAGTTGGCCGCGGACCCGTCCGCCGTGGCCGCGGCGAGGTCGTCGAGGAGGGAGTCGGTGAGCTGCTCGACCGCCTTGCTCAGCGCGGCGACCCGGCGCGGCGTGAACCCGGCACCGATCAGCCGGCGCAGCCGCGTGTGGTCGGGCTGGTTGGCGCGCAGCATCGAGGCGTAGAAGAAGTCGGCGGCCGGGTGCTCGCGCCAGTCCGGCAGGTTGTCCTCGCACCACGTCAGGTCGGGAGTGCGGAAGGAGGTGTCCGTCAACACCCCCTGGCAGTCGGCGTAGGTCGTCAGGAAGTAGGTGTCGAGGTCCTTGTCGTAGTAGACCGGAAAGTTCTCGCGGAGCGCCTCCAGCGCCAGGAACGGGTTGTCCCGGCCTTCCGGTGTGAACAGGGAGAAGAGCAGAGCCTGCGGGTCCAAGGGGGGAGTCCTCAGCAGATCGACGATGCGGCCCCGGGTGACCGCGGTGTGCCCGGGCCGCCCCCCGGCAGGGATCTCCGAAGGGGGAGGACATCCGTGCGGGGGGCGGTGACAAGAGCCTGTCACCGCCCTGCTCGTGCGACGTCAACAGCGCATCAACCGGACGTCAACGCCCCCCGACACACGCCCCCGACACACACCCCTCGCCACCCGCCACCCTTCGTCCGGCATCCGGTCGCGTCACCCGCCGCCGAGGCGCGCCTCGACGTCCGCCGCCTCCGGCATGCCCAGCTCCCGGAAGAGTTGCAGCGCCTGCCTGCGGTAGTACGTCGCCTGGCCGACCCGACCCAACGCATCAACGGCGTCCGCGAGTTGGACGAGGGCCCGCCCGAGGAGGTACGTGTCGCCGTGCAGGGTGGCCACGTCCCGGGCCTCCGTGGCGTGGGCCACCGCCTCCTCGTACCGGCCCAGCAGGTTGAACGCCTCCGCGAGCCCGCCCAACACCAACGCCTCCCGGAAGGTCGAGCCCGTGGCACGCCACAGCCTCAGGCTGGTGCGCATGCAGGCCAGGGCCTCGTGCCGCTCCCCCGTGTACAGCAGGACCTGCCCGAGCGAACGCAACGCGTTGGCCTCACCGGGGCCGTCACCGCAGGACCGTGCCTGGGCGACGGCGGCGCGCCCCGACCGCACGGCCTCCTCGGCCCGCCCGGTCGCCAGTTGTGCCAGGCACAGGAAACCGAGGGTGACGGACTCGCAGGCCGGGCTGTACGGCTCCCGGCTGAGGGGCAGTGCCTCCGTGAGGTGCCGCACGGCGGCGGGGAAGTCCCGCTGGGCGAGGGCGCAGCCGCCCAGGGCGTTCAACGCGTGGGCGAGCAGCGGCCACCGCTCCTCACGGCGGAAGACGTCGGCCGCGGTGCGCAGATGGGGCAGCGCACGACCCATCGAGAACCTGATGGCGAAGGAACCGCCCAACATGAAGTGCGCGATCCCACCGGCCACCGCGTCGTCCGACCGCTCCGCCGCCGCCCGAACGGCGCGCGCGGCCCGCTCCAGGTTCCCGGTACCGCTGCTGTCGCGTCCCAGCGGGTCGGTGGCCAGCAACAGGTGCGCGCAGACGTCCGCGGGGACCTCGGCGAAGCCGGCGGCCTGTTCGACGAGCGCGAGCAGGTGCAGCCGCTCGTCGAACAGCCAGCCGGTGGCCGCCGCGGGGGAGGGGAACCGGCGGCGGTCGCGGGCCGCCCCATCGCCGGGACCGACCGACGCCACCCGCCCCGGTGCGTCCGTCCGGGTGGCCGGCGCGACGTCGGCGGGGAACGGGTCGCCCGCCGTCGCGGCCCGATAGGCCTCCCTGCCCATGTCGGTGCAGGTGACCAACAGCCGCCGCATCGCCGCCCCGCGGTCGGCCGCGGACAACTCCTCGGCCCCGGACGTCCGGGCGAACAGCCGCAACAGGTCGTGGTAGCGGTACCGGCCGGGCGCAGGCGACTGGAGCAGACTGGCGTCGACGAGCCCCTCGCACAGCGCCTCCGCCTCCGCCCGGGGTCGATCGAGCAGGGCCGCGGCGCTCAGCCCGCCCAGCTCCGGCAGGTCGGGCAGCGCCAACAGCCGGAACGCGCGCAGCCGCTCCGGGCCGAGCCGCGCCGTACCGAGCCGGAAGGTGGCCTCCACCGCGCCGTCGCCGCCGGCCTCCGCCGGTCGCCGCCGCTCGTCCGCGAGCCGCCGAGCGGTCACCGCGACCGACAGCGCCGGGCAGCCGACCATGCGGGCGGCGATGACACGGATGGCGAGCGGCAGCCGCCCGCAATCGGCGACCAGGGCCCGGGCGGCCTCCTCCTCCCGCCGTACGCGCCCCTCCCCGACCAGCCGCACCAGCAGGTCCACCGCGACCCCGTCCGCCAGTTCGTCCAGGTGCACCAGCGTCGATCCGCCGAGGTTGCCCAACCCGGTGAGCCACGTCCTGCTGGTCACCAGGAGGCCGCAGCCGGGCGCCGTCGGCAGCAGGTCGCGTATCTGGCGCAGGTCGTGGGCGTTGTCGAGGACGAGGAGCACGCGCCGGTCGGCGAGCAGTGATCGGTGGAGCGCGACCCGCTCGGCGGTGTCCGCCGGGAGCTGCGCCGGCGTCACCCCGAGGGCGCGCAGGAGGTCCCCGAGGACCTCGTGGGGATCGGCCGGCCGGGCGTCCATGCCGCAGAGGTCGACGAAGAACACCCCGTCGGGGAAGCGCGCGGCCACCTCGTGCGCCACACGGACGGCCAGGGCGGTCTTGCCGACGCCGCCCATCCCGCTGATCGCGCCCAACGCCGTCACCGAGCCGCCTTCGAGGACCTGCCGCAGCCGCACGATCTCCGCGTCACGGCCGACGAGGTGCGCCGTGTCGGGCGGCAGGCCCAGCGTCGGCGCCCTCACGGCCGTGGGACCGGACGCGGTGGCGGCGGACGGGCCCGCGGCGGAAGGCGCGGACCGGACCGTTGCCCGACCGGGCCCCGCCGGTGACGCGTCGGAGCCCGGTCGGGGCGGACGCTCGGCGCTCCCGGGGCCGCCCGCCGGCCCCGGAGCGACGTCCTCGGCGGCGCCCGGGCCGGCGAGGATGCGTCGGCGAATCCGGTCGAGTCCGGCCCCCGCCTCCGACCCGTCCGCGCCGCGCAGGGCCGCCTGGGCGCGCGCGTGGACGTCCAGGGCCTCGGTCTGACGACCCGTCTCGTACAGCGCCGTCATCAGGAGTTCCTGGAGCCGTACGCGCCGCGGATGGGTCTGCGCCGGCCCGCGCAGCTCCTCCACGGCCCGGGCGTGGCCGCCGAGCGACAGCACCACCTCCCACCTGTCCTCCAGTACCGTGAGGCGCCGCTCGCGCAGCGCGGCCCGCTGGGCGGCCGCGAACGGACCGGGCACCCCGGCCAGGGGCTCCTCCCCGTCCCACAGCCCGAGGGCGGAGTCGTACAGGGCGAGCGCGTCACCGGTCCGCCCCGCGAGCACCGCCCGGGCGGCGCTGCCCGCGCGACGGTCGAAGACGGTCAGGTCCAAGGCGTCCGGCAGCAGGTGCAGGGCGTAGCCGTTCGGACGGGAGACCAGGACGCGCGCCGGGGTGCGCGGCGCCCGTCCGGGTTCGACCAGGCGGCGCAGCGCGGCGACGTGGCCGCGCAGGGCCGCGGGCGCCCCGCCGGGGGCGGCGTCGCCCCAGACGGCGTCGATGAGGGCCTGGGTACTGCCCCGCCGGCCGTGGCGCAGCAACAGCGTGGTGAGCAGGGCGGCCGCCAGCGGGGGTCGTACGTCCGACTCGACCTCGCCGCCGCACACGCGCAGCGGGCCGAGCACGCGGAAGGAGAGGCCCGGCGGCGGGTCGCCGGCGCGGAGCGGGGCGGGTACGGGTCGGGGCGTGGTGTGCACGGGGAGGTTCTCCAACTGGTTCTGCGGAAGGGGCCGCGACGCGATCGCCGCCGGGCCGCATGAGCCCCGGACCGCGGCCGGGATGGGCCGTGCGGCGCGGCATGAAGCGGGACGGAGGGGGTGCGCGTGGGTGCGGGGACACGGGGGACGAGAGGACATGGGGACACGGGGGCTACGGGCCGGTGGCAGGGGGTGCCGTGGGGTGCGGGCCGGGCCGGGCGCGGACCGGTTGGACCGCCCCGGCGGGGCCCGCCCGCGGCCCCTACGGGCCCGGGGCGGTGCGGGCGCGGTGGGGGCACGGAGCCCCCCGCCCCGGAGTCAGGAGGCCAGGCCCTCCCGCAGACCGGGGGAGGGCCGGAACGACCGGCCGCCGAGGCGGGTGTCGGCCCCGTCGGCGGCGAAGAGCATCGCCACCGGCCGGTCCCCGTCGGCGCGGGGCGCCGCCCCGTCCCGGTGGACGGCCACGGCGAAATCGCGCAGCAGGCCGTGGACGTGGTAGCGGCCGGGATGCGCGGACTCCAGCCAACTGCGGTCCACCAGTTCCTCGCACAGCGCGCGGGCGCGGTCCGCCGGGACTCCGAGGGCCGGAGCCGCCGCGGTGGGCCCGAACCGTCCGTCCGGCTCCCTCAGCAGTGCCACCCGCGCGAAGACCGACCGCAGGGGAGCGGGCAGCCGTCCGTACTCCCGCCGGAACGCCTCCCGCACGGAGAGGTCCGCGATCCCGAGTACGGTCAACCGGTGGCGACCGCGCAGGGCGCCCACCACCGAGGCGACGGCCCACGCCGGCCGGGTGGCGAGCCGCATCGCCACGATCCGCAGCGCCAACGGCAGCCCTCCGCAGAGTTCGACCAACTCGGAGCAGGCCTGCGGTTCCGACGCCACGCGGTCCGCACCGATCGCCGTCTCCAGCCACATCAGGGCCTCGGCGCGGGAGAGTGCGCCCAGGTGGGTGTGGTGGGCTCCGGCGAGACCGGAAGGCCGTGCGGTGCTGGTGATGAGTACGGAGCAGCCCGGCCCGCCGGGCACCAGGGCGTCGACCGCCGCCGGGTCCTCGACGTTGTCGAGGACCACCAGGACCCGACGCTCGGCCAGATCCGACCGGTAGAGCGCGACCCGGTCGGCCTGCTGCACGGGCACCGGCCGGTCGGTGCCCCCGAGCGCGCGCAGAAAGGACTCCAGTACGCCTTCCGGCCGCACCGGAGTTCCGTCCGGGGCGCGCAGATCGGCGTGGAGCTGACCGTCGGGAAAGTGGTCGCGCACCCGGTGGGCGGCGTGCACGGCGAATGCGCTCTTGCCCACGCCGGTCGAACCCGACACGACGACGAGCGGCGCCGGGCGGGCGGCGCCCCGTGCCGGAAGGCCGGCGCGCACCCCTGTCAGCGCGCCCGTCACCTGCCCGAGCGCTTCGTCCCGACCGGTGAAGTCGGCAAGGTCGCGGGGGAGTTGGGCCGGGCGTCGGAAGTCGTCGGGTGTCGGCCGCAGGGCGGCCCGTGCGTCGGTTCCGGGAGCGGCGCCGGTGTGGGGTGCCTCCCACGGCCCCGCGTACGGTGACACCCCGGCCCGCACCTCACCCGTCACGACGCCCGGGCCCGCCCCGCCCGTTCCCTCCGTGCCGCTGGTACTCCGCGTACCGCAGGTGATGCCCTCGGCCAGCGCGGCCATCTCGCGCCCCGGGTCGATCCCGAACTCCGCGGCCAGGAGCCGCCTGGTCCGCTCGTGGACGGCCAGCGCCTCCGCGTCCTGGCCGCTCAGCAGGTACGCCCGCATCAACAGGGCGCCCAGCCGCTCACGCAAGGGATGAAGCTCCGTCAACTCCCTCAGCTCGGTCAACACCCGCACGTGGTCGCCGAGTTCCACGTCCAGGGTCAGACGCGTCTCCAGTGCGGCGAGCCGCTGCCCGGCCAACCGGTTCCGCTCGGACTCCACGCCCGGGCCGCCCAGCTCCGTCAGCGGCTCGTCACCCCACAGGGCGAGCGCGCCGCGCAACAGCACCCGTGCCTCCTCGGGCCGACGGCCCGCACGGGCGAGGTCGGCGGCGGCCACGTCCCGCCGGAACAGTCCGAGGTCCACCGCCTCCGGCGGCACCCGCAGGGCGTAGGCGCCGTGTTCGGACACCAACACCCGCGGCCCGTCCCCCGCGACGGGGCCCGGCGCCTCGATCTCCTTGCGCAGCCGTGAGACGTACGTGCGCAGCGACCCCACGGCGCGGGCCGGCGGCCGGTCGCCCCAGATGTCGGCCACCAGGGTGTCGACGGGCGCCGGACGGCCCTCCCGCAACAGCAGCAGGGCCAGCAGGGTCCGCTGCTGGCGCGAACCCAACTCCAGTTCCCGCGAACCGCGCCACGCGCGCAGGCGTCCGAGCAGGCTGAACCGCAGGGTTATCGCGTCGGTGTCCATGTCGTGCCCCATGCCCTCGTACTGTCCGGCCCGGCCTCGCCGGGCTGCTCCTGTGCCCCGCCGGGAAGGAGTGCGAAGTGCTCCGGGAGGTCAACCCCGCGAACACCCCGGTGACCTGCACCGTGTTCGGCCGTGACTCCGTCATGGCCGTGCGAAAGCCCCCCTGAACAGCAGTTTCTCCCATGACCGGAACCGGACGGCCGAGTTCGGCCATCGGCGCGCCGCTCGGAGCGAAGGCCCACGGGCAGCACGGGTCCCCGCCCCGCGGGTGCCCGGGCGGGGCGGCCGTACCCCGCCGGGCCGACGTGGCGTTCCGTGACGGTAACGCCGTCGGCCGCCCACGCCTCCCGGGCGCGCCGCAGGCTGGGGAGGTCGGCTGGATTCTTGCCACCGCCCGCCCGGTTACCGACAGTAAGAAGCCGCGGGGTCCCTTTCCGGCGGGTCGAGGTCCCGTCGGCCGGGCCCGGAGCAGGTGTCCCGGACCACTCCCCGTGGCAGGATGAGCTGGTGATCGAACCGCGTGCGTTGACGAAGTCGTGGTGCCGGGGCAGCGGGTCCTACCTGTCCCTCTGGTCCAAGGACTCGGTGCTGTCGATCGGCTCGGTGGGCTCCGTGCTGTCGATCGGCTCGGTCGGCTCGGTGCTGTCCGTCGGCTCGGTGGGCTCCGCCCTGTCCGCCGCCTCCATCGGGTCCTCGCTCTCCCTGCTCTCCACCGCTTCCTGGCTCAGTACGGGCTCGTTGCTGTCCGCGCGGTCCCGTTGGTCGGTCCTGTCCTGGCGCTCCCGTGACGGCTTCATGGAGGCGGGTGTACTCACCGCCACCGCCGTCACCGTGCTCGCCCTGCACGCCGGCCGGCGCCGCGCCGGGTCCGCGATCCGGGTGGGACCCGCCTCACGAAGGGCGTGACGTCCACCCGGCGGACCGACGAACGGGACCGGCCCGGCACGACCGTGGTCGCCCGGGCCGGTCCTGGTGCGGGCCCGCCACGCGGTGGAGGCGGGGGCAGTCCGCGTCATGGGCCCCGTGACGCGGTGGGCCGCTTCGCCGGCGGGGGCTCGGGTGGGGGGTCCGGCCGTGCCGGGGCGGCCGGTTCAGACCCGGCCGCGCCATGCTCCGGTGGCCTGCCCACGGTTTTCGATGAAGTGCTTGAAGCGCATCAGATCGCTCTTGACCTGACGGTCGACGAAGCCCAGTTTGTCGCCGATGTTCTCCGCCATCCCCTCGGGATCGAAGTCCATCCTCAGCGTGACCTCGGTGTGGGACGGATCGAGCGGGCGGAAGGTCACCAGTCCGGACTGCTCGGTGTCACCGCCGACGCTGACCCAGGCGACCTTCGTGTCGGGGATCTGCTCCGTGATTTCCGCGTCGAACTCCCGCTCCACCCCGGAGATCCTCGTCTTCCAGTGCGTCAGCGTCTCGGTCCGCTGCTCGATCGTCACCACACCGTCCATGAACTGCGGGAACGACTCGAACTGCGTCCACTGGTCGTACGCGGTGCCGACCGGGACATCGACGGCGATGGATTCCTTGACCTGCGACATGGTTGACCTCCTGGTCACGACTGCGGGGTGACGGGGGCCGACGCCTCGGAGGGATCCCTCCGGTACACCGGTACTCCGGCGCCGGGAGCGGACAGCCCCGGTGCCGTCCGCTCCCGACGCGCCTGCCCCGAACCGACGACGGGCACTCCCCGAACGCACTGTCTTCCCTCAGCCGTAGCCGTAGCCGTAGCCGTAGCCGAGGCCGCGCCCGAACCCGAACCCGAACCCGCGCCGCTCAGGCGGGGATGTCCACGACTCCGACCGGGGCCGTGGTCGGCCCGGTGGAGCCCGCGGCCGACTCGACGGTGACACCGACGGCCGTCGCCTGGTCGACCGGTCCGTCCAGGAGCTTGATGTGCCAGTTGCCACCCGCTGCCAGGGTGCCCGCCGAACGGGTCGTGCCGTCGTCGTCGTACCAGAGCGCGTAGACCTGGTCGGCGGGCAGTTTCGGCAGGCCCGTCGCGATGAAGGCGGCCCGGCTCTCGCTCCGGGAGACGATGACGCAGCCGGTGGCCCCGTCCTCGAACCGCGCGGCGTTGACCTGGGCGTCCGGAGCGGAGAGCACTTCCGCCAGTTCCTTGGCGGGGCCGGAGGGGCGGGACGCGGACAATCCGGCGCGGGCCTCCTCGGCCTCCTGGTGCTGCCAGAGGGCGATGCCGCCGAACGCCACCGCGGCCGCGGCGCAGCAGGCCAGGGCCCACCGCAGGCGCCGTACCCGGGCGGGCGGCCGGGCCACCGGCGCGGCGGTCCGGCCCACGGGTGCGCCCGGAGCGTGGGACGGGGCGGGACCGGGAGCCGCGGCGGGTCCGGCGGCCTCCTGCGGAGTGCCTGCGATCCGCTCCAGCACCACGGCCCGCGACCCCGCGGGAGGTGCCACCGGCGGCACGGCGCACAGGTCCGCGACGACGGGGCCGAGCGCGGCCGCCTCACGGCGGCAGGAGACGCAACCCGCCAGGTGCCGGGCGAAGTCGGCCTCCTCATCGGGCGGCAGCGCGTGCAGCAGGTACGCCCCGAGAGACGCGTGGGGGTCGGGCACGGTGGTCATCGGGACGCCTCCAGACAGCCGCGCAACCGGTGCAGGCCGTCGCGCAGCCGGGATTTGACCGTCCCCTCGGGAGCCTCCAACGAGCGGGCCACCTCCCGGTAGGTCATCCCCTCGTAGAAGGCCATCCGTACGGCCTCCTGCTGGGGCCCGCTCAACGCGTCCAGGCAGCGCCGCACCCGCGCGTACTCGTCACGCCCCTCGACCTCGTCCGCGACCTCGTCGAACGGCGGCACCAGGTTCAACAGGGCCGCCTTCTCCTCCCGGACCAGGCGCGCCTCCGCCGAACGCACGCGGTCCACGGCCCGCCGGTGGGCCAGCACCAGCACCCAGGCCTTCGCCGTCCCGATCTCGGGACGGAACCGGGTTGCGGTCCTCCACACCTCGACCATCACCTCCTGGGTGACCTCCGCGGCCTGGTCCTCGTCGCGCAGGACCCGGCACACCACGCCCGTCACGGAGGCGACCAGCGCGTCGTAGAAGGGGGCGAAGGCCTCCGCGTCGCCCTGGGCGACCCGCAGCAGCAGCGCGTCCGGCCCGTCCTCGGGGTCGGCGCTCACACCGTCCGCGCTCACCGCCCTGTCCGTGCTGTCCGCCATCTGGGGTCCCGTGCTCCTCGGGTGCGTGCGTGGGCCTTCCGATCCCACCACCGTTGTGGACCGGGCGCATCCGGAGAGGACGGGTACCACGCAGACGAGGGCCCGCGGTGCGGGCCCTCGTCGAACCGTGTGTGCTGCGGGTGGAAGCGACCGCTACCAGCGGTGCTTGTACGAGCAGTCCCAGTGGCCCTTGACCCACTGCCTGTCCCACTCGCCGGGGACGTACACCCACTTCCAGTGCCCCTTGTTGCCCCACCTGGAGTCGCCGTGGCCGCCACCCCGGTCACGGTCCCCGTTGCCGTTCCCGTATCCGCTCCAGTTCCCGTTGCCGTGGTTGTCCCAGTGGTTCTTGACCCAGCGCTTCTCCCAGTGGCCCTTGACCCACCGCTTCTCCCAGTGGCCCTTCTTCCAGACGCACCGCTCGCCGCGGTCACCGGCGACGGAAGCGGAGACGGCCTGCGTCGCGGCGGGCGCCGCCATCGCGGGGGCCGCGGCGCCGAGCGCCGCTCCGCCGACGAGGATGCCGGTCGAGGCGACGGCCACCGCCATGTGTCTGACACGGATGGGAACGGACATGGATCCCACCTCCTCGCCCTCACCGCAGTGAGAGCAGTGGTTGATGTGACACAAGTAGTTCGATGCCACTGGTGGGGGTGGATGGGATGAGATGTCCGTTTTTTCGGGACGGGATCGCGGGCCCTGTGTCAGGGACGGGTGAGTTGCCCCGTGAGCTTGCCGTGGAGGGCGGCGCTCGGGCCGTTCAAGCCGGTGATCGTGACGGTCTTCCCGCGCTCCGCGTACCTCGCCTCGATGGCGTCGAGGACCGCGACCGACGAGGCGTCCCAGACGTGCGCCGCGCTCAGGTCGATGACGACGTCGCTCGGGTCGCCGGCGTAGTCGAACCGGCCGACGAGGTCGTTGGAGGAGGCGAAGAACAGCGCACCGCTCACCCGGTGCACGACCGTGTCCCCGTCCGGGACGGTGGTGACCTCGATGAGGTGGGCCACGCGCTTGGCGAAGACGACCATCGCGGTGACGGACCCGAGCACGACGCCGACGGCGAGGTTGTGGGTGCTCACCACCGCCGCGACGGTGATGACCATGACCGCGATCTCGCCCGCGGGCATCCGCGACAGGGTCCTCGGGGCGATGGAGTGCCAGTCGAAGGTCGCGCACGACACCATGATCATGACGGCGACCAGCGCGGCCATGGGAATCTCGGAGACGATCGGGCCGAACGCGAAGCACAGCACCATCAGGAAGGCACCCGCCAGGAAGGTGGACAACCGGGTGCGGGCGCCGGAGACCTTCACGTTGATCATCGTCTGGCCGATCATGGCGCAGCCGCCCATGCCGCCGAAGAAGCCGGTCACGATGTTGGCGATGCCCTGGCCCACGGACTCGCGGGTCTTGTTCGAGCGGGTGTCGGTGATGTCGTCGACGAGCCTCGCCGTCATCAACGACTCCATCAGCCCGACGAGTGCCATGGCGAAGGCGTACGGGGCAACGGTGGTCAGGGTGGTCAGGGTGAACGGCACGTCCGGCAGGCCGGGCACGGGCAGCGAGTCGGGCAGGGCGCCCCGGTCGCCGACGGTGGGCACCGCGATGGCCGCGCCGACCGTGATGGCGGTGAGGACGGCGATGGACACCAGGGGCGCGGGGACCGCGGTGGTGATCCGCGGGAGGAACACCAACAGCGCCAGGCCGCCGATGAACAGCGGATACACCGGCCAGGGCACGTTCCGCAGTTCGGGGATCTGCGTCATGAAGATCAGGATGGCCAGGGAATTGACGAACCCGACCATGACCGAGCGCGGGACGAAGCGCATCAGCCGGGCCACGCCCAGCGCACCGAGCACGACCTGGAGGACGCCTGCCAGGATCACCGCCGCGATCAGGTGGCCGAGGCCGTGTTCCCGGTTGAGCGGCGCGATCACCAGGGCGACCGCGCCGGTCGCGGCGGAGATCATCGCCCGCCTGCCACCGACGACGGAGATGACCACGGCCATGGTGAAGGAGCTGAACAACCCGATGGCGGGATCGACCCCGGCGATGATCGAGAACGAGATCGCCTCGGGTATCAGCGCGAGCGCGACGACGAGGCCGGCGAGCACCTCGGTGCGCCACACCTTCGGATCGGACAGCCAGTCGGGCGTCAGGCCGCGCAGGCGCGCGCCCGGGGATGCGGCCGCAGCAGCAGAAGGCAAGGAAGTCGGACCTGTCGTGCTCGGGCACGGCCCGTCGACGGGTCGGGGCGTGCTGGTGGAGGCGGAGGCCGGATCGACCTCGGAGCCGGCGGGCGGGGCGAACCCGTTCGTGCCGACCACAGACCGTACCCCAGGGGCGCGGTGGAACCTCGGGGGTGCCCGCATCGTGGGGCGCCCCGGCTCAGGCCGGCGGCACGTCCTCGACGGGGATGCCCAGACGGGCGGCCAGCCCGGTCAGCGCCGTCCCCAGCGGAAGCTCGACCCGGGCGACGGCGTACCGGTCGCCGCGCGTCGGGTCCCGGTTGACGATCACCACGGGCTTTCCCGCCTCCGCGGCGCGGCGGACGAACCGGAGCCCGGACATCACCGTCAGCGAGGAACCCAGCACCAGGAGCGAGGACGCCTCGTCGACCATGGCCCGACAGCGCTCGACCCGCTCCGGCGGAACGGCCTCCCCGAAGAACACCACGTCCGGCTTGAGGACGCCGCCGCACCGCGCGCAGGGCAGCACCCGGAAGCCCGCGACCTGCTCGTCGGTGAGGTCGGCGTCGCCGTCCGGGTTCAGGCCGGCGGCCACCGGTTCGAAGCCCGCGTTGGCCTCCTCCAGCCGTCGGGCGAGATCGCTCCGCGGGCCGATGTCACCGCAGGACAGACAGACGACCCGGCCGAGGCTTCCGTGCAGCTCCACCACGTCCCCGCTGCCACCGGCCTGGTGCAGACCGTCCACGTTCTGGGTGATCACCCCTGAGAGGAGGCCGTGCCGCCCGAACGCGGCCACCGACCGGTGACCCGCGTTCGGCCGGGCCCGGCCGAAGGTGCGCCAGCCGAGGTGACCGCGCGCCCAGTAGCGGCGCCGGGCCGAGGCGCTCCCGGTGAAGTCCTGATAGGTCATCGGGGTGTGCCGGCTCAGGCTCCCGCCCTCGCCCCGGTAGTCGGGGATGCCCGATTCCGTGGAGATGCCCGCCCCGGTGAGCACCAGCACTCCTCCGGCGCCCAGCAGGGCCCGAACCGGCTCCGGGTCCGTGGTGCCGGGCTCCGGGGGCTCGGTGGGCGTCCAGCTCAGTGTGGGGCGCGTGCGCATGCCGCCAGGGTACGGAACGGGCCCGAGGAGTGCGCCGGGCGGGAACGCCCCGTGGGTGGGGCGGGCCGGCGGGGGAGGACGGGGGCGCCCCCGCGCGGAACGACGGGGCCGCGGTGGCTCAGGGCAGCGGGGCGAAGTCCCGTGAGGCGATGAAGGACGGCCGTCGGATCGGCGCCGCGAACGGCTCCATCGGCAGGTTCTCCACGCTGTTGAACACCAGGAAGACGTTGCTGCGGGGGTAGGGGGTGATGTTGTCCCCGGAACCGTGCAGCGCGTTGCAGTCGAACCAGGTCGCCGATCCGGCCGCCCCGGTGAACTGCTGGATGCCGCACGCCGACGCGAACCGCGTCAGGGCCTCGGGGGAGGGGATCCCGGCGTCCTGCATCTGGAGCGACTTCTTGTAGTTGTCCTTCGGCGTCGCACCCTCGCAGCCCAGGAACGTCCGGTGGGAACCCGGCATGATCATCAAGCTGCCGTTGGTCGTGTGGTTCTGGGTGAGGGCGATGGACACCGAGACGGTCCGCATCCGGGGCAGGCCGTCCTCCGCGTGCCAGGTCTCGAAGTCCGAGTGCCAGTAGAAGCCGCTCGCGCCGAATCCCGGCTTCGCGTTGATGCGGGACTGGTGGACGTACACGTCGGAACCGAGGATCTGTCGCGCCCGGTCCACGAGCCGCGGATCGGCGGCGAGCCGCGCGAACACCTCGCTGATGCGGTGGACCTCGAAGACCGAGCGGACCTCGCCCGAGCCGGGCTCCACGATGGCCCGTTCGTCGGACCGCACGTCGGGGTCCGACACCAGCCGGTCCATCTCGGCCCGGTACTCCTCGACCTCGTGCGGGCCGATCAACTGCTCCGCGGTCACGAAGCCGTCGCGTTCGAAACCCTCCAACTCGCGGGCCCAGAAAGGCCCGGGCGTACCGGGCTCGGACCACACGACGGGGTCCTTGCGGCCGATGAGGACTTCTTCGGAGCCCCGGGTGGGGTACAGGTCGGCGAGGGTGCGTTCGGTGGCAGTGAGCATGGCGTTGCTTGCCTCTCCTCTCGGGTTCGGTGGGTGCGGACCGGGTCGGGAAACGTCAGACCGGATCCGGTTCGGTGAGCAGCGGGTACACGCCGTTCTCGTCGTGGTCCTCACGGCCGGTCACCGGCGGGTTGAAGACGCACAGGCATCGGAACTCGCTGATGACGCGCAGGGTGTGCCGCTCGTGGCCGTCGAGGACGTAGACGGTGCCCGGCGTGATGGTGTGCTTCTCGCCGGTCTCCTCGTCGGTGAGTTCGGCCTCGCCCTCGACGCACACCACCGCCTCGACGTGGTTGGCGTACCACATGGACGTCTCGGTGCCGGTGTACAGGACGGTCTCGTGGAGGGAGAAGCCGACGCGCTCCTTCGCCAGGATGAGGCGCTTGCTCTCCCAGGTACCGGAGGCCGCCTTGACGTGGCGGTCGGTGCCCTCGATGTCACGGAAGGATCGGACGATCACGGTGGTGCTGCCCTTCGTGGGGTCGGGTGCGGTGCTGTCAGGCCGTCTCGCGGACGGACCGCGCGAGGATGTCGAGGCCCTCGTCGAGCTCGTCGGCCGACACGGTGAGCGCCGGCAGCAACTTGACGACCTCGCTCTCCGGACCGGAGGTCTCGATGAGCAGGCCGTTCTCGAAGGCCCTGCGGCACACTTCCGCGGCGCGTTCCTTGCGGGTGAACTCAAGACCCCACACCATGCCGCGACCGCGGTACGAGACGCCGTCCCGCTCGTGCTCCGCGCAGAGGTCCATGAGGGCCTGCTCGATGCGGTCGCCCTGGACGCGGGTGCGTTCGCGCAGGACGCCGTCGCGCCAGTAGGTCTCCAGCGCGGCGGTTGCCGTGACGAAGGCCGGGTTGTTGCCGCGGAACGTGCCGTTGTGCTCGCCCGGCTCCCAGATGTCGAGTTCGGGCTTGAACAGGCAGAGCGCCATGGGCAGTCCGTAGCCGCTGATGGACTTGGAGACGGTGACGATGTCGGGCGTGATGCCCGCCTCCTCGAAGGAGAAGAAATCGCCGGTGCGGCCGCAGCCCATCTGCACGTCGTCGACGATCAGCAGCATGTCCCGCCGGCGGCACAGGTCGGCGAGGGCGCGCAGCCACTCGGCGCGCGCCACGTTGACGCCACCCTCGCCCTGCACCGTCTCGACGATCACGGCGGCCGGGTTGTTGAGACCGGAACCCTGGTCCTCCAACAGCCGCTCGAACCACAGGAAGTCCGGCGTCCGGCCCCCGAGGTAGTTGTCGAAGGGCATCGGCGTGCTGTGCACCAGCGGAACGCCGGCTCCGGCGCGTTTGAAGGCGTTGCCGGTCACGGCGAGCGAACCCAGGGACATGCCGTGGAAGGCGTTGGTGAAGGAGACGACCGCCTCGCGCCCCTTGGCCTTCCGGGCCAACTTCAGGGCGGCCTCGACCGCGTTGGTGCCGGTGGGGCCGGGGAACATCACCTTGTACGGCAGGGCGCGGGGCGCGAGGATTGCCGACTGGAAGGTCTCCAGGAAGGCCCGCTTGGCGGTCGTCGACATGTCCAGGGCGTGCGTGATGCCGTCGCGTTCGATGTAGTCGAGCAACGCCCGCTTCAACACCGGGTTGTTGTGTCCGTAGTTGAGCGAGCCGGCGCCGGCGAAGAAGTCCAGGTAGCTGCGACCGTTCTCGTCGTGGAGGCGGCTGCCCTGCGCGCGGTCGAAGACGACGGGCCAGGCGCGGCAGTAGCTGCGCACCTCCGACTCGACGGTTTCGAAGACGGTCTGGGTCGGTGCTGTCGTGGTCAAGAGGATCTCCTGTGGTCTGTGGCGATCGGTGGGTGAGGGGGCCGTGCGCGGGCCGGCCTACGTGGTCAGTGGCTCGCCGGGGCTGCCGATGCTGTGCAGCACCTCCGCCTCGTGGTGCCCGGCGCCACCGGGGAAGTGCTCCTCGGCGAAGAGGACCTTCCGGGTGACGCGGGCGCCGTGGCGCTCGGCGTACGACGCGAACAGCCTTTCCGACGCGGTGTTTCCGGGGCTGATGGTGGTCTCCAGGACGTCGAGCGCGTGCTCTGCGGCGACCCGTTCGGTGAGGTGGTCGAGCAGGTACCCGGCGATCCCCTGCCCCCGGGCGGTGGCGTCCACCGCGACCTGCCAGATCAACAGCGTGCCCGGCGCGTCGGGGCGGAGGTATCCCGTGACGAAGCCGACCGGGCGGCCGGTCCGGTCGCGGGCGACGGCGGAGGTGGCGGCGAAGTCCCGGCACCACAGCAGGTAGCTGTAGGGGGAGTTGACGTCCAGGGTCTGCGCTTCGCGGGCGATGCGCCAGAGGTCGGGGCCGTCGGAGACGTCGGGCCGGTCGGCTCGAATCGTGGGTGGATGGGTGGAGGTGCCGGGTCGGGGACGGGTGGCCGGATCTACGGGGACGGCGGTCATGCGGGCCGAAGCTACCGAGCATCTGCCCAAAAAACATGCCCGTACGGGCTTCCGGACACCGCCGCTCCGTGTTATCCCACGGCATCCACGATGCGGACAACCTCCTCGATGACCCGAGCCAGAGCAGCATTTATCGGCATGAAATACCCCAAAATTTGCCAAGGTCACGAGACTATAACGTCTTTGCCCTGTGCCATATTTGCGGTGTGAAAGCCACGACAATCGACGGTTCCCCCGTTTCGACCCGGGGGAACGGGACATGCGAGTGGGCCCCCTCGGTCGCACGGCCCCCGCGCACCGCCTTCGGAGTTCCCGCCGGAGCGTCGGACCCCTGGGAATCCGGAAGGATCAGGCGGTACAAAGAGGTATGACCGAGGAAACGCGATCCGCGGATCCCCCGCCTGCCGTGGCCGAGGCCGATGAGGTCGACGACCTGACGCACGCGGTCCTGACCGCCTCCCACATGCTCGTGTCCATCTCGACCAAGGCCCTGGCGGCAGCCGCCGGGGACGGGGTCACGCCCGCGCAGTTCCGGATGCTCGACGTCCTGGTGGCCCGCCGGCACGTGAAACTGGTCGCCCTCGCCGGGGTGATGGCGGTCAACCCGTCGACCGCCATGCGCATGGTCGATCGGCTGATCGCGGCGGGTCTGGCGGACCGCAGACCCAACCGGGAGAACCGACGGGAGACGGTGCTCACCGCCACGGACTCGGGCGCGCGCCTGGTGGCCGCCGTCACCGCCCGGCGCCGGGCGGAGACGGCGGCCCTGCTGGCGCGGCTCGGGCACGCCGAGCGCGCCGGGCTGGTCGGCGCCCTCGGCGCCCTCGCCGCCGCGGGCGGGGAGCCCGCCGAGGCCGCCCCGCACGACCTCGCGCAGCCCTGCGGGTGGACGGATCCCCACCTCCCGGGCTGAGCCGGCGCACACGCAGCCGGCCGGGTGGGGCGGGGCCGGGCGGTCCCCCCGACGGAACCGGGTGCCGGGGTCGGGCCCGTCGCGGCCGTGCGAGGATGGATCCGTGCCGGCCATCGGAACGACCGCCCTCGTGATCGAACTGCCCGAGGCGGAGGTGTTGTTGGACGCCGTCGCCGGGGTGGACCCGAGGCTCGTCAGGACGGGCCTCCCCGCCCACGTGACGGTCCTGTACCCGTTCGTGCCCGTCGCGGACCTCGAAGACGACACGGAGTGCGCGATCCGCCGACTCGCCGGGTCGCTGACCTCGGTGGACCCACTGCTGCGGCGGTTGGTCACGGCGCCCGGATTCATCGCGGTCGAGGCCGCCGAACTCGACCCCGTCATCACGGCGTTCCGCGCCGGGTGGCCGCAGGTGCGCCCCTACGGCGGACACTTCGGGGAGTCGCCCGCCGCACACGTCACGCTGGCCATGGGCTGCGACGAGGCGCAAGCCCGGTGCGTGGGCGACCGGGTGGGGGAACTCCTTCCCCTCCGGGCGCGGGCGCAGGCCGTCCACCTCGTGGCCCTGACCGACCGCGGCTGGCGACGCCGCGTCTCGGCGCCGCTCGCCTGACCCCCGGCCGGTACCCGCCCCCGGCACACGGGGCGGGTACCGGCCGGCCACCGGGTTCGTCCGCTCAGGCGTCGAGGGCGGCGAAGAACGCGCGGACGTCGGCGACGAACGCCTCCGGCTGCTCAAGTGCGAGGAAGTTGCCGCCCCGCTCCAGCTCGGTCCAGTGGGTGACGTGGTGGTCCCGCTCCGCGAAACGGCGGATGGCCACGTCGGTGCCGAGCGCGACCGCCACGCCGGTGGGCACGGTGCCGCGCGGCTTCGGGGCCCAGGCGCTCGCGTCGTGTCCCGCCTCGTAGTAGAGGTTCGCCGAGGATCCGGCCGTGCCGCTGAACCAGTAGACGCTGATGTTGGTCAGCAGTCGGTCGCGGCCGACGGCGTCCTCGGGGAGCTCCGCCGCAGGATCGGTCCACTCCTTGAACTTTTCCGCGATCCAGGCCAGTTGACCGACGGGGGAGTCGTGAAGACCGTACGCGAGGGTCTGCGGGCGGGTGGACTGGATGGCGTTGAAGCCCATCCTGTCCTGCTGGAACTCCTCCAGCCGGGCCAGCCGCTCCTGCTCGGGGTCCGTCAGGCCCTCGAACTCGGCGGGATCCCCCGAGGGGAAGGTGATCAGGCCGTTGACGTGCACGCCGACGACCCGATCGGGCGCCCGACGGCCCATCTCGGCGACGATCCAGGCCCCGCCGCCGGTGCCCTGAACCCCGTAGGAGCCGTAACCGAGCCGCTCCATCAGCTCGACGAACGCCCCGGCGATGCGACCGGTGTTCCAGCCCGCCTCGCCGAGCGGGCCCGAGAACCCGGTACCGGGCGTGGAGGTCACGACGACGTGGAAGTCCCGCGAAAGCGGCCCGATGACATCGACGAACTGGACGAACGAGCACGGCCAGTCGTGCACCAGGACCAGCGGAACGGCCGCCGGGTTCTGCGAACGGACGTGCAGGAAGTGGATGTTCTGGCCGTCGATCTCTGTCGTGAACTGCGGGAACTCGTTGAGCTCCGCCTCCGCCTTGCGCCAGTCGAAGCCGTCGGCCCAGTACGCGGCCAGGCCCTTGAGGTAGTCGGTGGGCACGCCGCGGCTCCAACCGGCGCCGGGGATCTCGCTGCCCCAGCGGGTGCGTGCCAGCCGGTCACGCAGGTCGTCGAGTTCCTCCTGCGCGATGTCGATGCGGTACGGGTGGATCCGGGCGTCGGTGCCGCTGCTGTTCTCCATGGGTGGGACGTTAGTCTCGATATAGGCACGCTGCCTTCCTAATGACCGCACAGGCTGGGTTTCATGCTCGATACTTCCGCGCGGCTCCTCGCGCTCCTCTCCCTGTTGCAAACCCCGCGCTCCTGGCCGGGTTCCGAGCTGTCCGAGCGGTTGGGGGTCAGCGGGCGCACCGTCCGCAAGGACATCGATCGACTGCGCGAACTCGGCTATCCCGTGGACGCCGCACGCGGCGCCACCGGCGGCTACCGGCTGGGTGCGGGAGCGGCGATGCCTCCGCTGCTGCTCGACGACGAGGAGGCCGTCGCGGTGACGATCGCCCTGCGGACCGCCGCGCAGGGCGCCGTTCCCGGTACCGAGGAGACCTCCCTGCGGGCGTTGGCCAAACTCGAACAGGTCCTGCCGTCGCGGCTGCGCCGACGGGTGCGGACGCTCCAGGCGTACACCGTCGCCGTCCCGGCGGACAGCCCGGCCCCGAGCGTCTCCGCGGACGTCCTGACCACCCTGGTGTCCGCCTGCCGAGACCGGGAACGACTGCGCTTCGACTACCTCGACCATGCCGGAACGCCGACCAGTCGCATCGTCGAGCCCCACCGTGCGGTGAACTGGGGACGCCGCTGGTACCTCGTGGCGTGGGACGTCGAACGGGAGGACTGGCGGACGTTCAGGGTCGACCGCATGCGTCCCCGTACCCCGACCGGACCGCGCTTCGTCCCGCGCGAGGCGCCCGCCGCCGACCTCGCGGCCTACGTCTCGGGGCGGGTGTCGAGCGCGGCCTGGCGCCACCACGCGCGGGTGACCGTCCAGGCGTCGGCGGCCGCGGTGGTGGAGCGGATCAATCCCGCGGTCGGCACGGTGGAGGCCGTCGACGCCGACCGCTGCACCCTGGTCACCGGCGCCGACACGTGGCAGGCCCTCGCCGTGCACCTGGGCATGCTGGACTTCGACTTCGAGGTCACCGAGCCCCCCGAACTGGTGGCCCACCTGCGCGGGCTCGCCGGACGCTACGCACGCTCGACCCCGCCGGAGGCCTGAGCCTCACGCCTCCCGCAGGGTCCGCCCGGTGGCGGCCAGTGCCTCCTCCAGCACCCGGACCGCCTTCGGGCCGACGCCGTGGAGGGCGGCCAGTTCGGCCCGCCGCAGGCCCGCGACGTCGTCCAGGGTGGTCAGTCCGGCGGCGGCGAGCGCCCTGGTCGCGGGGTTGCCGATGCCCCGGGGCAGGTCGCCGACCTCCCCGGCGGTGACGGTCGCGGCGGCCGACTGGGCCGAGGCCAAGGCCTTCGGGGCCCGCCCGAGCCAGGCCCTGCGCACCCAGTGGTTCAGCTGTTGGCCGTCCAGGTCGCCGAGCGGGATCCGGACGCCGATCGCCGCGGTGCCGCGAGCGAGCACACCGGCCGTCGGGTGGGCGTCGCGCAGCTCCCGTGCCTCGGCCTCGGCCAGGTGGAGGCCGAGTTCGCCGTCGGCGTCGGCCCGGGCGAACCAACGGTCCCGTACGGAGAACACGACGCCGGCGCCGCCCGCGGCGGGCCGTTCGACGGTTTCGGGGAGGGTGAGCGCGGTCCGACGGAGTTGGGTGAGAGTCGTCACGGCTCCACCCTCGCACGCCGCCGCCGACGCGGCCCCTGCCCGGGCGGGACATCGACGGGGCGCGCCCGACGCCGAGGTTTTTCGTCGGGATTCGTTCAAAGATGACCAAAGGCCGATCCAAGAAGAGTGCCGGATGGCATTTTGAGGCGCGAATGCGCCTATTTTGGTCCGCTATGACTCCTGAAGTCGAACGTCATGAGGACCGTGGCCGGCGCCTCTTCGTGCGGGCCGCGCTGACGGGAACGGTTGCCGTCGGCGCCGGACTGGTCGCCGGCCTGCCGGACGACAGGACCTCCCCCACGGAAGGACTGAACGGCCCTCGCCCGACGACTCCCCTGTCCGCGATGCGGGTGCTCGACGCGGGGAACCGACGCTGGAGGACCCTGCACGAACGACACCCCGACGAAACCAGGGCGGTGCGCAGGACGCTCGTCACCGGACAGCACCCCTTCGCCGTCATCCTGGGCTGCGTGGACTCCAGGGTGCCGCCGGAGTTGGTCTTCGACCAGGGCCTCGGTGATCTGCTGACCGTGCGGTCGGCCGGCGAGGTCCTCGACGAGGCGGTCCTGGCCAGCATCGCCTACGGGGTCGTGGAGCTGGCCATCCCGCTCGTCGTGATCCTCGGACACCAGTCGTGCGGGGCGGTCGCGGCAGCCGTCCACGCGGACGAGAGCGGGACGGGGCTGCCCGGCCACATGCAGTACCTGGTCGATCAGATCCGCCCGGCCATCGACCGTGGGCTGACGGGCGCCGCGCGGGTCGACGCGGCCGTCGACGCCAACGTGCGGCTGGTGGCCGGACGCCTGTCGGCGGAGCCGGCCCTGGCCGAAAGGATCGCGACCGGCGGACTGTCCGTCATCCCCGCCAGGTACGAACTGACCAGCCAGCGGGTCCACCGGATCGACGCCTCTCCCTGACGCCCCGTGACACGTCGGCCGGCCCGAGGATCGGGGATCATGGACGCACCGTCCGTACGCACGCACAGACCGCCCGGAGTGGTGCCCCAGTGAATCCCGATCCGACCGAAGCAGCCCGGCCCGTCCACGCGCCGGACCCCTCGACGCTCCACCCGATGCCGGGACAGCCGCGCGTCGTGCTCCTGAAACCGCTGGTGACGTCCCCGTTGATCGAGGTCGGAGAGTACTCCTACTACGACGACCCGGACGACGCCACGGCTTTCGAAACCCGCAACGTCCTCCACCACTACGGGCCGGAGAAGCTCGTCATCGGGAAGTACTGCGCGCTGGGCACCGGCGTCCGATTCATCATGAACGGCGCCAACCACCGCATGGACGGACCGTCGACCTTCCCGTTCCCCATCATGGGCGGCGGCTGGGCCGAGCACTTCGACCTCATCACCGGTCTCCCCGGACGCGGGGACACCGTCGTCGGCAACGACGTCTGGTTCGGCCACGGCGTCACGGTCATGCCCGGCGTGCGCATCGGCCACGGCGCGATCGTCGCCTCCCGGTCCGTCGTCGTCGAGGACGTGCCCGACTACGGCATCGTCGGCGGCAACCCGGCCGGGCTGATCCGTACGCGCTACAGCGAGGCCGAGGTCGCCCGCCTGCTCGCCGTCGCCTGGTGGGACTGGCCGGCCGAGCACCTCACCCGGCACGTGCGCACCGTGATGGCGGGCAGCGTCGACGATCTGGAGGCCGCCGCCCCGACCCGCCCCCGGTGACCGACCGGGGGCCGGCCGTGCCCCTACTGGCCCACGCGGCCGTCGACGCACTCGCGCAGCAGGTCGGCGTGGCCGCAGTGCCGGGCGTACTCCTCGATCCTGTGGACCAGCAGTTCCCGCACCGCGATGTCGTCCTCGCCCAGGCGCTCGCCCAGGTCCGGATGCCCGGCCAGGGCGGCGTCGGTCGCGGCCTGCTCGCGCTCCAGATCGGCGTACGCGGCGTCCACCACGGCCTGGTCCGCGACCGCCTCGTCGAAGTCCGCGTCGCGCTTCCCGTACAACTTCGGCAACGGATCACCCTCGGTGATCCAGTTGTGCCAGTCCCGCTCCGCCTCGGCGAGGTGCCGCAGCAGCCCCAGCAGCGACATCGTCGACGGCGGGACCGAACGGCGGGCCAGTTGTTCCGGGGTCAGGCCCTCGCACTTCATCCGCAGGGTCAGGCGGTAGTCCGACAGGAAGTCCTCCAGCGTGGCGAGCTCGCCGTCCCGGCTGGTCCGCGTGTCACGCGGGTCGTCGGCCGGGTCGACCCACATGTCGGGGTACACGGTTGCCTGGGTCCATCGCGCGGGTTCATCGTTCATCCGGCGAATGATCCTCCACGAGCACCCGGTGCCGCGAACGGATTTGTGGGCCCGGTCCTCATGCGAACGTATCCGCCAGCAGTTTCGCGGTCCTGGCGATCAGAGTGTTGTCACGGGGCGCGTCCGCGTCCGGCATGGTGGAGAGGATCGACAGGACCACCGGGGGGCGTCCGGGCGGCCATGCGATGCCCACGTCGTTGTTGGTGCCGTACGATCCCGCACCCGTCTTGTCGGCCACGGCCCAGTCGCGGGGCAGACCCGCCCGGAGTCGATCGCCGCTGGTGGTGTTGGCCAGCAGCCACCCGGTCAGTCGCTCCCGGTCCTGTGGGGTCAACAGGTGGCCGAGGGTGAGCCGCGCGTACGTCCGCCCGATCGCCCCGGGCGTGGTGGTGTCGGTGACCCGATCGGGTTCGGCCGAGTTCAGCTCGGGCTCCATCCGGTCGAGCCGGGTCGTGGGGTCCCCGACCGAGCGGCTGAAACGGGTGACCGCGGTGGGGCCGCCCAGTTCGCGGAGCAGCAGGTTGGCGGCGGCGTTGTCGCTCTGGGCGATGGCCGCCGAGCAGAGCTCGGCCACGGTCAGCCCGCCCGCGATGTTCTCGGGACGCTTCGTGATCTCACCGCCGCCCGCGTCCGTGACCTCCTGCTGCGTGTAGTGGATGCGCTTGGCCAGGAAGGTGCCGTCGCGGTCCAGGTCGCGCAGCACCGCCGCCACGGCGACCGTCTTGAACACCGAACACATGGGGAAGAGCTCGTCGGAGCGGTGGAGGACGGTGCGACCGGTCGCCGTGTCCCGCGCGTACACCCCCAACCGTGCCCCGTACTCGCGTTCCAGGTCGCGCAACTGCCGCACGACACCGGTCGGGCCCGGCGACGAGGCCGCACGGGCCGCGCCCGCCGGCAGCGCCACGGCCAGGGCCGCCCCCGCTCCCGCGGTCAGCAGTGAGCGACGGGACGGGATGGTTCCCGGGGTCTTCACGTCAGCTTCTCCTCTTCCGTCAGTTCTGTGCGGTCATGTGATCCGGAAGACGCCAAACGTGATCAATTCGGTTCCCGGGTGGGGCCGGTGTTGTCATGGCGTACTGCCGATGAGCCGTCAGGTCACGCTTTCATCAAGGAACTTGCGGGACCAGGAGCCACGGCGACGACCGCGGCGAATCGGCGGCCGGAGGGCGCCCCCGGGATCGGCCGAAGACCGTCTGGTCCCGGTGAGGGGTCTAAGTGTGGAATGGCGGTGATGCCGCCTATCGGGCGGTACGCACTGTCGCTCCACCCCGCGGCGGCCCACGGGCCGCCGCGGCCGACGACCAGGAGTTCAGCCTTGCGCCGCACACCTCGCCCGCGTACGACCCTCCTCGCCCTCTCCGTCGCCCTCGCGGCCGCCGTGACCGCCGCCGCACCGGCCGGCGCCGCCCCCGCTCCCGCCCCGGCACCGGCGGTCGCCAACGTCGGACCCGTCGTGGTGTACCTGACCGGCATCGGCGGCGGGCCGCAGAACATCGCCGCGGCGGCTGCCTACGACCATCTGGGCCGGCAGGCGGCCGACGCCGGATTCGCCGGCTCCCAGTGCCGGGTGACGGAGGGCCCGCTCTACACGCACGTGACCGGGAACTACTACCAAGCCATGATCAAGGCCACCTGCAGCGGTGAGCCCGCGGTCACCGCCCCCACCCGTAGCCTCAACCGCCTCATCGGTCCCAACGGCGAACACATCAGCACCGTCTGGAACGTTCCCCCCGGCTACCAGGTCGAGGGCAGCCTCGGCCTGCTCCACACCAGCGCCCGCGAGGGCACGGTGCCGCTCTACCACTGCGTCGTCCGCAAGGACAACTTCCTGTCGGCCGACGTCAACTGCGAGGGCCAGACGTACGTTTCGCGTCTCGGCTGGTTCCACCCGGGTCGGCCGGCCGACGTGAGCACCGCGCCCCTGATGCGCTGCATGGTGGGCAAGCACCGGGAGTTCTTCGAGTCCAACCAGACCAACTGCGAGGGCCAGGCCTCCGGAGGTCAGCTCGGCTGGATCTTCACCGGCTGACCCGAGCACCGGGTCGGGACGGAGGGCCGCACCCCGTCCGGACCCGGCGCGCGCGGGATCAGGAGGGCTTGGTGGCGGAGAACGCCGTGACGGTCACCTTGTCGTCGCACTCGGCGAACACCCCGTCGTCCATGGCGATCTGGTGCGCGCCCGCGCCAGGCACCCCGATGACGAGCGTGGGGAAGCTGGACGGAGTGGCACCGGACGCGCAGTAGCCGTCCGCCTCGCCCTGTACCTGGACGAAGGTGAGCTTCGTCCAGGCGCGTCCCCCCGGGGCCAGGGTGACCGGTCCCGCCGCCCCGCTGCGGGTGACGACCAGGGGACGGTTCTTGTCGGGGGAGCCGTTGCCGGCGCCCGCGACGGTGGGGAAACCGGTCAGCGCGCAGGGCTGCGACGAGGTGTTCGTGACCGAGAGGACGGCGGCCCCCGTGCCCGTTCCGGGCGGCCGGACGTCGGCCTGGTGGCCCTCCGACACCTTGACGCCGCCACTCGCGCAGGCCTTGGCCCCGGCCGCCGGAGCCGAGCCCGACGGGCTCGGCGTCCCCGTGCCACCACCGCCGGAAGCCGAACTCCCGGATGGCGCCCCGCCGGATCCCGGGCCCGTCGGTGTGGCGGCGCCCGAGGGCTTCGCCGGGCCGGACGTCGCGGGCGGTGACGACGGGCTCGCGACCGAGCCGTCCTCGCCGGTCGGCGTACAACCCGTGACCAGGGCGGTGGCCGCCGCGGCCACCGCCAGAACCACCGTGCCGCGTCGGACGGCCGCTGTGTACCGCATGGGTGCTCCCGAGGCTCACGGGCCGGTCCCGCACCGGCTCTCGCGCCGACGGACACGACCCGCGCCGACATCCGGTTCGCGCCACGACCTCCCTGTGGCGGATTCGTGACACCGTCATGAAGAGTCCACTCCCCGAACCATGTGATCCAAGGGGTGTCCCGCTCCCCGGCGTCGTGCACCGGCCGGGGACCGCGGGACACCCCTTAGGGTCGGCGCATGACGCTGCCCCGCGACCACCACGGCCAAGGCCGCGCCCGCTCGACGGAGGGCATCGGCGGCGCCGCCCCCGCGGGGACGGCCGCTGCGAGCGCCGCGGCGCCCCGGTCGAGGTACGGGACCCCGCTCCCTCCCACCCTCCCCACTCCTGCCCCTGCCACGAAAGGCACTCCCTCATGAGGATCCTCACGGTCGGCGCCGGCGCCGTCGGCGGCTTCTTCGGCGCCCGCCTCGATCGAGCGGGCCATGACGTCTCCTTCCTCGTCCGGCCCGCCCGCGCCACCGCCCTGCGGGCCCGTGGCCTGCGGGTCGAGGGACAGGGGGAAAGCCTGCGTCTGACCCCCCGGTTGGTGACGGCCGAGGCGCCGGGCAAGGACTACGACCTGGTGCTGCTGTCCGTGAAGTCGACGGCGCTGGAGCCGGCCCTGGCCGACCTCGCCCCCGCCGTGGGGCCGGGAACGGCCATCGTCCCCCTGCTCAACGGCATGGCCCACCTCGACGTGCTCGTCGAACGCTTCGGGTCCGCGGCTGTCCTCGGAGGCGTTGCGAAAGTCGTCACCGCCCTGAACGACCACGGCGACATCCTCCGCATGGCCCCGCCCGCAGTGATCCAGACCGGCGAACTCGACGGCCGTGCCTCCGCCCGGGTGGACGCCGTACGCGCCGCCCTGACCGGAGCGGGAATCGACTCGCCCGCCACCGACGACGTGGTCGGCGCGATGTGGCACAAGTGGGTCTTCATCTCGACCCTCATCTCGCTGACGTGCCTGATGCGCGGCACCGTCGGCGAGGTCAACGCGGCCGCCGGCGGGCCCGAGTTGGGTCCCGCCCTGCTGGCCGAGGCGGCAGCGGTGGCCGCGGCCACCGGGCATCCCCTACCGGAGGCCGAGCGCGCCTCCACCGAGGGCGTGCTCACCGCGCCCGGCTCGCCGTTGACCCCGTCGCTCTACCGCGACCTCGTCGCGGGCCGTCCCACCGAGGCCGACCACGTCCTCACCGACCTCACCGTCCGGGCCCGCGCCGCGGGCGTGGCCACGCCCCTGCTCGACCTGGCCGCGCTGCACCTGCGCGTTCACGAGCAGCGCCTCCTGGCGCGGCGCGGCTGACGGGCCCGCCCGCCCCGGCGCGCTCCGTCAGTGCTGCGCCGGGACGGGGCTCAGTCGGTAGTGGTCCCCGTGGGCACCGACGGTGCCCGCGGTGGGCGGCGGGAAATGGGAGCCCAGGAGGAGGGTGTCGGTACCGGCGAGGGACGCGAGCAGGGCCCGGCGCGTCTCCTCGGAGCGCACGGGGTCGACGTCGACGCAACTGCCGATGTCCGGGTGCGGCAACTGGACGGGATGGTGGACGCAGTCGCCGGTGATCAGGGCCGTGGCGCCGCGGCTGTCGAGCCGGACCGCGAGGTGGCCGGGCGTGTGTCCGGGGGTGGGGACCAGACGCAGGCCGGGGACGATGTCGAGGCCCTCCGCCGGGACGTCGACGAGGTCGAGCAGTCCCGCGTCCTCGATCGGGTGGACGGAGTCGCGGAACATCTGCAGGCGGGGACCGTCCATGGGGTACGCGGCCCAGAACTCCCGCTCGGTCCGTGAGGTGAGGTAGCGGGCGTTGGCGAACGTGGGGACCCACGCGCCGTCCACCTCGCGGGTGTTCCAACCGACGTGGTCGGTGTGGAGGTGGGTCAGGATCACCAGGTCGACGGATTCCGGCGGGTGGCCCGCGGCCGTGAGGCGCTGGAGGTAGTCGGTACGGAGGTCGTGCCACGCGGGGTTCGCCCGCTCCTTGCCGTTGCCGATTCCGGTGTCGACCAGCACGCGCAGCCCGCCGACGGAGAACGCGAAGCTGTGGCTGGACAGGCGTAGGACGCCGTCCGGGTCGGCGAAGTCGGGTCGCAGCCAATCCTGTTGGGCGACGACGGCCGGGGTGGCGGCGGGCAGCAGCCAGCGCCCGGTCGGAGGGGCGAGGGGGACCTCGTCCACCCGATGGACGGTCACGTCCCCCACGGACCAGTGGGGGACGCCGGTGCGGTCGATGCCGGCCGCAGGCGTGCCCGGCGTACTCGTCGTCCTCATCGCGTTGCTCGTGCGGGTCGTGTTCATGGCGCGGTTTCCTCGGCACTGGGCTCGGTGGGGGTGTTCCCCCCGGAGTTAAAGCTACGGGATTGCATTAAGGGAACGTAGCCCCTACGGTCACCCCAGGCAAACCATCGGCTTCCGGTTGCCCGAGGGGCGCAACTCCCCCCGCCCGCCTCACCGATCAGGAATGAGCGCCCATGTCCGCCGCCGAACTCACGCCCCCGGAGGCGGCCCGGTGGGCCGCCCGCGCCGGGCTCCCGCTCCCGGACGACCGCCACGCGGCCGTCGCGGCCACCGCCAACCACATCCACTCCGTCGTCTCGGTCCTGCGGGAACTCGACTTCGGCGCAACGCACCCGGCGACCGGCCACCACCAGGGGAGGGGGGAGCACGATGCAGCCGTATGAACTCTCCCTGGCGGCCTCCGCCCGGGAGATCCGGGCCGGGCACCTGTCACCCACCGAACTGGTCGACTCCGTACTCGACCGGATCGACGCCACCGAACCCCTCCTGCGGGCGTACGTGACCGTGACCGCCGAGCGGGCCCGGCACTCCGCGCGCCGGGCCGAAACCGACCTCGCGGCGGGCCGCGACACGGGCCCCCTCCAGGGGATCCCCATGGGTCTGAAGGACCTGATCGACACGAAGGGCGTGACGACCAGCGCGAGTTCCCGCGTACGGGAGGGCCACCGGGCGGCCACCGACAGCGCGGTCGCCGCGCGCCTGGACGCGGCGGGCGCGGCTCTCGTCGGGAAGACGCACACCCACGAGTTCGCGTACGGCCTCACCACGCCCGGAACGAGGAACGCCCGGGACGCGGGACGCATCGCCGGCGGGTCCAGCGGCGGTTCGGCCGTCGCCGTCGCCGCCGGGTCGGCGACGTTCGCGTTGGGCACCGACACCGGCGGGTCGATCCGCGTACCGGCCGCCCTGAACGGCGTCGTCGGCCTCAAGCCGACGTACGGGCTCGTCCCGCGCCACGGGGTGACGCCCCTGTCCTGGTCGCTCGACCACGTCGGCCCCCTCACACGGACAGTCGAGGACGCCGCGCTCGTCCTCACGGCCCTGGCCGGGTACGACCCCCGCGACCCCGCCTCCCTGTCCGTGACCCCCACCGACCCGTGGCGGGCCGGCGGCCGCGACGACGCCGAAGACCTCACCGGACTGCGGGTCGGCGTACCGGGCAACCACTACTTCGACCACGTCACCCCCGAGGTCGAATCCGCCGTCCGGCGGGCCGTCGACCGCCTCGCCGACCTGGGGGCCGAACTCGTCGACGTCGAGATCCCGATGGCGCGCTACATCCGGGCCACCCAATGGGGCCTGATGGTTCCGGAAGCCACGGCCTACCACGAGCGGACGCTCAGGACCGTGCCGGAGCTCTACACGCCCGAGGTCCGGATCCTGCTGGAGGCCGGCGAACTCATGCCCGCCGGCGACCACCTGCGGGCCCGGCGGGCCCGGACCCTCATGCGCCGGGCATGGCTCGACCTGCTGCGAACCGTCGACGTCATCGCCGCGCCCACCGTCCCGGCGACCGCCGCAGCGGTCGGACAGGAGACCTTCACCTGGCCCGACGGCACCGCCGAGACCGTCTCCGACAGCTACGTGCGCCTTGCGGCGGCGGCCAACATCACCGGAATCCCGGCGTTGACCGTGCCGGTCGGACACGACCCGGCCGGACTGCCGATCGGCATGCAGCTCATGGGGCGACCGCTCTGCGAGGCCGTCCTGTTCCGGACGGGGCACGCGTACGAGCTCACCGAACCCGTCCGCGCCCTCGCACCGGCCGGTCACCCCCCGGTGCCCACGGAGCACGCCGACGCTCCCGTCGGCCCTCGGGCCGTGCTCTAGGGTGGGCGCATGCCCAGACCCATGGCCCGTCCCGGCGGGCGCAGCGCCCGCGTCCAGCAGGCGGTGCACACCGCCGTGCAGGAGTTGGAGGCCGAGGTGGGCCGCGGCGCACTCACCGTTCCGCTCATCGCCGGCCGGGCCGGTGTCACCCCGTCGACGATCTACCGCCGCTGGGGAGACCTCCAGGAACTCCTCTCGGACGTCGCCGTCGAACACCTGCGGCCCGACGCGGAACCGGCCGACCTCGGTGACCTGGCCACCGACATGCGGGCCTGGGGCGAGCAGTTCGTCGAGGAAATGGCCTCGGACATCGGCCGCGCTTACATCCGGGACACCCTCGTGGGCGACCCGGACGGCAGCAACGCCGGCCTGTGCTCCGCGTACGCCGCCCGCTCGATCGAGGTCATCCTGGAACGGGCGGCGACCCGCGGCGAGCCGGCCCCCGACGTCGAAGCGGTCCTCGACGCCGTCGTGGCACCGATCATGTACCGCATCCTGTTCCGGCCGAGCCCCTTGGACGCCGCGTACGCGCGCCGCCTCGTGGACGACTGCCTGAAGTAGGCGGGCACGGGGCCGGCCCCCTCGGCCCTCGGCCCTCGGCGCCGGTCAGGCCGAGGCGTCCCACGCCGTCAGCAGGCCGTCCAGCCACACGGGCGGGAGCTCGGCCGCGTCCCACTCCTCCCGCAGCGCGGACGGGGCCGTCACGAGCCGCTCCAGCACGGCGAGGCTGGTGGGGGAGTGGATCAAGGAGTAGCGGCCGTGGATCGAGATGGCGCTGCCGGGTCCGTACTCCGCGTACAGCCGCTCCAGCCGGGCCCGGTGGTCGGAACCGAATTCCGTGAGCTGCCCCGCGTACATCGCCCGCTGTCTGTAACCCATCGTGCCGAGGACGGCGGAGAGCACCTCCGTGGTGACCTCGGGATCGAAATCGGACACGGAGGTGAGCGACAGGTAGAGCGGGCTCACCGCGACCTGGGCCCGCTCCACCTCCATCCTGCGCACCCGCGGCCGGTCCTCGGGAACGGAGACCGGCGCGTCGGAGCCCACGGCCTGCCGCAGGGCCCGCTCGGCGATCCCACCGAGCTCGTGGACCAGGTCGACACCGCCGGACCGGCCGGACCCACCCGGTCCGGCGGCGGGTCCCCCAACGCCCGGCCCACCACCCGTGAGCTCCTCGTACGCGCGGGCCAGGGCGCCGGCCTCGACGACCCCGATCAGCTCCTCCGCGTCGCCGGTGAAGACGCCCGCACGGGCGAGGAGCTGGAGGAGCGTCGTCTTCGCGTTGGCGACGCTGGCCGCGTCCGGCAGCTGCGGACCTGCTCCGGCGGTGTTCATCGGATGCTCCTCAATGCTCGGGTGCGTCGCGCGGGAACGCGAAGTCGTTCGCTCCAAGGATGCGACGTCCGATGATCGCGCCGCGACCCGCCCCTCCGGCGCGGCACGAGCGCGCTGTCACCCGACCGGTGGGCGGTCGCGTACGGACACCGGCTGCGGCGGGCGCTCCGGGGCGGGACGAGGCCTGCGAACGAGCCCGGACGGCGGGTGCCGACCAGCCGTCCGACTAAGCTTCGCGGGGTCGGAAGGCGCACGAGCACGCGCCTGTCCGGTCGTGGATTCATTTGTGCGCAGCGGAAGTTCGCCCCGTCAACCGTCGCAAGGACCTGGTCCCGGGACGGATTGACGCGCCGACGCCCGCGTCGTTGACCGTGCGGGGAGGGGCAGGGGAGATGTCGGGAACGTCCAGAACCATCGTGTCGGCCGTCGTCGAGCAGGACGGGTGCCTCCTGATGGTTCGCGAACGTCCGCCGGTCGGACCGGAACAATGGGTCCTGCCCGGCGGGGTCGTCGAGCCGGGCGAACTCGCTCACGACGCCATGGTGCGGGAGGTGCACGAGGAGACCGGGCTGACCGTCACCGGGCCGACGAGCCTGGCCTGCGTCTCGCAGCACGCCGTGACGGGCGACCCGGGCTGGAACGGGACCTGGACCGTCATCACCTTCCGCGCTGAGCGGCCGACGGGAACGCTGGGCCCCGTCGACCCGGACGCCGAGGTGCTGGAGGCGGCCTGGGTGCCCCTGGACGAGGCCCGGACCCGACTGGCCGCACATCCGTCCCGCCGGCGCAGGGAGCCGCTCATCGCCTGCCTGACGGGTACCGCCCCGCCCGGCGCCCTGTGGCTCTGGCCCGACGGCCCGCAGGACGCGCCGGTCGTCATCCCGGCCACGACGGCCGGGCCGTGGACGCCGGACCGGCCGGAGGCCGACAGCGGGACGGTCCGATAGCCGGGCCCGCCCGCGATACTGGCCGGCATGACGAACACTGCAGGAACCTCGACGGCCACCCCGTTCTCCCGGATCAAGGTCCGGGTCGGGGCCCTGGTCTTCTGCGGCGGAGACGTCGCCCTCATCCGCCGCGACCGGGACGGCGCGACCCACTACACGCCGCCCGGCGGCAACGTCGAGGACGGCGAAGGCTTCGAGGAGGCCCTGCGCCGCGAACTCGCGGAGGAGCTCGAACTCGATGTGGACCGGGCCGAGGGCGGTGACCTCCTGTGGGTCGTCGACCAGCGCGTCAGCCGCCCCGGTCCCACGCCGGCGCCGCGCAAGCTCCACCTGATCCACCGCCTCCACATCACCCCGGAGGTCCGCGCCGGCCTGGCCGAGCAGGAATGGGACGAGCTTCCCGACGGCAGCCGCGAACTCGGGACCGTCAAGTGGGTCGACTACCGCGAGACCGCGGACCTCCCGATCTTCCCGCCCATCGGCCCCGCCCTCGCGGCGCTGACCGGCCCGCGCGCCGGCGTCACCGACGCGGCCCTCGGGGCCGTCACCGACGAGAACTACACCTGGGTGTGACCCGGAGCCCGGCCATCGGGATCGGGCTCGTACGCGCGAGCGACGCGTCGGGCGGGATCGAGCAGGCCCTCGTAGAGGCGGCCCGCGCCGAACCGGTGTTGCGACGGCTGCACCCGTTCACCAGCCACTGGACGCTGCGCTTCTCGACCAGGACGCGCCCCGGCCTCGCCGCCGTCGGCGCCGGTCTGGTGGTCCACGGCGTCGGCCGGTACTCGGTGGCCGAGGGGCTCCCGAACGGGGACGACCCCGTGTTCACCACGGCGGCCGAGGCGGTGGCGGCTGCCGTGCGCCGTCTCCCGCCGCGCCTCGCCCCGGTCGCACTGGGGCGGGGTGCAAAACGGCCGGCCCCCGGGGAGCCGCGCGACTACCCTCGGACTCCATGAGCACCTTGCTGACCATCCACGACGTACCCGTGTTCACGTGCGCACCCGACGGTGACGCCATCCGCTGCGAAGCCGATGCCCTGGACCTCATCGGCAACGCGGGCTATCAGGGCGCGCGGTGGGTCGTCATCCCGGCGGAACGCCTCGACGAGGAGTTCTTCCGGCTGAGCAGCCGCGTCGCCGGGGACATCGTCCAGAAGTTCGCCAACTACGGCATGGGGCTCGTCGTCCTCGGCGACATCACCCGCCACACCGAGGCCGGTTCGGCGCTGCGCGACTTCGTCCGCGAGTGCAACCGGGGGCGTCAGACCTGGTTCCTCGCGGACGCCGAGGAGCTCCGGGAGCGCCTGGGGGACGGGCCCGCCACCGCCTGAACGCCGATCGCCCGGGGCGGGGACGCGCGTCGGCGCCCCCGTCCCGGGCGATGGGTGGTGCGACCCGTGGGGAAGGTCAGCGCGAGGTGCCGAAGGCCTGCGTCCAGTAGGAGTTCGGCTGGGCGAGGCCGACGCCGATCTCCTCGAACGCGCAGTTCAGGATGTTCTTCTTGTGGCCGGGGCTGTTCATCCAGCCGTTCATGACCTGTTCGGGCGAGTTGTACCCGTAGGCGACGTTCTCGCCGTACGTGCTCCAGCCGTATCCGGCGCGGGTGATGCGTTGGCCCGGGTCCGAACCGTCGGAGCCGGTGTGCGACATGTTGCTGTGGGAGGCCATGTCCTGGCTGTGGTTCTGCGCGGCCGCCGTCAGCTTGTCGTTGACCGTGAGGGCCGAGCACCCGGCCTTGGCGCGCTCCTGGTTGACCAGGGCCACCACCTGGGCCGTCGGACCGGATCCGGGGGCGGTGGGCGGCTTCTGCCCGGCGGGCGGGGCCGTCGGCCCGGCCGGGGCCGGCTTCGTCGGCTTGGCCGGCACCTGCGGCTTCGTCGCCGTCGGGGACTGAGCGGGACTGGTGCTCGGCTGCGTCTGCGAGGGAGCCGGTGAGGTCTGCGCGACGGGCACGGTCGTCCCGTTGTCACCCGCACCGGTCGAACCCGTCGGAGCGGGGGTCGGGCTCTGCGTCGACTCGGTCGGGGAAGCAACGCCGGGGAGGGGCACGTCGGGTATCGAAGCGCTGTAGGAAGGGCGCGCGGAGGGCTTCTGGGAGGCGCGGGAGGTGTTCCCGTCCGTGTCCAGGCATGCCATGGCGGCAGTGGGTATGCCCACGACGCCGAGCGTCACGGCGGCGATCGATATCTTCCTGTAGTGCGTCGTCTTGCGGTGCTTCTGCATACGTGACCTGACCTCACTTGGTTTCTGCGAAGCGTCCTGCGCCCCTTGCTGCGGGAGCGCCGGGCGAGCCGCCATTCTTAGAAGCCCCCCAACGGGCCGGCAAGTCCCGCCGTCGACCCGAGCGGCAGCGGTGCTCACCGGGCTTGAAATGACCGGACGATCGTGCCTGTCGCACGGGCCGAGTCCTGGTCGAGATCAGTGACGGACCATCAGAATGTGCCCGGACAAGGGATGTTGCTCATATCCGTCCCACCATTCGAGATGGTCATTTCGGTGGAGAGGGGAATGTCGACCGTCGGCGCGCAAATGGTGACATGTCAGGGGCCGCCAAACGGTCGTAATGGTTCCGTGATCCAGGAGAGTCCTGTGGCGCATGTCACTGTTTGGCGGGGCCCGCCGGGGAACCACCGCCCGGGCGGGCGTGGCCGCCCGGCCCGTGGCGGGCGCCGCGGCTACGCCCGGGCCTCGGCCGAGCGCCGCGGCAGGTGGGGGGCCACGGTCCAGCCCAGTGCCAGCAGGCTCAGGCCGAACATCAGAATGCCGAGCGGCACGTGGACCGACGGGACGTGGGCGATGCCCAGCACCACCTGGACCGAGGCCAGTACGAGGAAGCCCGACGCGTAGAGGACGGGGCGGGGCGATCCGCCGCCCGGCCGCCAGGCGAGGACCGCGGCGAGCACGTACAACATCGAGGCCCCGTACATCACGCGTGATCCGACGTCGTGCAGTACCCCGCCGAGGGAGGAGGACAGCAACATTCCCGCGGTGACCGCCTGGAAGAAGAGGGCCGCGGTCTGCAGGGCGATCGAGACGCGCAGGAACGTCGCGAGGCGGTGGTGTCGTGCTGTCGTCGTCGTCCGGGTGGTGGCCATGATGTGGTCCCCTCTTCTGCCTCGCGGCGGTGGATCTGTACTGTCCTGATCACCCGACGAGACGGACCCGTCGAATGTGAGGCGAACCGCCGGCTTCCCCATCCGGTGCGGTGTTCCGTCGAAGTGGCGGGAACGGAACCGGACGAGAGGAACCGAGGAGATGCCGCCACCATGAGCACCCCATCCGAGGAACGGCACGAGCGGTCGGAGCCCGACCTGAGCGCGGTCGTCGGCGAGCGGCGGCAGCTGATCAACCTCGCCTACCGGCTGCTCGGTTCGCTGGCCGAGGCCGAGGACGCCGTACAGGAGACCTACGCCCGCTGGTACGCGATGTCACGGGAACAGCGGGAGGCCATCAAGGTGCCCGGGGCCTGGCTGACCACGGTCGCCGGACGCATCTGCCTGGACCTGCTGCGCTCGGCGCGGGTTCGGCGCGAGAGCTACGTCGGTGCCTGGATTCCCGAGCCGCTGCCCGACCGCGGGGAGTGGATCAGCGGGTCGGCCGGTGGCGCGACCCGGTCCGTCGACCCCGCCGACCGGGTCACCCTGGACGAGTCGGTGAACATGGCCTTCCTCGTCGTACTCGAAGCGATGACGCCCGCCGAACGCGTGGCCTTCGTCCTGCACGACGTCTTCCGGTACCCGTTTCCCGAGGTCGCGGCCATCGTCGGTCGGACGCCGGCGGCCTGCCGCCAACTGGCCTCCTCCGCCCGCCGCCGCATACGCGCCGCGCAGGCGCCGACGGCCGCGCCGGCCGGACAGGCCGGTCTGGTGCGGAACTTCAAGGAGGCCTGGGAGGCCAAGGACATCGAGGCCCTCGTAGGGCTCCTCGACCCCGACGCCACCATGACCGCCGACGGCGGGGGAATGGTCGGCACCGTCCTCCACCCGGTCCGGGGCGGCGAGAACATCGCCGCCTACCTCATCCACATCGCCGACAAGGCCCCCGGACTGACACTCCTGGAACGCACGGTCAACGGCCGGCCCGGCCTGGTCGCCCAACATGCCGGGACCACGGTCACCGTCGCGGCCTTCAGCCTCGCCGAGGGCCGGATCACCCAGATCTGGGCCGTCCGCAACCCGGAGAAGCTCCGCCCGTGGACCGTTGGGGGAGGAAGCTGACCGCAACGGCCGCGACCCGGCCGTTGCGGGCCGCGTGGCGTGGCCGTCAAGCCCGTGCGGACCGCCCCGCCGGCGCCGGCCGGGTGGTCCCATCGGGCTCGGACTCCGCCGCGGCGGAGCAGCGCGCGACGAACGCCGAGAACGTGGGTGCCACGACCCGCCACCGGCACCCGTCGGGATCCGTCCGGTAATCACTGCCGACGACGCGGGGATCCGAGGGATCGGTGCGGTAATCGAGCGCCAGGGCGCCGTCATCACCGGGATTGCGGGTGATGGCGATCAGCACCGCTTTTTCGACGTCGAGCCACGGCAGTTCGATCGGGGCGGTGCCGCTGCTTCCGCGTGCCTGGCGGAAGTACCCGGAGTGCGGATCGTCGGCGACCATGTCCATCGATCGGGACGCGAACGTCATCTGCTCCGCGTCCCGCACGAAGACGAGCGGATCCTCGAACCACGGGATGACCCTTCCCAGTACCGCGTCCCCCGGGTGCTTCCAGAGGCCGAGGTCGATGAGGGTCGTCAGGGGAGCGGGCAGGGGAAGTCCCCGAACCGTGAAAGGCGCCATGGCCCGAAGCTTCGCACGGCAGGGCGATGATGGCGGCATGTTCTACGAGGACCTGAGTCCCTACACCTACGCGGGCGACGAAGACACCTTCAGCGATCTCGACGACGGGGTGAGCCACGTGTGCTTCCGGCCCGTACGAGCGCCTCAACATCGGCTGGTTGTCCGCGGAACATCCTTGGCCGAGCGGAACCACGCCCACGGGATTCGTCGACCGCCTGCTCACGATCCTCGAATCCCACCAGGTCAACGCGATGTTGGGGCTGCACGCCTGCGACCTGTGCCCCGAGGCCCTCCCGCTCTCGCACCCCTGGTACGAACCCCGGTCGGGACACCGGTGTGCGAGCGAGGGAACCGGCGAGATCCGTGTACCGGGTACGGCGGACGGCCCCCGCGCCCCGGACGGCCCCGGCAACCCCACCGTGTTCGCGGCCCCCTACCTCGTCGGCCACTACGTCGCCGATCACGGGTATCTGCCACCCCGGCCGTTCACCGACGCCGTCGAGGCCTTCGACCCGTACGGCACCCGGCCGCTGCGGATCCCGGGGGTCAGGTTTCCGCTGCTTCCCGAGGACGCGGTGCTGCGCCACCCCGACGAGGAATGAACGACCTCGACTGACCCGCGCCGGGGCGTTCGAATCCCCGCGGAAATTCACGGCCGCCCTCATGGCCGGTCCCGTACGCTGACCCGCGTGATCCACTCGGGGGAGAGAACGAACATGCACGTCGGAGCAGTCGGAGGGGGCAGATCCAGAAGGGGGTTCCTGGCGCTGGCCACGGGACTCGGAACCGCGCCGGTGCTCGCCGCATGCGGGTTGCCGACACGGCGGCAGTCGGGGAGCGAGCCGGTCCAGCCGCTGCCGAAGGCACCCGAAAGCCTGCACGGGGACCGTACGACCATCGTCATCGGTGACGTGAACGCACCCGTCTCCGTCCGGCTCTACGAGGACCCGAGCTGCCCGGGCTGCGCGGAGTTCGAGCTCCGAGGAACCGGCCGGCACCTGCGCGACAAGGCCCGGAGGGGCGAGATCCAGCTCCAGTTCGTCCTCGGGTCCTTCCTGGGCCCCGGATCGGTGCAGGCGGTCAACGCCCTGCGCGCCGCCCTGGACCACCACGCGTTCCTGGAGTTCCACGAGGCGCTCTACCGGAAGCAGGCGGCGGCCAGGAAACTCGGCGGTTTCACGCCCGATTTCCTGCTGGTCGCGGCGATCGGCATAGAGGGCCTGCACGGCGCGGAGTTCGATGAGGCGGTCACGTCCATGAAGCACAAGGAGTTCGTGGACCTGTCCGAAGAGGCCCTGGAGAGCGCCGGGGTCTCCGGTACCCCTTCGATGGCGGTCAATGGCAGGCTCGTCCACGACGACGACCGTGACGTCTTCGACTCCGCGCGCACACTCGACCGCCATCTGGCGAAGCAGCCCCCCGGACAGAGCTGAGCCGATCGGCCGGGACCAACGGACTCCGTCGAGGGGTCGTTCGGCCCTACGGGCGTACGGGGTGGGTTCCTAGGCTCAATCCATGATCATTACGAAGAACCTGCGGTTAACCACCCCTGCGCTCCGCTCGGGCGCCGCGGTGCTGGCCCTCGCCGGCTCGGCCCTCCTCCTCCCGACCACCGCACAGGCCGACCCGACCGCGCACGGCGCACGGGCCGTAGAGACCGCGGTCGCCGTACAGGCCGGTACGTCCGTCTCGCCTGCCGGGCACCGGTTCGCGGCCCTCGCCTCGGGGCCGGTGGTGTTCGAGGCCGGACCGATCGTCGTGACCTGCGCCGCCTCCGATACCCGCGACAACGCGATACCCGCCGAGCCGAACCACACCAACCCCGAAGGCCCCGTCGCCCTCCGCATCAAGCCGCCGGTCTTCAAGGACTGCACCACCGATGCCCCGGGTCTGCGCGTGGCCGTCGAGACCAACGAGGACAGCGGCCCCTGGCAGGTCCTGCTCCAGCACGGCGACCCGAGCACGGCCCGACTGTCCATCCCCGCCCGTGGCTTCGTCCTGAGGACGAGCGGCCTCCTCGCCTGCAAGGCGACCGCGGCCCCGACCGGCCCCGCGGGAGCCCAGGGGCGCTGGGAGGGAGGGGCCGGCCCCGCGGTGGTCCTGGACCGGGCGCCGATCCCGGTGAAGCTGGAAGGCTCGTTCTTCTGCGCCACGTCGATCACCGGCGCCACCATCTCCGCCCGCTACGCCGTCCACGACACGACCGACCCGGGCCGTGTCATCACCGTCGACCCGGCCTGACCGGTACGGCCCCGTCCGCGGCCACCCGCGGACGGCAGGCTCCACCACCGCCCGCCGACCCACTCGGTCGGCGGGCCTCGGAGCCCGACGACCTCAGAGCCCGACGACCTTGGAGCTCGCCGACAGCTCGTAGACCAGCGTGACCGTACGCCGGCCACCGGGCGGGAGCGTCACGTCCCAGCGGGCGATGCCCTCGGCGTCGACCACGTCCGGAGCCGGGGAGCACGCCTCCCGGCGCAGGCGCACCTCCACCGCCGACACCTCCGAGACCGGGATCCGTTCCCGGACGGCGACGACCCGGTCGTCCAGTTCCCCGGGCGCCGAGAACCGGGAGAGGTGCAGCCGCACCGTGCGGGTGACCAGGGTCCGCTGGGTGATGCCCACCGCATCGCGGGACTCCTCGGCATACCGGACCACCCGGTGGTCGTCACGGCTACCGAAGGCGAGCTCGAAGGCGGCTCCGGCAGCGGTGAAGTCCAGAGTGCCGCGACCGCTGAACCCACTGCCGCGCACCAACTGGACGGGCCCCGCGAGCAGGGCGTGGCCCGACCGGTTCTCGCACCGCACCACCTGCGTCACCAGCGGGGACAGCTCGGGCGAACAGGCGTACTCGCTGCGGGCGGGCGCCGTGAAGGAGGAGAGCGGCACCCGGTGCGCGCGGCCGTCCGAGGGCACCGACACCGGTGCCGGGGAGCTCAACACCCGGGCCTCGCCGCCGTCGTCCACGCCCGGCAGGCCGACCACGGGGGCCGCCCCGAGGTCGCCGATCTCCTCCTCGCGCAGTTCCACGTCGACGGTGCGGCGCTCCGCGGCCGACCGGTCCTTGAGCGTCAGCCGGTCCTCGGTGAGCCGCGGGGGATCGGTGGCCAGGGCCGAGCGGGCCGTCGACAGGGTCAGTCGTACGTCGGACCAGTCCTCACCGGTGCGCTGCCAGACCACCGCCTCGGTCTCCAGCGTCAGGGAGTCCCCGTCGAGCACAGCCCGGTAGGCGGGCCGCCACAGCGCGCACGGCGTGAGGTGCCCGAGCCGCAGCCGGACGGGCCCGGCGACCGAGGCGTCCACGGTCAGCTCGATGTGACCGACCAGTTCGGCGGGTTGCTGCTCGGAGAGGTTCAAGGCGCCCTGGACATGCCGGAGCTCGACGGCGAGAGCGGCCAGCCGCGCCTCCACGGAACGGAGTTGTTCCCCGCACGCGTCGCGTTCCTCGTCGACGCGGTCCAACTCAAGGTTCCAACGGTCCCGCTCGGTGTCCCCGGCGCCGGCGCCCTCGCCGATGTCCCGCAGCAGGTCCGCGGCGAGGCTGCCGAGCGCGTCGAGCCGGGCCCTCAGCCGGTCCTGCCGCTGCCCCAGGGCGGTCCGCTCCTCCTCGATGGCGTACTCGCGGTGGCGCACGGCCGAGTCGTCCACGGTGGGCGGCAGCGGGCCGTGCGGTGTCCAGGCGCGGACGATGCGGACGTCGAGCACGGTCGCCGAGTGCTCGGCGATCAGCTCGGCATGGAGGGTGCGGTCGACGGCCAGCGCGCTGACCGGTCCCAGGCGCAGGCGTTGGACCCCGGCCTCCAGGTCGAGGACGGCCGTGCGCTCGATGTGGGCACGGTCCTCCAGACAGGTGACGGCGGTGACGGGCAGGGCGATCGGCTTCGGGGGCGTGGACATGGGGTGCTTCAGCTCCTGCGGTTGCCGTCGACGAGGGCCTTGCCGGCCGGGATGCGGATCTCGTAGCCGCCTTCGAGGGCGGTGGTGGCGCCGGCGGGCAGCTCCACCCGCCAGACCCGGGTACCCGGGGCGTGATGTTCCGCAGCGCCGTCCTCGGGTGCGGCCCAGTCGGACCGTTCCTCGATGCGGACATCCGTCTCGGACGTGACGGGCACCCGTTCGCGGACCTCGACGGTGACCGCTTCCGCGAGCCGGTTCGCCACCTCCACGTGGACCCGGTGGTCCAGGACGGTGGTGTTGTTGCGGAGCCCGGCCGTCGACTCGTGCAGGTTGGTGCGGCGGGTGACACGGATGCCCTCGGCCGCACCGAGCCCCACCCGGCGGACACCGCCGGGCGCGAGCGTCGGCAATGCGGCGGTCAGCAGGAACTCGTCGTCCACGGTGACCTCCACCGGGCCGGCCAGCAGGGCCTGATCGGTGGCGTTGGAGAGGACGAGCGTCGCGTACACGGTCTGCTCGACGGACGGCACGCAGAGGTACTCGGTGCGCAGCCCCACCGGGATCTCGGTGACGGTGACGGTGTGCCAGGTGCCGTCCGACGGAACGTCCGCCCGGGCGGCGGCGTCGAAGCGGTGGTCGAAGGAACCCGCCGACTCGCGGGGCCGCACCGCGTGCCCGGGCAGCGGCAGCGCCGCCACCGTCTCGGCGCGGCGCCGGTGTTCGGCCGCCACCGGGTCGGCGGGCGGGTTCGGGAACAACCGGCCCCGGCGGCCGGTCGACTCCTCCGGACCGCGCAGGACGAGCGCCGCATAGTCGAGTTCGGCGCCGCTCGGCTGCGGCGGGCCGACGGGCGGAGGCGGTGACGGCGCCGCCGAGCCGGGAGCCGCCGGAGCCATGGCGCCTGCCGCGCCGGGCCCGGGCCCGCCGGGCCCGGCGGCCGATCGCGCCCGGGCCGGCCGCGCGAAGGCCTGCGCCCCGCCGCCGAACTCCGGGGCACCGCCGGGCACGGGAAGCGCGGACGACGGCGGCGGCGGGCCGCCGAAGGCCTGCGGCGCCGGTGGCGGGGGCGGTGGTGGCGCCTGTACGGGGGCGGCCGCGGTCGCCGCGGGCACCGCTGCGCGCGCGGCGACCGGCGCCGGGCGCGGGCCGGCCGCGGCGTAGCCGGCGAACAGGTCCGCGAGGCCGGCCGGGGGCTCCCGCCAGCCGGACGGCGCGGGATCGGCCTGTCGGCGTCCGATCCGGACCGAGCGGAGCTTCGGCAGGTCGGTGCGGCGGCGGAGGTCGGCCGTGGCCAGGGCGATCCGCACGCCGGTCCAGTCCTCGCCGGTGCGCTGGGCGACCGAGGCGCGCAACACCAGACGGCCCGTACCGTCGCCCTGACGCTGGGTGAGGCGGTAGGCCGGCACCCAGACGGCGCCCGGCACGCCGTACTCCAGCTCCACTTCCACCTCGGTGCCCGGGGCACCGGTGCCGTCGAGGGTCAGGACCGCACAGACCGTGGTCGCCACGTGCGCCGACGGCGCGTCGGTGGAGGCGCGGGAGAGCCGGTCCGAGGCGACGTCGCGTTCGTGCCCTACCCGGGCCAAGGCCTCCTCCAGCTCGACGAGGCGGGCGTGCAGCCGGGCAAGTCGCTCGTCGACGAAGTCGGCGAGGGCCAGCCAGGCGTCGACCGGCGTGCGCCGGTGCGGATCGTCCCGCCTGCGCGGCGGCGGCACCGGTCGCAGCGCCCGGACCTCCTCGATCAGGCCCGACTGCCGGTCCCGACGGGCCCGCGCCGCCGCCTGCTCCTCGGTGAGCCGCTCGACCTCGCGCCGCAACGTGTCCGGAGCGTCGGCGCCGAGGGGCTCGGCCTCGACCTCCACCCGGGCCTCGGTGACGCGCACCCCGGCCGGTCCCACCACCGCGGCGCGCAGCGAGCCCGGGTCCAGCGAACGGGGCAGGCCCGTCACGCGCACCCGACCGTCCGGCGGTACGACGCCGCGGGCCACACGCCGACACAGCGCGCCCCGCGCGTACACCACGACCGAGTCGAGGTCCGAGCCCCACCTCTGTCCCATCCCAGCAGCCATACGATCCGCCCCCACGCCGTCCGTGCCTGCCCGAAGCCTACGCCGGGCCGCCGACAGGCCGGCCGGCCGGACGGACGGTCGGTACGGCCGGGCCCGACACCGGTGTTCCACACCACCGGACGGCGCCGAACCCGGACCGGATCGGCGCGTAGGGTCGGGGGCGTGTCTGCCTCCCGCCTCCATCGTGTCGCCGTGCTCGTCCTCGAAGGTGCCAAGCCGCTGGACGTCGGCATCCCGGCACAGGTGTTCACGACCCGCGCGAGCATGCCGTACGAGGTACGGGTGTGCGGGGCGGCGCCCGGGCTGGTGGCCGGGGGCGACGGGCTGTCGTACCACGTGACCCACGGATTGGAGGCGCTCGCATGGGCCGACATCGTCTTCGTCCCCGGCTACCGCTTCCCGGACCGTGACGATCCGCCACGACCCGTCATCGACGCGCTGATCACCGCGCACGAGCGCGGCGCCCGCCTCGCCGCGATCTCGACGGGCGCGTTCGCGCTCGCCGCGACGGGCCTCCTCGACGGCAAGCGCGCCACGACCCACTGGCACTACGCCCGTGCCCTCGCGGCGCGGCATCCGCTGGTCCGCCTCGACGAGAACGTCCTGTTCGTCGACGAGGGAAGCGTCCTCACCTCGGCCGGCGCCGCCTCCGGCATCGACCTGTGCCTGCACATCCTGCGCGGCGACCTCGGCGTGGCCGCCTCCAACCACGCCGCCCGGCGGCTGGTCGCGGCCCCCTACCGCAGTGGCGGTCAGGCCCAGTACGTGCCGCGCAGCGTGCCCGAGCCGCTCGGCGAGCGGTTCGCCGCCACCCGGGAGTGGGCGCTGCACCGGCTGGCCGAACCCCTCACGCTGGAGGCGCTCGCCCGGCACGCAGGGGTGTCGCCCCGCACGTTCTCGCGCCGCTTCGCCGACGACACCGGGTACACGCCGATGCAGTGGATCATGCGGGCCCGGATCGACCTGGCCCGCGAACTGCTCGAACGTTCGGAGCGCGGCGTCGAGCAGATCGCCGCCGACGTGGGCCTCGGCACCGGCGCGAACCTGCGCCTGCACTTCCAGCGCATCCTCGGCACCACGCCGACCGACTACCGGCGCACGTTCACCCGCGGCGACTAGGACCTGTCGTCGAACTCCGAGGCCGCCCTCCGGGCGACGACGGGACTTTGACGACAGGCCCCGGGCATGCCTCCACCCCTGCGGAGACGCGGGCGGCCTCCACCCGCGGAGTCGGGGCAGTCCCTTTGGCGGGATCCTTTTGAACCATGGCGATCCCGCCTCTGTCGGAGGGTGTGCGGCGCGAGCGAACCTGGTGGCGAACGAAGGGACATCGCTCATGACTCGCATCGCCATCAACGGATTCGGCCGCATCGGTCGCAACGTGCTGCGCGCGCTCCTGGAACGCGACAGCGACCTCCAGGTCGTCGCCGTCAACGACCTCACGGAGCCCGCCACCCTCGCCCGGCTGCTCGCCTACGACACCACCTCCGGCCGGCTCGGCCGCCCGGTGACCGTCGAGGGGAACACCCTCGTCGTGGACGGCCACCGCATCAAGGTGCTCGCGGAGCGGGAACCTGCGCAGCTTCCGTGGGCGGAGCTCGGTGTCGACCTCGTCCTGGAGGCGACCGGCCGCTTCACCTCGGCCGAGGCCGCCCGCGGCCACATCAAGGCGGGCGCCCGCAAGGTGCTGGTCAGCGCGCCGTCCGACGGCGCCGACGTCACGCTCGCGTACGGGGTCAACTCCGACACGTACGACCCGGCCCTGCACACGATCGTCTCGAACGCCTCGTGCACGACCAACGCGCTGGCACCCCTGGCCGCCGTACTGGACGACCTCGCCGGCATCGAGCACGGCTTCATGACGACGGTGCACGCCTACACGCAGGAGCAGAACCTGCAGGACGGCCCGCACCGCGACCCCCGCCGCGCCCGCGCCGCCGCCGTCAACATCGTGCCGACCTCGACGGGCGCCGCCAAGGCGATCGGCCTGGTCCTGCCGAACCTCGCCGGCAAGCTGTCCGGTGACTCGATCCGCGTACCGGTTCCGGTCGGCTCGATCGTCGAGCTCAACACCACCGTCGCCCGCGACGTGACCCGCGAGGACGTGCTGGAGGCCTACCGCGCCGCGGCGAACGGACCCCTCGCCGGCGTCCTGGAGTACTCCGACGACCCGCTGGTGTCCTCCGACATCACGGGCAACCCCGCCTCGTCGATCTTCGACGCGGAGCTCACCCGGGTCGACGGCCGTCACATCAAGGTCGTCGCCTGGTACGACAACGAGTGGGGCTTCTCCAACCGGGTGATCGACACGCTCACCCTCCTCGCCGCCGGCTGAGCAGCCGACAGCACCCGCCGCCGGGACTCCGGGGGGCCGCCACGGACGGCCCGACCGGAGCCCGCGCGCGTGCGGAGGGCCGACCGACAGCAAGCGCACGGGTGAACGCGTACGTCCGCCAACTGTCGTGCGACGGGCCCCGATCACGCGCCGACCGGCGCCCCTCCCGCAGCCACCGACGGCCTATTCTCTGGGCCATGGAGGCAATCGCGGTACGGCTGTCCCACCTGGACCCGCACGTCGAGGGCGCGATCCGCGTCGTCGTGTTCTACGACACCCTGATGCGCCGCCGGGTGGACCTGGCGGCACTCGCCCGTGCCTCGGCCGTCTTCGCCGAATGCGTCGCCGGGATCCGGATCCACGGCACCGGACGGTCGATCCGCATGGCGGTCGACGGCCGACCGGCGTCCGACCCACCGGCCCCCGCCTCCACCACGGTGGCGATCACCCTCGACGAGGAAGAGATCGGCACGGTCTGGCTGGAACGCCCCGGGGCGCCCGGCCCGCTCGACGACGTGCTCCTGGACCGGTTCGCCATCGCAGCGTCGGCGGCCGTCGAGCGGTACGGCCCGGCCCGTACGACCATGGCCGACCCCGCGCTCGTGGAGCTGGTGATCGGGGCCGACAGCGACGAGGCGGCCAGGGCCCGGGCGCTGCGGCTGCTGGGTTTCGCCGCCGACCTGCCGGTCCGCGTCGTCGCCGTACGGTCGGGGGAGCCGCTCGACCGGATCGGCGCCCTGGTGTGCCCGGGCCGCCCGGTCAAGGCGGCCGCGCTCGCCGACGTCGGCGTGCTCCTCGCCACCTGCGTCGACCCGACCCTGTTCCCGGCCGGTGTCCGCGCCGGCATCGGCGCCGCCACGAGCCCCGACCGGTCCTGGCGCCAGGCGCGGACCGCCCTGCGCTTCACCGGCCCGCGCGAACCGGTCGTCCACCACCGGGACCTGGGCGCGCTCGCCCTGCTTGCCGAGATCCCGCGGGCAGCCGCGCGCGACAACGCGGACGTGGTGGCCATGGCCCGACTCGCCGCGGTCCCCGAGGATGTGGAAACCCTGGACGCGTACTGCGCCACGGGCTCCTTCCGCCAGGCCGCGGACCTCCTCCACCTGCACCACAGCAGTGTCGCCCGGCGGATCGAACAGATCGCGAGGACGCTGGGCATCGAGCTGACCGGACCCGCCGGACACACCGGTCTGATCCGGGCCCGGCTCGCCCTCACCGCGTGGCGACTGCTCGACCCGGCGGCCGACCCGGCCGGGTGAGCAGCGGCGCCATTCGTCCGGAGCCGTGGGAGGCACGACCGGTACGGCGGCCCGGACGTTCCAGGGCCGGTCGTCAAAGTCCCGTCGTCGCCCGGAGTGCGTGCCGGACACCGCGAGGCAGACGGGAGTCCGACGACAGGTCCTAGTGCACGCTCCAGGTGAATTTCCCGCCGCCCACCCAGTGGACCGCCTCGGGGTCGTCGAGATCGTGGACCGTGACACCGGCCTCGGCGGCGACGAGCAGCACGTCCGTCATCGAACTCGCCCTGCCGACGAACTCGCCGTCGACCTCGACGAGGCGGAAGGGCGGATTGCCGGGCTGCACCGCCAGGACGGTGACCCGGGCCGCGGAGATGTAAGGCGTCGAACTTTCGGTCATGCGGAGACGGTTCCACGTCCCGGGCGCCGGCAGGCGCGGCGACACGAACGGAAACCGCGTTCGTCGCCGCGGGAACGCGGTCACGAACGCCGCCGCCCTGCCCGAGGTGACGGCCCCGCCCGGAGCGCCCGCGCCGCGGGCCGTCGACCCGCTCACCGTCCGGCGTCGCGCCCGCCGCGCCGAAGCCCTGCGCGTGAGCGCCCCGACCGATCTCGCCACCCGCGCCCGGACCCTGCGCGCGTCGCCCGCGCGCGCCGTGCGGGACGCCGCCCTGCGCGGCGCCCTCGGGACCCCGGTCGGACGCCGCCTGTCGGCCGAGGCCGTCGCGGGCCCGCACCCGGGCCGTGCCTGACCCGGTCGGCATCGGGGCGGTCGGCATCGGGCGGTCGATCCCGCGTGCGGCCCGGATCGTCGGGTAGGCGCCGGACATGCCCCTCCCGACGATCGACGGCACCGCTTCCCTGTGGACGCACGGCTACGCCTGGCTGCCCGACCTGCGCCGACGCAAGGGCCCCGACGGCGGCCCCGTGCGCACGCGGCTGTTCGGGCGGCGCGCGATCGTCCTGCACGGCCCCGCCGACGTCGCGTTCTTCTACGACGAGCGGCACGTCCTGCGCCACGACGCGTTGCCGGGCGCGGTGCTCGACACCCTCTTCGGCCGCGGCGCCGTCCATACCCTGGACGGTGACGCGCACCGGGTCCGCAAGGCGATGTTCGTGTCCCTGCTCACCTCGCGCGAAGGCGTCGCCGCGCTGCTGGACCGCATCGGGACGCACTGGCACGAGGCGTTCACCCGGGCCCGCGGCGGGGAGATCGTGCTCTTCGACCGGTTCGCAGAGGTGCTCGCCGAGGCGGCCTGCGACTGGGTGGGTCTGCCGGTGACCCAGGACGCGGCCCGCGAGATCGCCGAGGACTGCGTGTCCATGGTCGACGGCTTCGCGACGCCCGGGCCACGTCATTGGAAGGCCGTCCGGGCGCGGACCCGGCAGGAACAGGGCCTCGCGCACGCCGTGACGGACGTACGGGCCGGCCGCGCACACCCCGGTGTCCTCACCGTCCCGGGCGACGGCGGCAGCGTGCCGTCCCGCTCGGTCCTGGAGACGGTGGCCCACCACCTCGACGCCGACGGCAACCCGCTCGACCCCCACACCGCCGCGGTCGAACTGCTCAACATCATCCGGCCGACCGTCGCGATCGCCTGGTTCGCGGCCTTCGCCGCGCACGCCCTGGGGCGCGACCCCGAGCTGCGCCTGGGACTGCGCGCGGGGGACTGGGCGTACGCCCGGGCCTTCGCCCACGAGGTCCGTCGATTCTACCCGTTCGTCCCCTTCGTCGGCGGGGTCGCCGCCCGCGATCTCGAACACCGGGGCTCGGCCGTGCCCGCGGGCACCCTGGTCCTCCTCGACGTCTACGGCCACCACCACGACCCGGACCTGTTCGACCGGCCCCACCGCTTCGACCCCACCCGCTTCCTCGGGCGGGAACCGGACGCCGACCTGCTGGTCCCGCAGGGCGGGGGAGACGTCCGTACGGGGCACCGCTGCCCGGGTGAGGACATCGTCGTCGGCGTGCTGACGGCCCTGGCCACGGCACTCGGCCGGTTGGAGTACACGTTTCCGCGCCAGGACATGACGATTCCGCTGAACCGCATACCGACCCGGCCGCGCAGCGGCATGGTCCTGCGGCTCTCGTACTGACGGGCGCCCCCTGGGTCCTGGGGCTCTCCTACCGATGACGCCCCGGCGACGCTCACCGACGGCTCCGCGGCCCGGGTCGGTCAGGCGGCCGTGACCGTCAGGCAGGCGCTGACGGTCTTGCCCCCGGCCGCGGTCGGGTGCACGGTCACCTCGCGGGCGAGGTGTCGGATCAGGATCCAACCCCAACCGCCGGTGCCCTCGACGTGCGGCGCCCGGGTGACGGGACGCTCCGGACTGCCGTCCGTGACGTCGATGTCGAGCCGTTCCCCGTGCAGGGCCAGATCCAGGGTGCAGGGTCCGGCGGTGTGCCGGACCGCGTTGGTGACGAGCTCGGTGACGATCAGCAGGGCGGCGTCCTCCGCCGGTGGGGACACCGCCCGCGGGCGGTCGGATCCGTCGGCCGCATCGTGCAGGAACCGGGACGTCGCCGCGCGCGCCCGGTTGGCGGCGGCACTGTCACCCGCGAGGTCGAGGTGCAACCGGGGGTGCTGCAGGAGTGCAGGAGTCATCGGTGGTCTCCCGGTCGCGGCTCTACAGGGCTCTCACGAGAACCCCCTGCCCGGCAGCGGCGGCCTCATTCCCCGTCCGCCCTCCTTCGTCCGGATTTCTCGTCCTCCCGTCCTCCCGCTCTCCCGGTCAGGGTGCGACGACGCCCAGCCGCGGGACTCCGCGTCGACGGCCTCGCCGGGCAGCACGGACGCCCCCTCAGCGGGAGGGTTCCGCGCCCGCCCGCCGGTTGAAGGGGAGCCGGCCCAGCACGACCGCCATGCCGCAGGTGTTGCTGACGGCGGAGAAGACCAGTCCGCCCGCGATGCCCGCGGACAGCAGCTGGAACGCCGGGTGCGCGACGAGACCGAGGACCAGTCCGAGCAGGACCAGCGCGCCCGCCGCGAAGCGGACCTGGCGCTCCATGGCCCAGACGGCCCGCTGCGCGCCCTCGGGACGGTCGAGACGGTGGCCGCCCGCCGCCCAGGCCGCGGTGCCACCGGTGAGCACGGAGGCGCCGATGCCGTGGGAGGCCAGGACGGCGACGGCGTTCTCCGCACGCGCTCCGGAGGCGCACACCACCAGTAGCGGTGTGCGGGCGGACGCCCGCCGGAGGTCCGGCAGGGACCGCGCGAGACGGTCGAGGGGAACGTTGACGGCGTCGGGCAGGTGACCCGACGCGAACTCGCCGGGGGTACGAACGTCCACGACGGTCAGCTCGTGCAGGCGGGGGAGCACCTCGGGCACAGTCAGGGCGGCGGTCACACTCATGGCGGATCGTGATCCTCGGCAGGGGGACGGTGGCGTGCGCGGCGGACGGCGGCACGTGCCCGGGATCCTAGGCTCGGGGGCGCCCCCGCGGCGGTCGCCGCGGCCGACCGCCACACACTCGCCACGTTCCCGCAACAAGCGAGGTGGCCCGCGGCCGGAGCAGGGAGGCCGGGTCGTCGGCATGACCCGCGGGCGCCCCTCGCCCCGCTCCCTCGGACCTCACCGGCCGCCGACGGCGGTCCGTATCCGCAGGCGGGCGCGCGCGACGGCCGGCCCACTGCACAGCCGCGCGAGGGGCGTGGGCGGCAGGCCGCGGGAGGTGCCGCGCGCGTAGTACCGCTCGACGTAGAACTGGCCCGCGCTCAGCACGGTGGTGACGGCGATGTACCAGAGGGTGGCCACCATCAGCAGCGGAATGACCTGGTAGTTCTGGTTGTAGGTCAACTGCACCGAGTACAGCAGGTCGTGCACCGCCAGCACGCTGACGATGCTGGTGCCCTTGAGCGTGCCGATCAGCATGTTCCCGGCGGTCGGCACGATCGAGCGCATCGCCTGCGGGACGACGATCCGGCGCAGGGTGCGGAACCTGCTCAATCCGAGGGCCTGGGCGGCCTCGGTCTGACCGGGGTCCACCGACAGGATGCCGCCGCGCACCACCTCGCAGGCGTAGGCGCTCTCGTGCAGGGTCAGACCGATGACGGCGGTGAGGGTCGGGCCGAGCAGGTTCACCGTCTTCACGGTGAAGAACTCCGGACCGTACGGAATGCCGAGTCCGAGCGTGGGATACAGGGCGCCGATGTTGAACCAGAACAGCAACTGCACCAGCAGCGGGGTGGACCGGAAGATCCATACGAAGCCCCAACTCAGGCTTCGCAGAACCAGGTTGCCGGACAGTCGCATCACCGCCAGGACGGAACCCAGCAGGAAACCGAGGACCATCACCGCGCCGGTCAGCCACAGGGTCAGCAGCAGACCGTCGAGGACGGCGGCCGTGGTGAAGTGGCGTCCCACCACGTCCCATTGGAAGGCCTCGTTGCGGACCACGGACGTCAGCGCCATCGCGAGGACCAGCAGGGCGAGGGCGGCGGAAACCCGACGGCCGGTGCGCCGGCGCGGAACGATCGGCGGTGGCGTGGAGACGTCGGCGGTGGTGGATGACCCTGTCGACGGGGCAACCGTGGTGGTGGGCGTGGGCATCGCGGGATTCTCCAGGTGAGGGAGGCGCGGGCGGTCGTGGCCGCCCCGGCGCCGCGCGCCGAAGGGCGCGGCAGGAATGCTCCGCGCAGGAGCGGGACCCATCCGGTCCGGGTCGGTGCGTCGTCACGCTCACCGCGTCCCTCAACGCGGCGGGATCGGCCTCCCGCACGGGGGCGGCCGGTCCGTCGCCGGATCGTACGCGCCGACGCCGTGGCCGTGTCAACCACGGGCTCCCACCCGGTCGGGGGGTGTCCGGCATCCGGTCCGTTGCTTGACGAAGCGCATCGCGTGCTGCTCAAGTGGTCACATGAATGCCCATCAGCGCCTTGTTTCGCGCGACTACATCGACTTCGGTCGGGTGTGGTCCGCGACCTGTCGCGCCTGATGCGGCAGCGGGCTGTCTGATCGGCCCTTCCCTCCTTCGGTGACCCCGTCGCGGGCCGATGTCCCCCTCCGCACCACCCGCCGCGCGGCGTCCGCCCGCACCGGGGCGCGGCGTCGTGGATCCGGACGTGCGCTGCCCCGCCCCCATCCCGCGACGTGTCGCGTCGTCCACGTCGCATTCCGCCGCGCCGCTTCCGCCACCTCGGTGTGACGTCACGTCATATGAGGCTGTCGAGAGGTCGGTTCGCGCTGTCCGCCCGCGATCCGCCGCACCCCGAAAGGCCCCCCATGCCCGTGGAATTCCTTGGCATAGCCGCCACCAACGACGGTTCCGAAACCACCGCCCGCTCCGGCGCCTCCTTCGACAAGGAGTACACGCTCCGGCTCGCCCGGGCGCACGAGGACCACGGCTGGGACCGGGTGCTGTTCGCCTACGGCTCCGGCTCCCCGGACCCCGCGCCGGCCGCGGCCTACGTCGCCGCCAGGCTGGACCGCCTCGGCATCCTGCTCGCCCACCGGCCCAACGTCTCGTACCCCACCTTCGCGGCCAAGACCTTCGCGACCCTCGACCGGATCAGCGAGGGCCGGCTCGCCGTGCACTTCATCACGGGCGGCAACGACCACGAGCAGGGTCGCGAGGGCGACACCCTCACCAAGGACGAGCGCTACGCCCGCACCCGTGAGTACATCCGGATCGTCAAGAAGATCTGGACCACCCACGAGCCCTTCGACCACGAGGGCGAGCACTACCGCTTCCACGACTTCGTCAGCGATGTCTTCCCCGTCCGACAACCCCGCCCCGACGTCTCGTTCGGTGGCTCCTCGCCCGCCGCGTACGCGGCCGGGGGCGCCGAGGCCGACGTCTACTGCCTGTGGGGCGAACCGTTGGCCGAAACCGCCCTGCAGATCGAGGCGGTGAAGGCCGCCGCGGTGGCCGCGGGTCGCACCGACGTGCCGCGCATCCAGGTGGCGTTCCGCCCGATCATCGCCCCGACCGAGGAACTCGCCTGGGAGAAGGCCCACCGTACGGTGGCCGCGATCCGGCGGCGCCGGGCCGGCGGCCCGGTACGGCGGCACCAGGGCGGCGTCACGGAGGCCGCGGCGCCCGAGAACACCGGATCGCGGCGCCTGATCGCCATCGCGGAGGCCGGTGAGCGTTACGACCGGGCCCTGTGGACCCCGACCGCCGCCGCCACCGGCGGCGCGGGCAACTCCAACGCCCTGGTCGGCACCCCGGAAACGGTCGCCCAGGCCCTGCTCGACTACCACGACCTCGGCGTCGACATCCTCTCCGCCCGCGGTTACGACCTCCTCGACGACGCCGTCGACTTCGGCCGGTACGTGATCCCCCTGGTCCGCGAGGAAGTGGCCAGGCGCGACACCGCCGGGAAAGCCGCCCGGGCAGCCGCGAACCCGAACGCCGCCCCGCAGGAGCGCCTGACCGGGGTCGGCGGGTGACGACCCGGGTCCACCCCGACCACCCCCACCGCCCCGCCACCGTCCTTGACCACGCCCCGCCATGGAAAGGCCTGCCCGCCGTGAACCTCCCCGGGAACGGGATCCGCACCCGCCTGCGCGTCACCGCCGCCCTCGCCCTCCTGCCCCTGCTGCCGCTGACCGCCTGCGGCTCCGGTGGCGGTGCTCCGGCGCCGGCGGGCGCCGCGCGGACCTCAACGGTCCCGGCCGACGATCCGGTCGCCGACGTGACGACCGTCGAGACGATCGCCGCCCTGCTCCCCGCCGACGTCCGCAGCACGGGCAGCGTACGGATCGGCAGCTCCGTCGGCTCCCCGCCGTCGGCGTACTACCCGAACGGGCAGGACAAGCCGCCCGCCGGCCAGGACATCGACATCGCCGACGCCGTGGCCAAGGTCCTCGGGGTCAGGGCGGAACGTCAGGACGCCTCCTTCGAGACGATCCTGCCCGCCCTCGGCAGCGGGAAGTACGACCTCGGCACGGGCAACTTCGGCGTCACCGCGGAACGCCTGAAGACCATCGACTTCGTCACCTACATCAACGACGGCCAGGGCTTCGCCGTGAAGACCGGCAACACCACGCTGACCACGCAGGTCAACGACCTCGCCCAACTCTGCGGACTGACCATCGGCACCGGCGCGGGCACGACCTTCGAGAAGACCCTGACCGCACAGCAGGGCGTGTGCGCCGCGGCCGGCAAGAAGCCCTACGAGGTCAAGGTCTTCTCGGAGCCGGGGGCCGTGACCACCGCGCTCCAGCAGGGCCGGATCGACGTCGTCATGTCGACGATCAACGGCCTGCGCCACCAGGCCGCCCAGCCCGCCGCGCGGACCACCTTCCTCGGTGAGTACCACCGCCTCGACGTCGGCTTCGCCTTCAAGAAGGGGTCCCCACTGACCCCCGCCTTCCGGGCCGCCGTCAACGAGCTGGTCAGGAACGGCACGTACGCCCGGATCCTGAAGAAGTGGGGCACCACCGCCTCCGCGATCGAAGAGTCGCGGATCAACCCCGCCGAGCACACGTGAGCACCCCGGTCGTCGGCACCCCGACCGACGTCATGGTCGAGGTGCGGGGCGTCCACAAGAGCTTCGGGACGCTGGAGGTGCTGCGCGGTGTGGATCTGCTGGTCCGGGCCGGCGAGGTCACCGTGGTCATCGGCCCTTCGGGCTCGGGCAAGTCCACGCTCCTGCGCACCATCAACCACCTGGAGAAGGTCGATCGCGGCCTGGTCCGTGTCGACGGCGAGCTCATCGGCTACCGCAGCGCCCGCGGCAAGCTGTACGAGCTGGGGGAGGCGGAGGTCCTCGGGCAGCGCACGCACATCGGCTTCGTCTTCCAGAACTTCAACCTCTTCCCGCACCTCACCGTGCTGGAGAACCTCGTCGAGGCCCCCGTCGGCGCGCTCCGCCGCCCGCGGGCGCGGGCCCGGGAGTCGGCGCTCCGACTGCTGGAACGGGTCGGTCTCGCGGACAAGGGCGACACCTACCCGCGGCAGCTTTCCGGTGGACAACAGCAGCGGGTGGCCATCGCCCGGGCGCTCGCCCTGGAACCCAAGGTGCTGCTCCTCGACGAGCCGACCTCGGCCCTCGACCCGGAACTGGTCGGCGAGGTGCTCGACGTCATCACGGACCTGGCGGCGGCCGGTACCACCATGATCGTCGTCACCCACGAGATCGGCTTCGCCCGGGAGGTCGCCGACACCGTCGTGTTCATGGACGGCGGGGTCGTCGTCGAGCAGGGCCCGCCGGCAGCCGTCCTGGACGCGCCGCAAGAGGAACGTACCCGGGCGTTCCTTTCCAAGGTGCTCTGACCGGGGAGCCGGATCCAGGGGCGGGGCCCGGTCCGCCGGGCCCCGCCCGGGCCTGCGGAGCGTTCCGGACCGCTCCGATCCGGTCAAGGTGCGTGGCCGTTCGATGAACGGCGCGCGGCGCCCGGCGGGTCGGGGCGCAGGTCACGGGTGGTGCCGCCCGAGACCCTTGATCGCGCGGCAGGGCGGCGCACGCCCTGTGAGCTGCCCGAACGACCATTCGGTGCCCGCTATCCGAACGGAGTGTCCGTAAAACGGTCGTCGATGTGCGTCGCCCCTTCGCATCGGTCACTGTTGGCCAAGTCAGGACGCGATATCGCAAGGCGGTATCGCGTTCAACCTTGGAATCGAAAGTGAGTTGTGCTGTGCGCCGCATCACCACGGTCTCTGCCGCCGCCCTCCTGTGTCTCGTAGGAGCTTCCGGTGTGGCGGAGGCCCGCCCCGCGAGCCTGTACGCCCCGTCCGCGATGGTCTTCACCGTCGTCCAGGGCGACACCGACACGGACACCGCCTTACGCGCCTCCACCCTCAGCTGCGCCCCGACCGCCTCGGGTACGCACCCCGACCCCGCGGCCGCCTGTGGCGCCCTGAACGCCACCGGCGGTGCCTTCGACCGGCTGCTGGCCGCCCCGGACCCGGAGCGGGCCTGCCCCATGCACTACGACCCCGTCACCGTCACGGCGGACGGCGTCTGGCAGGGCGGCCGGGTCGCCTGGAAGCACACGTTCTCCAACAGCTGCGCCATGAACGCGACCCTGAACGGCAACGCCGTCTTCGCGTTCTGATCGGCATCGGGGTGAAGGGCGGCCGTACGGGTCGTTCTCCCTCCGGTTCCCTCCCGAACCCGTGACATGCGTCACGGCCCGCCCGCGGGTCCGGCGACCCTTGAGGTGGGATTCGGTCCGGCGACATGTCGGCCTATGTCGCTATTTCGCGGGGACATGCCTCACTCCGCCAGAAACGGAATTGGTGGCTCCTGTTCGGCCTTCTCCAACGCGGCTGACAGGGGCCTGTTCTGGCGGTGCGACAGTTGCGTGCCGGGGCGGCCGCCGTCCGGGCATGCACGATCTTCCAGCCGATTCAAGCCGTGTCCCGGACCCCCTCCGCGGCTCCGGGGCCGTGGCTTGCCAGGCCACTGCCGGGCTTCTAAGAATGGCGACTCCTCCGGCGCCCTCGCGGTCCGGCGCCGGGAGCTTCGCGATCACCGAGTGAGGTCCCGCATGAAGAAGCACCGTAAGAAGAAGCACCATCGCAAGATAGCCGTCGCCGTCGGGGCGCTGGCCATCGTGGGCGTGCCCACCACGGCCATGGCGTGCCTGGACACCCAGGAGACCGGCCCCGTGCGGGTCGTCTCCTCCCAGCAGGACGCCCGCCCCTGGCACGCGGGACCGGACGCGCAGCAGCCCGTGCAGGCCCCGATCCCGTTCGAGGCCCCCGAGGCGGCTCCGGCCGAGCCCGTCGCGCAGCCCGTCGTCGAGCCGCCCGCCGACCCGGCCCCCGAGAACCCGCTGCCCGCCGAACAGCCCCAGCAGGCGCCGCAGCAGCCGGTCCAGCAGCCGCAGCCCGCGGAGTCGACCGGGACGCCGGAGGCCGGCACCCCCGCCGACGCCCAGGCCCCCACCGGCGCCACCGGCGAGGTCCTCGCGCTCGTCAACAAGGAGCGCGTCGCCGTCGGTTGTCCCGCGCTCACCGTCAACGAGCAGCTGACCAAGGCCGCACAGGACCACAGCGCCGACATGGCCGCCCACTCCAACATGTCCCACACCGGATCCGACGGCTCGGACCCGGGTCAGCGCATCACCCGCGCCGGATACCAGTGGAGCACCTACGGCGAGAACGTCGCCTACGGCTACGACACCGCCGCCAAGGTCATGGAGGGCTGGATGAACAGCCCGGGCCACAAGCGGAACATCCTCGACTGCTCCTTCAAGGAGATCGGGATCGGCCTCGCCCAGCCCGGCCAGTACTGGACGCAGAGCTTCGGCGCCGCGCGCTGACCACCCGCGCCCGGCACCGACGCGCGACTCCGGGGCACGGGGCGACGTTCGAAGCACGGGGCGACGCACGACGCCGACATGTGGCGCCGACACGTGGAGCCGACGTACGACGTGGGGGCGGCCGGGATCCGGCCGCCCCGTCCGGGCTCAGACCTTCGTCACGGTGCGACGCCGGGGCGCCCGTCCGGCGAGCGCGTGCAGCCGGGGATGGCGTGCGCGGCGTTCACGCGAGTGCCGGTCCAGTTCCTCCATCAACCGGGCCGAGCGCTTCTCCACCCCCAGTTCGTCCAGCACCCGATCCGCGTCGGCCAGCAGGGACCCGTAGAGCTGCCATTCGTCGGGTCGCCGCGCCACCTGCTCCGGCAGCAGGGCGGCGAACCGCTCGCGGCTGCGGCGGGCGATGGCCAGTTCCTCGTTCAGCCGCTCCTCCGCCGCCTCCGCATTGGCACTGACCTGGGCCGTCACGAGCTGGGCGAAGGACTCGACCGCGCCCGCCAGGTGGTCGTACACCTCCTGGAGCGCATCCGCCACCGGCGACGGCAACAGCGGCTCCGAGCCACGGGTGCGGGCCATGTCGGTCAGGGTCCGGCAGGACACGCGCAGCACTACCGCGCATATTTCCAGCGTGTCGAGGCCCGTCCGCAGCACGAGCCGGAAGAGGAGGCCCTCGCGGACGCGGGGGTTCATCCGCAGGCTGTCCTCGGCCTGCCGCAGCGCCGCGTCCACCTCGGCCACGTCGTTGTCGAGCCGCCGGGCCTCGTGCAGCCGGGCGGCGGCCGATTCCACGGTGGTGGCGTTCTCCGCCTCACCGCCTATGTGCAGGAGCAGCGTGCGCATCCGGGCCGCGAGACCGGTGATGGCGGCGCTCGCCGGTTCCACCCACACGGGCGGGGCGACGAGGACGTTGAAGGCCAGACCGACCGCCGCGCCGATCAGCGTTTCCAGGACCCGGTCCCAGGCGGTGTCCGTCACCCGGCTCACCCCGAGGACCAGCATGGCGCTGATCGCGACCTCGGGCACGAACTCACCGGCCCGCACCAGTCGCCCCACCACGAGCGACGCCAGGATGACCAGGCCGAGGCTCCACCAGGTCAGACCGACCAGCGCGCTGAACGCGATCGCCACGAGGACCCCCGCCACCACGGAGTTGACGCGTCGGATACCCGTGGTGAGCGTCGTGTAGAGGGTCACCTGTACGACGAGGAGTGCGGTCAGCGGCGCCGTCAGCGGCGCGGGTTCGCTGCTCAGCCGTAGCGCGACGGCATAGGAGACGACGGCGGCGGCCGTCGAGCGGAGCGCTTGGACGACCGCGGGTTCTCGGCGTACGACGTGCAGGAGCGAGGCAAGTGCGTGGGTCATGCCCGTGCGCCTGCCCGAACCCGCCGACGGAAACCTGTGACCGGCAGGTTTCGGGCCCCCGGGAGGTTTCAACCGCGCGGCGGCGAGCACGCGCCGGGTGAGGCGAGCGCACCGAACGAGGAAGGAGCCGGCATGGCAGCCGACCGGCAGCACCAGGATCAGGAACAGGACGTCGTGGCGTTGATCCTCAAGGACCACCGCAGGATGGAGGACCTGTTCCGGCGGATGCGGAGCGTGGAATCGGACCGCGAGGACGCGCTGAGGAAGTTCTCCGCCCTGCTCATCGCGCACGGGGACGCGGAAGAGGCGAAGGTGTACGGCGCCCTGAAACGCTTCAAGGACGTGGACAACGAGGAAGTCGAGCACGGCACCGAGGAGCACGAGGAGGGCAACGAAGCACTCCTGGCCCTCCTGGAGGTCGACGAGGTGGGCTCCGACGCCTGGGACTCCAAGCTGGAGGACCTGGTCAAGGCGGTGTCCCACCACCTGGACGAGGAGGAGCGGACCATCCTCAACGGCGCCAGGGAGAACGTCCCCGACGAACGGCGGGCCGAGCTGGGAGCCGCCTTCCTGGAGGAGCGCGCACGCCGGCTGGCCGAGGACTGCGGCAGCGTCGAGAACGTCCGGGCCGCCGTGGGCAAGTAGCCCGCGGACGCTCCCCGAACCGGCCGGCCCCCGCCCCCACCGTGCGGGCGGGGGCGGCGACCCCGCGGGTCACAGCGGTCGCGGCAGCCCGATCAGCGGCGTGCGCACCGGCGTGGCCAGGCCGACGAAGAGCACCAGTTGACGGCCGCCCGGGTTGGTCTGCAACGGGACGAGTTCCCAATTGTTCGTCAACCACACGTTGCCCGACGGGTCGACCTGGACGCCGGTGTTGCGGACCAGCCCGTCGAAGCCGTACCCGGCGGAAGCCGGCGAGATGGGCTGCCCGGTCCGGTACCCCGGCGGGCAGGCCTCCGTCCGCACCCCGCACAGCCGGGTCACCCGCTGCCCCGAGAAGTCGGCCACCCACACCGTGTCCGAGCCGTCCACGGCGATGCCCCAGGGCAGCAGCACACTGCCCGTCGTGTACGAGGCCGCCGGCGTCGAACCGTCGGGGTCGAGCATGAGCACCGAGGCCCCCTCCGCGGCGGGACCGCCCGCCGGGCCGGCCGAGTCGGCCAGGTCCTGGGAGGTGCCGTCCTCGCACGGCACCCGGACGCCACCGCTGTTCGACACCCACTGGTTGCCGCGGCTGTCGGATGCGATCCCCATCGGCCGCCGCAGCCCGCCACCGGTCACCACGCGCTCCAGCGTCCCCTCCGGGCCGAACACGGCCACGCTGTCACTGCCGTTGCCCGTGACCCACGCCCGGCCGCGGCCGTCCAACGACACACCGAACGGCTTCACCAGCCTGCCGTCCGCGACCGGCAGGTTCTCGGCCCGCGCGGCCCGCCCCTGCGGGATCCGGGTGACGCTGCGGCTGCCGCAGTTCGCCACCCACACCGTGCCGTCCCGTCCCGTCATGAGGCCCTGCGGCTGCACGAAGTCGCCCTGCCGCCACCCGGCGGGCGGGGACAGTGCCCGCCCCCGGGGGTCGAACTGCGAGACGCTACGGAACAACGGGTCCGGGTCCAGCGGACAACCCCGCCCCTGGAAACCGAAGTTCGCCGCCCACACGTCCCCGGACCGGTCGATCGCCACCCCGTACCCGGCGCCGTACAGGCCCCCGCCCGCATAGGGCGCTCCCGGGGCGTCCCGGCCGTCCGGTCGGATCCGGAGCAGTTGCCTGCCCCCGCACGCCGGGTCCCGGGGGTCCTGCCCGTAGACGTAGTTGTTCACCACCCAGGCGTCCCCCGCCCGGTCGAAGGAGATGTTCCCCGGACCGTCGAACTCCCGCCCGTTGCCCTCGTAGCGCAGGGCCAGCGTCCAGGCCGTCGGCGCCGCGTCGAGCGCCGGCGTGTACACGGGGTGGCGCCGCGCCAGCGCGAACACCGCGCCCGGCCGGGTACCCGGCGCGCGGGCGATGTCCGCGACGGCCTGCAGAGTGTCCCGGGGCCGCTCGCCACCGGGCACCCGCGCCGCTTCGAACAGTTCCGCGCAGCCCCGGGCCCGCGCCGTGCACGCGGCGAGCGCGTCGGCCAACGAGTTGAAGGCGCGCAGCGTTGAGGTCTGCCCGCCGTTCGGCGGCGCAGCCAGGAAGGGCGAGACCCCTCCGGTGGTCACGTCCGCCAGGTTGTGCGCCACCGACGCGGCGTTGCGGGGCCCCGGCCAGGGCCCCGCGAACCCCCCGTCCCGCGTGAACTGGGCCAGCGCGAACCCCGCCGCGACAGTGGTCCGCTCGGTGACGCCCAGCCGGCGCCCCGGCCCGCCGGGGGCCCCGGTCAGCACGGCCGCGAACCGAACCGGGGGCGTCGTCCGCGCCCGGTCGTCCGGCCCGCCGTCCGCGGGCCGCGCGTCGGCCGTCAGGTACACCACAGCCCCCGGGTCGCGGGGCGGGGCGTACGTCACCCGGAACCGGCCCCGGTCGTCCGTACGGGCACCGCCCAGGCGGCGCGGCCGGTCACCGAAACGGGTGCCCGCCTCGTACACCGTGACCGCCGCCCCCGGGACCGGACCGCTGCCGCCGCGCACCACCCCGTCCCGGGCGATCTCCCGCTTACCGGGAGCGGGGTCGCCCGACGCGGGCGCCGGCCCGGTGGCCACGGTGATCGAGAGCAGGGCGGCCAGGAGGGCCGCCCGGTGATGTCCACGGCGCACGCGCATCCGCATGGTCCTTCCTTCGGGCTGGGGCGGGGTCCGCGCCAGCCTCACAGCACCGGCCGCGCCCCCGTCCGGTCCCGCCCCGCCCCACGCACCCGATCCGCCCGTACGGACCAACCACCGCCACCGCGCACACCGGGCTCCGCCCGGGCGCACCGGCCCGCGAGGACCGTGGGACGTCCCGTCCGGATCCCTCCGGACCCGTACCGCCCGTACCGAGCCGGCTGGAGCAGCGCCCTCCGGACGGCTCCGCGCCGGCGGAGCTGACCGGCGCGGACGGACTCAGGGCAGCCTGGGCCACCGCGGAAGGGCTGCGGGAACTCCTGGGCTGGGCGGCCGGGGAGCTCGCCGCCGCCGGCAGGGCGCCGACCGGGCCGCCCGAGCAGCGGCGGACGTGGAACCTGGCCGGGCTGTTCCGGTTCCCCACCGCCCGGGGCCCGGTCCGGCTGAAGGCCACCCCCGCGTTCGCCGCGGACGAGGCCGCGGTCATCGCCGCCTTCGCCCGGCACGACGCCGGGTTGGTGCCACGGGTCGTGGCCGCCGCGGAACGGCGGATCCTGCTGGAGCACCTGCCCGGCGCGGACTGCCACGAGCCCGGTCCGGAAACCGTCACCAGCGCCGTGACCCGTCTCGTCGCCGCCCAGGCCGCGTGGGCGCGCAGTAACAGGGACAGGCCTCCTGGTTGCGGGACCGCCGCGGCAGCCTCCTCGCGGCGCGGGTCGCCGAACTCCTCGACGGCGAGGTCGGCCGCGAGCTGTCCCGCGGCGAACGGGCGGCGGCGCGAGAACTCGTCGCCCGCCGGCCCCTGCTGGCCGAGTGCGGACTTCCGGACACCCTCGTCCACGGCGACTTCCACCCCGGGAACTGGCGCAGCGACGGCGGCCCCCCGGTCGTCGTCGACTTCGCCGACGCGCACTGGGGCAACCCGGTCCTGGACGGTGTACGAGCCTACGACTACCTGCCCGCGGCCGTCCGGCCCGTCGCCGTCCGGGCGTGGACCGAGGCCTGGCAGCGGCGACTGCCGGGCTGCCGCCCCCTGCGGGCACTGGCACTCGCGGAGCCGCTCGCCCATCTGACCCACGCCCTGCGGTACCAGGAGTTCCTCGACGGCATCGAGGCGTCCGAACGGATCTACCACCTCGGTGACCCCGCCGCCGTCATCCGGCACGCGTTGCGCTGCGCGGCCACCCCCAACCCGCACTTCGCCCCCTGACGGCGCCCCGGCCGGCGGGGGTGGTATCCATGCGGCATGAACACGGAACAGGTGGTCCCGGCCGAGCTGTCCGAGCTCCGCGCGGCGTTCGACGTCGATGACGACGGTGCGTCGGCCCTGGGGTGGGAGGGCGTCCACGCCTTCGAGGCGCGGCACGGGATCGTGCTGCCCGAGCCGTACCGGACCCTCGTCGCGGAAGTCACGGACGGCTCGCCCGCGGGGCCGCCCGAATACGGGCTGCTGCCGTTGGCGGACCTGCCCGTCGACTGGGGCGACGACCCGCTCAAGCGGGAACCGGGCCGCCCGTTCCCGTTGACGGCGGCATGGATGTGGGAGGAGGACACGGAACCGGCCGAGGACATGGAGGAGACGCTGGAGCGGGTCCACCGCCACGGGTCGATCGTGCTGGGCACCGACGGCTGCGCCATGAACTGGCACCTCGTCGTCTCCGGACCGCAGCGGGGGCACGTCTGGCTGATCACCGAGGTCGGCGCCGCCCCGCTCGGCGAGGGTTTCGTGTTCGGGTCCACCACCACCGAAGCGGGCTTCGCCGGTTGGGTCAGGCACTGGGCGGCGGGCAGGACCTGGTTCGAGGACGAGTGACGTCCGCGGGCGCGGTCCGGCACGGGAATTCACGCCATACCGACGGAATGGGCCGGGCCGTTCTCTGGCACACTCTCTGCCTGCCCGGATGTCGACTTCGCGGAGGACCGCCGCCTTGCCTGGAGAAACCCAGCGATGCCCCATGCCCTGCGGCTGCTCCCCGCCCACCCCGCCTTCCTCGCGGACCTCCACCAGTTGGAGGAGCCCCTGCTGATCTGGCTCGACGACATGGCCTTCCAGACCCGGTTCGGACACGACGACGTGTGGGGACTGCCCCCCGGCCTCGACGGCGAGGCACCGCGGACCGCCCTCATCAACGTGCAACGGGCCCTGCCCAAGCCCCTGCGCCAGCAGATGTACGCCCTGACCGACGCGCGCGACGTCGAAGGGGCCCATCGGATCCTCGGACGGGACGGACACGAGCACACCCCGCTCTACGCGGTCGGCCTCGACCGGGCCGACATCGACACCCTGTCCGGGCTCCTCGATCACCTCCGCAGGGCCCTCGACGAGGAGGACGGCTACGCGGCGCTGCGCTCCGTCCTCGAAGAGGCCGGCGACTGGTACGGGTGCGAGTACGGCACCCGGCCCGAGACCCCCGCCGAGGTCGTGTGCAGGATCGCCCGCACCGTCGCCGTGCTCGACACCGACACCGACGACACGCGGCTCCTGCTCCGCGCCCTGCACACGGCCGGTGGCACGGGGCGGATCGTACTGACCGAGGCCGAGGACAAGGCCGCCTTCCGCTATCTCCAGCACGTCGCGACCATCACGGCGCCCGACACCCCCCGGCCCGGCTGACCGCGGCCCCGCCGCTCGCGAGGTCGACCGAACCGGCCGGCGCGGCACCCCGGCGGGCGGCCCCTCCCGGTGACCGCCGACGAAACGATCGTTCGGGCGGCGGTCGTCGGCGGCCCTCGTGACGCCTGCGGCAGGTCGCTACGGGGGTGCCGGCGCGTCCGTGCGGGCCGCCCGCAGCAACTGGACCCGCCAGTTCGTGACGGCGTCCTGCGGACGGGCCCGGATCCGCGCCGCGAGGCCCGCCCGGAAGCTCCGCACCAGCGGGTCGACGGCTCCGCCCCCCGCCCCGCCCCCCGCCCCCGTTCCGGCGAACAGGGACGGTCCGAAAGCGGCCATGAAGGAGTCCGTGACCTCCCGCGCGTACGCGTCGAGGTCGCCGTCGCGCGCGTACCGGTCGCCCACGGGGTCCGGCAGTACGGCGAAGGCCTCCTCCTCCAGGTCGAACCAGCCGCTCGCCGGGCCCCGGCGCAGCGGGTCCAGGAACTCGGCGGACGTCCTGTTCCACGTCGGCACCGTCATGGCCGCGAACCGGTCGTCGCTCAACTGCCCTTCGTCGATCCGTGCCCGCAACTCCTCGACGACCATGCCGAAGAGCCCCTCCGCACCGCTCGCCCCGTCGTCCGTGGCGGCTCCACCGACCACCACCAGCCTTCCGCCCGGGGCGAGTTCCACGGCCCTGTGGTGCAGGAACGCCCGCCAATCCGCCGCGGACCGCTCGCGCAACCCCTCCCGTGCGGAGCCCGTCGCCCCGGAACAGTAGACGTGGTCCACGATCGGCACGGGGACACGCGACAGCCAGTGCACGGCGATCGAACTCCACGCCAGGTGCAGTTCCCCGGGCGGGAACAGGGGCGAGAAGAACGAACGCGCCTCGACGTACGCGAACACACCTGGTCCGGACGGATAGGCGCCCGGCGAGGAGAGCGTCTCCATCAGCGCGTTGAAATCGTTCCCCCGGATGTCGGTGTGCGTGACCGCCACCGCGATGCCCGGCGCGCGCCCGCGGGCGGCGGCCACGACGCGCGCCATCGGCTCCAACGCGTTGCCCCCGGACGCGCACCCGAGGTCGGCCACCCGAAGGGCCCGCCCGCCGGACGGCAGCGGGAGCGCCGCGACCGCCCGGTCGAGCATGCCCAACGCCGTCCCGATGCCCACGTGCTGCGCCGCCGAGTGCCGGCCGTAGCCGCCTCCCATGACCCCGGAACCGCTGCGCACCACCGCACACCTCCGCAGGCCTATGTCCTCGTCCCCCTACCACCACCCTAGGCCGCGCCCCGATCGGAGCGCATCCGCGTGGGCCGGAGGCGGGCGGGGGTGGCGGCGGGAGCGGCGCTCAGCCGTGGCCCTCGCCCGTGAGCAGGGCGTGTGCGGCGCCGCGCAGGCGGGCGTCGGTGCCGGGGCTGCGACGGCCGGTGATGCCGGACCGGAACAGGGCGGACCCTTCCATGAGCATGACGAAGGCCTCGGCCCGGTGCCGCGCGTCGTCCGCCGACATGCCGGGCGCGCGGTCCCCGACGAACGAGGCCACGTGGGCGACGTACCGGTCGTAGAACGCCCGGACCGCGGTGGCGGCCTCCTCGTCGTGCGCGGCCAGTGCCCAGACCTCGGTGAACAGCCGGACCAGACGCGGGTCGTCGTGGTCGGAGAGGACGCCGTCGAGGAGGGCGTCGACGCCGGTTTCGTCGGTGTCGGAGTCGGTGAGGCCGGTGACGCGTTCCAGGGACGCGGTGAGGATCCGGTCGAGGAGCGCCGACAGGAGTGCGGCGCGGGCCGGGAAGTAGTACTGGAGGTGCCCGAGGCGGACGCCCGCCTCCTCGGCCACGGCCCGGAGGGTGAGTTCGGACCCGCCGGACGACGTGAGGACGCGCTCGGCGGCATCGAGCAGGGCCGCGCGGCGCTGCTGCCCCTTGGGCGTCGGCGCGGCGCTCACGCCGTGGCCCGCGTTCCGGCCCGGCCGTTCCCGACGCGGAGGCCGTCGGCCGCGGGTACGTCGTCCGACGCGTCGCCTCCGCCGCGTACGTCCGGCTCGCCTCCTCCACGGCCGCCGCGGTGCCCGTCGGCGGTGACCTCGACGCCGTGTGCCGCGAGCGGGCCGAGCACATCGGCCGGAGCCGGGTGTTGCTCCGGGAAGGTCAGGCCCCGCGGAGCGGGGTGGCCGTCCGTGCCGAGGACGCGGCGCAGGCCCAGAACGGCCCCCACCGCCGTCAGGTGGTGCTGGCCGCGCGGGTCGGTGACGGTCGCACCGCGCGAGCGCCCGTCATGGCCGACGTCGATGCGCAGCCGTGCCGTGCCGCCCTCGCCCGGCGAGTGCAGCAGTGCCCGGCGGGCCGGGGCCCAACGATCCCCGGCGGCCCAGCGGAAGAAGCCGGTGCCTCGCAGGGCGAGGAGCGCCCGGGTCGCGGCGGGCGAGCTGAACCCGATGCGGGTCGCCGCGGTGGCCGTGCCGAGGGTCAGGGGCAGGGTGAACTGCTCGGGGGTGTCGATGCGGGCGACGCGCACGGAGGTGTCGCCGATGCGCACCGTACGGGCCTCCGTCATCGGGGAGGCGAGCCGGCGCCGACCACAGTCGACCACCTCGAACGCCACGCCCAGCCGGTCCATGAACTCCACGGAGTCCGCGCCCGCCCGGTCGGCCATGTCCCATCGGACGGCGATGTCGACCTGCTCCGCACCGCCCAGTTCCTCGGCCAGGACGGCCGTCACCAGGCTGGTGACGCCTCCCATCCAGGCCGAGGACAGCAGCACCGGCGCGGTCGGCCGGAGCAGCGCGGCCACGGTGACGGCCCGTTGGAGTCGGCCCGTCCACCGGGTGATGTCGACGTAGGGGACGCCCGCGGCCACGGCGGCGCGCAGCACCCGGTCCTCGGGGTCGTTGACCGAGCTGATGACGGCCCGGACGGCCGCCCGGAAGGGGGTCGGGTCCGCCAGGTCCCAGGCGCGCACCTCGCTCCCGGTCTCGGCGGCCAACGCCCGGCCCCGGCCGGGGGTGCGGCCGGTGAGCAGGGTCGGGGTGTCCGGGGCGAGGATGCGTGCGATCTCGGCGCCCACGGTGCCGTACCCGCCGGTGATGAGCACGGGTCCGGAGGGGTCGTGGCGCAGCTCGTCGATCGATTCGGTGATCATGAGCGCTACTTTAGGTCAATCGACCTAGAAATGCGACCGGCTGTCCGGCGGCGCGATGCCGGCGGCCGGTCGGGTGGGAGCGGTCGGGGCGGGGTCGGCACGCGGGGTCGGCGCCCCCGGCCCTTCCCCGCCCCGGCCGACGGGTCGATCAGGGGCGGAGCCCGGCGAGCAGGACGGAAGCCACCGCCCGGTCGGCCGGGCCGGTGTTCCAGTCCGCGTTCATCGGGCTGACGGCGATCCGGTTCGCGGCCAGGGCCTCCAGATCACCGCCCCTTGCGGCGGGCCGCAGGGCCACCTTGACCGTCACCTTCCAGGTGCCGTCGCCGGCGTCGGTGAAGTCGGGTTCCAGGACGGTCTGCGGATCCTGGAAGGTGGTGGCGACCCCGGCGGCGGTGCCCTTGCCGTCCGCGCCGACGACGGGGTGGTTGACGTTCAGGCCCACGCCTGCCGGCAGCAGTGGGCCGGACCGGGCGCGGGCGCGCAGCCGGTCGATCAGCTTCACGGCGAAGTCCATCGTGGGAACCATCGCGTTGACGGTCGTCACCGGGTCGGGCACGACCAGGCCGCCGGTGCTCAGCGCGATGGCGGGGACTCCCGACTCCAGGGCGGTGACGGCGCCGCCGACGGTGCCGGAGTGGGTGGCGAGCCCGCCGACGTTCGGGCCGAAGTTCGTACCGGACACGACCAGGTCCGGAGCGCGGTCCGCGAAGACCTCCGCCAGGCCGAAGGCCACCGAGTCGCCGGGCGTGCCGTCCACGGCCCACACCTTCGGCTCGGGGTGCTTCACGGTGACGGACGGGGCGTTCATCATCTTCGTGCCGGTGCCGCTCTGGTTCGTGAGCGGGGCGACGATGGTGACGTCGTGCCCGGCCGCGGTCAGCCGCTCGTACGCCTTCCGGATGCCCGGCGCGCTGTAGCCGTCGTCGTTCGTGAGCAGGATCCGCAGCGGGCGCGGGGGCGGGCCGCCCTGCGGGGAAGCGGTGGCCGGCGCCGTACCGGCCAGCGCGGGGGCGCACAGCACCAGGGCGGCCAGGGGCAGGACGCGCTTGCGTGTCGGTCTCACGGAGTGCTCCTTCGTGGAGGGACGTGCGGGGAGGAGGTGCGGGAACGCCGAGGGCGGGTCGGACGCGTGGTGACCGGCGGGCGGGTGACCCTCGGCACCCGCCCGCCGGAGTGCGGGCCGGGCCGGTCGCGCGGACGGGCCCGGGACGGTCAGCGCACGCTGCGGATCGGCAGGATCGCGAGGGCGCCGACCAGTGACAGGGCCCCGCCGACGAGGAACAGCGGGGTGTAGCCGCCCAGGCCGGTCACCACGGCGGAGGCGACGAAGGGGGCGATGATCTGCGGCCCCGCGTTCGCGACGTTGAGGACGCCCATGTCGCGGGCGGCGTCCTCGGCGCGCGGCAGGACCAGGGTGACGAGGGCGGTGTCGACGGCCATGAAGCAGCCGAACGCGAGCCCGTTGAGCGCACTGAAGACGAGCATGCCCGTCCAGGTCGGGCTGACGACCGGGACCACCATGACGAGGCCGGCCAGTGCCGCGGACACCCCGACGAACACCTTGCGGCGGTTCCACCGGTCGGACAGCAGCCCGCCGACCACCGTGGACACGGCCATCGCGACCATCGACACGGGGGTCAGGACGGCCATGGCCGCGGGCGGGGTCAGCCCGGCGGGCAGCGCGATGTGATCCCCGAGGATGTAGAGCTGGTACCCGACCACGGAGAAGTACCCCAGGACCATCAGGGCCCGACCGATGAAGGCCCACCGGAAGTCGTGGTTGGCCAGGGAGGAGAGGAAGGCGGCCCACTGGGCGCCCTTCGGGGCCGGAGCCGCTTCCTGCGCGCCGGTGCGGGGGAGGTCCCGGCAGAACGTGGTGAGCAACAGGGCGGCCACGGCGATGATCGCACCGAAGACGAGGTACCCGACGCGCAGGTGGTCGGCCGCCCGGGAGGCCACGAGGACACCGACGGTGCCGCCGATCGGCAGCCCCAGACCCACCAGCGCGGACGCGGTACCGCGGCGGACCGCGGGAACGCGGTCGGGCACGATGGCGGTGACCGCGGCCTGGTAGACGTTCATGGTCGCCTGCACCAGGCACCAACCGATGCCCACGAGCAGGGCGGTGCTCACGCTCCCGAGGAAGGCGAGCCCCGCGAGCGAGGCGAGGGCGCCGCCCAGGACCCACGGCCCGCGCCGGCCGCTGCGGTCGGAGAGCGCTCCGGCGATCGGGTTGAAGGCGGTCGCGAAGATGGCGCTGACTCCGCCGATCAGACCCAGGACGGCGACTTTGTCATCGGGGGCGATCGCGGCGATCTGGGTCGGCAGGAGTACGGATCCGACTCCCATGTAGACCGCCATCATCGCGGAGTTGGCGACCAACAGCAGCGGCAGCAGACCGCGTTGGCGGGGTGGTTCGGCGACTGCGGGGGCGGGCGGGCCGGTGACTTCGTTCGTGGCCATGACGACTCCTCGGGGGGACGGTGCGGGGAGGTGGCGAGCAGCGGTCGAGCGTGGGGGAGGGGTGCGGCGCGGGTGTCGGTACGGCGGGCGGCGGGGCAGGGGTGTTGCCGGGAGCCACGGGCCGACGAGCCCGTCGACGTGATGTTGTTACACGTGTCACCAACGGCGCTGGAGACTGTGTAGCACCCATTCGGAGGCTCCGCCAGGCCCCGCGGCGGGTCATTGTGCGGATCGTGACCGGGTGGAAGCCGTGCCGTGCCGTGCCACTGGTCGCGGGGGATGCCCGGGTGGGCCATGACGTACACCCGTCGGAACCGCGTCGTCCGGATGCCCTATCGGACCGTCCCGGAGCCCTGTCGGGCCGTACCTCCCTGACCCGTGTGGGGGCGCGGACGGGTCGGCCGTACCGCGCGCCGACCATGCGACGCGAGGGTGGCGTTGCGCGGAGCCGCCGGGGCCCGTGCCCATGCCGGGGGCGTGTCCCCGTCGTGACGGCCCTCGCCGTTCGCGCGGGCGGCTCCGGACGCTGCGCGCGGGCTCGGCGCACCCCGCGGCGCCCTGATCTGACGCGTGTAACCTCGGAGGGAGCAAGTGCACACCGAGCAGAGGAACGTCGAGGGACACCATGGCCGAAGCACCCCGGGTCCCCCCGGCCACCCCGACCCCCACAACCACGACCACGAGCGCGGACGTCGCTCGCCTGGCCGGGGTTTCGCGGGCCACCGTCTCCTTCGTCCTCAACGACACCCAGGGCCACCGCGTCAGCGATGCCACGAGGGCCCGCGTGCTCGACGCCGCGCGCCGGCTCGGATACGTACCGCACGCCGCCGCCCGGTCCCTGCGCGCCGGTCGCAGCAACCTCGTGTTGATGCCCTCCTCGGTCTCCGCGATAGGCCGCCTCGTCAGCGACTGGGCCGACGACCTGCACGGCGAACTCGACCGGCACGGTTACACGGCAGTGCTGCACGCGGGCCGCTTCGCCGACCCCGTCGACGCGGCCCGAGCCTGGGCTGAGCTGCGCCCGGCCGGTGTCGTCGCCCTGGACGGCGACCGGTTCCCGCCGCAGGCCGCCGAGTTGCTGCGCCGGGCGGGCGTGCGCGGACTGCTGGCCTTCGCCGCGCGTCCCGTCGAGGGCGTGCACACCGTCGGCTTCGACCACGCCGACATCGGCGCCACCGCCGCCGAGCACCTCATCGCCCGTGGCCGCACCCGGATCGGCGTGGTCGTACCGCAGGAGCGCGGGCTCGGCACCTTCGCCCTGCCGCGGCTGGCGGGCGCGGAATCGGTCGCGGCCCGGCACATGGCCACCGTCACGCCGCTGGAGCTGGCCCACACCCGCGCATCCGCGACCGCTCTGGCCCGGCGGTGGCGGGATCTCGGGCTGGACGCCGTGTTCGCCTACCACGACGAGTACGCCACCCTGTTGCTGCACGCCTTCCGTGCGGAGGGCGTCGTCGTGCCGGACGAGGTCGCCGTCGTCGGCTCCGACGACCTGGTCCTCTCGGCGTTCCAGCAGCCCGCGCTCACCTCGGTCCGCCTGGAACTGCCGTCACCCGCGCTGATCGCGGACTCCCTCCACGAGTTGATCTCCGCCGGCACGGCGCGGGAACTGCCGCCCGTCGAAGCGGTCCTCGTCCCCCGCGAGACCTCCTGACGGGACGGCGGGTTCCGCGGACGGTCGCCGACCGAACCGACCGAACCGACCGAACCGACGAACCGACCGAAGGGCGCGAGCCGAACGGCGGAGGGGCTCCCCCGGGACACCGAAGGACGGGCGGGACCCGATCGGATCCCGCCCGGCGCCTCAGCCCTGCGGGACGGGATCAGCCGTGTTCACGGCCGCCCCCCGGCGGTCGTGGACGCGTGCGCGCTCCCTGCGGAGTGCGGGCCCGCACACCCACCAGGCCAGCAGGCCGACCCCCGCGCCGGCCGCCGCGCCGGCCACGGTGTCGCTGAGCCAGTGGGCGTGCAACCAGGTGCGGCTCCACATCATGGCCAGGACGAAGACCGCACCGGCGACCCACCAGGCGCGCCGCCGGGCGGCCGGCACCAGCAGCACGCCGACGAGCACCACGAGCAGCGCCGCCGTGGCGGCATGGCCGGACGGGAACGAGCCGTGGTCGACGCGGACCAGGGGGTTCGCCGGGCGCGGCCGGTCCACCAGGTGCTTGAAACCCTGGATGGCGATCAGGTGGGCGCCCAGGTAGGTGACGAGGAAGAAGCAGGCGGAGACCCAACGCCGCCGGACCAGCAGGAGGGCGAGCAGGGCGAGAGGGACGACGATTCCGGGCGGGCCGCCGAACCAGTTGAGCGCGGCCGCGACGGCGGCGTACGGCCCTTCGTGGGGACCGCCCATCCAGCGCAGCCAGCGTTCGTCCAGTCCCTGGAAGGGCGGATTCGTGACGTCCGGGCGGACGACGAGGGCCAGGAGAGCGGCGCCTCCGAGGAACAGCAGGCCCGACGCGAGCGCGCCCCGGCCGCGGTTGGTCCCGGAGGCGCCGGGTCTGCCGGTGGGAAGGGGCGGGGCGGTGGGTGCGGGGGAGGTGGACATCACTACCTTTCCGGACCGCGGGTGCGGACGCGGCCGTGAGGACGTGCGGGGTGGGCAGGACCGAGGCGTACGGGTCAGGACCGAGGCGTGCGGGATGGGCGGGACCGGCCGGAGGCGTCCTCGGATGCGGTGGGCGAGGACGCCGTCGCGGCCGGACCGCGCGTGGAGGGCCCGGGACCGGGCCCCCGGGATCAGGCCCCGGCGCTGAGGTGGTCGGCGAGGAAGGCGACGCTCTCCGCGACGATCCCCTCGATGTCGGGCGAGCCGAGGAAAATGTGGTCGGCGCCGTCCACGGGCCGCAGCGTGGCCTCGCCCCCGGCGCGCGTCAACACCCGTGCGAGGGCCTCGCTCTGGCTGTACGGAACCAGTCCGTCCCGCGTGCCGTGGACCAGGAGGAACGGCGGCGGGTTCGCGCCGTCGGCGTATGTCACCGGGCTCGCGGCGCGGGCCAGCGCCGGACGTTCGGCCTCGGTGCCGCCCAGCAGGGCCGCGTACGGGTCGGGGAACTCGACCCCGCCGGGCAGCGCGGGCATGGGGTGTTCGGCCAGGGCCGGCAGGTCGGAGACCCCGTACCAGTCGACGACGGCCCGTACCCCGGTGTCCCCGGAGCCGACGCCGTGCGCGCCCTCCAGCGCGGCGCCGTTCGGGCTGCCGGGGCCGACCAGCCCGGCGAGGGCCGCCAGGTGGCCGCCCGCGGACTCGCCCCAGACGCCGATCCGGTCCGGATCGATGCCCAGGACCTCGGAGAAGGCACGGACGTAGCGGATCGCGGCCTTCACGTCGTGCAGTTGGGCGGGGAAGGGGGCTTCGAGGCTGTGGCGGTAGTCGACGGACACGAGGGCGAGGCCGGCGCCGAGGACCGCCCCGTGCAGGAGGTCGGCGGGAACGGTCGGCGGCGGGTAGCGACGGTCGCCCTCCAGCCAGCCGCCGCCGTGGATCCAGACCACCGCGGGGAAGGGGCCCTCGCCCGCCGGTGTCCGCACGTCGAGCAGCCGCGGACGGAACCCCGGCGTCGTCGCGTACGTGACCCCGTCGAAGAGGCGTACGCCGTCGGCCTCCGTCCGGGGCGGCACGGGGGGCTGGTAGGGCGGGGGAGGCCAGGTCATGTCGGCGAGGTCGAACCCGGCCGTGGGGGATTGCGTCATTGCGGCCCTTCCGATTCGGCGCGGCCGTGTGGCCGGCGGGTCCCGGCGCGGGCGCAGGGTTCGTGACGTTTGTCCGAAATGCTTGCGCGGATCACCGGGGGAGGCGTAACGTGTTACACGTGTAATCAGAACACTAGCGACGCGTTTCCGCTGACCACAAGCCCATGGTTCGGATGACTTCCCGGCCGGTTGCACGAGCCGTCCCGGTGGACGCGCGGCCTTCCCCCTCCTGGAGCACTCCATGCTCACCCCCGTCGGCAGACCCGCGGACCCCGCGCCGTCCATGCCCTGCGCACCGCCCGGCGCACCACCCGCCCCCGCCTCCGCGTGCGGGCGGCCCCTCGGTGAGTGGCGGGTGTCGCGGGAGGTGGTCGAGGTGCTGTTGCTCGCCGTCAGTGAACTCGTCGGCAACGTCGTGCAGCACGCGGCCGTCGGGCGCATGAGGGTCGGTGTGTCCCGGGGTGGGGGGTGGCTCCGACTGGAGGTCGCCGACCAGGGGGCCGGGCTGCCGCGGCTGCCCTCACCGCGCGCCGAGGCGGACCCGGAGTCGGAGAGCGGCCGGGGACTGCTGATGGTGCAACTGATGGCGGCCGAGTTCGGCGGTCGACTCTCCCTGGTGGCGGGGGAGTCGGGCAAGGCCGTCAGGGTGCGCATCCCGGTGGTGTGAGTCGGTGGGGGGCCGAGTGCCAGGGCGTTCCCCGCGCCTCGGCCCCGTCCCGGAAAGGTGGGGAGGGGTCAGGGCGCTCCCCGCGTCCCGGTGCGGCCGTGCCCCGACGGGTGCGCGGTGTGCGCGGGGTTGTCGGTGTCGGTCAGGGCCGCAGTGAGCGCGGCGTGGTCGGCGACCGTCAGGTCCGCGTAGTCCAGGGCGAAGCGGGTGACCGCCTCGTCGAAGGAATCACCCGCGCCCAGGTACCCGGCGATCGCGAACCGGTCGCCGGTCCGCGCGTGCGCACGGGCCAGCGTGCGGCCGCACAGGCGGGCGTAGCCCTCCAGCAGCAGCGGATCCATGCCGGCGACATCGGCCGAGCCCTTCATGTCCCGCAACTGCCGCCAGTAGAAGTGCCGGCCCTCGGGGCCGGTGGCCCAGCCGAGGAAGATGTCGCCGGCCGCCTGCAGGAGCCGCTGCCCCGCCACCACCCGGTGTCCGGAGTGCCGGTGCGCCGACCGCCCGAGGTGGGCCTCCAACACCGACGGCACCGCCTCCTTGATCTGGAGGAAGAGCGGGTCCGCGTCGTCGCGACCCGTCAGGAGCACCACGAAACAGCGGGTGCCGACACTGCCGACACCCACCACCTTCCGGGCCACGTCCACCACGTGGAAGCGGTCCAGCAACATCCGCCGCTCCTCCGGCAGCGACGCCCGGTACTCCCGGAACACCTGCTCCACCATGGCCTCGTCGAGGGAGGTCACCGGCTCCAGCAGCGGTGGTTCGAACCGGATCCGGAGCCTGCCGTCCACCACTTCCGCCAGCTTGTCCAGTGCCTGGAGACTGGTCCGCCGCCGGGCCCGCTCCAGTCCGGACGCGACCCGCTCGCGGTGCCGCCGCCGTACCAGGGGCAGCACCTCGGCGCTGTCCACCCGCTCGTACCAGACGGCGAGTTCGCCCAGCCCGGCCAGCCGGCGCATGTTCCGCCGGTACGCCGCCGAGGCCGCCCCGGCCGCTCGCCGGGCGGCCTTGTCGCCGTGTCCGTTGTCCCGGGCCGCTACGGCCACGCTCGCCGCAAGTCGTTTCACGTCCCATTCGAACGGGCCGGGCAGCGTCTCGTCGAAGTCGTTCAGGTCGAACAGCAGGGCCCGCTCGGGAGAGGCGTACAGCCCGAAGTTCAGCAGGTGCGCGTCCCCGCACAGTTGCACCATCAACCCGGTGTGCGGCGCCGCCGCGAGGTCGGCGCTCATCACGGCCACCGCGCCGCGCAGGAAGGCGAACGAGCCGGCCGCCATCCGGGAGTACCGCAGCGGCAGCAGGTCGGGCAGCCGGTCCGCGCCCTGCGCCGCCAGCACGGCCACCGGGTCGGGGCGGTTCTCCTGCGAGGGCGTCGCCGCGTGCTCCGACCGGGGCAGCCGTTTGCGCCGCGCCCGGCCGTACCGGACCCGTTCGTCGGGGGACGAGGGCGGGGCCTTTGCCATCCCCCAGTCATATCACCGGCTCCGCGCGTGCGCCGTCCGGGGGAACGCACGGTGTGCCGGACCGTCCGGCGGCCGGTGGCGGCGCAAGGTCCATTGCGGTGCCGTGTCCCGCACGGCCGTCCAGCGGTATCGAGGAACGTCCGGCATTGCCGGCAGTGGAGATGGGGAAGCGCGGATGCGCATGTTCAGGAAGATCGCCGTGGTGGCGCCGGTGGCCGCCGTCACGGCCGTTCTCCTCACCGGGACCGCCCTGGCGTCGGGGTCGTACGCGGAGGGGTTGGTCGTCAGCTCGTCGGGGGTGAAGGTCCGCTCGTCCCCGACCACCACGGCCCGGGTCGTCGGCACCCTCGCCCCGTGGCAGAAGGTGAAACTGGCGTGCCGGACCGAGGCCAAATGGGTGGAGGGCAACGACACCTGGTACCGGCTGCACGGCGACGGCTGGGTGTCGGCCCGCTACGTGCACAACTACACCAACGTGCCCTGGTGCTGAACCCGGCGACGACCCGTCGCTGACCCCGCTCAGGCCTCCCGGGTGACGCAGTCGCCGGTGCCCGACGTCCCCAGGTCCCCGCCGGTCAGGGCGAAGGAGAGGACGAGTCCGGCACCGGTGGCCCGCGCCCCGGTGAGCCCGACCCCGTCCGGGAGGTCCCCCAGGCCGATCGTGCGGGGCTTCAACTTGTCGGCGATGCCGGATCCGAAGGGCAGGGACGCCAGCCGGTCCACCGGTATGTCACGGCCGAACAGTCGGACGGCGGCCGGGGTGACGGTGACGCTGTCGGCGGTGGTGGACAGGGTCGTCCTGACCGTTACGGGCAACCCCGTACCGCCCGCGTCGCCCGTGAGCGTGAGGTCCTTGCCGTCCGTGCCCAGGACCAGGCCGGAGGCGGCGTCGCCCGCCTCCCGCTCCGCACGCCGGTTCAGGGAGGCGTAGGGGACGGTGGCCGTGGCGGTCCCCCCGCCCACGCCGTCGCGTGACACGTCCTTGAGCACCGCCTCGACGTCCATGTCGGTGCCCTCCCGTCGCACGCCCTCCGCGCGGACGCGAACGGTTCCGATGTCGCCGGTGAGGGCGCGCAGTCCGGCGAGGGGGCCGTCGAGGTCGGCGCTGACCGCCCCGGCCGCACCGAGTCGGCAGGTCGCCGCGTCGACGACCTCCCCCTCGGCCCGCTGGAGGGCCACGAGGTTCACCGTCCCGGTCGCGGCGGTCGCCACCAGACAGGCGGCGGCGGTGACGAGCAGGGTCTTGCGGCGAGGGCTTTTCACGGTGCGGGTGTTCCGTTCCGGGCGAGGGCGAGCAGGTCGAAGGCCTTGGGCAGGAGCGGTGCGGCGTCCCCGGCGGTACCGGCCTCACGGCGGGCCCGTTGGGTGCGCAGCACGGCACGCGCCGCCGAGAGGGCCGAGCAGGCGATCACGTTCGCGCGGAGGTCGGCATCGGGCAGGTCGGCCGGGAGGCGCTCCAGTACGAGGAGCGCCAGGCGGTCCTCGAACTCGATGAACGCCTGCATCAGGCGGGACCGGATCAGTGCCTGCCCCTCGGTGCCCGCCAGCGAGTGGGTCAGACCCGCCAGGGTGCTCCGCGCGAACGGCACCGCGGCCTCCAACAGGGCGCGGCACACCGCGTCGAGGGGGTCCTCGTCGCGGGGGCGTGCGGCCAGGGCGGCCTCGATGAAGGCGAACAACTCGGCGCTGTCCGGCAGCAGCAGGGACTCCTTGTTCTCGAAGTACCGGAAGAACGTGCGCTCCGACACGTTCGCGGCCGCCGCGATGTCGGTGACCGTCGTCGCGGCGTACCCCCGCTCGGCGAAGAGTTGGGCCGCGCACGCACGAAGGGTGCGACGGGTCTGCTCCTTCTTGCGTTCGCGCAGGCCGGGCGGGGTGGTCTCGGGTGCCATGGAGCCACCCTACCCATGGCGGCAGGCATGTCAATTGTCAGCCCTGTCATGTGTGACCTAGTGTCTCTTGGCAGTACTGCCACTTTTTGGAGCCGCCGTGACGTCTGCCCTGCCCGAGGTCCCCCCCGCCGCACCGCCATTCCCGGACGGGGCGCCGCCCTCCCGGCTCGCCCGTACCGGTGCGTTCTGCGCCCGCCACCCGCTGTGGGTGATAACGGCCTGGCTGCTCGTCATGTGCGCCGCGCTCGCCGGACGGCACCTGGTCGGCGCCGGCTACAGCGACCAGGTGAGCCTGCCCGGCACCGCCACCCACACCGGGGCCGGCCTGCTCAAGGCCTCCGAGCCGGCCGCCGAGGCGCCGAGCGGCAAGGTCGTCCTCCACGTGGACTCCGGCAAGGTCGCCGACCACGGTCCGGCGGTCTCCGACACGATCGCCCGACTCGCCGCCCTGCCCCACGTCACCGCCGCCTCGGCCCCCGTGACCAGCGAGGACGGCCGCACCGCCTACAGCGTCGTGTCCTTCGACGCGCCCCTGAAGTCGCTCGGCCACCCCTACACCGACGAACTGGACGAAGCCACCGAACCGGCCCGCGCGGCCGGCGTCGGCGTCGGCTACGGGGGCGACCTCGACCAGATCGTCCGGCCGCCGGCCGACGACGTCTCCGCCGAACTCACCGGACTCGCCGCGGCGCTCGTCATCCTGCTCCTGGCCTTCGGCAGCGTCGCCGCCGCGCTCCTGCCCATCGCCACCGCGCTGGTCGGGGTGGGCGTCGGCATGGGCGTGGTCGGCATCGTCGCGGGCACCGTCGCCTTCGCCACCGCGGCCCCCACCCTCGCGGCCATGCTCGGCCTGGGCGTCGGCATCGACTACGCCCTCTTCCTCACCACCCGCTACCGGCAGGACCTCATGGAGGGCCGCGATCCCGTCGAGGCCGCCGGCCGGACCACCGCCACCAGCGGCCACGCCGTCCTCGTCGCCGCCCTGACCGTCGGTGTCGCCCTCCTCGGCCTCTACGCCTGCGGGATCGGCTTCATCGGCAAGCTCGGACTCGCCGCGACCATCGCCGTGGTGATGACCGCCGCCGCCGCCGTCACCCTGGTGCCCGCCGCGCTCGGACTGGTCGGCCGACGCATCGACCGCGTCCACGTGCGCCGTCCCGTCGCCGAGACGTCCGGCGACCGGGACGGTTGGCACCGCTACGCCGCCCGCGTGGCACGCCGCCCCTGGGCGTTCCTCCTGGCGGGTACGGCGCTCCTCGCCCTCTGCGCCGTACCGATGTTCTCCATGCGGCTCGGCCACGTCGACAGCGGCTCCGACCCGGTCGGCAGCAGCACGCGCGACGCCTACACCTGGATCTCCGACGCCGAGGGCCCCGGGTTCGGGCCGGGTGCCAACGGCCCCCTCCTCGTCGTGGTGGACCTGAGCGACGCGACGCGCGGCGCCGCCGACATCGGTCGGCAACTCGGGGAGGCACTCCGGGCCACTCCCGGGGTCGCGCGCGCGACCCCGCCGCGGGCGAGCGCCGACGGCAGGATCCTGACCTCGACGGTCACCCCCGTCACCGGTCCCCAGGAGGCCGCCACCGGCGCCCTCTTCGACCGGCTCACCGACCGCACCCTCCCGCAGGCCATGGCGGACACCGGAGCCACCGCCCACCTCACCGGCACCACCGCGGGTCAGCTCGACTTCCGTGACACCGTCACCGAGCGCCTGCCGCTCATCATCGGCCTCGTCCTCATCGCCTCCTTCCTGCTGCTGATGACCGTCTTCCGCAGTCTGGTCATCCCGCTGAAGGCCGTCCTCCTCAACCTCGCCACCACCGCCGCCTCGTACGGGGTGCTCGTCGCCGTCTTCCAATGGGGCTGGGGATCGGCCCTGTTGGGCCTGACGGGGCCGGTGCCCATCGAGTCGTACGTGCCGATGATGATGTTCGCCATCACCTTCGGACTGTCCATGGACTACGAGATCTTCCTGCTGTCCCGCATCGCCGAGGACTGGCGCGCCCGGAAGGACAACCAGCACGCCGTGGGCACCGGGCTCGCCGTGACCGGCCGGGTCATCTCCAGCGCCGCACTGATCATGACGGTGGTGTTCCTGTCGTTCGCCGCCTCGCCCACCGTCGTCATCAAGATGCTCGCGCTGGGGCTGGCCGTCAGTGTGATCATCGACGCGACCGTCGTCCGGCTCGTCATGGTGCCGTCGGTCATGTTCCTGACGGGTCGCGCCAACTGGTGGCTGCCGCGCGGCCTGGACCGGATCCTGCCGCACATCAAGGCCTGACGGCCCGACCGGCCCCCCGTCGGCTCCCGCCCGGACGAAAGGACGGCCGCCCGATCCGCACCCCGGCCCGGGGTGGAATTCCAGGTGAATTCCACCCCGGGCCGGCCCGCGTCCCGTCGATGTGACCTCGATGGACTTTCCAGCGTCCTTATAGCGGTCCGGGCGATTCTGGGCCTTGCACGGAAGAGGCCGGTTCTCATCGGTGGTCCCATGTTTTTCGGCCGCCGAAAGCGCAATTCGGACGTGCCCATTCGGGACGTCCGATGCATTCCGGAATTGCTTGCAGCAGCTCGATCGGCCTTGCCATACTTTTTTGGAACAGCGCTCTCCGAATATCGGACGACCCGAGCCGCGGAGTGCGGCGTTCTGTTCCGTGCACATTCGGCTATCGCCTCCACTTCTGGGAGACATCTGTGCCCGATTTCGCGAGCACCATCGATCTCGACCTCCAGGAACTCGACCTCGACCTCAGCGACCTCGTCGTGACGTCCATGCGCGACAAGGGCGCCCTGCCCGAGGGCGCCGCGGCCGGGGGCGCCTGCTCCTGCGTGGCCTCGTCCAGCTGCGTCGACCCGCAGCTTGAGATCGGTGTGTCCACGGGCTGACCGACGCCCGCCACACACCCCGCACCGATCCCATCGACCGTCCAGTGAAGGAGACATCCATGTCCGAAGCCCGGCCCGCACCCGAATTCGAGATCGAGGACCTCGATCTCGGTGACCTCACCGTGACGTCCATGCGCGACACGGCCGCCCTCCCCGAAGGCGGAGCCTCATGGGGCTCGTGTTCCTGCCAGGGCTCCTCCTCCTGCGCCCAACCGGACGCCGGCGAAATCCCCGTGGGCTGACCCACCACCGACCACCGGCATGCCGGACGCCTCCCGCCGCACCCCGCGTGCGGCGGGAGGCCCGCGCCACCACACACAGGACGGGGAGCGGCATGCCGCAGCCACAACACACCGGTGCCGCGACGGGGCCACCGCGGCCCCAGCACGCCGGCGTCGCGACGGGTCCGCCGCAGCACCGGCCCACCGGACTCGCGACGGATCCGTCGCAGTCGCCGCGCGCCGCAGCCGGTCGGCCGGTCCGGTCCGCGCCGTACGCGCTGGTCCGGGCCACCGTCCTCGCGCATCCGGCCCAGGCGCCCGACGCCGCCGCATACCGTGCGCTCGCCGCCGAACTCCACCGCATCGACGCCGAGTCGCTCCACCTCGTCGGGCCGCTCTGCGACGCCCTGCACGACAGCCGCGGCGACCACCCCGACGACTTCCACCGCGACGTCGTACTGCCCCTGCGACGAGCCCTGCACAACGGGCGCGACCCCCGCCCCGCCCTGCTGGAACGCCTCGGGGACCTGCCCGACCGGGTGCCCGCGCTCGCCGCCTGGACCGCCCTGCGCACGCGCCGCGCCCTCCTCCTCACCCGGCTCGACGCCGCCACCGAGCGGGCCCTGGCCGCCGAACGCGCACAGCTCGCCACCCTCTGCCGCGAACCGGCCCTCGCCCGGGCCGTCGCCTCCACCAGCGCCGACCTGCTCCGGGCCGTGGAACGGGCCGCCACCGGCGCGACCGACCGCCGGGCCCGCAAGGAGGAACCCACCGTGCTGCGCTACGCCCTGCGGGCCAGCACCAAGACCAGCCCCCTGTCCTGGTTCACCGCCGTCGGCTGGGGCCCCCTCGCCGAGGAGCCCGCCGGCCCCACCGTCCCCTCCTGGGGCGCCGCACCCCTGCTCCGCGTACCCCTGCGCTCCGTGGTGAAGGTCAACCGGACCCTGACGTCCGCCCTCACCGTCGCCCTCCTCGACGCCCCCCACCGCCGCACGACGCTGCCCCACCGCATCACCAGCACGGCGCGGATCACCGGCGGACGGGCCGCGTACTCCCGCGACCGGACCGCCTTCGCCGGCGGACGCCACCTGGTGGCCGGCGAGGACGAGGCGGAGCTCACCCATGCCGGCCCGCTGCACCTCCTCACCGGCCGGGCGGCGGAACCCGTGCCCCTGGACGACCTCACCGGCATGCTGGCCGCCTGCCTGACCGCACCCGGCAGCGGCATCGGCAAGGTGAACGGGGCCGAGGCGGCCGTCGGGTACCTCGACCGCCTCGTCGAGGCCGGCCTGCTCGTGCCCGCCGACCCGGTCCCGCCGCAGGACGACGACCCGTTGGGGCGCCTCGCCGACTGGCTGCGCACGTTCGGCGCGCACCACGCCGAGGACGCGGCGCGCGCCGACCGGCTCGACGAACTCGGCCGGCTGACCGCCTCGTTCGCCGGGACCCCCGCCACCGATCGCCCCGCCCTGCTCGCCGACCTGTCCCGGCGCTGGCGGGACGAACTGACCGACGCGGGGCGTCCCGTCCCGTCCGTCTCCGCCCCGCTCACCGTCCTCACCGAGGACGTCGTCGCCCCCGACGCCCTCGCCCTCGACGGGTTCCTCGGCGCGCCCGACCACGAGGCCCTCGGCGAGATCACCGCGCTGGCCGAACTGTTCGACCTCGGCCACCTCGTCCGCCGCGTCGTCCGCGACCGCTTCGTCGCCCGCTACGGCCCCGGCGGTACCTGCCCCCACCCGTGGGAGTTCGGCACCGAGGTCACCGACGCCTGGGACACCGCCGCCCGCCTCCCCGTGCTCGACCCGCGGGACGGCACCCCACTGCCCACCGGGGCGACCGAACTCCTGGCCCTGCGCTCCGTCGTCATCGACGCCGTCCGGGAAGCCGCGGTCGCCGCACCCGCCGGCGCCCACGAACTGGTCCTGCCCCCGGACCTCCTCAGCACCCTCGGCGCGCACCTGCCCGACTGGACCCGCGAACGGCCCCTGAGCTACGCGTACTTCCTCCAACGCGACCCGCGCCACGACCTGCTCTGCGTCAATCACGTGTACGGCGGTTGGGGCCGCTTCAGCAGCCGCTTCCTGGACGCCCTGGACCCCGCCGCGCGCGCCGCCGTCTCCCGACAGATCGGCCACGGCCTGGGCCCCGGTGCCCGGGCCGCCCAGATCCGCCCCGTGGGCGGGTTCAACGCCAACCTCCACCCGCTGCTCGTCCCCGACGAGATCGGCACCGACCGCCGCACCGCCTCCCTCACCGAAGCCGACCTGGAACTCGTCCACGACCGGACCACCGACCAGGTGCGCTTCCGGCTGCGGACCACCGGCGAACTCCTCGACGTGCTCTACGCCGGCTTCCTCGCCCCCGTCCTCCTGCCGCACCGCCTCGGCGCCCACCTGAGCGACCACCCCCACGGAACGGTCGACTTCCGGCCCCTCATCCCCCGCACACCGCTCCCCGCTCCCGGCGGCACGGTGACCCGCAGCCCCCGGTTGCGCCACCGGCAGGTCGTGCTCCGACGGGCCCGCTGGGTCCTGCCCCCCGATTCGGTTCGGGCCCTGCGCGCGGAGTTGGCCGCCACCCCCCACCCGGCCGAGGTGGCCGCCCGCTGGCGCGCCCTGCTGGACCTGCCGGAACAGCTCTTCCTGCACCCGGCGGGCACCACCCCCACCGGGCGCGGGGCCGAGGACTTCCTGAACCGACTGAGCCGCCCCAAGCCGCAGTTCGTCGACCTCGGGAACGCCCTGCACCTGCGCTGCCTGCCCAAATGGCTGGCCCGCCACGACACCGGCGCGGTCCTCGAAGAGGCACTGCCCGCCCCCGGCGGCCTGGCCGCCCCGACGTGGGCCACCGAACTCGTCCTGGAGGTCAACCGGCCCGGGCGGCCGGTATGACCCACCCACCGACCGCACAGGAGGACACCGTGCGAGGAGCACGCCCCCGCACCACAGGCGTCCGCGACGTCGTCGCCTCCTACCGCCAGCCCGTCAAGGCGCCGCTGCTGCGGGAGGCGCTCCTGCCGTCGGCCCGTTCCGCGGCGGCCACGGGGCTGGCCGCACACGTCGAACGGCACTGGCTGCACGGCCCCCACCTACGGTTGCGCCTCCAAGGGCCGCCCGAACAGGTGGCGGCCGCCGCCGAGTCCGCGGCCACCCGGATCCGCGCCTGGATGGCGGCGCACCCCTCCCGGGGTGACCTCACCGAGGCCCGGCTGCTGGAACTGGCCGCGGAGGCGGGCCGCGCCGAACTCATCGCCCCGCCCTACGGACCCATCGCCCCGGACAACACCGTCCGCACGGAGCCCGCCGACCGTTCCTCCGTACGCGCCCTCCTCGGTGAGGACGGCGCCGCGCTGCGCGACGACCTGCTGCGGACCGGCCTCGGCGCGCTGGAGGCGGGCGCCGGATACCTGGGGGAGCAGGGCGACACCGCGGGGGCCCGGCTGCGGCTCGCGGTGACCGCGCTCGCCGCGCACGCCGGTGCCCACCCCGGGGGACTGGCCGGTGGCCACTGGTCGTACGTCTCCCACCTGGAGGACCACCTCCTCCACGAGGATCCGCACGGCCGCCTGCGGGAACGCTTCGACAGCCACTGGGACCGCGCGGGCGGCGCCGTCACCGCCCTCGTCGGACGGATCGCCGACGGCGACGCCCAGGGTTGGGAACGGGCCTGGGCGCAGTACGCGCGGGACGCCTGGCGGCTGACCCGCGGCCGGTACGACGAAGGCGCCGACCTCCACGGAGTCCCACAGGAGTACCGGGCCCGCGCCGCCGCCACCGGCGACGCGGCGGCGGCGCAGCGCTGGAACCACGAAACCCGCACGGGCTACAGCGAGTTCCACCGCCTGCTCGCCCGGTCCGACCCCGACGGGAGGATGTGGAGCCGCCCCGACTACCTGGTGTACCGGGCGTGCACCAACGCCCTGTACCGGCTCCTCGCCATCTGTGACGTGCTCCCGGTCGAGCGGTACTTGGCGGCCCACCTGGTCGTGCGCGCGGTCCCCGCGCTGACCGGTTGCGACTGGCGCACCGAACTCGCCGCTGCCGCGGGCGCGGGCACGAAGGAGCACCGCGCATGACCCCCCGCACCCGACCCGCGCCGACCGATGCGACATCGACCGTCCCCGTGCCGACCGATGCGACATGGACCGTCCCCGTGCCGACCGATGCGACGCCGACCGTCCCTGCGCCGACCGATCCGACGCCGACCGTTCCGACTCCGGGCGCCGCCGTGCCCGCCACCCGGGCGGGCACGGCGCTTCCCGGGCCCCCGGCCCCCTCGCCGGTCGCTCCCGCACCGTCCCTCCCCGGACGGCCCGTACGCAGGTTGCGCCCCGGGGTCGCCGTGACCCCGCTGCGCGACGGCCTGCACCTGCGGGGGCGGCGCGGGAACCTCACCCTGGAGGGCAGCCCCGCCCTGCCCCGACTGTGGCGACGGCTGGAGGCGGTGCTGGCGGACGGGGGCGTCGAGGACCTCCTCGACGGGACGGATCCCGGCTCGGCCCTGCGCACCGCCGTGGAAACCCTCCTCGCGCAACTCGACGCCCACGACCTGCTCGTGACGGAACCCGCCGCCCGCCCGCCCGCGCCGAACGGCTCCGACCCGACCACCCCCGGCCCGCTCGCACGGTGGCTCGGGGCGAGCGCCCAGCACCCCGCCCGCGCCGAGGCCGCCCTCGCCGCCGCCCGCGCCGAGGTCCTCGCCGGGGCTCCCGAGGGGCCGCTCGCCCGGTCCGTCGGCGAAGCCCTGACCCGGGGCGGGCTGCACGTCACGTACACCGCCGACCCGCACCTCACCGAGGGCCCGATCCTGCTGCGGGTCCTCGGCGGGGGCCCGGACCGGGCACTCGCCGTCGGGTGTTCCGGCGGCACCGGCTGGGTCACCGCGCCCGGCAGCACCTCCCAGGCCCGCTCCGACGCGGCGGCCCTGGCGGCCCGGCTCGGCCGCGGCGCGTCCGCACGGTCCGACGCGCTGGTCCCGCTGCTCGCCGGAGCCGCCGCCCACCGACTGCTGAGCGCGGCGGCCGGGCTCGCCGACCCGTCGACCGAGGGCGACGACGGCGCGCTCCAGCCCGGCCTGCCCGCCGTGCTCCTCGCGGACTCCCGCCCACCGAGGGCCGAGTACCGCACCTGGCTCGGCCCCGACCGGATCGACGCCGACCGACGCACCGCCGCCGCCCCCGCCACCACTGCGGGCGAGGCTCTGCGCCGAGTGGCCGTCCTCACCGACGCCCGGTGCGGAGCGCTGCCCGAACCCCTGCCGGGGGAGCTGCGACAACTCCCCGTTCCGCTCGCCGCCTGCCTCCTGCCCGGACCTCCCGCCCCGGGTGTCCGGGCCGTCGGGGGAGCGGCCCGACTGGACCTGGCCCGCCTCGAAGTGTTCTGCCGGGCAGCCGAACACCTCCTCGACGAAGCCGCACCGCAGGGCGGATACACCGTCGGGGCGAACCCCGGGCACGCCCGGGGTCGGGCCCTGCGCGAGGACGTGTCCCGCCGCTTCGCCGCCGACGGGCGGCAGCCCCTGGCGGAGCACGCCTGGTCCGGGCACCCGCAGGTCCGGCACTGGTGGAGCACCCTGACGGGCCGCCTGGGCGTGCCCGCCCGGCTGGAGGTCTTCCGGATCGTCCCGGGTGAGGAGGCGTACCGGGCCGTCGTGCACTGGGAGGCACCGTCCGACGGGCGCTACGGCGCGGTGCCGCAGCCGCTCGGCGACGCCGTCGAGGCGACCCCGGGTGACGCGGCGGCGTACGCCGCACTGGCGGCGGTGGCCGCGGTGGCGGGCCGCGCCGCCGGGCCGAGCATCGGACGGGCCCGCCCCTCGGGCGGCGCCGTCGCGCCGCTGGCCGTGTCCGGGGCGCCCCCGGCCGACTGGGAGGACGCCGGCTGGACCGGAGGCTGGCTCGCGGGGACGGCCGCCCGCGAGGACGCCTTCCAGGAGGCGTTGGCCCGGCTGACGGGAACGGCCCTCCCCGAGCAGCCGGTCGGCCCGGACCGGGCTCCCGCCCTCGCCGACCTGCTGCGCGCCCACGGGTTCACCGTCCTACCCACCCCGAGGATGCCCCGATGACCGTCCTTCCCGACACCCCGCCCATCCCGGCCCGGGACCTCCTCGGCCCGCTGCCGGTCCCGCTGTACGACGGCGTCGAGGCCGCGCGGGAGCACGTCCTCGGACCGGCCGTCGTCCTGCTGACCGGATGGACGCTCGGCGGGGCCGAGGAGCTCGGTCGGCTGGGGCTCGGGCGTCCGGTGGCGCTCGTACCCGTACGGCTGGACGGGCCGCTGGCCGTGATCGGCCCGGTGCTCCGGCCCGGTGCGGCGGCCTGCCTGTCCTGCGCCGAGTACCAGCGGCTGGCCACGGACGGCGGCCGGGTCCCGTGGCGCAGCCCGGGCATGGCGCTGGCGGGCGTACCGTCACTGGCGCTCGGCGGCTCCCTGGCCGCCCTGGCGCTGGGCCTCCTGGACGACGAGCAGCAGGGCGGGAAGCGCGACGCGGAACCTGACGAGGAGCAGGGCGGGGAGGAAGGGCGTCAGGAGGGCGAGCCGGGCCGCGACCACTCGGAGGCCCGCACCGCCGCGGTCCACGTCCTGCACCTGGGACGCGGAACCTGGTCGACCCACCGCGTCCGCCCGGTCGGTGGCTGCGAGGTGTGCCGACCGCTGCCGGCGGATTCCCCGGCCGGGGTGGCACCGCTGCCCTCGGCACCCCGTCCGCTGCCGGACCCGTACGTCCTGCGCGCTCCCAACCCCCGCACCACCCCGTACGGGTTGCGCGCGGCCCTCCACGACACGCGGTTCGGTCCGGTCCGCCGACTGCTCCGGGCGGAGGACTCGGCCTTCTCCCTGACGAGTGCGTTCGTCACGGACGGTCGGCTCGCCGACGGCGCCGGATACGGCCGCGCGGGCGACTTCGCCGGCAGCGAGCGGATCGCCCTGTTCGAGGCCGTCGAGCGGTACGCCGGGATGCGTCCCACCGGCCGCCGCACCGCGCTGCGCGCCTCCTTCGCCGAACTGGGTCCCGACCGGGCGGTGGACCCGGAGCGGCTGGGCCTGCCGGACCCCGCCCACCAGGGGCACCCGGCGTCCCGGACCGTCCCGTACGCGCCGGACCTCGAACTGGACTGGGTGCACGGCTGGTCGCTCACCCGGCAGCGGGTGACGGCCGTGCCCGAGCACGTGGCGTACTGGGACCCGCCGGGACCCGGCCGTCCGCGCGTGGTCTACGAGTCGTCCAACGGCTGCGGACTGGGCAACAGCCCCGAAGAGGCGGCGCTCTACGGCCTGTTCGAGGTCGCCGAACGGGACGCCTTCCTGATGGCTTGGTACGCGGCGACGCCCCTGCGCCGCGTCGAGGCGCCGGCCGGGGACCTCGACACGGCCCTCCTCGCGGACCGGGCGGCGGCGGTCGGCTACCGGCTGGTCCTGCTGGACGCGACCAACGACTTCGGCATCCCCTCCGTGCTCGCCGTCTGTCGCTACGAGGGCACCCACCCGGCGGCGCCCCGCATGTTCCTCGCGGCGGGGGCCCACCACGACCCCCGCGCGGCGATCCGCTCCGCGGTGGCCGAAGTGGTCACCAACGTCCTGGAGTCGGTGCACCGCCCGGCCGACGAGGGCGGCCCGCGCGACCCGCGGCGACTGCGGCCGATGCTGGACCGACCGGACCTGGTGGTCACCTTGGACGACCACGTCGGGCTCAACACCCTCCCCGAGGCGCTGCCGCGCTGGGAGTTCCTGACGGCCGCCGCGCCGGCCCTCACGGTCGAGGAGGCCTGGCCGGGCGCGCCCGCACCGGTGCACGACCCCGGCCACCTCCTCGGAGCCACCGTGGAGCGGCTCGCGGCGACCGGCCTGGAGGTCATCACCGTCGACCAGAGCGAGCCGGGTACGCGGGAACGCCTGGGCCTGCACTGCGTGAAGACGGTGGTGCCCGGATCACTGCCGATGACCTTCGGGCACGTCAACCGCCGCACCCGGGGCCTGCCCCGGCTGCTGGAGGTGCCGTACCGGCTCGGCCGCACGGCCCGCCCGCTGCGCCACGAGGACCTGACGTTCCACCCGCACCCCTTCCCCTGACCCCTTCCCCTGACCCCATCGCCGACCCGGGACACCACCCCACCACCCCCGCCCACGCCCGCTCCGCGCCCACCCCGAGGAACCACGTGACGACGACGACCGGCACCTGGCACAGCCACCACCTGTTCCTGCACTGCGGTGCCGAGGAGACCGACACCTTCCTCCTCGGGGCCGCCGCCCCGCTCCTGGACGGTCTGGTGGAGTCCGGACACGCCGACCGGTGGTTCTTCATCCGGTACGGGGAGGACGGTCCCCACGTACGGATCCGGGTGCGCGGCCCGCACACGGAAGCCCTCGCCCGACTGCCCGAGGAACTGGCCCTGGCGGCGAAGGAGGTGCCGTCCGTGCCCGGGCCGTGGCCCTCCCGCCACGGCGAGGTCCGCACCGTGCCCTACGCGCCCGAGACCGGCCGATACGGAGGCCCCGAGGCCCTGCCGGTCGCCGAGGAGGTCTTCACCGACTCGACGCGGGCCGCCCTGGAGGCGCTGCGGGGGCTCCGCGGCGCCGCGGACCGGCTGACCCGCGCGGCGGACCTCGCGCACGCCACCGCGTACGGCCTCGGCATGGATCCCCTCACCGCCGCCCGCTGGCTCCGCCGGCACGCCGCGGGCTGGCGCTGGGTCGAGGAGGTGCCGCTGCTGCCGGGCGCGGCCGTGCACAGCCGCGTCAACTCCGTCCACGCGGCGCAGCGCGCGGAACTCGTACGGCGCGCGGAGGACCTGAGGGAGCGGCTCGCGGCGGGCACCGCGCAACCCCGGCTCGTCCGGTGGGCCGACCGCGTACGGGAGGCAGACGCCCTGATGCGGGCCGGAGGAGAACCGGCCGACGGGGCGCGGGGGCTGTCCCGGGAGGCGGCGTACCGGGTCTGGGCCTCGCAGCTCCACATGCTCTTCAACCGGCTCGGGGTGACCCCCGACGAGGAGCGGGCCGTGTGCCGGTTGGCCTCCCGCACCCTGCTCGACCCGTGGGGAGCGGCCGGCTCCGCGCCGGGGGAGGCCGGCTACTTCCCGACCGGCCACACCGCGCCCGACGTGCAGTACCTGGAGCGCAGCAAGTTCCAGATCGGCCGGGGCGAGGACACGGCACTGAGGTCACCCGCGGCCGGCACCCGGCCGGCGCCGACGGTCCCCGGCCGGCCGGAGACGGCCCTGCCCGCCGACCCGCTGCCCGCGACGACCCTGCGCGACGCCCTCGCCGCCCGGGCCTCGATCCGCGGTGCCCTCGGGGGTCCCCTGGACGCCGGCACCCTCGGCGCGCTGTTGTGGCACTCCCTGGCCGAGGGCGGCAGCTCCGAGCGGCACCTGCCCGACGGATCCGTCCTGACCGCGACCCATCGCCCCCACCCCAGCGCGGGCGCCCTGTACACGGCCCGGGTGCGGCTGGTCGTCCTCGACGTGGCCGGGGTGGCGCCGGGCACGTACGACTGCGTACCGGAACGCAGGACGCTGCGGTACGTCGGCCCCGCTCCGGAGGTCGCGGAGATCAAGGCACTGTCGACGTACCTGTCCCGGCCCGCGACGGACCCGGCCGCGATCGGCATCGACGATGCCCCGGTGTTCCTCGGCCTGTACGCCGAACTCGGCCTGCTCCGCAGCCGCTACGGTCTGCGCGCCCTGCGCCTGGCCCTGCTGGAGACCGGGCACGTGGCGCAGAACCTCCTCCTCGTGGCCTCCGCCCTCGGGCTCGGCGGGACGACGCTGGGCGGGTTCCACGACGACCTGGCGCACGAACTCCTCGGGCTGGACGACCTGACGCAACCGCTCCAGTACCTCCTCCCGCTCGGCCGCCCGGCACGCACCGTCCGGGTAGCCCCCGCCCCGGGGAACCCACCCGTCGTGCCCGACACCAGGGGCGGCGCGGCAGGCTGAACCGGACTGCCGTGATGACCGAGGCGACGCCCCCCTGTCCCGAGAACTCCGGCGTGCCCAGGGGCAGGGCGCGCTGCCGGTGTACCCGAGCGCGCGCACGCGTGGTCGCGGGCGGGCGCCGGCGACGAGCCGGCGGAGCAGGTGGTCGAGGACTCCCGTCGGTCCCGTGCGGCTGAAGTCCGGCGTGGTCCGCAAGGGCCGACCGGTCCCCGATCGGCGGCCGACGCCGCGTCGGCCCGGACGCGGTGTTTGGCTGAATTCGTACGGTTCGGGTCGCGGGTCGGGAGGTCCCGACCGCACGCGTCCCCAGCGGTCCCCGCGCCCGTCGCACTCCGCCCGCACTCAACCCGCGCCCGTGCCGCGCGGGGCGCCGTCGTCGACGCCGGAGGGGCGGAAAACCCCGTCGCCCCATGCCCGTACCGGCTGCCCCGGTCGTGTGGGGCAGCCGGATGAGGGCGTCGGGAGCGAGGGTGCGGAGGCGTCCCCGGAGCGCGGTTCCGGCGCGCCCCGAGTCGGCGTCGAGGGGATGCCGGTAGGGCTCCGATCGGCTCGAAATTGGTCTGGACCACCTGGTGGCGTGATGGTTAGGGTTCTTAACAGAACTCGCTCCGGCCGGCTGCGGGCCCGTTCCGCACGCCGCCGAAACCTCTGATGGAGGACCCGTCCGTGATCGACATCGTGGCCGTACTCAGAGCCGAGGACGCGGTTCTCGACTTCCTCTCCGTCCTCGCCGACCCCCGACGCACCGAGGTCCACGTGCTGTGCGGCGACACCCGCGGCCACCTGGTGCTGCCCCCGGGCACGGAACTGCGCGAACGGCTCGCCGTACTGGCCCGCCACGTGCGCCCGGTCGACGACACGGCGGCCTCGCCCGGCCCGGAGCCGCTCGCCGCCCTCGTCCACCGGGCCGCCGCCGGCCGACCTGCCCGACTGTGGACGCACTCACCCGCCGACAACCGCCGCGGCCGCGGCGTGCTCGGCCGCGATGCCGCCCGTGCGGGGGAGGGCCTGCCCGTCCGGCACGCCGTCGGCTACTCGCCGTTCCTCCAGTTCATCAGCGACCTGGACCGTCCCCTCGACGGCTCGCAGGCCACCGCCAAACTCGACTTCGTCAACCGGCACTGCGGACACCTCCTGCGGTCCTCCTCGCCGGAACAGATGCTGTACACCGCCCGCGTCCCCGCCACCGAGCGGTTCTTCGAGGCCCAACCCGGCGAACGCGACCGGCTGTTCGCCCTGCTGTCCAGCCTCGACGACGGGGCCGCCTCCGTGGAGGACCCGTGGGAGTTCGAGAGCTCCCCCTACGAGGAGGAACGGCTGGACGCGACGACCGCCTGGATCGCCGGCCGGTCGGCCCCGGCGGACGGACCGCTGATCGAGGTCGGTGCCTGCGAGGGCGCGCTCACCGCACGGCTCGGCGCCAAGGGGTTCGCCGTGGAGGCCACCGAGCCCAACGCGCTGTTCCGCGACCGCCTGGCCGCCCGCGTCGGTGGATCGGCCGGGGTCCACCCCGACGGCCTCGAAGAGCTGGCCGCCCGGCCCCGGCTGCCCGGAACCGCGTACCTCCTGATCGAAATGCTCTACTACGGCCAGGACCTCGACCTGCTCGACACCCTGCCGACCGAACGGGTCTTCGTCGCCCTGGAGCCCGAGGCGCTCGCCACCCGGCTCGCACCCTGGTTGGCGACCGCCGCGCACTGGCAGGCCGCCGAGGAGGAGGTCCTCGTGCACCCCGCTCTCGAAGCCGTCTGCGGCGGGCGCGCCTACCTGAGCAAGCGCGGGAGCACGGGCGTCCTGCTGCACCGCCGCACCACCCGCTGACCGCTCCCACCCCTCGCCGACGGCCCCTGCCGCCGGTCCCCGGACGACGGTTCGGCCGTCGCACCTCGATCGAAACACGCCACCGGTTCCACCGGTCCCCCCGGACAACTCGTCACGCCGCTCCGCCGTCCGGTACCCCGCAGGCCCCGCCGCGCCGATGTCGCCGCGCCCGCGCCCTCCGTGCCGCATCCGCCGACCCCCACGGACTTCGCCGAACTCCGCAGAGCCGCGCCGAAGTCGTCGGCCCGACCCCGCCCGGACCACCCGCGCCGCCGGGAGCGACCCGTACCCCCCCGGCCGGGCCGCAACGCAGCCGCACCGGCCCGCCCCCTGGGGCGCCGCCCCGCCCCGGCCGCCCCGCCCCTCCTCCTCCGTCCCGTTCCCGAAGGTTGAACGCCCGTGAGCACAACCACGAACCTGGTCAACGCCTGCCTGCTGCCCGCCTACGACGGGCGGGTACCGCCCGATTGGATCCTGCGCGCCCTGGACCAAGGGGTCGCCGGGGTCGGGCTGTTCGGCACCAACCTCCACCCCACCGGGCGCTCCCTGCGCGAGGACATCGTCGACCCGCTCCGCGCGGTACGGCCCGACGCCCTCATCGCGCTGGACGAGGAGGGGGGCGACGTCACCCGGCTCGACTACCACCGCGGCAGCGTCTACCCCGGCAACCACGCCCTCGGAGCCGTCGACGACCCCGAACTCACCCGGCAGGTCGCCCTGGCCATCGGCACCGACCTCCGCGAGGCCGGGATCAACCTCTGCCTGGGCCCCTGCGCCGACGTCAACTCCCGCGCCACCAACCCGATCATCGGGGTGCGTTCCTTCGGCTCCCGACCGGGACCGGTATCCCGCCACACCCGGGCCTTCGTACAGGGCCTCCAGGAACGCGGAGTGGCCGCCACCCTGAAGCACTTCCCCGGGCACGGCGACACCGGGACCGACTCCCACTCGGCGCTGCCCGACATCCACCGCGGACTCGACGCCCTGCGCGCCCTGGACCTCCCCCCGTTCGCCGGAGGCATCGCCGCCGGCGCCAAGGCCGTCATGACCGGCCACATCCGGCTCCCGCACCTCTGCGACCTGCCGGCCACCCTGAGCCGCCGCATCGTGACCGGGCTGCTGCGCGAGGAACTCGGCTACGACGGCGTGGTGATCAGCGACGCCCTGGAGATGGCCCCCGTGCGCGACCGCTGGGGATTCGGCGGCGCGGCCGTCCTCGCCTGGGCCGCGGGCGTGGACCTCGTCCTGCTCGGCGCCACCGACGGCGAGCAGATCCTGCCCGAGGTCCACCGGGCGGTGGAGGACGCCCTGCGCACGGGGGACCTCACCGTCGAACGCCTGGAGGAAGCGGCCGCCCGGGTCACCGCGCTCCGCGCCTGGGCGGCGCCGACCGCCGGCCCGCACCCGGCCACCGCCACCGACGGCGCCGCGGGCCGCTGCGACATCGGGCTCGTCGCGGCCCGGCGCGCCCTCGTCGCCACCGGCCTGCCGGCCACCGCCCCCGAGGAGCCGGTACGGCCGGTCCACACCGTGCGGCTCCTCACCGGCGGCAACATGGCGGTCGGCAGCGCCCCCTGGGGCCTGGCACCCGCGCTGAAACTGCTCGACGCGCTGGCTTCGGCCACCGACGTGGAACCGGGCGCGGACCCGCGGGAGATCGAGCTGCCCGACACCGGCCCCGTCGCCGTCGTCGTGCGCGACGCGGCCCTCGACCCCTGGCAGGACACCATGCTGCGCGCCCTGCGCGCCCGCAGGCCGGACCTGGTCACCGTCGACATGGGGCTCGGACCGCGCACCCCGCGACCGGGAGCCCGGCAGATCCTCACCCGGGGCGCCGGCCTCGCCAACGCGGTCGCCGCCGCCGAACTCCTCACCGGCCGCACCCGCACCGGCCCCTTGCGCACCTGACCTCCCGCCCCGACCACCCGGAGGGAACCCGCCCGACCCCACACCCCCCGGACCGCCCATCCCCTGCCACCCCGGAGGACCAGGTGTACGACGTCTGCGTCGGCCTCGGCTACCACTGCGAATCCACCCACCAGATCCGGCGGATCACCGGCGACGACCGGGCCCACTTCTTCGACTGGCTCGACCTCGACTTCGAGTCCGTGCTCGACACCCTCGCGACCGACTTCCGCGAAGTCCTGCGCCCCGGCCTCACCGAACCCTTCGGCAACGGCACCTGCGCACTCGACACCGGCTCACGGATCCGCTTCTTCCACGACTTCCACGCCACGGCCGGCGGACCGCTGACGGCCGAGGACATCGCCGACCAGTTCGCCGCCGTACGGGCCAAGTTCGAGCACCTCGCCGCCCGCTGGCGCGACCTCACCGCATCCCGCGCCCACGTCCTGTACGTCCACCACGACGCCTTCGACGAGCTGGTGGCCGCCGACCTGGCCCGCCTGCACGCCCTGCTCGGCGCGCGCCACCCCGGCCACCGCTTCTCCCTGCTGTGGCTGCGCCGCACACCCCCGGGCGATACGGCCGACCTGCCGCCCGGCGTCCGGTGGGGCACGGTCGCCGCCCTGCCCGGCCGCTGGGAGGGGGACGACGCCCAGTGGGACGCCGCCTTCGCCGCTCTCGACCCCCCGGCTCCGGGGCCCGGTCCCGCCGGCCCGCGGTCCGGCCCCCTCGCCCGCCCCGCCACCCGCACCTGACCCGGAGGAACCCATGCCCGCTCCCGCACCGCCCCCGTGGCGCACCGTCGTCCTCTCCCCGCACTTCGACGACGCCGTCCTGTCGCTCGCCGGGCTGCTGCCCGCGCTGCCGGGACCCGTCGCCGTCGTCACCGTGTTCGGCGGCGCCCCGGCGCCCGGAGCCCCCACCTCGTGGTGGGACGGCACCTGCGGCTTCGCCTCCGCCGCGCAGGCCCACCGGACCCGCCGCGACGAGGACGCCCGGGCCCTGGCCCGGCTCGGAGCCGAACAGGTCGTCCTCGACCATCCCGACGGTCCGTACGGCGACGGCGGCGAACCGTACCTCCTCGACGCCTTCCTGGAGGACCTCGCCCCCGGCACCCGGGTCCTCGCCCCGCTCGGCAGCAACCAACCCGACCACGAGAGCGTGCGGCTGCGCGCCACGAAGGTCCTCGCCGCCCTCGACGCACCCGCCCCGTGGGTCTACGCCGACCTCCCCTACACCGGACACCTGCCCGAATGGGGCACCGACGCGGCGAGCACCGCGCTGGCCCGGAGCCCGATGTGCGGGCTCGCCTACCAGGAACTGCTGCGGAGCCACCGCACCACCGTCCGCCACGAACTGCTCCTGAGCGACGAGCAGTGGCAGGCCAAACACGAGGCCGTGCTGTGCTACGCCTCCCAGCTCGCCGCGCTCGTCCCCGACCACGGCACCTTCCTCGCCCGCACGGGACCCCTGCGGGCCGAAGTGATCTGGGAACTGTCGCCCCTGGACCCGCCGTGCTGACCCCCGACCGCCCCACCGCGCCCGTCCCCGGCCCGGCACCCGCACCCGACCTCGCGCTCCCGCAGGACGGGCCCGTCGAGGACCCGCGCCCCGTCGTGATGGCGGCCACCGGCCTGATCAAGGAGTACCGCCGCGGCCGGGCCGTCGACGGCGTCGGTTTCACCGTCCGCGCGGGGGAACGCCTGGGTCTGCTCGGGCCGAACGGCGCGGGCAAGACCACGACGCTCCTGATGTGCCTCGGAGCCGTCGAGCCGGACGCGGGCCGGGTCGAGATCCTCGGCAGGAACCTCCACGGCAACCGGGCCGCGGCCATGCAGGGCGTCGGCTTCGTCGCCGGCTACCTGCCCCTGCCCGACCGGGTCAGGGTGCGCGAGTACCTGCGGCTGTACGCCGACCTGTACGGGCTGCGCGCCCCCGGCGCCGCCGTGGACCGGGTCCTGACCCGGTTCGGCATCGAGCACCTGGGCGTCGCCATCGGCACCGAACTGTCCAGCGGGCAGCGCACCCTGGTGGGTATCGCCAAGGCCGCCCTCCACGAACCCCGACTGATGATCCTGGACGAGCCGACGGCCTCCCTCGACCCCGACATCGCGCTGCGCGTCCGCACGGCGCTGCTGGCCCTCTCGGCGGAACAGGGCACCGCCCTGCTCGTCACCAGCCACGACATGGTCGAGGTGGAACGGCTCTGCGAGCGGGTGATGTTCCTGCACGGCGGGCGGATCGCCGCCGACGGAACGCCCGCCGAGGTGGCGCACCGCTTCGGCCGGGCCGACCTGGAGGGCGTCTTCCTGCACCTGGCCGAAGAACGCGACCGCGAAAGGGCCACCGCCCGATGAAGACCCCTCCCCGTCCCCTCCCGGCACCGCACCGCCCCGCACCGGACACCGCCCCTCCGGCCCTGCGCTCCCCGGCCGCCGCGTCCGCGCACCGGGTGCGCGCCGTGGCCCGCAGGCACTGGCTGGTGCTCAAGCGCAGCCCGCACCGCTTCTTCGACGTGCTGGTCTGGCCGCTCGTCGACACCCTGCTCTACGGGTCCATCGGCCTGTTCGCCGCCCAGGCGGCGGGCACCGACCCGGGAGCCACGACCGCCGTCGCGGTCTACCTGCTCAGCGGAACGGTCCTGTGGCACCTGGTCCACCAGACGCAGATCTCGCTCGCCACCGGATTCCTGGAGGAGACCTGGTCCCGCAACCTCCTGGGCCTCCTCGCCACCCCCATGAGGGAATGGGAGTACCTCGCCGGCGTCGGCCTCTTCGCCCTGCTGCGCACCGCCGTCAGCACGATCGCGGTCGCCTCACTGGCTTTCGCGGCGTACGCCTTCGACGTCACGGCGCTGGGCTTCGGGCTGATCCCGGTGGCGGCCCTGCTGCTGGCCTGCGGCTGGTCGGTGGCCCTGCTGGTGGTGGGTCTGGTGCTGCGCCACGGCAGTGGGGCCGAGGCCCTCGTCTGGGGCGCCCTGTCCGTGGTGATGCCGTTGTCGGGCGTCTTCTACCCCGTCTCCACACTGCCGGCCGCGCTGCGACCGCTCGCCGAGATCCTGCCCACGACGCACGTGTTCGCCGCCGGGCGGGCGCTGACCGGGGGAGGGGCGATGCCCTGGCGGGAACTGGGCACGGCCACCGCCGGGACGCTCGTCCTGATGCTGCTCAGCCTGTTCGCGCTGAGCCGGATGATGCGCTCCTTCCGCAGGCGGGGTCTGGTGACGCGGTACTCCTGACGCGGGGTCAGCGGACGACCGTCCCCGGGTGGCTCCAGCGGAACTCGGCCTCCGGGAACCGTGGCGAGGGGCCGTCCAGCAGCGGGGAGGGCAGGTTCCGCAGGAAGCGGTCGAAGAACGCCCGGGTGTAGGCGCGGACCAGCCGGGCCGACCTGGCCGGTGGCAGGGTGCCGAGGAGTTCGGCGTACAGCTCGTCCGGCCAGGCCGCCGGGAGTCCGCCCGCCGCGGCGAAGTGCGGCAGGTCGGTGAAGGTCAGGTGCCCGGCGCCGGCGATCCGCACCTGGCGGGCCCAACCGTGCGGGTGGTCGCGCCACCGCCGCCAGGTCTCGTGGTCCTCCAGTGCGGTGAGGAGCATGTACGGCCGCTCCAGGCCCTGTTCGGCCACCGGCGAGCCGAAGAAGGCGCCGTCCAGACCGAGTCCGGCCCGGAACCGCCGGTCCACGCGCAGCGCCTCGGCCGCGGCCGACCCGCCCATGGAGTGGCCGAGGACCCCGATCCGCGCGGGGTCGGCCCGAGGCCATTCCCAACCTGCCGCGCCGCCCCGCGGCCTGAGGAGTTCACCGGCCAGGAAGCGCAGGTCGTCGACCCGGGCCCGGATCTCCAGACGCTCCTGGGCGTCCCAATCGGCGGGCTCCTCGGGCAGGACGCCGCGTACGATCCGGCCGCCGGGGAACTCGACGACCGCGGCGTCGAAGGTGTGGTCGACGGAGGCGACGAGGTAGCCGTGCGAGGCCAGGTCCTCGGCCAGGGCGGTGCAGTTGGCCCGCCCTCCCGCGCGGCCGTGGCCGAGCAGCAGGAGCGGCAGCGGGCCGTGCGCCGCGGGGGCCGCGTCCCGGGCGTGGGGGCGGACGGCGGCCAGGGTGCCGGTGGTGAGGGGGAGCCCGGACTCCAGGTCGGCGGCGACCGCGGCGGTGGTGTAGGGGGCGCGGGGGCGCCCTGCCCTGCCGAGGGCGGGGTACCAGAGCTGCACCATCAGTTCGCGCGCGCGGCGATCCGGGGCGAAGGGGTCCTCGCGCGAGGCGTCGATGAGGTGGAGGGTGCGGGTGCCGACGGGGCGGGGTGCGGTGGGGGCGGGCAGCGGCAGCGCGGCGGCGGCCTGGGCGGCGGTCGTGGGCAGCAGCGCGCCACCGGCGGCCGAGCCGGCGAGCAGCAGAACGGAGCGACGCGTGATCATCATCCACCCTCGGGGAAACGGCGAACCTGACGACGCCCCAACGTAGTTGGTCTGGACCAATTTGCCCAGAGGGTCTCCAGTCGCCCGACAGGGCTTCGGCGTCAAGGGCTCCGGCTCCTGTCGACCGCGACCGGACGTCGGATCGTCAGGTGCACTGGTGGTACACCCTATTGGTGCGTACTATGGGTTCATGCCACTGCCTCGTTTCCACCGCCTGCCGGTCGAACGCCAGGAGCACCTCCTGGCCGTCGCCCGGCGTCACTTCGCCGAGTACGGTCCCGAAGCGGCCTCGTACAACAAGATCATCGAAGCGGCGGGCGTCTCGAAGACCGCCGCCTACCAGTACTTCGACGGCCGGGAGGACCTCCTGGAGGCCGTCCTCGACGGAGTCCGCGGCCGACTGCTCGACGCCCTGGGCCCCTGGGTGCCCGCCGAGGACCCCGAGGACTTCTGGGCCGGACTGGCGGCGGGCTCCCGGGCGCTGGTGACCCACCTGCACGCGAACGCCGACGACCTGGCGCTCGCCGGCGCGGTCGTGGCACGGACCCGGGGTGGTGAGAGCCCCCGCTGGTTCGAGGACGTCGTCGGCGACGGGCAGCGGCTCGGCGTCGTCCGGACCGACATCGACCACGACCTGCTGGTGTCCGCGACCGCCGCCGTCTTCCAGGCCGTCGACGCCTGGGCACTGGCCGCCCTGCGGAGCGGGGCGCCGGACACCGGGGACGGGGACCGCCAACTGCGCGGCCTGCTGCGAGGACTGTGGAGCACGCCCGAGGGCGAGGTGACCGACCGTGCGCACTGACCTGGGCGTCAACTGGGAGATACCCCCCACCCCGGCCGGCCGGGCCGGAGCGCTGGAACGGTTCATGGGGCCGGGCAGGAGTCGCGCCGAATCCGCCGTGGAAGCAGCCGGTGGCGCCGTGTGCGCCGCGGTGCTCGCTGCCGGGATCTGGGCCCTCGGGGGCCACGCAGACTGGTCCGGGGTCCAGTTGGTCGTCGTCGCGCTGGCCGGCCTCGACCTCATCGGGGGCGTGCTCACCAACTCCACCAATGCGGCCAAACGCTGGTACCACCGCCAGGCGGACGGCGCCAGACGCGTGCGCCTCCTCTTCGTCGGCGCCCACCTGCTGCACCTGGCCGCCGTCGGGCTGATCGTGCTGTCCGGCGACGGGGCCTGGACCCTCACCAACGCCGCCGTGCTGCTGACCGGCGCCGTCGCCGTGGAGTTCACTCCCGTGGAGGTCAAACGCCCGGTCGCGATGGCCGTGTTCATGCTCGCCGTCCTCATCAACCTCTTCTGGCTGACGGTGCCCACCGCGCTGGCCTGGTTCGCCCCGCTGTTCTTCCTGAAGCTGCTCGTCTGCCACCTCGTCCCCGAGGCCCCGCTCGAACGGCGCCGCGATGCCTGAGCCCGCTCCCGTCATCGACGACCGCCCGCCCGTGGCCCGCTGCGCCGCAGTGCTGGCCGACGCGTTCGCCCGGGAACCCGCGACCTCCTGGATCTGCGGCACCTCGGACTCCGTCCGGGCGCACTGGTTCGCGGCCACCCTTCACACCCAGTCCACTCTCCCCGGAGCCCGCCGCCACGTCCTGACCGCCCCGGACGGCCGGCCCGTCGCCGCCGCGGTCCTCACCCCGCCCGGGGCGATCCCGGGCGCCGGCGCCCGGGCCGGCTGGGCCACCCGTACGCTCCTGCGCGGCGGCCCCCGCACGCTGCGGCGGACCCTGCGCTACCTGGAGGCCGCGGAGGCCGAAGCCCCGCAGGGGGCCTGGACGTTGGAGTTCATCGGGGTGTCGCCGGCGGCCGCCGGGCGCGGCCACGGACGGCTGCTCCTGGACCACGTCCTCGCCGGGACCCCGGGCGCGGCGGGCACCTTCCTCACCACGGCGGACCCGGCCAACGTCGGCCTGTACCGGCACTTCGGCTTCACCGTGCTGCGGCACCTGTCCGTCGGTCCGTTGCGAGTGACGTCGATGCACCGCCCCGCCACCACCTAGGCGATCAGTCCGGTGCCGCCGCGCCGTCGGCGGGCCCGACCGAACCGCGTTCACGTCGGGCGCCGTTGGGCGCGGGCACTCCTCCCCCGGGGGCCGGCCGGGCGGAGGACAGAAGGGGGTCGTCGAGGATCACCAGCCGGTATCCCGTACGGCGGCCCCTGTCGCGCGCCGGACGACGGCGCGGACCCGAGCCGTTCCCGCGCGGCGACCGGGCCCGTTGGGCCGCGGCGATCAGGGCCGCCACGGGTGGCGCCTCGGCGCGCAGGCGGTTGAAGCGGCGGACCGAGATCCCCACCAGGCCCGCCGCCACGGGCCAGGTCGCCCCCTTGCGGATCGCGTTCAGGACCAACCGGAGGGCCGCCGGGGTCGGCGCCGCACCCGGTCCGAGGCCGTGCGCCGCCGCCAGGGCCTGCGCGGAGCGGATCGCCTCCGCGAAGCTCGCGTCCAGGTCGAGCCAATCGCGCAGCATGTGCTCGGGTATGCCCGCCGCCGCTGCGCAGCCCGGGATGGTCAGTCCCTGGGCCGCGCCCCGGACGGCCTCCGCCATGTGCGCGACGGTTTCCTCGCGCTGGCTGGGTGTGCGGCGAAGGACTTCGCGCAGGGACCGGTCGATCTGCTCCTGCGAAGTGATCCACGCCAGTATGCGATCGGCCCACTCGTCCTGTTGGGCCTGGTGCGCCGGGTCGTCCACCATTCCGTACCCCCAATGATTAGGCAAGCCTAACCTAATGGTCTTTGCGGGTGGGGGAGTTCGGAGGACCGCCCACGGCCGGGAGGGCGTGGGTCAAGCGGCGGTCCAGCCACCGTCCATGGGGAGCGAGGCGCCCGTGACGTGGTCGGTGTGCGGGCCGCAGAGCCACAGGGCGGCGGCCGCGACCTCCTCCGGTTCGATCAGCCGCTTGATGGCCGAGCCGCGGAGCAGTACCTCGCCGACGACCTGTTCCGGCGGGATCCCGTGGGCCTCCGCCTGGGCGGCGATCTGTCGCTCCACGAGCGGTGTGCGCACGTACCCGGGGTTCACGCAGTTGCTCGTCACGCCGTGCGGCGCGCCCTCCAGGGCGGCGACCTTGCTGAGGCCCTCCAGGGCGTGCTTGGCGGCGACGTAACCGGACTTGAAGGGGCTCGCCCGCAGACCGTGCACGCTGGAGATGTTGACGATCCGGCCCCAGCCGCGCCGGTACATGTGCGGCAGCGTGCGGCGCAGCAGCAGGAACGGGGCGGTGACCATCACCTTCTGGAGGCGGTCGAAGAGCTCCGGAGGGAAGTCCTCGATGGCCGCGACGTGTTGCAGTCCGGCGTTGTTCACCAGGACGTCGAGCTCCGCCGGCAGGGACGCGACGGCGGCGGGATCGGCCAGGTCCGCGGTGTGGGCCCGCCCGTCCACCCGCCGGGCCACCTCCGCGGCGGCCCGTGCGTCGACGTCCACGACGTGGACGAAGGCCCCCGCGTCCGCCAGGGCCTCGACGCAGGCGCGCCCTATGCCACTGCCGCCGCCGGTCACCAGGGCCGTACGCCCGCTCAGTGAGCCCGCCGGGGGCCCGGACGTCGTTCCACCGAATCCGTTCGTCATGACCCGAACGTTAGGGACGGGCGCCCCGGGCTGCCGATGTGCGCCGCCGCCACAGTCGGGGCCCGGGACATGGCCGCGGCCACCACCGGTGTCCGCGTTCCGGTCCCGCTGCGGTCGTTGGCGCGCGGTCGACGGGGGTCATAATTCCGCCATGAACATGATGGGACTGCGACTGTTGCTCGCGACCGTGCTCTTCGGGGCGGCGCTGAGCGGATGCTCCTTCCTCTCGCCCTTCACCACCTGCGAGGGCACCGGTCCCGAGGTGGCGGCCCTCGACGAGCTGTCGGCCCTGGACCTGCACCCACCGGGGGCCACGCCCGTCGGTGGCGGCTCGGCGGACAGCGCCACCTGCACCGACGACAGCGGGGACGCCTGGCTGAGCGCGGACCGGCTGTACGTGTACGACGGGAGCGCCGAGGACGTGCAGGCGTACTACGCGCGGGAACTGCCGGCGGCCGGCTGGCACCCGCCCAGGCGGGTTGGGGCGGCGGTGGCGGGCCGGACCCCCCTCACCTGCTACGAGTCCCCGGACCGGCCGAGCGTCACCGTCGCTTTCGAGACACCCGCCAATCTCCGGGAGTTCTACGGCGTGGACCCCGGCCCGGCGCCGGCCGGCTCCGCGTCCCGGGTCTGGATCCACCTCTTCGCCGAGGCGTCGACCGACGGATCGCGCATGGACTGCTGGTAGGCCCTGTCGTCGATCGACGACAGGGCCCTGCCGGGGGCGGACCGCGGGTGGTGGGGGCGGTCGCGCTCAGCGCCTGAGGATCCGGCGTGCGAGCCGGTTCCCGAGGAACTGGGCGGACTGCACCAGCCCGATGAGGACCAGTACCGTCACCACCATGACCGAGGTGTCGAACCGCAGGTAGCCGTAGGTCATGGCCAGGTTGCCGACCCCGCCGCCGCCGACCGTCCCGGCCACCGCGGAGAAGTCGATGAGCGCGACGAGCATGAAGGTCAGCCCGAGCACGAGCGGCCCGAGGGCCTCGGGCACCAGGACGGTGAGCAGGATGCGCAGCGGGCCGGCCCCCATCGAGCGGGCCGCCTCGATGACGCCCGGTTCGACGGACAGCAGGTTCGACTCGACGATCCGGGCCATCCCGAACGTCGCCACGATCGTCATCGGGAAGATCGCCGCATCGGTTCCGATCATCGTGCCGACCACCGCCCGGGTCACCGGTGCCAGGGCCACGATCGCGATGATGAACGGGACGGGGCGGATGACGTTGATGAACGTGCCCAGGACCGCGTGCACGATCCGGTTCGGCAGGACACCTCCCTTGCGGGTGGCGTACAGCGAGAGCCCGACGACCAGGCCGCCGACGGTGGACAGGGCCAGTGTGATCAGCACCATGTAGACGGTCTCGCCGGTCGCCTCGACGACCTTGGGCCAGAAGGTGCTCCAGTCGGCCTTCACGCGACACCCGCTTCCCGGCCCGCGCCGGCCGCCGTGCCTGCCGTGCCCGCCGCGAGTCCGGCGGCCACCGCCTCCACGGCCGCCTCCTCACCCCGCAGCGCGATGGTCACGCTGCCCAGGGGTCTGCCGCGGACCTCGCCGACACCGCCGTGGACGAGGGAGAAGTCCACGCCGTGCGCGCGCAGCAGCGGTGAGAGGCCTTCCAACGGCGGAGCCCCGTCGACCACCGGAACCGTGACCAGCCGCCCCGGGTGGCGGGCGCGCAACCGGTCCAGGAGCGGGCCGTCCGGTTCGCCGTGCAGCGCCGAGCGGACGAACGCGGTGGTGGTGCGGTGGCGCGGCCGCGCGAACAGCTCGTAGACCTCGCCGCTCTCCACGATCCGGCCGTCCTCCATGACGGAGACCCGGTCGCACAGGGAACGGACGACCTCCATCTCGTGGGTGATCAGGACGATGGTGACGCCCAGCTCGCGGTTGACCCGGCGCAACAGGGCCAGTACCTCCTGGGTGGTCTGCGGGTCCAGGGCCGAGGTGGCCTCGTCGCACAGCAGCACCTTGGGACGGGTGGCCAGGGCGCGGGCGATGCCCACGCGTTGGCGCTGCCCGCCGGACAACTGCTCGGGATGGCGCTTGCCGTAGCCGGACAGCCCGACGAAGTCCAGCGTCTCCTCGGCGCGCGCCCGGGCGGCGGCGCGATCCGTTCCGGCGAGGCGCAGCGGGTAGAGCACGTTGCCGAGGACCGTGCGCGAGCGGAAGAGGTTGAACTGCTGGAAGATCATGCCGATATCGCGGCGGATCGGACGCAGCGCGCGCTCGCCGAGCGCCGCGAGGTCCTGGCCGTCGACGAGGACGCTGCCCGACGTCGGCTCCTCCAGGCCGTTGACCAGCCGCAGGAGGGTCGACTTGCCGGCGCCGCTGTGGCCGACGACGCCGTGGACGGTGCCCGCCGCGACGGACAGGCTCACGCCGTCGACGGCGCGGGCGCCGCCCGGGAACTCCTTGTGGACGTCGCGCAGTTCGACGGCGGCGGTCACCGCCCCAGCTGCTTCGCGACGCGGTCCAGCTCGGCCCTGAGCTCGACGGCGGGCAGCTCGATGTGGTGGGCCGTGCCGTTGCTGGTGCGGCGGACCTCGTCCTGAACGGGCTTCGACGCGTACAGCTTCACGATCCTCGCGTAGTCCGCGTCGTCCTTCTCGTTCGCGCGGGCGGCGATGACGTTCAGGTAGGGAACGGCCTGCGGGCCGGCCGGATCGTCCTTGAACAGGGCGGTCCCGGCTTTGATGCCCGCGAGCTCGGCGACCCCGTCGTTGATGATCGCGGCGTCGGTGTCCTTGAGCGTGCGGGGAGTCTGCTGGGCGTTGACCGGTGTGAGCTTGATGCGCTTGGGGTTGGCGGTGATGTCGTCGGGGGTGGCGAACAGCCCGGCGTCCTTCTTGAGCTCGATCAGCTTCGCCTGCTCCAACACCCGCAGGCCGCGGCCCTGGTTGGCCGGGTCGTTGGGCAGTGCTATCTCCGCCTGTTCGGGGAGGTCCGCGAGCGCCTTGTGCTTCTCGGAGTAGAGGCCGAGGGGTACGACGGTGGTCGCGGCGATCGGTGCGATGTCGGTCTTGTTCTCGGTGTTCGACTGCGCGAGGAAGACCAGGTGCTGGAAGGCATTGAGCTCGATGTCGCCCGCGCCGAGGGCCTTGTTGGGCAGCGAGTAGTCGTCGAAGACGACGGTCTCGACCGTGAGCCCCTCCTTCTTCGCCTCCGTGGCGAGGACGTCCCACTCGGGGGAGTCGCCCGCCACGCCCACCCGGATGCGCCGTTCGTCGGAGTCGCCGGCTCCGCAGCCGGTGACGAGGAGCGCGAGTACGGTGGCGGACGTCGCGAGGGCGAGGAGGGCGCGGTGGCGCGGGGATTCAGCAAGCATCGTGGGATCCAGTGGTAGACGAAACGCGTCGAGCGAGGTACCTACGAACAGTAGGCATGGATCCCGTTATTGACTTGGTTTGAAAGATCGTATTCACGATCCTGCAATGAATCTCAGGTGATGGGTGCGGCCGGGGCAGTGGCCTGGGTAGTGGCCGGTGCCGGGGGAGTGTGCGCGGGTCCGGGTACGCCCGCCGGGTACTCCTCGCCCAGCACCGTGTCGAACAGGCTGGTGACCTCCTGCGCGGTCAGACCCTGCTCGCGCGCCTCGCGCATCCACTCGCCCAGCCGTGCCCGTACGGGGGACTCCGGCGCGGTTCGCGGGGTCGCCAGGGTCCGGGTGATGAAGGTGCCGGATCCCTGCCGGACTTCGACGAGTCCGGAGCGCTCCAGTTCCCGGTAGGCCTTGAGGGTGGTGTTCGGGTTCACCTTCGTGGTGGCGGCCACCTGCGCCGCGGTGGGCAGCTTGTCGCCCTCGGTCAACGCCCCCATGTGGAGCGCCTGCTCCACCTGGTGGACGATCTGGAGGTAGGCGGGCAGGCCGCTGCGTCGTTCGATGCGGAACACGACCACGGTGCCCGCCTCCTTGATCCTCGTAGTTTTTCGCTCAGCCTAGGTGCTCGCCGACCTACAGCCGGCCCTTGCGTGCCCGTACCACGCACACCCCCAGGAACAGCGCGGTCAGTACCAACAGAAGTCCCGTGGCGGTCCACTGCATGCCCACCATCTGATCGCGGTTGAAGTAGTCCCGGACGGTGTTGACGATGCCGAGGTCGCTCCGGCACTTCTCGGGCGAGGCGTCGCTGACGCAGGTGGACCAGCCGTGGAGCTTGCCCGACGCGGTACCGACCCACTGGTCGACCTCGACCCCGCCGTCGAGTGCGGCCGGCGTGGCGCCGTCGAGGGGCCAGGCAAGCCGCCGCGGCGTGGCGAGTTCGTTCCGGAAGGCGGAGCCGGCGGTCAGGCCGATGCCCGCGATCAGGAACGTCGCGACCATGGCGGGCGTGACCCGCCGCGCCAGAGTTCCGACCGCCATGCCGAGCGCGGTGGCGCACAGGGTGGTGGCCACCAGGACCGGACCCGTGGTGTCGAACAGTGCCCCGGACAGCCAGTCGTTGGGGGCGGCGGCCCCCAGGGACCTCCACCACCAGCCGTAGAGCAGGCTCAGGACCGCCGCCGGAACGGTCACCACGATCAGGGCGAAGGACATCTTGGCCAGCAGCCACTGGAGCCGCGAGACCGACTGGGTGACGACGAGCCGTCCCGTCCCGTTCTCGTGGTCCGCCGCGATCAGCGGTGCGCCGAGGAAGGCTCCGAGCAGGATGGGGAGGGCGCCCAGCGTCCCTCCGGCGGAGTTGAGGTCGTTGGCCACCCGGTTGGTCAGGTCCGAGGGGAGGGCGTCCACCGACTTGGCGGGCCAGCCGGCGGCGTGCAGGGAATCCAGCATCGCTCCGCGCTGGTAGATGATCCAGGCCGCTCCGAGGAGGGTGATCACGAGGCAGGACAGGAGGGCCGCGCGGTGCTGGTGGACCATGAGCCAGGCCAGTCCGCGCAGCGCGCGGGGACCGGACGGCTTGCGGCTGCGGATCGCGGAGCCCTGGGCGAGCGTGCTCATGCGGCGTGGTCCTCTCGGTGGTCGGGGACGGAGGTGGGGGACAGCAGGGCCGGAGCCTGCGGCGAGCGGAGGTAGGCCAGCAGCACTTCCTCCAGGCTCGGCTCGGACGTCTGCCATTCGCCGCCGATCCACCCCTGTCGACGCACGAGGGCGGTGAAGTGGCGCCCGGACGTGCGGGCTTCGATCAGGGTGTGGGTGCCCAGGGAGGCGGGCAGCGCGCCGGTCTCGTCGGTCACGCCCGTCACCACCGTGTGCTGGGGGACCAGCTCGTCGGTGTCGCCCGCCATCCGCACGCGCCCGTCGGCGAGGACCAACAGGTGGTCACACATGTCCTCGATCTCGCTCAGCAGGTGCGAGGAGAGCAGGACGGTGGTTCCGTTCTCGGCGGCCTCGGCGAGCAGCAGCGAACCGATCTCGTCCCGGGCGACCGGGTCGAGATCTGCCATCGGCTCGTCGAGGAGCAGCAGTTCGGGCCGCTTGCCGAAGGCGAGGGCGAGGGCCACGCGGGTGTGCTGACCGCCCGAGAGGTCCGCGATCCGCGCGTCCATCGGAACGTTGCCGGCGCGCACGATCCGTTCGGCGACCTCCGGGTCCCAGCCGGGATTGAGTTCCTGTCCCATGCGCAGGGTCCGGGCCACGGTGAACCGCTTGAAGAGCGGCTTGTCCTGGCCGAGGTACGCCCAGCGGGTCCTGGTGTCGGGAGAGCCGACGGGGAGGCCGAAGATCCTCAGTTCGCCGGCCGTCGGCTCGACGAGCCGGGTCGCGAGGCCGAGCAGGGTGCTCTTGCCGGCGCCGTTGGGTCCGACCAGGGCGGCGATGCGGCCGGCGGGAATCCGGAAGCTGCATTCCCGCAGGGCCCACCCCCCGCGGTACCTCTTGCCCAGCCCGTGTGCCTCGACGGCCCACGGGTAGTCGGCCGTGTCGGAATCGGTCGTACGGCGCACGGCGTCCCCCCTTTCCACAAATCCACTAGATGAGTAGTGGAATAATGGACTCAGGGTCGGGTCGTGTCAAACGAGTGGATCCGGCGGCGACCGGCCCGCGCGGGGAGGGTCCCACGCGGGCCGGCGCCACCGGATCCGGAAGTACGACGGTCGAATGGACGGGTGAAGGGGCGGGGTGCCCGCTGTCCGATCAGGGACGGGCGGCGGGCGGCGTCGGCAGCGGGGTGCCGTCGGTGCCGAGGAGCGCGAGGACGACGATCGCGTCGGTCCAGCCGAGCGGTACGACCGCCTTCGGCCGCCCGTCGACGCTCACGGTCTCGGGCAGTTCGCCGAGCGCGTTGCGCTTGGACAACACCCAGTCCACCACCGCGTCGGCCTTGTCCCGTCGCCCCGTACCCGCCCAGGCGAGGGCGAAGAAGGAGGTGCTGGCCGTCCAGGTGATGTTCCCCCAGGGCGCGTCCGGGTCGTCGCCGGGTACCACGCCCCCGTTCGGGCGCAGCAGCGCCGCGTACGTGTCGTCGAGGGCCCGGGGCAGATCCGCGGGAGCGTTGTTGAACGGCGGGGCCATGAACCCGACGGCGCTGTCCCGGCCGTTCAGCCCGTCGGCCGTCCGCGGGTACCCGAGCGGCGCGAACCGGGCGGCGATCCCCTCGGACAGGCGCTTCGCCGCGTCCGCCCAACGGGCGGCGTCCTCGGTCCGGCCGAGCCCGCGGGCCAGGTCGGTGGCGGCGTTCAGCCCCGCCAGCAGCGGCGCGGCCGTGCCGATGTTCGCGGTCTCCGTCGCCAGCTCCCAGTAGTCGGGGGACGCCGGGGGCAGACCGTCGGCGTCCAGGCTGCCCGCCGTGTGGTCGGCCGCCTTGCGGAGCATCGGATAGAGGGCCTCCAACCGTGCGGCGCGGCCGTCCTGCGGGGCCGTGCGGTACCACTGCCAGGTGGCCCACGGCACCCAGCCGTTCCCGTCGAGCTGCCACTCCCGGTCGTCCGGCGGCCCGGAACCGTCCAGCAGCGTACGGGCCTCCCAGGTGCCGTCCGGCCGCTGCGTCTGCGCGTTGTAACGCAGGATCCGGTAGGCCTCCTCGTCGTACCCGGTGTGCGCGAACGCCGCCGCGGCGAAGCTGGAGTCGCGCGGCCACGAGAAGTCCCAGAACGACGACCAGGCCGCCGCGAACGAACCGTTCGGCCGCAGCAGCGCCCGCATCGACAGCAGGGCCCGCTCCGCACTCGCCCGCCGCGCTCCCGCGGCGCCCGGGATCCGGCCCGAAGCCAGCCAGGCCCGGGACTCGGCGATCTGCTCCAGCGCGCCGGCGTCGTCCGCCTCGACGACGACGGACGTCGCCGCACCCGCTGGCAGGTAGCGCCACCGCCCGGACGGCAGCCGCAGCACGTTGCTGCCCTCCACGTATCCGGCGCCCACGGCGAACTCCGGAGTCACCGCCTCCACGGCGGTGCCGTTGGAGAGCAGGCCCGAGGTCCGCGCGATCCGGTCCGAGGCGGGCACGTAACAGGGCTCCGTCTCGCCGCACCGCTCCTCACCGGTCGGGTTCACGTGGAACGCCAGCCGCTCCTCGACGGGCTCCCAACTGTCCGTCGCCCCGTCGTGCCGCCAGCTGACCGGCGCCCCGACCTCCGCCCGGCGGGTTCCGTGCCAGACGACCGGTTTGCCGTCCGGGGTGGTGGCCTGGGCGAACAGGTAGTAGGGAGTGTGCGGCTTCAGGGTGGCGTCGAGGGGCACCTCCAGCCAGCCGGCGCCGGCGCCGCCCAGCTCCGCCACGTCGACCGTACGCGCGGCGATCGTGGACCCGCCGTCCTCGCGAGCGCTGCGGACCTCGATCCGCACCCGGCCGGTGGCGGCGCCGCTGCTCAGGTAGAGACTCACCCGCGACAGGCGGGCGTCGGACGTTCTGAACTCCTGCGCGGCCGCCCCACCGGCCGTCGCGATGCCGAGCAGGGCGGCGTCGTGCTGGGCCTGCCCGTCCGGTGGAACTCCGTCGCGTGCGCTCGCCGGCCCGCCGGCGGCGCACAACAATGTCGACAGCAGGGCAGTGGCCAACGCGGTGGACCTCGTACGCACCATGCTTCTCCCTTCGGGTGATCCGGACGTCAAACGAGAGACGGGCATGGGTGGTGGCGCGCTCCTTTCAGAGGGTGCCTCGAACGACCATCGGACCATCGGAAGATCGCCCGGCCGCGCCGGAACCCGCCCCGTCTGGACGAACCGCGTCCAAGCGGTTCCACCACCGACGTCATCCCACGGATGCAGGAGGTGTACGGGCGTACCACCGTGGGCCGATGGCCGGTGCGGGACCCGGTCCTGGCGCTCGGTCAACGGATCGTCGACCGAGCGCCCACAGCCGAGGCGGAACGTCACCGCGAGGACACCCCCGAGGACAGCGGGAACACCAAGGAGGCGCACCCTGGCGGCCGTTACGGCCGCCACCGGACGTGGTCGACACGTACGGGAACGACCGCCCCCCAACGGCGTCCCCCCCGGACCTTCCGTTCCTCGATGCTCGGCAGGACCGCTCACCTGCCCGGCGTCCCCGACCGCACCCGGCACGAGACCCGGACCGAACTGACCGGGCGGGAGCGCCGGCTGACCATCGACGGCCCCGAACACACCTCCTCCGGCCGCACGGCGTCCATCGGAAAGCAACTCGGCACCCGCCTCCGGCCACTCGACCGGCGGACGCACCCCCCGGGCGGGCGCCCGGAAACCGGAGCCCCGCCACCCCCCCCCCGGACGTGGGTGGGGTGCGGGGCCCCGGCGCCCGCCGCTAACGGGTCAGGACCGCGCCCGCGACCGACGACGGAACCGGCGCGAGCCCCGTGGGCCGGGTGGTGAAGGTGCCCCGCCCCCGGGTCCGGCCCCGCAACCGGGACGCGTACCCGAAGAGCTCGGCCAACGGCACCGTCGCCGTGATCACCGCGGTCCCGGCGCCGGCCGTGGACCCGCTGACCCGGCCCCGCCGGGACGCGAGGTCACCGAGGACACCACCGACACCGTCCTCCGGAACGGTCACCGTCACCTCCACGACCGGCTCCAACAGTTCCACCGTGCTCGCCCGCAGCGCCTCGCGCAGGGCGAAGCGCCCCGCGGCCCGGAACGCCATCTCCGAGGAATCCTTGGAGTGGGTCGCCCCGTCGGTGAGGGTGACCCGCAGCCCCGTCACCGGGAAACCGCCCAACGGCCCCTCGGTGAGGGCGTCCCGGCAGCCCGCCTCAACGGCACGCGCGTACTCCTGCGGCACACGCCCCCCGACGACCGTCGACCGGAACTCGAAACCGGGCTCCGCCAACGGCTCCACGTCGATGACGACGTGCGCGAACTGGCCCGCGCCACCGTCCTGTTTGACGTGCCGGTGCACCAGACCGGCCACCCCGCGCACGACGGTCTCCCGGTAGGAGACCTGCGGTTGACCGACCGCCACCTCCACCCCGTGCCCACTGCGGATCTTCTCCACCGCGACCTCCAGGTGCAGCTCGCCCAGCCCCGACAGCACGGTCTGACCGGTTTCCGCATCCGACCGGACCACCAGCGAAGGATCCTCCTCCGCCAGCCGCGCCAGCGCCACGGACAGCCGGCCCGTGTCGACGGCACGCCGCGCCTCCACCGCCACCGACACCACCGGATCCGCCACCGTGGGCGGTTCCAGCAGCACGGGGGCGCTCGGCGCGCACAGCGTCGTACCCGCGCGGGCCGCCTTCGGGCCGATCACGGCGACGATGTCACCCGCCACCGCCTCCTCCGTCTCCTCGTGCCGGTCGGCCTGCACCCGCAGGATCCGCCCGACGCGTTCCGTGCGGCCCGTACCGGGATCCAGTACGGACGCGCCCTTGCGCAGGGTCCCCGCGTAGACCCGCAGGTAGGTGAGCCGCCCCGTCGCCGTGGCCGTCACCTTGAAGGCGAGGGCCGCGAACGGCGCCGCCGGATCCGGCGCCCGCTCCACCTCGCCCCCGTCGGCCGTGCCGCGCACCGCGGGCATGTCCGCCGGGGACGGCAGATAGGCCACGACCGCGTCCAGCAGCGGTTCGATCCCGCGGTTGCGGTACGCCGAACCGCAGAGCACCACCACGCCCTCGCCCCGCAGCGTCAGTCCCCGCAGGGCGCGGACCAGGGTCGCCGCGCTCAGCGCGGACACCGCGCAGAACTCCTCCAACGCCTGCGGATCCAGTTCGGCGACGGTCTCCTCCAGGAGCCGGCGCCGCCGCAGGGCCTCCTCCCGCAGCGGTTCGGGCACCGGCCCGGTGCGGTACGTGTCGTCGCCCTCGTGCCAGGTCAGGGACCGCATCCGGACGAGGTCCACGACGCCCCGGAAGTCGTCCTCCTGTCCCACGGGCAGCTGGACGACGAGCGGTACCACGCCGAGCCGGTCACGGATCGAGGCGACGGCCGCGTCGAGGTCGGCGCCCGCCCGGTCCAGTTTGTTGACGAACGCGATCCGGGGCACACCGTGCCGGTCGGCCTGCCGCCACACCGACTCGCTCTGCGGCTCGACGCCCGCGACGGCGTCGAACACGGCGACCGCCCCGTCCAGGACCCGCAGGGACCGCTCGACCTCGTCGGCGAAGTCGACGTGACCGGGCGTGTCGATCAGGTTGACGCGGTGCCCTTCCCAGACGCAGCTCACGGCCGCGGCGAAGATGGTGATGCCGCGGTCACGTTCCTGGGGGTCGTAGTCGGTGACGGTGGTGCCGCGGTGGACCTCGCCCTGCTTGTGGACCGCGCCGGTCCTGAACAGGATCCGCTCCGTGAGGGTGGTCTTGCCCGCGTCGACGTGCGCGAGGATCCCGAGGTTGCGCAGGGTCGTGAGGGCGGGGGAGAAGGGGACGGTGGAACGCCGGTCGGTGCGCATGGCCCGAGGCCTTTCGAACGAGGGGATGAGGGGATCGGCGCGATTCCCGGACCACGTACGGACCCACCCGCGTGCCCCGTCCCCGACGGGCCGGCCCGGACCGGGACGGAACCCGGCAGGGCGGAGCGGGGGAACGGGAAGGACGGAGGTCGGAGCCTAGAGGTGTGTCACGGGCATACGGTGACGGCCGCGCGGCCGGCACCGCACGGTGCGAGACACCGGGATCACGTCGTAACGGGACGGGGGAACGAAGGCGGCGGTGCGGTACGTGCACATGGCCCGGTTCCCCTTCTCTTCGTTCGGCGTCGGGCGCGCCGGGCCCGGATCGGCGGCGCGCACGGCGAGTGTAGGCAGCCGGACGCCCGCACGGCACGGCATTTTCCGCCGCGCCCCGATCACCGGCGTACCGGCACCCCGAACGGGCCCCGCGCAACCGCGTCGGACGCCCCGACCGCACCGTCCCGGCCTCGCTGCGAACCGTCCTGGTGGCCCGTCAGGCGGAAGCGCGCTCTTCCCGACGCGCCGGACGCGACGTGCCCGCCCGGGACGGCGGGCCGGGGTTACCGTCGGCGGCATGGACGGTGACCGTCGGAGATGGCGTCAGTGCGTGCTCGCCGGGGCGGTGTTCGCCGTGTGCATGGCCGGCACCACCCTGCCGACCCCCCTCTACGGGCTCTACCAGGACAAGTTCGGCTTCTCCGAGCTGGTGGTGACCGTCGTCTACGCCGTCTACGCCTTCGGAGTCATCGGCGTCCTCCTCCTCGCCGGCAATGCCTCGGACGCGGTCGGTAGACGCCCGGTCCTGCTGGCGGGCCTCGGCTTCGCCGCCGCGAGCGCCGTCTGCTTCCTGTGCGCCGACGCGATGGGCTGGCTGTACGCCGGACGGCTGCTGTCGGGCCTGTCCGCCGGCCTGTTCACCGGGGCCGCGACCGCGTACGTGATGGAGCTGGCCCCCCGGGACGGCTCCTCCCGGGCCACGCTCGTCGCGACCGCGGCCAACATGGGCGGCCTGGGCTGCGGTCCGCTCCTCGCCGGGATCCTCGCGCAGTACGCGGCCCACCCCCTCCAACTACCGTTCGTCGTCCACCTCGCCCTGGTGGCGGTGTCCGCGGCCATCCTGCTGAGGCTCCCGGAGACCGTGCGCGAGCGGCGCCCGCTGAGCACCGTACGTCCCCAACGACCCGCCCTGCCCTCAGGGGTACGGGCGGTCTTCGGGCCCGCCGCCATCGCAGCGTTCGTGGGGTTCGCCCTGTTCGGGGTGTTCACCTCGGTCAGTCCGGCGTTCCTCGCCGAATCCCTGGACGTCCACAACCGCGCCGTCAGCGGTCTCGTCGTCGCCCTGGCCTTCTTCGCCTCGACCGCCGGACAGCTCGCCGTCGGCCGGGTCGGCGTGGGGCGCTCCTTGCCGCTGGGCTGCGCCGGTCTGCTCGCCGGGCTCGCGCTGCTCGCGGGCGCGCTGTGGTGGGACCAGCTGTCCCTCGTGGTGCTCAGTGCGCTCGTCGGCGGGGCCGGGCAGGGCCTGGCCTTCCGCGGTGCCCTGTCCGCGGTGGCCGCGGCATCCCCCGCGGACCGGCGGGCGGCGGTGATCTCGACCCTGTTCGTGGTGGCGTACACGGGCATCTCCGTCCCGGTGATCGGCGTGGGCCTCCTGACGGGTCCGATGGGCCTGGAGGGCGCGGGGCTGGTGTTCATCGCCTGCATGGCCGTTCTGGTCACCACCGCCGGCGTCTACCTGCTCCGCCGGCCGGTCCCCGCGAGCTGACGCCCCGGCGCAACGCAACGCCTGCTCCCGCGGCAGGCGTTCACCACGATCCGGCCGGGCCGGCGGCGTTGCGGCGTGCGCGCGGGGCGTTCGTGGGACACCGTGGAACCGCCCCCCGCACCCGGGCCGTCGGCCCGGACCGACCCGCTGGCGTGACACGAGGAGACCCTGCATGAACTGGACGCTCGAAGTCGTACCGGTCCCCGTCACCGACATGGACCGAGCGAAGGAGTTCTACGCGGACAAGGTCGGGTTCAAGGTCGATCTCGACGACGAGGTCGCGCCCGGCATGCGCATCATCCAGCTGACACCGCCCGGATCGCGCTGCTCGATCGCGATGCTGCAGGGCATGCCCGCGGCCCCCGGCACCCAACAGATGGCCCCCGGCACCCTGCACGGGCTGCAGATCTGCGTCACGGACATCGAAGCGGCCCGCGCGGAACTCGTCGCCCGGGGCGTCGTCGTCTCCCCGGTCCGCCACGTCGGGGAGACGGGCTGGGAAGAGGGCAGGGGCGCGACCTGGAACTCCTTCCTGACCTTCGAGGACCCCGACGGCAACGGCTGGGTGGTCCAGGAGGCCCCCTCGGACCTGTCCGAACGCTGACCGGGCGCGGGCCCTCCCGGGCGCGACCGCGGACGACGACTTGCCCCTGACCCGCGGGTCAGGGGTTGGCGTCACCGCACCCGGGCCGAGGGCGCGTGGTGGACGTTCCGCCCGACCGTCGGGCGTCCGACGCCGCTTTCACCACCCACCCTCGGCCAACTGCCCCGAACCCGCCCGGGAGACCGCATGCCCGCCACCGTTTCGTCCCGCACCGGCCGCGAGGTCCGGCCGGCAGCGCTACGGTTCCACGAACAGCCGAGGCTGCTCCCGCCGCCGTCGCGGACGGCCGCAGGGCAGCGGGAGTACGGCCAGGGCGACGTCACCAGGGTCTCGCCACACCCGACTGCGCGAGAGCCTGGCGCAGGACGGCGCCGACGGCCATCGGCCCGCTCGCGACTCGGGATCCCTCAACGGCGTTACCGAACAACGTTCTTGACGCATCCTCGCCCTCCGGCGGAATCCCCCGGCACCCACCCCGCGCCGCATGCCGGCGGGCGCGGCGGGTAGACGCGGCCCATGACGGTCAAGAAGACGAGCGTTCTCGTACTGGACTGCGCCGAGCCCCAGGCCCTGGCCCTCTTCTACGCCCAACTCCTCGACGCCGACGTACGGATGGGCGACAGCCCCGACATCGTCGAGGTCATCGGCGCCGCCGGCGTTCGGCTCGCCGTGCGCCGGGACCACGGCTACGCACCGCCGAGCTGGCCGCGCCCCGAGGACTCGCAGCAGGCGCACCTGAGGATCCTGGTCGACCCCGCCGACCTCGACGAGGCCGAACGCGAGGCGGTGTCCCTCGGGGCCCGCCCGATCGCCACCGACGTCGAGGACGGCCCGCACGACACCCGCCTGTTCAGCGACCCCGCCGGTCACTCGTTCACCCTCGCCGGCCGCCCCGCAGCCCCCGAGCTCCCCACTCTCTGAATCCCCCTCAGGGCCTGTACCAGGGGGACGCCGAACCGGTCCGGTGCTCCGGTCCACGGACGGAACGAGGTCCGCCGACGAGCGGACCGGTGGGCTTGCGTACAGTCGCATCCATGCCGAGAACCACACCGCCGCGCCCGCTCGACGTCGAGGAGCTCTTCCCGGAACTGAATGCGCACCGGGGCACCACCACCCGGCTCCACCCACGCCCGGGGCGCCCGGACGCGACCCGGAGTTCCGTGGGCGGTCCGATGCTGTGGCCCTCGGACGAAGCCTGGCCGGTCTGCACCGAGCCCCACGGCCACGCGTCCGGTCGGCGCCCGGCGGACATCCACCGGCGACGGCACCTGGTGGCGGCCGCATGGAGCCGGGAAGCGAACCCCGGGCTCACGGACGAAGAACGGCTGCTGCTCCCGGAACTCGACCGGCGCCATCACGTCGAGGAGGGCGCGGAAGCCGGTCCGCTGCCGTTGATCGCCCTCGCCCAGCTGTACCGGAGGGACGTCCCGGACCTGCCGGCATGGGCCGACGACTGCGATCTGCTCCAGGTGTTCTGGTGCCCGTTCGACGCCCACGGCCCGAGCGGCTCCGGAATGCTGCTCGACCTTCGCCGACGCCGGTCGTGGGAGGTCACCGACGTGCTGACCGAGCCTCCGCAGCCGCGGCTCGTCGGCTACGACGGGTACGTGCCGGAGCCGTGCGTGCTGCATCCGGAGCAGGTGACCACATACGAATACATCGGGCTCCTGCCCGAGGACCTGTCCGCCCGGATCGACGCCTGGGAGGAGGCCCTGGAGGAGGAGGCCGAGGAATCGGCGGACGAGGACGCCGCGGCGCCGGTGGCCTACCAGTACGACCTGTCCATCCCGCCGGGCTGGCGGGTCGGCGGCTTCGCCTCCTGGCACGCCACCGACCCGTATCCCATGGACTGCCCGACCTGCGCCACCCCGATGCGCCTGCTGCTGACCGTCGACAGCACGGAGTGGGACGGTGGCAGCGACAGTTGGAGACCCTTGGAGGAGAAGGGCCTGCCCCCGCACCCCTTCGCCCTGCCGACCGAGGTCACCGTGGGCCGCACGGGCGAACTCAACGTCTTCGCCTGCCCCGACGATCCCGACCACCCGCCCCGCTGGAGCATCCAGTAGCCCGCCACCGCGGTCGGCGCGACGCCTCGGCAGGTCCGGTCGCCGCCGGGAGCCCCGCACCGGCCACGCAAAACGGGAGGGGCCCGGATCCGAACGGATCCGGGCCCCTCCCGGGCAGTAGCGGGGACAGGATTTGAACCTGCGACCTCTGGGTTATGAGCCCAGCGAGCTACCGAGCTGCTCCACCCCGCGTCGGTGAAGCCAACCCTACGGCACCCCGGGGGGTGCCGGTGACCACGTCACCGGGAACGCCGTCGGGGAGCATCAGCGACGAGTCCGCGTGGACGGTGATCCGCACCGGCCCGACCGCGCCGCCGCCGGTGGGGCCGGCCGTCGGGTCCGGGGCGGCGCTGATCTGCCAGCGGATGCGGTGACCGGCGGCGAAGCGGTACGCGGTGTGGCCCATCGAGGCGGTGACCGCCGCGGGCGCCGCGTCGTCGGACCGCCGTACGGCCGGCCCGTCGCAGACGTTCGTCGAGCGGCCCCGGGGGTCCACGTCGCACAGGCGCGTGAAGACCTCCGCGCGTCCGCCGATGCGCCGCGTCGCGGCCGAGGTCGGCGCCGGCGTCATGTCGCTGTACAGCTACGCCCCGGACAAGGAGACCCTGCTCGACCTGATGGCCGACCGGGTCAACGCCGAACTGCACGCCCCGGGGTCGCCGAGCGGCGACTGGCGCGCCGACCTGAAGGCCATCGCCCACCTCCAGCGCGCCCTGATGCTCCGTCATCCCTGGTTGCCCGCCGCCCTGCACGGCCGCCGCTCGCTCGGCCCCCACGCCCTCGCCTTCCTGGAACACGCCCTCGCAGCGCTGCGCCCCACCGGGCTCGACGCGGCGGCGCGACTGGAAGTCTTCGCCCAGCTCACCGGGTTCGTCTCCGGGCACGTCGCGCACGAACTCGCACAGCGGGCCGCGGCGGGTTCGCCGCACCGGATGGCGGCGGAGGCCCGCTATCTGGCCGCCGTCGCGGCCGACGGCCACCACCCCGAAACTCGCCGAGGTCCTGAACGCGCCCGCCCGGTCCGTCACCCCCGGAGCCACGTTCGAGCGGTTCCTGAACCGACTGGTCGACGGCCTCGACACCGACTGATCCGCCACCCGCGGAGCGGCCGGCCGGCGCCGCGCGGCCCTCGGTGTGAGTACCTTTCGTGCATGCAGATCGAGGGTCCGCGGCAGCGGGGACACGTGCTTCTCGTGGCGGGCGACGCCGCCGTGCGCCGACGGGCCGTCCAGGTCGCGCCGAGCGCCAACCTGGCGGCGCTGGGAGTGGTCCCCGTCGCCGGACTGCTGAACAGCGATGCCCCCGCCGACACCACCTACCTCGACGGGGTCCGGGACCCCAACACCGTCCTGATGCGCCTGCGCACGGCCGCGGCCACCCCCGGACCGCTGTTCGTCTACCTGTCCGGCCGGCTGACCGTCGATCGTCGCGCCCGCCGACTCCACCTCGCCCTGGCGGGTACCACCAACGCCTCCGTCCGCTGGACCGCCCTGCCCTGGGAATGGCTCGGCGGTGAACTGCGCGACCGTCCGCGCGGGTCGACCACCCTGCTGCTCGACCTCGTGGCGGACAAGGCGGCCTGGCCGCTGCTCAGGGAGCACGGCGGCCCGCCCGGCACACCCACCGTCGACGTGTACGGCGTCGTCCGCCCACCCGGAACCGTCGGCGGCGGCACCGCGGTGAGCAGCTACACGCGGAACTGGATCGACCAGCTCCACAGCAACCCCACCCGGCCGGACCACCTGCGCCTGCACACCCTCGCCGTGGGCGCCGCCGCGCTCCCGCCGGGTTCCCTCGTCCTGCCGACCGCCCGCGCGTTGGGCGCGCACCCCCGGCCGGCCGGACCGCCCGCGGCCGGGGCGCGCGGTACCGGTGCGGACGCGTGGGTTCCCGTACCGCCACCGGCGGCCGATCCCCCCGTACCCGAGCGGGATCCGCGCGCCCGGATCCACGCCCTGGCCACCTCCGGCCGGCACCCGGAGGCGGCCGACCTCGCCCTGCAATGGGAACAACACGTCCTGCGGACCCGCGGATCGACCTCCCACGAGGCACTCGAATGGCTGGAGATCCGCGCCGACCTCGCCCGGATGGCGGGCGACTTCCCGCTCGCCACCCGACTGTGGCTCACCGCGGGCCGCACCCGCCTGACCCGACAGCCCGCCGGCGCCCCCGAGGTCCGGGCCGCCGCCGCCGGGGCGCTCCACTGCTGGACCCGCCTCAAGGATCCGGACACGGCCACCGGAGCCGGACTCGAACTCCTCGACCTCCTGCGCTCCCTGCCGCACCCGAACCCCGACCACCTGCGCCTCGCGGAGCAGCGCATGCTGCTCCTGAACCGGCCGTCGAGCCGTACCGGGGCGGGTGGTTGACCCCCGTGGGAGCGGAGCCGGCGCCGGTCGCGGAGGGTGTGACGACGCCAACGGGGTGACCGGCGGGCGCGTCGACGCCGTGGCTACTGTGGGAATGCCGCGCAGTCGCGCAGGTATCGGCCCGCATTCGATTCAGGGGGAATGGAATGTCATCCCAGCCCACGGTCGTCGACCTGCTGGATCTCAGCCCGGACTTCGTCCGCGACCCCTACCCGGTCTACGCGAGCCTGCGCCGGCGCGGGCCGGTCCACCACGTCAGCACACCCGACCGACGGGACATGTGGCTGGTCGTCGGACACGACGCCTGCCGCACCGCCTTCACCGATCCGCGCCTGAGCCGTGATTGGCGCGGGTCCGGGGACCTCAGCCGGATCATCAACACCGCCCAGGACCAGCCTGGCCTCGCCCACATGCTGATGTCCGACCCGCCGGACCACACCCGGCTGCGTCGCCTGGTGGCAAGGGAGTTCACGACCCGCCGCATCGAAGCACTCGCGCCGCGCATCCAGCAGATCGCCGACGAACTGCTCGACGCCATGGAGGCGAACGAGCACCGCGGCGCCGACCTGGTGGCGTCGTTCGCCTTCCCGCTGCCGATGACCGTCATGTGCGAACTGCTCGGCGTCCCGGAACTGGACCGCGGCGCGTTCGGCGCGTGGTCCAACGAAATGGTCGCCCGCACCAGCCCCGAGGCCGAGGCGGCCGCCTACGAGGAAATGCCCCGCTACCTTGTCTCCCTCATCGACGCCAAGCGCGCCGCACCCGGGGACGACCTGCTCAGCGGCCTCATCCACACCGTCGACGAGGGCGGGGACAGCCTCTCGCCGGACGAGCTCATCGGGATGAGCCTGCTCCTGCTGATCGCCGGCCACGAGACCACCGTCCACATGATCGGCAACGGTATGCGGGCCCTGTTCGCGCACCCCGACCAGCTCGCCGACCTCCGGGCCGACCCGGGCCTGTTGGACGGCGCGATCGAGGAGATGCTCCGCTACGACGGCCCGGTCGAGACGTGCACCGAACGGCTCGCACTGGAGGACGTGGAGATGGGCGGGGTCGTGATTCCCGCCGGTTCGGCCGTCCTCATCGCCATGGCCGACGCCGACCGCGATCCCGCGCGCTTCCGGGAGCCGGACCGGTTCGACATCCGCCGCGACGCCCGCGGCCACATCGCCTTCGGGCACGGACTGCACCACTGTCTCGGCGCCCCGTTGGCCCGGATGGAGGGCCGCATCGCGCTGCGCTCCCTGCTGGCACGCTTCCCCGGACTCACCCGCGACACCCGGGCGATCGAACCGGACTGGCTGCCCGGCATGCTGCTCAGGGGAGTCAGGGAACTGCCCGTGCGCTGGTGAACCGCGCGCCCCCTGCCGTCCGGTCGGCCGGGGCGGGTACGCCCGTCGGCCGGCCGACGACGACGCCGGTGTCAGCCGCTCGGCTTCGCACGCACGTGCATGCGTTCCCCCTGCCGGCCGAACAGGCTGAGGAGCTCCACGGGCCGTTCGTCCGCGCTGCTGAACCAGTGGGGGAGCCGGGTGTCGAACTCGGCGGCCTCACCGGGCCCGAGGATCAGGTCGTGCTCGGCGAGGACGAGCCGCAGCCGACCGTCGAGCACGTACAGCCACTCGTAGCCCTCGTGCGTACGCAGCTCCGGTTCGCTTCCCCGGTGGGGGACGAGCATCTTGTACGCCTGGAGCGGACCCGGCGTGCGGGTCAGCGGAACGACCGTCCCGCCGTTCGGCAGCGGGCGGGGCGTCAACCGCACCCGGGGGTCACCGACCTCCGGGGCGCCGACCAGGTCGTCGAGCGGCACGTGGTAGGCGGAGGCCAGCGGGAGCAGCAGCTCCAGGCTCGGTCGGCGCTGCCCGGACTCCAGCCGGGACAGCGTGCTCTTGGAGATGCCCGTCTCCTCGGAGAGGGCGGCCAGGGTGAGGCCGCGCTGGGTGCGCAGCCGGCGGAGCCTGGGGGCGACCTCGTCGAGGACCGCGCGGTAGGGGGCTGGGTTGTCCATGAGGGCATTTCACTCCGCCGTCCCGAAAACAGCAACATTATTTGCCGTCGGGCTCCGGTGGGGTGCAGGCTCCGGCACATGAGCACCCACAGCGCTTCCGGACCCACCCACCGGCACGGCCACGGCCCCGGCCACGCCCCCGACCGGGGCCACGCCCACGGTCACGACCACGGCACCGACGTCGACTGGGCGGCCATGGCCGTCCAACTGGAGACCAACGGGGAGATCCAGCTCCCGGTCCTGCGCGGTACGGCGAACCGCCTCGGGGAACTGCTCGCCGACTCCGGGACGCGGGTCCGGCGCGTCCTGGACGTCGGCAGTGGCCCCGGCGTGATGACCTGCGTCCTCGCGGAGGCCTTCCCGGAGGCCGAGGTCGTCGCCGTGGACGCCACCCCCGCACTGCTCGACCACACGCTGGCCCGCGCCGAGCGGCTCGGGCTCGGCGGGCGGGTCACCGTCCGGCACGCCGAACTGCCCGAAGGCCTCGACGGCCTCGGCGCCGCCGACCTCATCTGGAGCAGCAAGGCCGTCCACCACCTCGGTGACCAGCAGGCGGCACTCGACGGGCTCGCGGCCCTGCTGCGGCCCGGTGGCGTGCTCGCCGTCGCGGAGGCCGGGCTGCCGATGCGCTTCCTGCCCCGCGACATCGGCCTCGGCGCACCGGGTCTCCAGGCCCGCCTCGACGCCGCCCTGGAGTACTGGTTCTCCGTCATGCGCGCCGAACTGCCCGGCAGCGCCGCCCTGATCGAGGACTGGCCGGCGATGCTCCGCCGCGCCGGCCTCGGCCCGGTGGGTGCCTTCACCACCCTCCTCGACCTCCCCGCCCCGCTGGCGGCCCCGGCCCGAGCCTTCCTCCAGGACCACCTGAGCCGACTGCGGGAGAAGATGCTGGACTCCCTGGACCCCGAGGACGGCAGGACGCTCGGCGTCCTGACCGACCCCGCCTCGGAGGCCGGGATCATGAGCCGCCCCGACGCCTTCCTGCTGTCCGCCGGGACGGTCTTCACCGGGGTGCGCCCGACCCGCTGACCGCGCCACCGGCCGGCTGCGCGCCCGGTGGGTCGGTCAGCCCGGTGCGGACCGCCGGACCGTGCCGATGCGGGCGGTGAGGAGGGCGATGTCGTCGTCGGCGGAGGCCGGCACCAGATGGGTGATCAACGTGTCGCACAGGTGGTCGAGCGGCTGCTCCGGTTCGGTGAGCAGCCGTGTCAGCTCGCCCAGCCGTTCGTCGATGTCGTGGTTGCGGGCCTCCACCAGGCCGTCCGTGTAGAGGACGAGGAGGCTGCCCAGGGGCACGGTGAAGTCGGTCGTCGTGAAGTCGACGCCCCCGACGCCCAGCGGCACCCCGGGCGGGGTCTCGACGAGGTAGACGGTGCCGTCGGGCTCCGCCACCGCCGGTGGCGGGTGCCCGGCCCGGGTGACACTGCAACGACCGGTGGCCGGATCGCACACCAGGTACAGGAACGTGGCCAGCATCGGCTCGGCGAGGTCCGCGAGCGTCGCCTCCAGCTGGTGGAGCAGTGCCGTCGGCTGCATGTCGAGGCGGGCCAGCGCACGGACCGTGGCCGACAGTCGCCCCATGACGGCCGCGGCGGCGATGCCGTGGCCCATGACGTCACCGATGAGGAGCGCGGCCCTCCCGCCGCTCAGCGGCAGGACGTCGTACCAGTCCCCGCCGACCTCGTTGACGTCGCTGGCCGCGAGGTAGCGGTGGGCCGTCTCGATGCCCAGCGGCGGGGAGACGTGCTGCGGCAGCATGCTGCGCTGCAGGACCACGGCCGTCTCGTGCTCGTGCCGGTACAGCCGCGCGTTGTCGATGCTGATGGCGGTCCGGGCGGCGAGCTCACCCGCGAGGGTGACGTCGTCCGACCCGAAGGGCCCCACCGGCCGGGTGCGGTAGAAGGTCGCGACCCCGAGGACCACGTCCCGGGCGGTGAGCGGCACCATCATGAAGGAGTGGACGCCCGCCTTGAGCAGCTGCTCGGGCTTGGGGGAGTGCCGCGCGGCCGGGGCGATGGACCGCTCGTCGAACCGGGCCACCAGGAACGGCTGCCGGGCCCCGAGGGCCTGCGTGTACGGGGCCGCCGAGGGGAAGGTGAGGGTCCTGCCCAGCGGGGCCAGGATGTTGGTGACCGCGGACGCGGTCAGTGGCGCCTTGCCCAGGCGTCGCAGGGCCACGCCCCCGGTCAGTCCCATGCCCGGCTCGTGGCCCCCGGCCAGTGCGTCCAGGACGTCGACGGTGACCGCGTCGGCCAGGTGCGGGACGGCCAGGTCGGCCAGCTCCTGGGTGGTGCGCTCCAGGTCCAGGCTGGCGCCGATGCGGGCGCTGGCCTCACTGAGCAGGGCGAGCCTGCGCCGCCCGGCCTCCGCCTCGGTGTGGTCGCGCTGCTGCTCGGTGATGTCGAGGAGGGACGCGATGACACCGATCGGCCGGCCACCGGGATCCTCCACCCGCACGTACGAGCACGACCAGACGTGGTCGTGCTCCGGGTCGGCCGGCGTACGACCCGTGCGGCGACGGTCCAGCACGGGTTCGCCCGTGGCCAGGACCCGGCGCATCGCGTCCTCCATGTCGCCCGCGTTCACCTCGGGCAGCACCTCGGCCAGCCGCCGGCCGACGTGCGCGGACTCCGCCAGCCCGTTCATCGCCTCCAGGGCCGGGTTGACCTGGAGGAACCGCAGCTGGGTGTCGAGCACGCCGATGCCGACCGGCGAGCGCGCGAACAGCCCGTCCCAGACGGCCGACGACCCCCTGATGCGGCGCGCTGCGTGCGCGTCGGCCGCGAACACGAGGACCGCCGAGGCGCCGTCACGCCGATCGGGCACGGGACAGGCCCAGATCTCCAACTCCAACGGATGACCGTCGCGGTGCCACGCGGTGACCGTCCCCATCACGCCGTGCCCGCCGGCCGCCGTCTCCCACAGGGAACGGCCCAGGCTGCGGTCGGCCCCCGGGTGCAGCAGATCGGCGATGTGCCGTCCCAACACCTGGGGCGGCAGGTATCCCAGCAGGTGCTGCGCCCCCTGGTTCCAGCGCACGATCGTCCCGTCGCCGCTGGTCGCCAGCAGGGCCACCTGCAGGGCACCGAGCCATCCGCCCGCGTCCTGGGCGGCGTGGCTGATCAGATCCGCCAGTGGCTCCTCGTGCATTCCGTACCCGCCCTCTCGGGCAGCCTCAGCCCCGTGTCGCACCGACCCCCTTCGATGGCGTGCCGCACCCCACCGCCCGGCCGGTCGCCGGATCCGGTCCCGCGGGCCGCGTCCTCCTTCACACTCCCCATGGTCGCGCCGACGGCCGGGGAACGCCCCTCGGCCGTCGGCGCGGCGGTCAGGCCTGCCGGACCGCCGACACGTCGAACTCCAGGACGACCTTGTCGCCGACGAGGACGCCGCCGCCTTCGAGCGCCGCGTTCCAGGTGATGCCGTAGTCCTTGCGGCTGATCGGTACGGAGCCCTCCAGACCGACGCGCTGGTTGCCCTGCGGGTCGGTCGCGCTGCCCTGGAACTCGAAGTCGATGTCGATCGACCGGGTGACGTCCTTGATGGTGAGGTCGCCGGTGACGCGGAAAGTGGTGTCGTCCAGCTGTTGCACCGCGGTGGACACGAAGGTGATGTGGGGGAAGGTCGGCGCGTCGAGGAAGTCGTTGGTGCGCAGGTGGCCGTCGCGCTGCTCGTTGCGGGTGTCGACGCTCGCCGTACTGATGGTGACGGACACCGAGGACCTGGACGGATCCCCGCCGTCGAGGTGGGCCTTGCCCTCGAACTCGTCGAACGAGCCGCGGACCTTGGTGACCATGGCGTGCCGGGCGACGAATCCGATCCGGCTGTGGACGGGATCCAACGCGTAGTCGCCCGTCAGGGACGTGAGGGAGGTGGCGGTGCTCATGAACCGGCTCCGGAGGTGGGGGGCTGGGGGCGGGCGGACGTCAGACCGTGGCGAGCTGCGGGATCAGGCGCAGCGCGTTGTCGTGGTAGATCCCCCGGAGTTGCTCGGGGGTGAACGCCGGATCGGCGTCGAGGGCCGGCAGCGCCAGGTCCGTGACGGTGTCGCCGGGCGCGGCCGGCCAGTCGGTGCCGAACAGGATCCGCTCGGGGGACACGTGCGCGAGGAGGGTCGCCGCACTCGCCATCGGGCCGGCCGTGTCGTAGTGGAAGCGGCCCAGGTAGTCGCGTACGGCACCCGGGTCGACGGGCGGGTCGCAGAACCGGCCGAGCGCCTGGAGCCGCGTCGCGATGTACGGCAGGAAGCCGCCCGCGTGCGGCAGGATCACCGAGATGTCCGGGAACCGGTCCAGCGTCCGCTTGCTGATCATGTTCACGGCAGCCCGGGTGGTGTCCAGCAGGAAGTCGCACATGAAGTTGGGGATCCCCGGCACGGTCGCCGGCCCGGGCGGGCCGTCCGGCAGGTTGTGCGGGTGGGTGTCGACGACCGCACCGAACTCGTTCAGCTCGGAGAACACCTTGTCGTAGGACGGGTCCCCGAGGTAGACGCCGCCGTAGTTCGCCGTCACGTTGACGCCGACGGCGCCGAGCTGCCCGAGTCCGCGCCGGATCGCCCACGAGGAGGCGTCCTGGTCGTCGAGGAAGAGCGGGACGTAGAAGGAGAACCGACCCGGATGGGAGGTCGCCACGTCGATCATCGACCGGAGCGTGATGGTGATGGCCTCGCGAAGCTGCGCGGACGAGTGGTAGCGGGCGGGCAGCATGGGCTTGAGGACGGCCGTCACGATCCCCGCGCGGTCCATGAAGGCGACGGCGGCTTCGGTGCCGAGCCGCGTCCACGGCGGGAGCCGCTTCGGGTCGACCAGCTCGTGGCGCACCGCCCACTCCAGCCACTCCGGCGCGCAGAAGTGGTGGTGCATGTCGATCTTCGACCGGTTCGCGTGGGGCGTCCCGGTACCCGGTGCGGAGAGTTCTCCGCCGGGGCCGGGGCGCACGTCCGAGGTCGCTCCCAGCAGGAGCGGCCCGGTGGTGCTCGCGGTTTCAGGCATGCCGATTCACCATCCGTTGAGGGGTCTGGTCAGTTGCCGGGTACGACGACGGCCGGCGCGATCGGCGTGATCGGCGTGCCGGCCACCTTCGGCGGGGCCCCGGCCGCGCGCTCCGTCGGGGACGCCGCGGGCTCCAGGACGAGCCGCAGCCTCTCCAGCCCGCGGAACGCCGCCACCGGACCCTTCAACCGGGCCGCCTGCGCCTCCTCCTCGGACTCGGCCAGTTCCATCTCCGGGAACTCCCGCAGCAGGCAGGACAACGCGATGTCGAGTTCGAGCCGCGCCAGGGGCGCGCCCAGGCAGTAGTGCGTGCCGTGGCCGAAGCCCAAGTGCATGCCCTGGATTCCCTCGCGGGTCACGTCCAGGACGTCGGGGGCGCCGAACTGCTCCGGGTCGCGGTTCGCCGACGAGATGGCGATCTGCACGAGGGAGCCCTTGGGGATGAGGGTGCCCCGGACCTCCGCGTCCTCGGCCGCGTACCGGAAGGTGGACGTCTCCACGGAACCCTCGAACCGGACGAGTTCCTCCACCGCGCCGGGAATCAGCGCCGGATTCAGCCGCAGCCTCTCCAATTGGTCGGGACGCAGCAGCAGGTCGAGGACGGAGTTCCCGATCTGGAAGGCGGTGGTCTTGTGCCCCGCGAAGAACAGCACCCACAGGGAGGAGACGAGCTCCGCGTCGTCCAGCCCGTCCTCGGCCCGGATGAGGTCGCTGAGGAAGGAGTCCGAGGGGTGGTGCCTGGTGTGTGCGATGAGGCGGTTCAGCCGGGCCTGGAGCCACTGCTCGGCAGCCCTCAGTTCCGCTTCCATCCGGGGATCGAAGCGGGCCCGGGTCACCACCGCGAACTGTCCGAGGATCTCCGGACGGTCCTCCTCCGCGATGCCCATCAGTTCGCACAGCACCGTGATGGGGAACGGGAACGCGAACGCGGGGATCAGGTCGACCGGATCCGTCTTCGGGCAGGCGCGGAGCAACCCCTCCGCGATCTCGGTGATCCTCGGCCGCATCCCCTCCACCCGCCGGGGACTGAAGGCGGTCCTCAGCGCGCGGCGCAGCCGCGTGTGGCGCGGCGGGTCCGAGTTGAGGACGTTGTCGTCGAGGTCGTCGAAGAAGCTGCCGTACACCGCGTGGTAGGTGTCCAGGGCCCCGCGCAGGTCCTTGCTGAAGCGGGGATCGGACAGCGCGTCACGGGCGTCGTCGTACCGGGTGATCAAATACGTGTCGACGCCGTGGGGCGGCGTCAGACGGCACACCGGGGCCTGCTCGCGCAGTGCCGCGTAGACGGCGTGCGGGCACGTCCGGTACTCCGGTGCGCCCCGGGACACGGACGCCACGATGTCGCCCAGCGGTTCGCCGCCGTTCGGTGCCGCATTCTCCTGCGCCATGTCCGATCACCCTCCGTGATGCTCGCGTTCGGCGACTCACGGGTTCCCTGCGGCGCCCCGCCGCGAAACGGGCCGTGGCTCGTTCGGGTGAGGCCGTCGCGCCCGCGCACGGGGCCGCCGGGGGCCGGGCCCGCCCCGCCCGGACGAGGGAGGGGGCCCGTCCGGTCGGGGCGCGCCGCCGCGGCCGGTGTCGGCCGACCGGCCGTCAGCCGTCCGATCGGACCCGGTGGGGGGACGCCCCGACCGGGGAAAGGCTGCTCGTGCAGCCGCCCGCCGCCGGGGCGCGCCGTCACGGCCCCGACCGGACGGCACTCCTCGGACGACGCCCCCAGGAGTTCCCACATGCCCCGAACCCTCACCCTGGCCCTCGCCTCGGCCGCCTCGCTCGCCACCCTGACGGCCTTCGCCGCGCCCGCCGCCACCGGCGTCGACACCGCCAGGGCGGCAGCCGACCGGGCCACCACCTACCGGGCCACCGCGCCGTTCCAGCGGCACGCGAGCGCCGTGAAGGCGGGCTACGTACCGGACAAGTACTGCGTGGAACGCGCCGGGGCCGGAGCCCTCGGCTACCCGCACTTCAACCACGGCCACGACAACTCCATCGACCCGGCGAAGCCCGCCGCGCTGTTCTACGAGGACGACGGGCGAGGCGGCAAGCGCCTCATCGGGGTCCAGTGGACGGTCTTCGACCGCGACCAGGACGTGACGACGGACGACGACCGCCCCACGCTGTTCGGCACCCCCTTCAAGGGCCCCCAGCGCGGGAACTTCCCCGGCCAGCCGGTCCACTACGCACTGCACCTGTGGCTGTGGAAGAAGAACCCCGCCGGTACCTTCGAGACCTTCAACCGGGCGGTCACCTGCCTGCCCGGCACCACCCGCCCCAAGCCGGCCGCCTGAGCCGGTCGGGCGACCCCGGGCACGGCGGACGGGGGGCGAGGACGGGCGCGCGGCCGACCGGGGCCGCGTCGCAGCCCTCCGCTTCAGGACCCTGACCGAGGTCCGACCGGATGGGGCCGCCCGGCGGCCCCGCCGCCGCGCCCGGTCCGCGCCCGCTCCACCAGCCGGTCGAGGACGGCCAGCGTCGCGGGGAAGCCCGCCGAAGTCTCCCGGAGCATCCCCGGCCCGGTCAGGAAACGGCCGTCGACCACCAGCGCCGGCACCCCCTGGATGTCGTACGCCCGCAGTGCCTCGTCGGCCTGGCGGGTGCGCGAATCCACCTCGGCCGAGGCGAACGCGGCGGCGAACGAGGCCGTGTCCATGCCCTGTTCCGACGCCCAGTCGAGGATCGCCTCGTCGGTGTTGAGGTACTCGCGCTCGCGGTGGATGGCGGTGAAGGCGCGTTCGTGCCAGCCGGGGGTGCCCAGGGCCTCCAGGGCGAAGTACAGACGTTGCTGCGGCTTGAAGTTCTGGCGGCTGCCCGCCGTGCGGTCGAAGTCGGCGGGGATCCACCGGAACGCGACGCGGTCGGCGTTCCCGCGCCGCCACGCGTCGAGGGCCGGCTGGAGCTCGAACGAATGCGAGTCCGCGTACCAGAAGAACGCCTCGACGGTGACCGGGCCCGTACCCGCACCGGCCGGCGCGGGGCCGCTCACGCGGGTGTGGTCCTGGCCTTCGACAGCCATGGGTGGCTCCTCCGTCTCGTTCGTGCCGGACCCCTGCCGCCCCGGCGTCGCGGTCGCCCGGCCGGGTGTACCTCGGGAGCGAACGCCGTGCCGGGACGGTCTCGTTCCGTCACCCGCCGGAGGTGCTCAGGACGGAACGTATGTGTCCGCCCAGCGGTCGCGGAACGCCGATCCAGGCCACCCCCTGGCCGGAAAACACCCATGGGTGGGGGCGGTTCGTCGGATGCCGCGTGTTACTTCCGGTACGTCTCCTCGCGCGGGGCCCTGCGCCCGTTCCCGCGGCCCACCGAGGGCCCGCCCGCAGCGCCTACGCTGGCGCCGTGAACAGAGCACAGCCCGGCCGTCGGCAGGTCCTGGGCGCGGGCGTCGGGGCTGTCGCCGCCGCGCTCGCCGGATGCGGGGCCGACTCCGGCCCGGAGCGGCGGCTCCGACTCGCGACGGGCCCGCCCGGCGGCCCGTACAACGCCTTCGGCGATGCCCTGGCCCGGGCCGTCGCCGCGAGCGGCACCGGGACGCGGATCGCGCCCGTGAGCACCGCCGCCAGCGTCGACAACCTGCGGAAACTGGAGGACGGCACCGTCGACCTGGCGCTGACCATGGCGGATGCCGCCGAGGACGCGGTCCTGGGGCGGGAGCCGTTCGCCCGGCCCGTCCCGGTGACCGCACTGGCCCGCGTCTACGTGAACTACACCCACCTCCTCGTTCCCGGCGACGGGCCCCTCCGCTCGGTGGAGCAGCTCGCCGGCCGCCCGGTCGCGGCCGGCGCGGCCGGGTCGGGTGTACGGGTGGTCGCGGGCCGGGTGCTCCGGGCGGCAGGCGTGGGCACGGACGTCCCCGGCGCGCGGGAACGGGAACTGGGCCTCGCCGCATCGGTGTCGGCGCTGCGCGAAGGCACGGTCGACGCGCTGTTCTGGTCCGGTGGCGTCCCCACCCCGGCCCTGTCGGAACTGAGTCGGCAGCGCCCCGTCCGGTTCCTGCCGCTGGACGGCCACGTCGGCGCGCTGCGGGAGCGCCACGGCCCCGTGTACACGACCGTCACCCTCCCGTCCGGGGCGTACGGACTGACGGAGCCGGTCGGGACCATCGGCGTCGGCAACTACCTCCTGGCCCGCGCCGACCTGCCGCCCGGTGCGGTCCGGGACGTTCTGCGGGTGGTGTTCGACCGGTGGCGGGACCTGCTGCGGGAGGTCACGGCCGGGGCCCGGTTGGAACCCCGCTTCGCCATCTCGACCGGAGCGGTTCCCCTCCACCCGGGCGCGGTGTCCTACTACCGCTCGGTGTACGGCTGAGCCGCCCGGCCGGGCGGCTCAGCCGGGCGGCAGCCGGAGCTCGGTCAGCAGCCCCCGCGGCACGTTGCCACCCACGTCGAGCCGGCCGCCGCTGATACGGGCGATCTCCTCGGCGATGGCCAGCCCCAGCCCGCTGCCCCGGACGTTCTGGTGTTCGGGGGACCGGCCGAAACGCCGCAGCAGCACGTCCTGTTGCCCGGGCGGCACCCCCGGGCCGTCGTCACGGACCCGGACGAGGACCGTGCCGTCGTCCTCCCGCGTGACGTCCACCTCGACCCGGCCGCCCGCCGGGACGAACTTCACGGCGTTGTCCAGGAGCGCGTCCAGGACCCGGCCCGCGGCATCGGGCAGCGCGCGGGCCCGCAACCCCTCCGAAAGGCAGACGCAACCCAGTTCCAGCCCGGCCCCCGCGAACACCGGGGTCCAGGACCGCACCCGGTCGCGCACCGAGGAGGCCACGTCCTGCTCGCGCAGCTCCGCCGTGCCGGACTCCACCCGGGCGAGGGCCAGCAACCCGTCGAGGAGTTCCTCCAGGCGCTCGGCCTCGTCCAGGGCCCGCGCGTGTTCGGCCAGACCGGGGCCCGGGGCGACGTACGGCTCCACGTTCTCCAACTGGAGCACCAGGGTGGCCAGCGGATTGCGCAGCTGGTGCGAGGCGTCGGCCACGAAGTCGCGCTGCCGGCCGATCGAGTCGGCCATCGCCTCCGCCATCGCGTTGAAGTGCATCCGCAGCCGGCGGAGTTCCGGCGGCCCCGCCGCGGAGACCGCCCTGGCGCGCAGGCTCCCCGCCGCGAGGCCCGCCACGGCCCGGTCCAGGTCGAGGACCGGCCGCAGCAACCACCGTGTGATCCCGACCGCGACCAGGGCCGCGGCGGTGAAGGCGGCCAGCGCCCCGGCGCCGATCAGCGCCCAGCGGACCGAGACGTCCCGCCGGGCCGTGTCGGTCGGCAGCGCCATCAGGACGGCGCCGCTGACCCGTTCGTCCCGGCCCACCGGCTCCGCCAGCACGACCCCGCCCGGTCCCCAGGGACGCAGCGTGGGGAGCCGGTCGGTGGACCGGCCGGTGAGCGCACGATCACGGGCTTCCACCGCCCCGGCGGCGGCGTCGGCCCGGGATCCGGCCCGGGCGACCGGCGTCCCGGCCGTGTCGACCACGACGACCCCGGCACCGTACAGCTGGGCGTACCGGCCGATCTCGGCGGACAGCTCCGCCCGGTCGGCTTCCGTCCGCATCCGCTCGGCGAGATCGGCGAACCGCACCGCCTCCGAGCGCCGTTGCAGGAGCAGGTGCTCGGTCCGGCCCCGGGCGTAGGCGTCGGCCTGCGGCACGCACAGCAGCAGGGCGGCGGCCCCCATGAGGACCATCAGCACCACCAGGAGCCGTCGCCTCATCGGGCGCCGCCGCCCGGACCGCCCGGGTCGGGCTCGACCGCGGCGGGAGGGGCGCCGAGCTGGTAGCCGAAGCCGCGGACGGTGCGGACCAGCAAGGAGCGGCCGGTCTTGGCCCGGATCCCCGCCACGTGGACGTCGAGGGAGCGGGACACCCCGAGGAAGGCGTCGCCCCAGATCCGGTCCAGGATCTCCTCGCGGGGGTGGACCTCGTCGGGGCGTTCGGCCAGGAAGGCGAGGACGTCGAACTCCCTGCGCGTCAGCCGGACCTCGGTGCCCGCCACGGTGACCGTGCGTCGCGCCAGGTCGACCTCCACGTCCCCGCTGCGGACGATCCGGTCACCGCCCGTGCCGAGAACCCCACCGGAGGGATACGAGGAGCCGGAACGGGCGGCCGAACGGCGCCGGACGCTGTCGACGCGGGCCATCAGCTCGGCCATCCGGAACGGCTTGACGACGTAGTCGTCGGCGCCCGCCCGCAGCCCCTGCACGATGTCCCGCTCCTCGCAGCGCGCCGTGACCACGATCAGCGGGGCGTCGCAGATCGTCCGCAGCCGGCGCAGGAGCTCCAGCCCGTCGAGGTCGGGAAGCCCCAGGTCGAGGAGGACGAACTCGGCCTCGTGCACGTGCCGCAGCGCGTCCAGGGCGCGCCCCACCCGGCGGACGCTGTGGCCGCGCCGGGCGAGGGCGGTCCCGAGGGCGTGGGCCATGCGGTCGTCGTCCTCGACGAGCAGAGCGTGCATGGACGGTTCCCTCGTGACGCGTGACCGGGGGCAGCAGCCTACGGGAGAGGCCGGCCCCGGTCACCGGGGCCGGTTCAGCGCGCGGCCGCGGCCGGGGCCGTCGCCGGTCGGGCCCCGCCCTCGGCGGCCGCGTCGGCATCGGCCTCCGCGCGGCTGAGCGCGGTGTTGCGGGTGTCCGGCATCAGCACGTAGGTGACGAGGGAGACCAGCGCGCATCCGGAGACGTACCAGAAGAACATGCTCTCGTGGCCACCGCTCTTGAACCACAGGGCGACGTACTCCGCGGTGCCGCCGAACAGCGCGTTGGCGATCGCGTAGGGCAGCGCCACCCCCAGGGCCCGCACCCGGGTGGGGAACAGCTCCGCCTTGACCGCCGCGTTGATGGAGGTGTAGCCGGTGACGATCACCAGGGCGAGCAGGGACAGTCCCAGCGCGGACCAGTACGACGACGCCGACCCCAGCGCGGTCATGATCGGGTAGGTGCCCACGGTGCAGCCCACCGCGAAGGTGATCAGCAGCGGCCGGCGGCCGATCCGGTCCGACAGCATGCCCGCGAAGGGTTGCAGGACCGCGAACGCGGCGAGCGCGGTGAAGCTGACCAGGGTCGCGGTCGTCTTCGGCATGCCGGCGCTGCCGACGAGGTACTTGGTGAGGTACGTGGTGTACGTGTAGTAGGCGACGGTCCCGCCGAGGGTGAGCGCCATGACGAGGCCGGCCTGCCGCCGGTGCTGCCACAGCACCTTCAGCGTCCCGCGCGCGCTGTCGTCGTGGCCGTCGTCGCCCGACGACTCCTCCTTGAACGCGTCCGTCTCCTGGAGCCGCCGCCGCAGCCAGAAGACGACCACGGCGAACAGGGCCCCGAGCAGGAACGGGATCCGCCAGCCCCAGCTCTCCAACTGGGCCGTGGTGAGGGTGTGCTGCATCGTGATCAGGATGCCCAGGCCGAGGAGTTGCCCGCACGTCATCGACACGTACTGGAACGACGAACCCAGCCCGCGCCGGTTCCGGGCCGACGCCTCCGTCAGATAGGTCGCGCTGGCCGCGTACTCGCCGCCGATGCTCATGCCCTGGAGCAGCCGGGCGAGCAGCAGCACCAGCGCGCCGAAGTATCCGGCCTGTCCGTAGGTCGGTGCCACGGCGATCAGCAGGGCGGCCACCGACATCATCGTGACCGTCAGGGTGAGCGCGCTCTTTCGGCCGTGCCGGTCGGCCGCGCGCCCGAGGATCCACCCGCCGACGGGACGCATCAGGAAGCCGACGGCGAAGATCCCGGCCGTGTTCATCAACTGCGTGGTCGGATTGTCGTTGGGGAAGAAGGAGTCGGCGAAGTAGATCGCGAAACTCGCGTAGACGAACCAGTCGTACCACTCGACGAGGTTGCCCAGGGACCCGCCGATCAGGGCGAGACGGCGCTTCTTGCGCTCGTCCGCGGACGAGGGCGGTTCGGGTACGGCGGCGGACGCGGACATGGCGGCTCCAAGGGGGAAGTCCCTGAGGGGGAGGGGGAACGCCCCGGTGGTGGGGGAGTGCCCAGAGCATGCGGTCGCCGTCATCCCCGGACAAGGTCCGCCGCGCAGATCTAACGTTCCGCTAAGGAAGGCGCACGCGAACGGGCCGCGCCGTCCGACGGAGGCCACATTCGGCCGGGCTCCCGGCGTCGCGCGGCCCCTGGAGCCCGGTGCGCGGCAGACTGGGCGCGTCAGCTGCCCCCGACGCGGAGGACCCGCCCCGTGCCCGTACCGATGATCATCGACTGCGACCCCGGCCACGACGACGCCCTCGCCATCATGCTGGCGGCCGCCGATCCCGCGGTGGACCTGCTCGCCATCACCACCGTGGCCGGCAACCAGACCCTGGACAAGACGACCCTCAACGCCCGTCGGGTGTGCACCCTCGCCGGGATCACCGACGTGCCCGTGGCCGCGGGCTGCGACCGGCCGCTCGTCGAGCCGCTGGCCGTCGCCGCCGACGTGCACGGCGAATCGGGCCTGGACGGACCGCGGTTCCCGACGCCCACGGTCGACGTGGTCCCCGAGCACGCCGTGGACCTCATCCACCGCGTCCTGCTGGAACACCCCGAGCCCGTCACGCTCGTGCCGACCGCCCCGCTGACGAACATCGCCCTGCTGCTCACCCGCCACCCCGACAGCGCCTCCCGGATCCGGGAGATCGTTCTGATGGGCGGCTCCACCGGGCGCGGCAACCGCACCCCGGCCGCCGAGTTCAACATCCACACCGACCCCGAGGCCGCGGCCGTCGTCCTCGGCAGCGGGGTACCCGTCACGATGTGCGGCCTCAACGTCACCCACCAGGCCCTCGCCACCCCCGAGGTACTGGCCCGCTTCGAGGCACTCGGCACCGAGTTGGGCCGCACCTGCGCCGAGCTGCTCGCCTACTTCGCCTCGGCCTACAACCGCCTGTGGGGCATGCCGCACCCGCCGCTGCACGACCCCGTCGCCGTGGCCCGCGTCATCGATCCGTCGATCGTGGACTGCGTCGAGGCGAACGTCACCGTCGAACTGCACGGCCGGCACACCCGCGGGGCCACGGTCGTGGACCTCCACCACTACCTGGGCCGCCCCGTCAACGCCCGGGTCGCGGTGGGGCTGGACACCGAACGCTTCTGGGACCGCATGGTCGGCGCCGTCGAGACCCTCGGCTCACGCCGGCCCTGAACCGGCGCGCGGGGGCGCCGGGCCGTCGTCCGGCCCCCTGCCGGCGCGCCCGGCAACCGCCCCGCCGATCGGTCTATTCGGTCCCGTACCGCATCCGCCCCAGGGCGGTCATCGGCCGGTCGTGTGCCGCGACCGGAGCCGGGAGACAGGTGGTGCCGGTCAGGTACCGGTCGACCGCCGCGGCCGCCGCCCGGCCCTCCGCGATGGCCCACACCACCAGGGACTGCCCCCGGCCCGCGTCGCCCGCGACGAACACCCCGGGGGCCCGCCCCCCGGCGGCCGCGAAACCGGCGTCGCGGGCGAAGTTGCCGCTCGCGTCCCACTCCAAACCCAACTGCTCCCGCAGGGCGCCCGCCCGCTCCGGACCGGAGAAGCCCAGCGCCAGTAGCACCAGCCCGGCGGGCAGCACCCGCTCCGTGCCGCTCAGTGGCGTGCGGCCGGCCGGTTCCACCGAGCTCAGGTGCAGGGCCCGTACCCGACCCGAGGCGTCCCCCTCGAAGCACAGGGTGGCGCTGGCGAAGAGCCGTGGGTCGTGACCGGCGAGCCCACGCGCCTCGGCGTGCGCGTGGGAGATCCGGTACACCTTCGGGTACGTCGGCCAGGGCTCACCGTCCGCACGGGCGGGCCCGGGTTCCGGATTGATGTCCAACTGCACCACGGAGAGGGCGCCCTGCCGCAACGCCGTGCCCAGGCAGTCCGAGGCGGTGTCGCCACCGCCGACGACCACCACGTGCCGACCTTCCGCGGTGACCCCCGGTACCGCGAGGTCGCCCTCCCGGACCCGGTTGGCGAGGGTCAGATAGTCCATCGCCTGATGGATCCCGTCCAGCTCCCGCCCCGGAACCGGCAGCTCCCTGCGCTCGCCGGCCCCGACGGCGACGACCAGCGCCTCGTACCCGCGCCGCAGGTCGCCGGCGCGCACGGCCCCGCCCACGTCCGATCCCGTCACGAAGGCCGTGCCCTCGCCCCGCATCTGCTCGATCCGCCGGTCCAGGTGCCGCTTCTCCATCTTGAACTCGGGGATGCCGTAACGCAGCAGCCCGCCGATCCGGTCGGCCCGCTCGTGGACGACGACGGAGTGACCGGCCCGTGTCAGCTGCTGCGCCGCGGCCAGGCCGGCCGGTCCGGAGCCTATGACGGCCACCTTCCGGCCGCTGTGCCGCTCCGGCGGGCGGGGCGCCATCCGGCCGCGGCGCAGCCCTTCGTCGGCTATCGCCTGCTCGACGTTCTTGATCGTCACCGGATCGGAGTTGATGGTCAGGACGCAGGCGTCCTCGCAGGGCGCCGGGCAGAGCCTGCCGGTGAACTCCGGGAAGTTGTTGGTGGCGTGCAGCCGCTCGTACGCCGCGGCCCAGTCGCCGTGCGCGGCGAAGGCGTTCCACTCCGGTACCAGGTTCCCCAGTGGGCAGCCGACGTGGCAGAAGGGGATCCCGCAGTCCATGCAGCGATCGGCCTGGCGGGAGACGAGCGGCAGCAACGCCTGTCCCGCGTGGACCTCGCGCCAATCACGCAGCCGCTCCTCGACGGGGCGCGCCGGGACGGGCTCGCGGGGCATCCTGAGGAAGCCGAACGGATCGGTCACGCACCGCCTCCCTGCATCGTGCGCGGCGTGCGCGCACCGCACGGGGTACCGGGTGTTCGTGGCGGGGCGGGTACCGGAGGCGTGAGGTGTGCGGCGTTCCATTCAGCGTACGCCGCACCGCGCGAGGCTTCCGCTCGGTGCCCTGGGCCCCGACGGCGGCGGGCCCCGGTCAGGGGGAGGGGCGAGGGGACGGCCCTCGGTCTCCCGGGGGGAAGTCCTCGCTCCCCAGGGCGGCGACGATCTCGTCCGTGGTGCTGACCTTGCCGATGCGCGGGAAGATCCGGCCGAAGCTGTGGGCGTGCGCCTCGGGGTCGGTGTCGGCGGTGGCGTCCTCGGCGAAGACGAGGCGGTAGCTGTGTTCCCAGGCCGTGCGGGCGGTGGATTCGACGCCGATGCTGGTCGAGATGCCGCCCAGAACGATGCGGTGGACGCCGCGGCGGCGCAACTGCAGGTCGAGCTCGGTCCCGGTGAAGGCGCCCCAGTGCCGCTTGGTGACGACGACGTCCGCCAGGGCGGCGAGCTCGGCGGGGATCTCGGAGAAGGCGGCGGGCGGTGCGGTCGCCGGGCCGGGGCGGTCCACTTCGAGGGTGGGCAGGTCGCCGCCGTCGGGCGACCACGCGACCTTGACCAGGACCACCGGAAGCCTGCGGGCCCGGAAGGCCTCGGCGAGCCGGATGCCCTTGCGCAGGACCTCGTCCGAGGGCCTGGTGGTGGGCAGGGCCAGGATGCCGTTCTGCAGGTCGATGAGGACCAGCGCGGTGTCGTCCTTGAGTGCCAGGGCGTCGCTCATGGGTGCGGGGTGTCCTTCCGGCGTCGGTCCGGGGAGGTGCGTGCGGGTGGGTGCGCGGGGTCGAGCCGGCTCGGGCTCAGGCTTCGGCGAGCCGTCGCAGGAGCGGGAGGGCCTCGGCGACGGTCCGCTGTTCGGCCGGGGCGAGGCGGCGGGCCATGAGGTCGGCCAGCCGGCCGCGGCCCGCCTCCTGGCGTTCCGCCACGGTGTGGCGGCCCCGGTCCGTCAGGGCGATCACCTTGCGACGACCGTCGGTGGGGTGTGCGGTGCGCTCCACGTATCCGCCGGCCTGGAGCGCACCGACCGTCGCGTTGAGGGACTGCGGGCGGACCTTCTCGGCACGGGCCAGATCGGTGATCGTACGGGGCCCTTCGCGGTCGAGGCGTTTGAGGACGGAAACCTGCCCCAAGGTCACCCCGCTGCCGACGGAGGCCATGCGCAGGTGCCGCCCCATCAGGCTCACCACCAGCTGGAGTTCTTCGGCGGTGTCCCGGAGCCGCTGCGCGGCATCGTCCGGGTCCGACGGTTCCGAAGGACCCAATATGTCCATGAATCGACGATAACGGCCGTTCGGAACGACTGCAAAGCAACCCTTCGTACCCCGGGCGCACCGGCAGCCGGGCCGTTGGATCACGTACCGCTGGGGTCGCCGGCCGGCCGCGCCGGCACGCTCCGCGGCGGTAGCAGTTGGGCGACGGCCGCCAGCAGAATCCCGGAGAGCAGCAGTGCGTTCCCGCCGAAGAAGCGGACCTCCCAGGACAGGCCCGGCAGCAGACCGAAGTGGTGGAGGCCATGGAGGAGCGGGGAGGCTCCCGCGAGGACGGCGCCGAGGCCGTGGAGCGAGGGCCGGGTGACGTGGGGACGTGCCATGGGGAGGACCCACCCCGTGCGGAGCGCCGCGATCCCCAGGAGGACCGAGGCCAGTCCCACCGCCATTCCCATCCCCACCAGCCACACCATGGGGCCACTCCACTTCCATCGGTCGAGGTCCGGACGTGGTCGACGTCCGGTTCACAGCCGTCCCATGGTCGTCGATCGTGATCGTCCCCGGTCATGCCGGAACCGGGCAGTCTCCACGCCTTGAAACTGCCGCCCCGGCGCCGGGGCGGCAGGTCGCGGGGCCGGATGTCAGGGGCGGTCGAGGCCCCAGGTCTGGAGCTCGTAGGGCCGGCCCTTCTCCTCACCCTTGATCAACGGGACGTCGAGGAGTCGGAATCCGGCCCGCGTGGCCACGCCGACGCTGGACGCGTTCTCGGCCTCCAGCTCCAGGATCACCTGCGCCACGTCCAACTGCTCGAAGGCGTACGCGGCCATCACCCGCACCGCCCGCGCGGCCAGACCCTGCCCCCGGTGGGCCGGGCCGACGGCGTAGCCGAGCTCGGTCCCCTCCGGGGCGCGCTTCAGCATGATCTCGCCGAGCGCGGCGCCGCCGTCGACGGTGATGGCGAGCAGGACGGCCGTGCCCTCCGTGCGCAGCTTCCGGGCCCGCTCCAGGCGGGTGCGGGCGGCCTCGTCGTCGAAGGGGGAGACGATCGGGGTCCAGTGGGCGATGTCGGGGTGGTCGAACAGCTCGGGCATCGAGGCCAGGTCGGCCTCCGTCCAGTCGCGCAGGACCAGACCCTCCCCAGTCAGCTCGATCCGATCGGGGAAGGACGGCGTGCTGCTCATGGTGGAGGACCTCCGTGGCCGGTGCGGGAGGAGGCAGGATATCCGGCGACCGCACATCGGATCACCGGATTATCCCGCCCGTGGTGACGCCGGTCGCGCCCTACCCGCGTCGGTCGGCGGGGGCGGTGGCCCGCAGGCGGGCCGCGGCTGCCTCCGCCTCCCGGACGACCCGTTCGGTGTCGACGTCGACGAGCCGGCCGGCGAGTTTGAGCGGCCGGCCGTCGACGAAGACCGCCTCGACGTTCTCCGGCCGGCCGTTGAAGACGATCTGGCCGACCGGGTCGAAGCGCGGGGCGAAGTTCAGCGTGCCGGGATCGAGCACGATGACGTCGGCCCGCTTGCCCGGGGTCAGCGACCCGACCCGGTCGGCCTCCCCGATCGCCTCTGCGCCACCGAGCGTCGCGGCCCGCAGCACGTCCTGGACCTGGGGGAACACCGACGCGTCCAGGGAACGTGCCCGCTGGAGGCCGATGGCGCTCTTCATCAGGGCGAAGAAGTCGCTGGAGTCGTTCGTGCCGCCGTCCTGCCCCAAGCCGACCTTCACGCCCCGACGCCCGAGGTCGGGAAGCCGCATCACCCCCGAGGCGAGCCGCATGTTGCTCAACGGGCAGTGCGCGGCGCGGACGTCGTGCGCCGCGACGGCGGCGACCTCGTCATCGGTGAGGTGGACCGCGTGGTTCATCAGCAGCCGGGGGCCGAAGGCCCCCATGTCGGTGAGGACTCCCAGCGGATCGTCCGCGCGCTGCTCGGCGCGCTCCAGGACGTGGCTGTTCAGCATGACGCCGAGCTCCTGGGCGATGTCCCAGTGGACCCGGTTGAGCCCCTCCAGGGCCCGCGCCGCGTGCGTGGCCACCTGTGCCGAGGCCAGTGGCAGCGGGTCGATGAGCTCCTTCTTCACCCGGGCCAGGAGCGCGGACCGCGGTTCCGCCTGGAACATGGCGTACGTGAAGCGCACCCCGGTGTCGGCCAGGGCCCGCACGTACCGCTCGACGGTGTCGTAGGGGAGGGCGTCCACCCAGTCCACCAGGGTGGTCACGCCCGACTGGACGGAGTCGAGGGCCGCCAGGCGAACGAACCGGTACATGTCGGCCGCCGGGATCCGGGAGAACGTCGGTCTGTTGCATTCGGCCAGCCAGCCGAAGAGGTCGCGGCCCGTGCAGCCGCCCCGCATCGAGGACTGCCAGAGGTGGGTGTGGACGTCGACGAAACCCGGCATCAGCAGGCGGCCGGAGGCGTCGATCACCCTGGTCCCGGCCGGTACCGTGAGCCGCCGTCCGACCGCGGCCACGGCCCCGCCCCGCATGAGGAGGTCCGCCCCCTCCATCGCGCCCAACGGTCCCTCGCCCAGGGACGGGTCCATGGTGAGCACCAGCGCGGCGTTGCGCAGGACGGTGCTCCGGCCCGTCGGACCGCCGGCGGCGGCGGGATCCTCGCTCGGGGTGGTCCGCCCCGCGCCGAGCAGGAAGGGACTCGCGGCCGCCATGCCCAGACCGGCCAAAACCCGGCGGCGAACGGGGTGCGGGGGCGTGACCGCCGCGGGGAGGGCCTCCGGGGGGCGTACGTCCTGTCCGGGGCGTACGACAGGGATGGGGGGTGCGGTCCGTACGTGGTGCAGGGCCTCTGCGTGGGGTGCGGCCTGTACGTGGGGTGCGGCCTGTGCTGCCTCTGGTGCCGGTGCGGTGGTGCCGGGACATTCGCTGAGCGGGTCCATGTCGTGCTACCTCCCGACGGAATGGCGCGGGGCGCTCCTGCGGACTCACGGATCGTCAGGCACGTTCGGTTACGTACGGGTTCGTATCCGGATGGTGCGCCGGCGCGGGCCGTCCCGATAGGGCCGCGTCAACAGTTTGTTTCAAAACCCGGGTGCGGGCGGCGCCGTTGCCGGGACGTCGAGCCCAGCGGGCCCGTGGATCCTGCCTGGTGACACCGGTTCAAGGCGCGTGTGCGGGGTATCCGCACAGGGACGTTGCGCAGGATGACGCTCTGGAGGAGCCATGCCCGGACTGTTCGCGAAGATCAAGGAGTTCAGTCGTAGCCCGCAGGGGCAGCGGACCATCGCCTCGGCCCGCCGGGCCGCGGCCGACCCGGGGAAGCGGGCGGCGGCCCGTCGGATGCTCACCCGGCTGCGCGGCGGCAGGCGCTGAGGACCGCCGGGAGGCGGGGCGCGAGGGTCTCCCGCGCGAAGGGGCGTCCACCCGGACGGGGTGGACGCCCCTTCGCGCGGCCGGGCACGGGCGGGCCGGTGCGAGCCGGTGCGAACGGCGGGCGCGCGGACTACTGCGGCTTCGTGGCGATCTGGATCAGGTTGCCGCAGGTGTCGTCGAACACGGCGGTGGTGGTGGGTCCCATCTCCAGGGGCTCCTGCGTGAAGCGGACGCCGAGGGCGGTGAGCCGCTCGAACTCGGCCGCCACGTCCTCGACGGCGAACTGGGCGAGCGGGATGCCGTCCGCGACGAGTGCGTCGCGGTACGGCTTCACGGCAGGGTGGCCGGACGGCTCCAGGAGCAGTTCGGTGCCGCCGGGGTCCTGGGGCGAGACAACCGTCAGCCACCGGTCCTGCTCACCGCACGGAATGTCGTACTTCTTCACGAACCCGAGGATCTCGGTGTAGAACCGCAGGGCCTCGGCCTGGTCGTCGACGAAGACGCTGGTCAGATGGATCTTCACGGGGTGCTCTCCTCGGGTCCGGGGGTGTCGGGCAGGGGCCATCGTTCGGCGATCCGCCGCAGCGGTGCCGTGTTCAGGTCGTGGAACTTGTACCGCCCCTCCCGTCTGGTTTCGACGAGCCCCGCCGCCTCCAGCAGTGCGAGGTGCTGGGAGACCCCCTGGCGCGAGATGCCGAGCCGGTGCTTCATGCTCAGCCGAGCGCAGATCTCGAACAGGGTCTGCCCGGACTTCTCGGTGAGCTCGTCGAGGATGGTGCGGCGCGTGGGGTCGGCCAAGGCTTTGAAGAGGTCATCGGCCACGGGCACAGAATAGGCAAACGTTCACTTGCCTATCAAGTCGAGGGACGCCGACCCGGGAGGTCCCGCCCGTTTTGCGCCGAGCAGGACGCGGTACCGCTCATGGGCCGTGAAGTCCGCGAGGCTCCACAGAGCGGGGCGGCCCACCTCGGCGCTCAGGTGGAGGACCGAGTCCGCGCCGATCCACACACCGAGGTGCGCCCCGTACGGGTCCGTCGCCGCGTTGAAGAACAGCAGGTCGAGGAAGTCGGGCTCCTCGACGCGGACGGTGTGCAGGGTGTCGTTCCACAGTTCGCCGGAGCGCAGCGGTGGCACGTACCTGCCGAAGTGCCGCAGTACCTCGTAGGCGAAGAGCTGACAGTTGGCACCCGGGGCGAGGCCGGGCAGCCGGCTCACCGCGGGGGAGCCGGGGTAGCGGGAACCCGCGTAGGGGACGGCCCGGAAGGCGTCCGGCAGGGAGGCGAGACGAGGATCCATACCGTCATCCTGCCCGGCGGGCCGGTACACGGGTCGCACCGGCCGGTCCGTGCTCCGGGCCCGATCCGGACGGGGTCGCGCAGACTGTCACGATGGACGAGTTACGGAGCACCCCGCATCGGACCACCCGGCACCGGACCACCCCGGGTGGGAGGACCCGGTGGTGGACGACATCACGTCGGACGGCATCGTGTCGAGCCGCATCGTGTCGGACGGCATCACGTCGGACGGCATCACGTCGGGCCACCGCGTGAGCACGCCCCGCGGCAGCGAACTGCCCCTGCACCGGCTCGACGTACCGCTGCCGCACCTGCTGCCCTTCGCCATCGGATCCTTCGACTCGATCGGGCCGCTCTCCCGGGCGGCATTCCCCCACCGCCACGCGTTCTACGAGATCGTCCTCGTCACCGGGGGCCGCGGTGCGCACGTCCTCGACCTCGCCCATTGGCCACTGGACCCACCCCACCTGTGCGTGATCACCCCGGGCCAGGTCCACCACTGGGAGGACGCCGACGACCTCACCGGACACGTGATGCTGTTCAACGAGGACTTCCTGCTCGCCCACCCGGAGGACGTCGCCGCGCTGGATCTGCTCGCCGCCCGGCCCTGGCTGCGCCCCGACGGCGACCGGGACGGCATCGCGGCACTCTTCCAGGAGATGGAGCGCGAGTACCGCGACCTGCGCGAGGGGTACGCGGGAGTGCTGCGCTCCTACCTGCACATCCTGATCGTGCGGGCCCTGCGGGCCTGCGAAACCGGCCCGGGGCGCAGCCCCGCCCCGGCCGGCCGCGCCGTCGAACTGGCCGCCGCCTTCACGCGGCTGATCGCCTCCCCGGACGGTACGGGACGCTCGGTGGCCGACTGCGCGAAGCTGCTCGGGGTCACCTCGGGGCACTTGCACGCACGGGTGAAGGAGGCCACCGGGCAGACCCCGGGCGGCCTGATCCGTCGTAGGCGCACGCTGGAGGCGAAGCGGCTCCTGGCCCGCACCGACCTGACGATCCGGCAGGTGGCGCGGGGCGCCGGCTTCGGGGATCCCGCCTACTTCTGCCGGTTCTTCCGCCGCGAGACCGGCCTCACACCGGGTGACTACCGGGCCGGGATCGCCACCGGCGCGGCCTCCTCCGGCACCGGAGGAATTCACCACGATCCCAGGATCCGGTCCATCGCCGCGGCCGGGCCGCGAACCATAGCGTGACGCCGACGGAACCGGCCGGGGCGGATCCGTCACCACCCACCCGGGCCGCGCCCCACCGCGGCCCGGAACTCCGCCCCGGCACCCGGCACATCCCCCCACACGAGCACGAAGGAGTCGACGCGTGCCCACCGACGAGAACCGAACCACCGGCGAGAACCGAGCCTCCGACCGGGACCGGGCCACCGGCGAGAACCCAGCCTCCGACCGGGACCGGGCCACCGGCGAGAACCGAGCCCCCGACCGGGACACCGGCCGGTCCCTCCCCACCCCGCCCGAAGGGCTCCGCGCCATACCCCGCACGGACGGTCGTACCGGCCCCGGCGGCCGTCTCAGCCGCAAGAACTTCCTCAAGGCAGCCGCCCTCGCGGGAGCCACCCCACTGCTCCTCGGCGGTGGCGCGGCCCTGGCCCGGGACCACGGGACGGCGAACGGGTCCGGGCCGGAACTCACCCCCGCCTGCGACGACGGGGACGACCCCACAGTGCCCCAGACCGAGGGCCCGTACTTCAAGCCGAACTCGCCGAGGCGCACCTCACTGGTCACGGCCTCCACCCCCGGCACCCGCCTCACGATCAGCGGGTTCGTGTTCGGGCGGGCGTGCCTGCCCGTGGCCGGAGCCCTCCTCGACTTCTGGCAGGCGGATGTGAACGGCGCCTACGACAACACCGGTTACGGCTTCAGGGGTCACCAGTTCACCGACGCGACCGGCGCCTTCCGGCTCACCACCATCGTCCCCGGGCTCTACCCGGGGCGCACCCGGCACGTGCACGTCAAGGTGCAGGCCCCCGGCCGGCCGGTGCTGACCACGCAGTTGTACTTTCCGGGGGAGCCGCGCAACGCCACGGATTCGATCTTCGATGCCCGTCTGCTGATGACCGTGCGCCAAGCCGGCCCGGCCAAGGAGGGCACGTACGACTTCGTCCTGGACGTACCGCAGACCCCCGGTCCCACACCCACACCCACACCCACACCGACGCCCACGGCAACGCCGACCGGTGGTGCTTGGGCGCCGGGGACCTCGTACCGTGCGGGCGACCGGGTCACCTACGGTTCGACGGCCTACACCTGCCTCCAGGCGCACGTCGCCGTGCCCGGCTGGGAGCCCCCGAACGTGCCCGCCCTCTGGCGCAGGTCCTGACGGCGGGAGCGGTACGCGTCCGGCCCCTCGGTCGGAGGACCCCCGGGTGCCGGCCGTCTACGGGGCGATCGGGAGCTGCCGCTTGTGCTCGGTGAGTCGGTAACGGCGGGCGATCGTGTCGAAGGCCTGCTCGCCGACCGGCTTGCCCTCCAGGAAGTCGTCGATGTCGTCGTAGGTGACACCGAGCGCGTCCTCGTCGGCCTTGCCCGGGTCGAGGGTCTCCAGGTCGGCCGTCGGAACCTTCCACACCAGTTGCGAGGGGGCGCCCAGCGCGTCCGCGACGGCACGCACCCGGCGCTTGGTCAGGCCCGTCAGCGGCACGAGGTCGGCGGCGCCGTCACCGAACTTCGTGAAGAAGCCGGACACCGCCTCCGCCGCGTGATCGGTGCCGACGACGAGGCCGTCGTGCGCGCCCGCCACCGCGTACTGGGCGATCATGCGCTGGCGGGCCTTGATGTTGCCCTGGACGAAGTCCTGGTGGGCGGCGTCCCGGAAGACGGTGCCACCGGCCACGGAGGCCTCCAGGGCGGCGTCGCTCGCGGGCTTCACGTCCACGGTCAGGACCCGGTCCGCGTTGATGAACCCGAGCGCGAGCTGGGCGTCCTTCTCGTCGGCCTGCACGCCGTAGGGCAGTCGCATCGCGAAGAACGTCGCCTCGTGGCCGGCCTCGCGGGCCCGCTCGACGGCGAGCTGGCACAACCGTCCCGCCGTGGTGGAGTCCACGCCGCCGCTGATCCCGAGGACGAGGGAACGCAGGCCGGTGGAGGTGAGCCGCTCCGTGAGGAAGGCCACCCGGCGCTCGATCTCCCGCTGGGCGTCGAAGGTCGGCGACACCTGGAGTTCCCGGGCGATCTCCTGCTGCAGGGCGGTGGACGCCGGCTGGCTCACGGCTGCTCCTCGTGTGGTCGTTCGTCGTGCGCCCCGTGGCGCGCTGTCCGGTCGACCCTAGTCGAAACGGCCGGCACCGGATCCGCCGGTGCCGCGTTCCGACGCAGGGGCCCGCGGCGGGCCTCAGAACGAGCCGCGCCGGCGCATTCCCATCGGACGGCCGTCCGGGTCGACGAGCAGCCGGTACAGGGGCAGCGACCACGCCCTGGTCGTGCGGGACAGTTCCGGCGGCCGGTACGCCCGCAGCCTGCCCGGCGGCCGCGGCCCGCGGCGACCGCCCTCGTACCAGGCGTCCAGGGCCGCGGCCGACGAGGCGAAGAGCTCGAACGCGCGCACCGGGTCGCAGAGCGGATCCGGGGCGCCGGGTGCTCCGTGCGCGGCCGGTCCCGGGGCCGGTTCGGCGTCGAGGTGTTCCCGCGAGAGCTCCAGCCGCAGGTCCCGGGCGAAGCGCCGCGCGCCGTCCCCCAGACCGGCTGGGTCGCGGGGCTCGCGCGGGTCCTTCGCGGCGTCCAGTACGGCGCAGTTGAGCTCCGAGTCGTGGGTCCAGGACCGCAGGTTGACGTTGTCCGAGCCCACCGACGCCCACACGTCGTCGATCACGCACACCTTGGCGTGGACGTACACCGGTGTACCGGCGTGGTTCTCCAGCCCGTACACCGCGACCCGGTCCCCGCCGCCGCGGCGCAGCCGCTCCAGCGCGGTGATCCGGCCGACCAGGTTCATCGGCAGGGTGACGGGCCCGTCCTGTTCGGGAACGGTGGGGATGACGGCCACCAGCCGCAGCTCGGGGCGGGCGGCCAGCGCCCGCGCGAAGTGCTCCACCACCTGCGGGGACCACAGGTACTGGTCCTCCAGGTAGATCAGGCTCCGGGCCCGACGGAGCGCCTTGAGGTAGCTGCGCGCGATGCTGCGTTCGCCGTCGGGGGCGAAGGGGTAGCCCCGGAACAGCCGGTTCGGATAGGTGCGGAGCACCTGTACCGTCCCGGTGCCACACGGTTCCGGATCGGGCGCCTGCGGCGGCAACCGGTCGGCGTGCTCGTCCTCGCGGTGGGCGCGCTGCCGCAGCCGGACCAGAGGGCTCCGGGTCAACGGGGCCGGGTCCTCCCACCGCTCGCGGAATCCGGCCTCCAGGTCGCCGACGGCCGGGCCGCGCACCGCGAGCTGGACGTCGTGCCAGGGCGGTCGCGGGCCGTACGCGTCGGCGAACGGGATGGCCTGCGGGTCGCCGTCGTGTGCGGCGTCATCGTTGCGGCCGTGGCACAGGTCGATCCCGCCGACGTACGCGACGTCGAGCTCGGGGCGGCCGGGGTGGCGCAGTACGACCAGCTTCTGGTGGTGGGAGCCGCCCGGCCGGACCCGCATGTCCAGCAGGAACTCGCCGCCGCCCGCCTCGACCTCCTTGCCGAGGTGACGGTTCTCCGTCGCGCTGAACTGGAAGCCGTCCAGGTGGGACCGCCACACGAGGCCCTTGACGATCACGCCCCGCCCGGCGGCCTCGCGAAGCACCCGGCCGATCTCGGTGCCCTCGCCCGCGAGCCGTTCGTCGGGGTCGCCCCGCCAGTCGGTGAACAGCAGCAGGTCCCCGCGCTCCTGGGCGCGGATACCGGCGAGCAGCTCCCGGAAGTACGTGCTGCCGTGCACCAGGGGTCGTACGTCGTTGCCCGCGGCCCAGGCCGAGGCGTCCGGACGGCGCGCATCCAGGCGCGTCGCCGGATTGCCGCGGTCACGCGTGGTGAGCAGCCAATCGGAGACGTTCACTTCACAGCCCTCCCTCGTCGGGCGCCTACCCCCACGGTGCCCGCGCATGCGGACGGCGGGTCCTACGGCGTGGCCCCCCGGACGTTGGCGATCATGCGGCGGAGGACTTTGAGGGCGGCGGCGTAGTCCTCGTCGTCCACCCTGTCGTGGACCACCGAGCGCAGTTCGGTGACCGTCGCGCGCAGCCGGGACCGGGCGGACTCCCCGGTTTCGGTGAGGTGCAGGCGCTGCCCGTCGTCGGCGCTCAACCAACCGCGGTGGAGCAACTGGTCCACGGGCCGGGCCACCTCGTGGTGCGCGTCGGCCGGTGGGGTCAGCCGGACGACGACCTCCTCACGGGTCGGGCCGGGGGTTTCCATGATCATCGAGCTACCGCCGGGAACGTGTCGCGCGGCCGGATCGCGATCGTGCGCGGGATCACCTCCCGCGCCGTACGGTCCGCCGCCCGCGCGGGCGGCGGACCGTATCCCCGTCAGGCCGCCCTCGGCCGGGCCCCCGCGAGCGTGCCCCCGCGGGGACGCGGTACCTGCCGGTGGGTCGGGTGCCCCGTGCCGGTCGGCTCCGGCGGGCTGTCCGTCAGGAGCGCGGTCAGGGAGAGGCGGGCGCGGGCCACGCGGGAGCGGACGGTGCCGACCGGGCAGCCGATGGCGGCTGCCGCGTCCGCGTACGGCAGCCCGAGGAGTTGGGTGAGCACGAAGGCCTCGCGGCGCTCGGCCGGGATGCCGGCCAACAGCTCGGCCAGCGCGATGCCGTCGTCGAAACCGGGCACACCCCGCGGCTGGGCCTGCTCGGCGGCAGTCTGCCAGTCGGTGCGGTCCGCGGTCCGGGGCCTGGCCGCGGCGTGCCGGTGGCTGTCCACCACCGTGCGGCGGGCGATCGACAGCAGCCACGTACGGGCCGAGGAACGGCCCTCGAACCGGGGGAGCGCGCGCAGCGCGCGCAGGAACACGTCCTGGGTCAGGTCGTCGGCGGCCTGGGCGTCGGAGCTGAGGTAGGCCACGTAGCGCCACACGTCACGGTGGAGCGCGCGCACGAAGCGGTCCGTCTTGACCGGATCGCCGTCGCGGGCCGCGAGCGCCAGGCGGGTCACCGCCGCGTCGGAGTCGGGAGTGTGCGGTGTCCTCGTGCCGACGGGACGGGGCACGGTGGGCAGGGCATGGGTCATCGCCACGGGTCCTTAGGCAAGGGATCCGGCACCGCCGGGAGCGGCGCCGGTGAGGGGTACGGCCGGCCGGACGGCACGGCCGATGCCCGAGGCACGGCGCGGGCGCGTACGGAAGGGCCGCGGGCCGCGTGCTCGGGGAACCGGCTGTCAGAGGACAGCGGTTCCCGCCGGGGGCCCCCGCGAGGTGATGGCGTGGACGAGGAACAGCCGGCGCGGGCGCCGGTGTCGGTGGGAGCGGCCCACCCGGGCCGGAGGTCGGTGCGCGGGCCCGACCGCGCGCAGCAGGAGGCGCATCGGGGCCCGCAGGCGGGCAGCGACGCACCGCGCGATGCGGAAGGCGGCCCGCTCACCGTGGGCGAGCCACAGACCGCACAGCACGGCCGCCAGCAGGTGGGCCGCCGACATTCCGGCCGGTGACATCCCGGCCATCTCGTGTCCGCCGGCCACCACTTGTGAGGCGGCCGGGGAGTACGCGGCGTGTGCCGCGTCGCGCAGGGCGTGGTGCGCGTGGGCCGCCACCGCCGGTACGTCGCCGCCGGACGCCCCCGGGAACAACACCGCGCCCGGACCACCCGGCCCGACAACCCCGGCCGACGCCGGGTCGGCGGACAGCCCGCCGCAGGTCAGGTACTGCGCCCACTGCCGGGCGAACGGCGTGCCCGTCGGCAGGGTGGGGTGGGCGATGGCCTGCACCAGGGAGAACGCCGCGTGCAGCCAGGCCTGGACGGCCACGGCCGCCGCGGTCACCCGGAGCGGCCCGCGCTCCCGGGCGGCGAGGAACCATCCGGCCGCCGCGGGGGCGACCGGCGCGAGCGCCAACGCCCACCACGGCACTGCCGTCCCCGACATGAGGAGGTGACCGGTGGCGGCGAGCAGCACGCACAGGGCCGCGAACAACGCGGCCCGCAAGGCTCGGTGACAGTGGCCCGGCTTCATGGCGGGCTCATCCTCGCACCGGCCTTTCGAGCCGCGCAGCGCGCTGCGCACATCCCGACAAGTTCTCGTGCCAGGTGGATCCGGCCGCTCCGGAGCACCGTGTGCGCCGGGAACCGATCCACCGGCGCACCCGACTGCCTACCCTGTCGACCGGGACGTTCAACATGCGCGGACGGGGGATTTTCGTGGCGGCGGAGGAAACCGAGGCGATAACGGAGAACTGGCAAGTCAGTTTGCAGGAAAGACAGTTGGTGGCGCTTCTCACCTGCGCCATGGGTTTCTCCATGCTCCAGCTGTTCGTCCTCGGGGCCCTCGGCCCCCGCCTGGTGGCGGAGTCGGGCATCTCGCCCGCCGTACTGGGCCTGACGACGACCATCGGTTTCGGGACGGCGGCGGCACTTTCCCCGGCCGGCGGCCGGATCGTGGACCGGATCGGTCCGCGCCGGTCCCTGGTCGCCCTGCTGTTGCTCTCCGCCGCCGCGCTCGCCCTGATCGGCGCCGCACCCGGCACCGCCCTGCTGCTCTGCGCCGTCGCGGTGGGCGGCGTACCGCAGGCGCTGGCCAACCCGGCCACGAACAAGGCCGTCCTGCGGTCGGTACCGCCCGCGCGGCGGGCATCGGTGACGGGGATCAAACAATCCGGGGTCCAACTGGGAGCCTTCGTCGCCGGGTTGCCGCTGACGGTGCTCGCGGCCGGGATCGGCCTGCGGGGCGCCGTGTGGACCGCGGCCGGCACGGCCCTGCTGGCAGGCCTGTGGGCGCTGCGCACCCTGCCCGGCGACCCGCCCCCGGCTCCCGCCGTGCCGCACGGCCCGCTCGTGCCGCGCGGCATGGTGGCCTGGCTGGCCGTGTTCTCGCTCTTCCTGGGGGCCGCGATCGCCTCCGTCAACACCTACCTCGCCCTGTTCGGGGCGCAGCGGATGGGCTTCGGCCCGACCACGGCCGGGGCCCTCGTCGCGGTACTGGGCGTGGCGGGCATCGCCGGCCGCGTCGGATGGTCGAAGGCGGCCCGGCCCGGCCGCGCCGAACGGCTCCCGGGATGGCTCGCGTGCGGATCCGTCGCGGCGGCCGCCCTGCTGGGCGCCGCCCTCGTCGTGGGTCCACTGGTGTGGGTCGGAGCCGTGGCCGTGGGGGTGTTCGCCGTGTCCGGCAACGCCGTCTCGATGGTCCTCGTCGTGCAGCGGGCCGCGCCAGGCCGGGCGGGACAGGACTCGGCGCTGGTCGCCGCCGGGTTCTTTGCCGGATTCGCCCTGGGACCGCCCCTGTTCGGGCTCCTCGCGCAGAGCGGCCGGTACGGGGCCGGCTGGCTGCTGGTGGCCGCGGAGTTCGCGACGGCGGCAGCGGTCGCGTTCACCTGGGCCCGGCGCGACCGCGCGGGGCGTGTCGCGTGAGCACCCCCGAACCCGCTCGGCGGGCCGAGGAAGCGCTGCACCGCGTCCTGGACCGGGCCGCCGTCACCGGGGCGACCGTCGGCGACCGGTTCCCGCTCCACGCCGAGCCGACGGACGGCACCTGGACGACGACCCGCAACGGTTCCTGGACCGGCGGCTTCTGGGCCGGACTGCTGTGGCTCCGTGCCCGCTCCACCGGCGCCGCGACCGACCGGCGGGCGGCGTCCGCGTGGTCGGCCCGGCTGGCGCCCTGGGCGGAGGCCGACACCGCCACCCGCGGCCTGATCCTCTGGTACGGCACCACCGCGGCCGATGAGGATCCGGCCGCAGCCGCCCTGCGCGCCCGGGCCGCCCGCGCCTGCCTGTCGGCCTTCGACCCCGAACTCGGGATCGTGCCCTGGGGGGACGCGTTCGGCGGACCGCGGCTCCTGGCCAGGGCCGACGCCGTACCGGGGATGGTGCCCCTCCTCGCCTCGGCCGGCCCGGCCGGGGCAGCCGCCGCCTCGGCCCACCTGCACCGCCACCTGGACCTCTGCCTGGGCCCGGAGGACGCGGGACACCCCTTGGGGCCGTCCCGCGAACCCGAACACGGCGACGTGGCCGGCGATCCCCGCCGCGGCCCCGCCGCCCGCGACCCCCACGCCCCGCCGAGCCCCCCGCGCCCGCCCGCCTGGCGCTTCGACGGGGAGCCGGCGGGCTGGCGGCCCTGCGCGGAACCGGCGCCCGGCTGGAGCCGGGGCGACGCCTGGCTGCTCCTGGCGGTGGCCGATGCCCTGCTGCTCCCCGACGTCGCGGGCCACCGCCCCGGCCGGCTGGAAGCGGCCGCCCGCAGGCTCGCCGAGCCGGCCCTGCGGCCCGGGCCGCTCGTCCCCCCGGCCCGTGTCGGACGGCCGGACGACCCGCTCGACACGTCGGCGGCAGCCATCACCGCCGTCGCCCTGCTGAAGCTCGCCCGGTCACCCGGCCCCCGGGCCGCCCGGTACGCACACCGGGCGGAGGAGATCCTGGAGCACCTGGTGCGGGAGCACGTCACCGGTCCGGGGACCGGCAGACCGGCCGGCATGCTCCTGGACGGCTGCTACGACGCGGGCCGCGCCCTCGCCGTGCGGCACGAACTCATCTGGGGCGACTTCTTCCTGGCCCTGGGCCTGGCCGCCCGCAGCGGCCTCGTCGACCTCACCCACCCGTAAGGCCCGCGAGCCCGTGGGCGGGTGGGCCGCTCCGGCCGCTCCCTTCTTCCCGTGGCGTGTCGTGAAGGCCTCGCCCGGCCCGCGACGCCCGGCACCGCACCGCACCGCGCCGCAGGGCGGAGACGCCCGCCCACATCCGGTGGGCGGGCGTTCCTCCGCCTTGCGATGCACGGCACCCGACGCCGCGGGCCGCGCCCCCTCGGGCACCCGACGCCCCTTCACAACACGCCCGGGCCCCCGCCCCGCACGGCTCACCCCTCCGGGGCCGCCGGAGCGGGCCGTGTCCCGTCCCGCCCCGGGGCGTAGCCGCGCAGGACCCGGCGGGCCACCGACGTGACGTGCAGCTCGTCGGGGCCGTCGAGGATGCGGGCGGCCCGCCCGCTTCGGAAGAGGGCCGGCAGCGGGGTGTCCGGGCCGAGCCCGGCGGCGCCGTGGACCTGGATCGCGGAGTCCGTCACCTGTTGCAGCATGCGCGCCGCGGCGACCTTGGCCAGCCCCACCTCCGTACGGGCGTCCTGCCCGGCGGCGATCAGCGCGACCGCCTCGTGGGCCAGCAACCGGGCCCCGCGCAGCGCGAGCAGCGCTTCGAACACGTGCTGCTGGACCAACTGGTGCCCGGCGAGCGGGCCCCCGGTACCGCCGCGCCCGGCGGCCCGGGCGCACATGAGGTCGAAGGCGCGTCCCGCCTGGCCGATCCAGCGCAGGCAGCGCAGCGTACGGCCGAGTTGGAGCCGCTCACCGGCGATGGACAGGGCGTCGCCGCCCGCGCCGACGAGGTGGTCGGCCGGCACCCGGACCCGGTCCAGGCCGATCTCGTACTGCCCGGTCGCGCCGAGCACGGGGAGCTCCCGCAGGACGCGGAATCCCGCGGAGGCGGTGGGCACGAGCAACAGGGACAGCCCCTCACGGTCCCCGGGCGAGCCGCCCGTACGGGCCAGGACGGTCACCAGGTCGGCCCGCCCGGCGCCCGAGGTGAACCACTTGCGGCCGCTGACGAGCCAACTGCCGTCCGGGTTCCGTTCGGCGCGGGTGCCGGTCAGTGACGGCTCGCTGCCCGGGACGTCCGGCTCCGTCATGGCGTAGCAGGCCCGCAGCTCTCCCGAGACCAAGGCGGCGAGGTACTCCTCGCGGACCCGCGGCGCCCCGTGCCGGGCCAGCATCGTGACGTCGAGCAGAGGAGCGGAACCCATGGCGGCCGGCCCGTGGTCGCTCGCACCCTCCGCCTCGGCCAGCGCGGCGTACTCCCCGAAGGACAGCCCGCCGCCGCCGAGTTCCGCCGGGAGCGGCAGCGCCCACAGTCCGTCCTCCCGGGCCCGCGCCCGCAGGGAGGCGAGCGCGGCTTCCGCCGCCGCTCCGCCGGCGTCCAGCACCGTCTCGTACGGGATCACCCGCTCGGCGACGAACCGGGCGACCCTCTCCTGCAACCCCGTCGGGTGGGGGGCGGGGCATGCCGCTCTCCCGGTGGGGGCCTCCGGATCCGTCACTGCATTCCTCCTGTGTCCCGGGAACCCGTACGAACGACTGTCCGACTGTCTGTTCGTGGAACTGGTCGGGCGCACGCGCCACCGGGTTCCCGCTTCCCGCCGACACCCCGGCGCGGGCCACCGCCGCGCCAGGAGAGGAGAGGCATGGCGTCACCAGCAACCGCGCGGACGGACAGGCCGCTCGACACACTGCGCTTCGACACCTCGGGGCCCCCACGGATCGCGGGCGTCGTCGCCGAGCACCTGCGCGGACTCGGCGCGCGCCCCCACCCCACCGACGGCGCGCCGCCCTCGACCGGCCCGGCCCGGACGACCCTCGCCGGAGCCGACTTCGCGACGGCCCGCGCGCTCACCGCCTGGGGACCGCCCGGCAGCGGCCTCGTCGACGAGGCCACCGTCCAGGCCGCCACCGGGATCATGTCCGTGCACGGCCGCCGCGACGGCGCCCCGCGCGGCCTCGCGGTCGACTACGTCGCGACGGCCACCGCCGTCCTCACCGTCCAGGGCCTGCTCGCGGGGCTGGTGGGGCAGGCCCGTGGCGGCGCCGCCGCCGAGGTCACCACCACAGCGGACCGGGCCGGACTCCTCGCGGTGTCCCAGTACCTCGCCGCCACCGGGGCCGATGAGGCCGAAGCCGCCGAACTCGCCCCGGGAGGACCGCCCTTCACCTCCTGCGACGGGATCGTCTTCGAGCTGGAGACCCTCGACCCGCAAGCCTGGGCGGCGTTCTGGCGGGCCCTGGGCGCACCGGCCGACGCCCTGCGCGCCGGCTGGCGACCCTTCCAGTTCCGCTACGCCACGGCCTGCGCCCCCGTCCCGGCCGCCCTCCACACGGTGACGCGGGCCCACTCCATGCGGGCCGTCATGCGGGCCGCCGCCCTCTCCGGCGCCCAGGTGTGCCGCCTGCGCACCCTCGCCGAACGCGCCGGGGAGCACGACGGCGCCGCCCCCTGGTCGCTGGGCCCCCTGGACCCCGCCGCGGCCCCCGGCGCCGCACCGCCCCCGACCACCCCGGGGGCGGGCCCCGCTCCCGGCCGGCCACTCGCGGGACTGACGGTCCTGGAAGCGGGCCGCCGCATCCAGGCACCCCTCGCCGCCCACCTGTTGGGCCTCCTCGGAGCCGACGTCATCCGCATCGAACCGCCCGGCGGGGACCCGCTGCGCGGCATGCCGCCCGCCTGTTCGGGGGTCTCCGCGCGCTGGCTCGCCCTGAACCGGGGCAAGAGCGCCGTGGAGATCGACATCAAGGCCGCCGCCGGTCGCCGCCGACTGCGGGGACTGGTCTCGGCGGCCGACGTCTTCCTCCACAACTGGGCTCCCGGCAGGGCCTCCGCGCTCGGCCTGGACGCCGACGACCTCGCACCGGTCAATCCCGCACTCGTGTTCGCGTACACCGGAGGCTGGGCGGGGCGCCTCGACGACGCCCCCATGGGCACCGACTTCATGGTCCAGGCCCGCACCGGCGTCGGCGAGGCCGTCCGCCCCGAGGACGAAACCGCCGCACCCTCGCTGATGACCCTGCTCGACGTGCTCGGCGGGCTCCTCGGTGGCGAAGCCGTCCTCGCCGGCCTCCTGCTCCGGGAACGCACCGGCCGCGGCGTCCGGGTGGACTCCTCCCTCCTCGGGGCCGCCGACCTCCTGACCGCCCCGGCACTGCGCCGCGCCGCCCACGGCGGGAACCCCCGCATGCCCGCCGGGTTCCGCCGCCCGCTGCGCACCGAGGACGGCTGGGTGGCGCCCTCCGACGACGACGCCGAGGCCGCGGCCCGGGCCGCAGGCGACCTCCGCGACCGCTCCACGGCCGACGCCCTCACCCGTCTCCGCGAGGACGCCCTGTCCGCGACGGCCGTCACCACCGACCTGTCCGCCCTGCACGGCGACCCGCGCTTCACCGGCCCCATCGGCCGCGACCCGCACGGCGCCCCCGCAGTCCCCGACCCCTGGAGCTTCGCGTGACCGCCACCGGACCCGCCCTGCACGATCTGCTGCCCGCCGAACTGCGCCGCTCCTGGGTCGTCGACGGCACCTGCCCCGACCTCGACCTCTACAGCCTCTTCCGGGCCCGTCAGATCGCCGACCTGCACCGCACCGCCGTCCTCGACGCCAAGGGCGCCCTCTGCTACACCGCGCTCGACCGGAAGGTGCGATGTCTCGCCGCCGGTCTCAGAGCCCTCGGAGTCCGTCCCGGCGAGGTGGTCGGCGTGCAACTCCCCAACGACCGCGGCGCGGTCATCGCCGACCTGGCACTGGCCGCCCTCGGCGCGATCGCCCTGCCCTTCCCCGTCGGCCGGGGCACGCTGGAGGCCGAGTGCCTGCTGCGCCGGGCCGCCGCCGTGGCCGTCATCGCCGTGACCGACCACCGCGGCACACGGCACGCCGCCGACCTGCTCACCCTGGCGGACGCCCTGCCCGCCCTGCGCCACGTCATCGCCGCCGGCCCCGGGACCGCACCGGAGGGCACGGTGCCGCTCCGGGAGCTCATGCGGTCGGACCCCGGCGGCTTCGTCCCCGCCCGACCGGACCCCGACAGCGCCGCGCGGATCCTCGTCTCGTCCGGTTCGGAGGCCGAACCGAAGATGGTCGCCTACTCGCACAACGCCCTGGCCGGCGGGCGCGGCAACTTCCTGGCCTCCCTCATCCCGGACCGCGCCGTGCCGCCGCGCTGTCTGTTCCTCGTACCGCTCGCGTCGGCGTTCGGCTCCAACGGCACCGCCGTGACGCTGGCCCGGCACGGCGGCACCCTCGTCCTGCTCGACCACTTCACCCCGGACGCCGCGATCGAGGCGGTGCGCGCGCACGAACCGACGCATGTCCTCGGCGTCCCCACCATGATCCGCATGATGCTCGAACGCCTCGACGCGACGGGCGGGCAACTGCCCGCGCCCACCGCCCTGGTCCTCGGTGGAGCGCCCCTCGACGAGACCACGGCGGCCGCCGCGGCGAAGGCCTTCGGCTGCCCGGTCGTGAACCTCTACGGGTCGGCGGACGGCGTCAACTGTCATACGGGTCTCGCGCACACGGTTCCGCCCACCGACGGCGGGGGAGTCATCGCCGGCCACCCCGACCCCCGCGTCGCGGAGATCCGCATCGCCGACCCGGACACCCACGCACCCCTGCCCGAAGGGGAGTTGGGGGAGATCATCTCGCGCGGCCCGATGACCCCGCTGTGCTACGTCGCGGCCCCCGAACTCGACGCCCGCTACCGCACCCCCGACGGGTGGGTCCGGACCGGCGACCTCGGCTTCCTCGACCCCGAGGGGGCCCTGCACGTCGTGGGTCGACTCAAGGACATCGTCATCCGCGGCGGAGCCAACATCAGCCCCGCCGAGGTGGAACGCCAACTCACCTCGCACCCGGACGTGCGGGACGTGGTCTGCGTCGGAGTTCCCGACCCGCTGATGGGGGAGCGGCTCGCGGCCTGCGTCGTGGCCCGCGGAGCCCGCCGTCCCACGCTCGCCTCGCTCGCCGAGCACCTGACCGCCCGCGGTCTGGGACGGTCCAAGCACCCCGAACGGCTCCTGATCGTCCGGGAACTGCCGCTGACGGCGGCCGGGAAACCCGATCGCGCCGCACTGTGCCAACTCCTGCTCGCGGATCGGGCCATGGACAGGGACGACGAGGGCGACACGGTCCCGCTCGCGCAGGCGGGATGACACGAAGGGCCCGGCGGCCGATCGGCCGCCGGGCCCCGGGAACGCTCCTCGTCCCGGACGGGGTTCAGGAACCGGACATGGCCTTCTTCAACTCGGCCGCGGCGTTCCGGTACACCGGCAGGAGATCGAGGTCCTCTCCCGGATAGTTCACGATCGTCACCTGCTTGGCCCCCGAGTCGGGCAGCACCGTACCGGTGGACATGTGCGCGTTGTCCAGGACGAGCGCCGGCTTCTTCGCGGACAGTTCGGCGAGCTGGGCCGGGGTCACCGCCTCCGGCCCGTAGGTACCCACCGTCGTGGCCCCCGCCAGCTTCGCCGACCAGCCGGTGAAAACCTGCGTCACGACCGAGGGGCTCCGGCCGGCCGGCCAGGCCGCCCGGACCTCCTCGTTCAACCGCGCGTAGGAGGTGTCGAACCCGGCCTTCCAGCGCGAGGCCGCTTCCTCCGTACCGAAGAGCCGGCTCAGCTCGTCCACCTCGGCGCGCACCGCGTCCGGGTCGTTGTCGAGGTTGACCTCGACCAACTTGGCCTTGGAGCCGGCCGCCTCCTTGATCTTCGCCGCGTACGGCTCGAAGGGCGCGTACAGCACGAAGTCGGCCCGGGCCACCGCGGCGAGGTCGGAGGGCTTCGGATCGTAGTCCGGGGCGTGGTGCACGGATTGCGGCACGATCACCTTGATGTCCTCGGCGCCGGCGGCCTTGGCGAACGCGCCTTCCCACGTGGTCGTGACGACCACGACCGGCTTCCCGCCGCCGGACGGCGCGGCCTCCCCCGCGGAACCACCGCTTCCGCAGCCGGCGCTCAACAGGAGGGCCCCGCTCAGTGCGAGGAGGGAAGGGACTCGGGCGAGCTGGTGGGGCGCCATGAGCTGATTCTCCGTTCGGGGATGAGGTGCACGGCGAGGACGACTGCCCCCGCCGTCAGGACGAGGACCGGGCCGGGGGGCCAGTCCAGCCACAGGGCCAGGACGAACCCGGTCAGGTTCACCACGACGCCGATGCCGACCGCCCACAGGGTGATCGACTTCAACGAGCCGCCCAGCCGGCGCGCGGCCAGCGCCGGCAGCAGCGTCAGGGCGTCGACGAGCAGGGCCCCGGTGAGTTTGATCGCCCCCGCCACGGCCACCGCCACCAGGACCAGGAGCGCCACGGTCAGGGCCCGTACGGGAACCCCCGAGCATGCGGCGAGCTCGCGGTCGTACAGGAGCAGCCCGATCTCGCGCCGACGCCACCAGAACAGCCCGGGCACCAGCACGGCCAGTGCGCCCAGGACGACGAGGTCGGCGGGTCCCACGGACAGGATCGAGCCCCACAGCAGGGCGAACGCCCCGGACGCGTTGACCCCCGACACGGCCAGGAGGAGGAGCGCCGCCGCGATGGCCAGGCTCATCAGCAGCCCCATGGCCCCGGACAGGCCGTCCGGCGTCCGGGCCAGCGGGGCGACCCCCACTCCGGCGAGGGCGCACGCGACGAGCGCGCACAGCATCGGGTCCAGGCCCGTCAGCAGGCCGACCGCGATGCCGAGCAGGGCCACGTGCATCATCGCGAACCGCACGGGCATGATGTCGAGGCCCACGATCACCACCCCGATGACCGGCAGCCCGACCGCGGCCAACAGCAGCGCCAGGCCGGCCCGTTGGACGGCCAACAGCCCGAGCAGTTCACCGAGGTCGGCGCCGGCGAGGGTCACCGGACCTCCCGCAGGCGGCCCGCGGCCATCTCCAGCACCCGGTCGCACCGCCCGGCCATCGCCCGGTCGTGCGTCACCACGATCAGCGTGACGGGCAGCGACGTGAGGACGTCGGCCGCCCGGGACTGACCGTCGAAGTCGAGGGCCGCGGTCGGCTCGTCCGCGAGGACCACCTGCGCCCCGGCGGCCACGCAGCCGATCGCCCGGGCGAGGTACATGCGCTGCAACTGGCCGCCGGACAGGGTGTGCAGGGGCCGTTCGGTCAGCGCGCCCACCCCGAGCCGGTCGGCGGCCTCCGCGGCCTCCGCCCCGGCGGCGCCGGCGGCGAGGAGCTCCGATCCCAGGAGCGGGAACCGGCCGGCCGCCGGTTTCTGCGGGATCCAGGCGCAGGCCCGCCGCCGCCAGGCCCACTCCGCGGCCGAACCGGTGCCCCGGCCGCCGACCAGGATCGAACCCGTCACCTGGCGGTGCAGCCCGAGCACGGCCCGCAGCAAGGTGGTCTTGCCGGAACCGTTGGTCCCGGTCAGCGCCACCCGCTCGCCCGCCGCGACCTCCAGGTCCACGTCGGCGACCGCCTCGACCCGTCCGTGCCGGCAGGCCACTTCCCGCATCCGTACGTCCAACCCGCCCATCGCGCGTTCCTCGATCCTCCGTAGCAGGGAGTGGGCCGGGCCGGGTGTCCGCCCTCCCACACCCCAGGAGTCGGACGCCGGGCACACCGGGTTCCCGCCACCCGCCCGCGGATCGCGCGCATCCGGCCGAAACCGTACGGGCCCCGCCCCGCGGACCGGGCCGGGCTACGGCCAACCCATCTCGGAGTACGCCTCACCCCGTCCGATCGCCTCGATCGCGACCCGCGCGTACGGAACGATCGGTTCGGGGAGGTCGGCCGGATCGTGCCAGGACCACTCCAGGCACTTGTCCGGCTCCCGGACCTCCGGGACGCCCGACCAGGCGTGCGCCCGGAACACCATCTGCATACGGGGCGGTCCCCCCGCACCCGGGTGAAGTACGTGGACGGTGTGCACGAGCTCGACGTCCCCGGCCGCGATCGAGAGCCCGGCCTCCTCCATGGCCTCCCGGATCAGACAGCCCAGGGCGCCCTCGTCCTCGCAATGGCCCGCCAGGAAGTGGTGGCTGCCGCCCGCGTAACCGACGTCGGGGTGGCGCAACCCGAGCAGGATCCGGCCGTCCTCGCGCCGCAGGTACAGGTGCACTCCGACAATGTTGGGCCGGGCCCCGCCGTACTCCCGGGCAGCCACCGGGGCGTCACGGCGCGCGGGAACCTCGGCGGAGCCCGCGGCGGCGGGCGCGTCGGTGGGTGTGTCGGTCATCCGGTTCTCCTCCGGGTGGGCGGCCTGGCCGTGAGCCTCCGACGATGCCGTGGAGCGCGGCACCCCGCGGGCCGTTCGCGGTGCGCGGCACCCGAAAGGGGACCGCCGTCGTTCCCCGTCGCTCCCGGCCCTGTGGTCATTCGGGAGGCAGCGGTATCCTCCTCGTCATCCCTACCCGAGACCGGAGCACCGTGATGTTGGCGCACGAGTACGGCTACCAGGTGTTGCCCGGTACGGCCCTGGAGACCCCCGGGGTCGAGGAGGTGCTGCGGCGTCGCGAACGGGGTTCCATCCGGGCGGTGTCGGCCCTCACGGCGGAGATCGCGCTGCTGGTCGCCGTCGTGCTGCTCGTCGGCCCGACGTCCACGGCGGCCGTGGTGACCGCGGCGGTGTTCGCCCCCGTCCTCGTGGTGACGGCGGGCCTGTGGCTCCTCTGGCGCAGGGCCCGCCGCAAGGAACGGCTCGCCATGAGCACCTACGGCTGGCAGGTGTGGCCCTGCCGTGCGCAGGAGGTTCGAGTGGTCGCCGGTGAGGGGCGGCGCGCACAGGGTCGACGGTGGGGGACGGACGGTCGCGTCGTCCTGCTGGGACCGGACGGCAGCAGCCACTGCTCGTTCCCGCAGCCCTGGGACGGCTGGGACGGGCCGAGCGTGACGCCCCGACAGGACTCCGACCGTATGTGGTTCGCGGGCGACCCCCGATTCGGGGGCATGCTCGCGGCGCCCGGCGGCCTTCCGTTCCGCTACGTCGTCCGCACCACCCCGGGCACGCGCCGCGGCTCCGCCGCCGAGGACGAGGCGGCCCGCCGCAGCGGTCTCATGCCGCGCCGTTGGACGCCCCGCTCCTGACGCCGCAGCAGGTCCCGATGTCCTGAGTACGCGCACTCAGGACATCGGGACCAGGGGGCTGCGACCGTCGAGCCATGGAAGAGAAGACCCACCGCGTCGTGGGCAGGGCCCTCACCGGCGCTTTCACCGGGTTGCTCGCGACGGTCCTGTGGCGGTCGGCGACGTACGCGGACGAACAGGCCTGCGCGGGACAGCGTGTCCCTCTGCATACCGGGCTACGGCTTCGCGGGGCTGGGCCTGTGGCTGGTCCTGTGCCCCCTGGTGTTCTTCCTGGCGCTGCGGCCCCTGGGCGTCGTGCCGCGCGGGTCCGCGGTCGCCGCGTGCTTCTTCCTCCAGGGCTGCACGCCGGCGGTGCTCGTCCCCCTGTCGGTGCGGGAGTACCCCGATACGTCGGTGGTGAAGGTGGCCCTGCTCGCGCTGGGACCCGCCCTCGTCGCCGTCTGCACGGTCCCTCCGTGGCGCCGGGTGGGCGGGGCGGGTTTGGGCGTGGGCGTGACGTACCTCGCCCTCCTCTACGCGACGGCGTCCTGACCCCGCCGACGTGCCGGTGGCGACGCCCCCGACCGACGGCTCAGGAGATCGCGTACCACTGGCTGGCCCAGCCGGTGTTGATGGTGCTGGTGGACTGGTCGGCGAGGTTCACGGAGGTGGGGAGCGAGGTCTGTCCCGTCAGCAGGGTGCTGTAGCGCAGCTCCGGAGGAGTGAGACCGGCGTTGACGGAGATGCCCGCCCCGGTCGCCTTCAGGGTGAGGGCGTTGGTGGCCCAATTGCCGTTCAGCAGCAGGGCGATGAAGTAGGTGCCGGGAGCCGCGGTGAACGGCTTGGTGAGGGGCAGCGGCTTGGCGATCGCGTCCGTCATCAGCAGGGGCGAGACATCCGCCGTCGACGAGAGCAGGGAGCCGCGGGCGTCGTACACGCCGAGGTAGCAGTTCGACAGCTGCGCGTTCGGATCCACCCCGGCGAGGCCCAGCCAGATGTTCGACCAGGTGATCTGCTCGCGCAGGACGATCCGCACCAGCGTGACCCGGCCGCCCACCCCGGCCGCCGACTGGGCCGTGACGTGCCCGGCGTCGTTGGGGTCGCCGGTCCAGGCCAACAGGTTCTGGTCCCGGGGGAGCGGCCCGTCGAACCCGGCGCCGCCCCGCGCGGCCGACGGCGCGGGCGTCGGAGCCGCGGAACTCTTCGCCGCGCCCGGTCCGTCGCCCTGCGCCGTACAGCCGGTCAGGACGAGCAGCGTCGACAGGACGGCGGCCAGACCGGCCGTGACGGTGGTGGTGCGGGTGCGCATGGTCCCCCCATGACGTGCGTGTGTGTCGGGGGACATGGTCACACGGCTCCGCGAGGGCCCGGCCACCGGATCCGCGCGGTACGCGGACCCCGATCGATGGGCTATCGTTGATCTTGTGCTCGCGGCCGTGATCCACGGCGGTGGGAACTCGCGTTGGTGGTCCAAGGAAAGACACCCCACTTCCCGTGGGGGAATGCAGGTGCAAGGCCTGCCCAGCGCTCGATCCAAGGCCCCGGCCTCCTCAAGGAGACCGGGGCCTTCGTGCGTCCGGGACGGGGGCGAGCCGGATGGGCTCGCCCGTGCCTCAGACGGTGCGGTGCATGCCGACGGAGGCGGGCGTGGTCAGGCGGAACCCGTACTTCGCGTACAGGTGGCGGGCGTCACCGTCGGCGATCAGCGAGACGTACGCGCCGTCCGGGGCCCGCTGCTCCAACTCCCGGACCAGCTCCTCCATGATCCGTTTGCCCAGGCCCCGGCCCTGGTGCTCGGGCAGGACGCACATGTCGACGATCTGGAAGAAGCACCCCCCGTCGCCCACGACCCGGCCCATCCCGACCGGTTCGCCACCGTGCAGCACGGTCACCCCGTGCCAGGTTCCGGGCAGTCCGGCACGGGCCATCGCGGGCGTCTTGGGGCTCAGTCCCGATCCGGACCGCAGCCTGAGGTAGACCTCCACCGAGGGGGTTTCGGCCTGCAATGTGTAAGAGTCACTAGTAGTGGTCACCTGCTACATGCTACGGACGACGCCCGACGATCACCAAGCGCGCCCGCCCGGGCAGGGCGGTGGGCCGGTGACCGTCGGGGACGCCGGTCAGGCGCCGACGTACGCCGCGAGGTGCTGACCGGTGAGGGTGGAGCGGTCCGCGACGAGGTCCGAGGGGGTGCCCTCGAAGACGACCCGGCCGCCGTCGTGACCGGCACCCGGACCCAGGTCGATGATCCAGTCGGCGTGCGCCATCACGGCCTGGTGGTGTTCGACGACGATGACGGACTTCCCCGACCCGACGAGCCGGTCGAGCAACCCGAGGAGCTGCTCGACATCGGCGAGGTGCAGGCCGGCGGTGGGTTCGTCGAGGATGTAGACGCCCCCCTTCTCCGCCATGTGGGTGGCCAGCTTCAGCCGCTGCCGCTCGCCGCCCGACAGGGTCGTGAGGGGCTGACCGAGGCTGAGGTAGCCGAGGCCGACGTCCGCCAACCGCTCCAGGATCCTGTGCGCGGCGGGCGTGCGCGCCTCGCCCGCACCGAAGAACTCCTCGGCCTCCGTCACCGACATCGCCAGCACCTCGCTGATGTCACGGCCGCCGAGGCGGTACTCCAGGACCGACGCGTCGAACCGCTTGCCCTCGCACTCCTCGCAGGTGGTGGCGACACCGGCCATCATCGCCAGGTCGGTGTAGATGACGCCGGCGCCGTTGCAGTTCGGGCAGGCGCCCTCGGAATTCGCGCTGAACAACGCCGGCTTCACACCGTTGACCTTGGCGAACGCCTTGCGGATCGGATCGAGCAACCCCGTGTACGTCGCCGGGTTGCTGCGCCGCGAGCCGCGGATCGCACCCTGGTCGATGGACACCACGCCCTCGCCCGCGGCCCCCGGATGCCTCGGCAACGAACCGTGCACGAGCGAGCTCTTGCCGGAACCGGCGACCCCGGTGACGACGACGAGCACGCCGAGCGGGATGTCCACGTCGACGTCGCGCAGGTTGTGCGTCGCCGCGCCCCGGATCTCCAGGGTGCCGGTCGGCTTGCGCACGCTCTCCTTGAGCGCGGCCCGGTCGTCGAAGTGGCGCCCGGTGATCGTGCCCCCGTTCCGCAGTCCCTCCACGGTGCCCTCGAAGCAGACGGTGCCGCCGCCCGCGCCGGCGCCGGGTCCGAGGTCGACGACGTGGTCGGCGATCGCGATCGTCTCCGGCTTGTGCTCGACGACCAGTACCGTGTTGCCCTTGTCGCGCAGCCGCAGCAGCAACGCGTTCATCCGCTGGATGTCGTGCGGGTGCAGACCCGTGGTGGGCTCGTCGAAGACGTAGGTGGTGTCGGTCAGGGACGAGCCGAGGTGGCGGATCATCTTGACGCGCTGCGCCTCACCGCCCGACAGGGTGCCCGAGGCGCGGTCGAGCGAGAGGTAGCCGAGCCCGATCTCCACGAACGAGTCGAGGGTCTGCCGGAGCGTCGTGAGCAGCGGCGCCACCGAGGGCTCGTCGAGGCCCGCGACCCAGACCGCGAGGTCGCTGATCTGCATCGCGCACGCCTCCGCGATGTTGATCTTCTTGATCTTCGAGGACCGCGCGCCCTCGCTGAGTCGGGTGCCCCCGCACTCGGGACAGGAGGTGAAGGTGACGGCCCGGTCCACGAACGCCCGGATGTGCGGCTGCATCGCCTCCCGGTCCTTGGACAGGAACGACTTCTGGATCTTCGGGATGAGTCCCTCGTAGGTGAGGTTGACGCCCTCGACCTTCACCTTGGTCGGCTCCCGGTACAGGAAGTCCTGCATCTCCTTCTTCGTGTACTTGCGGATCGGCTTGTCCGGGTCGAGGAAGCCCGATTCCGCGTACAGCCGGACGGTCCACCAACTGTCCGACTTCCAGCCGGGAATGGTGAACGCTCCCTCGGAGATCGACTTGGTGTCGTCGTACAGCTGGGTGAGGTCGATGTCGGACACCGATCCCCGGCCCTCGCAGCGCGGGCACATGCCGCCGGTCCGACTGAAGGTCTGCTTGACGGTCCTGGTGCCCGCGCCCCGCTCGACCGTGACGGCGCCGCTCGCCCGGACTGAGGGCACGTTGAAGGAGTACGCGTTCGGCGAGCCGATGTGGGGCCGCCCGAGGCGGCTGAAGAGGATGCGCAACATCGCGTTCGCGTCGGTGGCGGTGCCCACGGTGGAACGCGGGTCGGCCCCCATCCGCTGCTGGTCGACGATGATCGCGGTCGTCAGGCCTTCGAGCACGTCGACCTCCGGCCGAGCCAGGGTCGGCATGAACCCCTGCACGAAGGCGCTGTACGTCTCGTTGATCAGCCGCTGGGACTCCGCGGCGATCGTGCCGAACACGAGCGAGCTCTTGCCCGATCCGGAGATGCCGGTGAACACGGTCAGCCGGCGCTTCGGGAGCTCGACGCTGACATCCTTGAGGTTGTTCACACGCGCGCCGTGGACGCGGATCAGGTCGTGACCGTCGGCAACGTGCGACGCGGACGCCGGGGCGTCCGACCTCTTGGCCTTGCTCATCGTGTCTCCCTGCTGGTGCGTACGGGGCCTGCGGCGCGGACCCCGTCGGCCCCGGGCGCGGCGCCGGCGTTCATGACCGTCACGTTAGCCCGGGCGGGCCGAGCGGGGCTTCTCGATTCGTGACCGGTCGCGGACGGGTTCCCGGGACGCGCGACGGGCTCCCGCGGGCCGTGCGAGGGTGGGATCATGACCATCGAGGTTCGTCCGGCCTCGGTCTTCGCCGACGTCCGGACCCTGCTCGGCCCGAAGTCGGCCACCGCCAATGTGTGCTGGTGCCTGAGCTACCGCATCCCGTCGAGGCTCAACAACGAGCTGCGCGGCCCCGCCCGCGGCGAACACGTCGCCGAGCTCTGCCGTGCGCAGGTTCCTCCCGGGGTCCTCGCCCACGACGGCGACGAGCCGGTCGGGTGGGCCGCCGTGGCACCCCGCGCGGACACCTCTTTCGCCCGCAGCCGCACGATTCCGCAGGTGGACGACCTGCCGGTGTGGTCCTTGTGGTGCATCCGGGTCCGGCCCGGCCACCGCGGGAAGGGCATCTCGCACGCCCTCATCGCCGGCGCCGTCGCCTTCGCCCGCGCCCATGGGGCGCCGGCGGTCGAGGCCTACCCGCTCGACAGCGGGGAGGCTCGGGTCGATCTCACGATGGCGTACCCGGGGATCCGGAAGAACTTCGAGCGCGCGGGGTTCTCGCACGTCGCCGACACCACCTCGGTGCTGGCGGGCCACCCGAGGATCCTGATGAGGCTCACCCTCCGGTGACCGATATGCCTGATTTATGCATATTCTGGGAGTGGCGGCCGATGAGTGGTAGCGGCCTCCCGGCCGCCGGGCCCGGCCCGGGGCACACACCCCTCCCCGTTTTCTGTGTCCCGTGGGCCGGGTTTTCCCGTGCGCGGCCCACGGCTGCACCCTGCCGAGCTCGTCCCTCACGGCACGGCGGCGGGGCCCCGACTCGTCGAGTCGGGGCCCCGCGCGAAGGCCTGTCGGCCGGAATGCTCGTCGGTCGGGATTACAGGGGGCGGCCGAACGGACCGCCGATGCCGTAGTAGATCCCGATCTCCTCGCGGTACTGCGGGCTCGTCAGGTGCTGGTCCCGGTGGAACTCGGGGGCGTCCTTGACCTGCGCCCGTGTCCGGTCCACGTAGATCCGCTCCTCGTCCGCGTTGATGCTGATCACCGTGCTCGCGGGGAGCAGCACCTCCTTGCCGAAGATCCAGACGCCGGTGTCGACCACCAGGTAGGCGTCGCCGGCCTCGTCGTTGTGCTTGTCGACCTTGCCGATGCTTCCGTCCGTGGCCTCGACCTTGTAGCCGGACAGATCGGCGCCCGTGAGGTGGCCCGACGTCGAACGGTAGTTCCACATGTTCTCGGTCACGCGAAAACAACTCCTCCGGTTTGCTGGTGCGGCCGAACTCCCGCCGCGCCCGTGTATCGGTGGTCCTTCGAAACGATGTCCATCCGTTCCGAGTCCTCGCTTGCCCGGGGTGTTGGGTCGTACACGTCGCGTCCGACGGAAATCCGAAAGTTCGAAGGCTCGGACAGGGGGGCGGCGACGGAGGGGCGTGGGGGAGGTCAGTCGACCTGGAGTTCGCCCATCCGGCTCCAGCCGACGGCGCCTTCGATGGTGGTGCTGACGATGTCCGGCGTACGGGCGACCAGCGGGCGCATGGTCTCCAGGGCGGTGCGGAAGTGCTCCGACGTGACGTGGGCCTCCGCCGCGTCGTCCCGGAACGCCTCCACGAGGACGTACGTGTCGGGTTCCTCCAGGCTGCGGGACCACTCGAACCACAGGTTCCCGGGCTCGGCCCGGGTGGCGCGGGTGAAGTCGGAGACCAGCTCGGGCCACTGGTCGACGTATGCGGGCTTGACGGCGAATTTCACCACAATGAAGATCATTTGGTCATTGTAGGCGGGGACGTCAGTGCATCCACTTCCGCCGCGAACAGTAGGGCCGGGTCCAGTCCCATGCCGGTGAAGTGGCCCGCCAGTTCCAGGGAGAGCGCGCCGTGCAGGCGGCTCCAGAAGGCCAGGGCCGTGCGGAGGGCGGCCGGCGCGGCGTCCGGATGGTCGGCGGCCCATTCCCGGTGCCCGGCCAGGTGCGCGTCGAGGTCGTGGGCCCCGACCCCGGTACCGGTCCCGGGATCCGTTCCGGCGTCGCCCCCGACGGCCGTGGCGCAGGCGTCCAGCAGGACGGACATCATCTCCGACGCGATCACGGTGACGTCGTCCGGAGCGTGGTAGCCGGGGATGGGGGTTCCGTAGATGAGGAAGTAGCGGTGCGGGTCCTCCAGGGCCCAGCCACGCAGGGCCGCCGCCAGCCGGGCCAGACGCTCCCGACCGGTGCCGCCGTCGGTCACGGCGGCGAAGGTGTCGGCGAGGCTGCGGTACGCGTCCGTGACGAGCTCCGTGATCAGTTCGTCGCGGCCGGCGAAGTACCGGTAGAGCGCGGGTCCGCTCATGCCCATCTGCTTGGCGATCGCGTTGAGCGACAGGGCGGAGGCGCCGGACCCGGCGATCTGCTGCCAGGCCTTCTCCTTGACCTCGGTGCGGACCTGCTGGCGGTACCGCTCGCGCGGGGTCGTGGTGCTTCCGGTCATGGCCGTCGCCTCTCCATCCAGTCGTTGGTTAGAACGTATCACCAACGACATGACCTATCGCGTTCGATGGGGGCCATCGCTTGACAGTGCCGCTGTGGACCTTCACTCTGGTTATAGCTTCTAACGAACACGAGAAGCGCTAACACACGGGAGATCTGCATGAACACCGCCGAGCGCGTCGAGGTCCTGCTGCCTGGCAAGGTCGAGCCGGAAGGGCTGGAACTGCACCGCGGGCCCGTGCCGCGGCCCGGTGCGGGACAGCTGCTGATCGCCATGGAGGCGACCGGCGTGTCCTTCGCGGAGCAGCAGATGCGCCGCGGTCGCTACTACGACCAGCCCGATTTCCCGTTCGTCCCCGGCTATGACCTGGTGGGAACCGTGCAGGCCGCCGGACCGGGCGCGGACCCGGACCTGCTCGGCAGGAGGGTGGCCGTCATGACGAAGACCGGGGGCTGGGCCAGCCATGTCGTGGTGGACGCCGACGACGCGGTGGAGGTGCCCGTGGGCGTCACCGCCGCGGAGGCGGAGACCGCGGTCGTCAACGGCATCACGGCCTGGCAGATGCTCCACCGCAAGGCCGGGGTCCGCGCCGGGGGCACCGTCCTCGTCCACGGGGCCAACGGCGGCGTCGGATCGATACTGGTCCAACTGGCGCGCGCCGCGGGAATCCGGGTGATCGGCACCGCGTCCACCCGCCACCACGACGCGCTGCGGGCCCTCGGCGTCGAACCGGTCGACTACCGCTCGGGCAACGTCGCCGCCCGCGTCCGCGCACTCGCTCCCGCGGGGGTGGACGCGGTCTTCGATCACGTCGGCGGCGACGGGATCATCGACTCCTGGCGGCTCCTGGCCCCCGGCGGGACCCTCGTCTCGTACGGCAGCGCCGCCACCCGGGACGACGAGGGATCCGGCTCCTGGCCCGTCCTGCGGCTCCTGGGTCGGGTGTGGTGGTGGAACGCACTGCCCAACGGTCGCAGCGCCTACTTCTTCAACGTCTGGGCCGGCCGCGCCTACGCCAAGGACCGCTTCCGGGCCCGCCTGCGCTCCGACCTCACCCAGGTGTTCGCGGCCCTCCAGCGCGGCGACATCACCGCGAAGGTGGCCGCCGAGATCCCGCTCGCCCGCGCCGCCGAGGCGATGCGCCTGGCCGAATCCGGCACCGTCGCCGGCAAGGTCGTCCTCGTGCCCTGAGGTGCGGGTGGTCCACCTCAACGCCCTTGCTCACCTCGGGGTTTCGGGGCTCGTGGGCCCGTCGGCCCGAAACCCGCCGCCCGCGCCCCCGCCCCGTCGGTCCGTGCTCCTCGGCCCGACCGGCCATGTGCGTGACGTTTGACCCGGGTTGTCCCTGATCCGATCCTGCGGGCTTCCTTAAGGGAACGTGAAGTACCCCTTCCAGGCGCTCCTTTGGCTGATCACCGCCCTAGTCTCGAACGCACCACCCCCTCCCCTCTCTCTGTGAGGTGCTAAAGGCATGAGTCGCAGCCGAACTCCCGCAACGCCGTCCCGGACCGACGCACGACGGAAGAAGACGGTGCGCACCCGCATCGTGCTGTCCGTCACCGCGGCGTCGGCGGCCGCGGCGGTCGCGGTCGGCGTCGCCGTGGCCGACTCCGACGGCGGCGCACGTGTGGACCGTGCCGACGGAACCTCCGGTCGGCAGGCCGCGACGACGGCCCCCGGTGACGTTCCCGGCGGCAGCGGGGCGTCGGCGTCCCCCACCTCCACCCCGGCCTCTCCCTCCCCCTCCTTGAGTGCCGAGGCCGCCGCCGCGACGGGCTCGCTGCCCCCCGCGCCGCCCACGGCGGACGCCGCCGACTCCACCGCCCCCGCCAAGCCCACGGCAGCGGCCGACGCGACCCCGCCGGCCAAGCCGAAGGCTCCCGAGACCCGCAAGCCGACGCGTACGACCGCCCCCACCGGGGGCGGCGGTACCTCGGGCGGCTCCGGCGGCACCTCCGGCGGAAGCGGCGGGTCGGGCGGATCCGGTGGCAGCACCTCCGGGGACTCCGAGTCCGCCGTCCTCGCACTGGTCAACAAGGAGCGGGCCACGGCCGGCTGCGGCCCGCTGACCGCGAACTCCAAGCTGAACGCCGCCGCCAGGGCGTACAGCGACACCATGGCGAGCAGCGGCGTCATGTCCCACACCGGGCCCGACGGGTCCACCATGACCAGCCGGGTGGAAGCCGCCGGCTACGCCTGGTCCCGCCTGGGCGAGAACATAGCCCGCGGTCAGGCCGACGCCGACGCGGTCATGAAGGCGTGGATGAACAGCTCCGGTCACCGGGCCAACATTCTCAACTGCGCGTTCCGGGAGATCGGCATAGGCGTGCACAAGGGCGACGGGGGCCCTTGGTGGACGCAGAACTTCGGCGCGCCGAAGTAGGAAGCGTCCCGGCGGCCGTCAAGCCCCCAGGTACGGCCGCCGCGCGGCAGACGTCCCCCGACCCGATCACGGGCCGGGGGACGTCTGCGTTCGCGCGGCCCCGTCCGCCCGGTGGTCCGGGTGCGGGGCCGCGCACGAGGGCACGGCCGGTGCGGAAGGGGGGAGGCGGTGACGGGAGGCCCGAGCCGTCGGCCACTATGGGGCCGTGCCCCGAATTCCGCGCTACCTGTTCATATGGCTGTCGTGCACGGCCACCAGCGTGACCGCCGTGCTCGCCACCGTCCAGTTCGTGGTCGGCTCGACCCGGCACACGCCCCCGGTCGCCCGGTCCGCCCCGACCGTCGTCGAGTCCCCGCCCGCCTGGGAAGCGGTGACGGCCCCGTCGAGCGGCCCGCCGTCCCCCTCCGCTTCCGTGTCACCGTCCGGGAGCGGCTCGCCCTCCGCGTCGGAGCGGCCGTCGCCCTCGGCGTCCCCCTCCTCCACGCCGAAGGCCCCGCCGGCCACCACCCGGGCTCCCGCGCCCAAGCCCGCCGTCGACTGCCAGGAGGGCGGCCCGGGGCTGCACACCATTCCCTCGCAGGGCGGCAGGGCGACGGTCCGCTACGGCGCCCGTGGCGTGTGCCTGATCTCGGCGGTTCCCGGCCGGGGCTTCAAGGCGACCACGTCACAAACCTCCGACGACACCCTCACGGTCACGTTCAGCGGCGGGGACCACCGGTCGGTCATCACGGCGACCGTCGACCCGGTGGCGAAGGCGAGCGTCCGCGAAACGTCGTTCTGACCACGGCCCCACGGCCCCACGGCCCCAACGCCCACCGCCTCAGCGCACCGCCGATCCATCGCCGCACCGACCGGCCCCGCACCGCTCACCCCACCGCGCTCCCCGACCCCCGCCGCCCGGCACGTGAGCGGCCCCGCCGCGCCCGATCCGCACCATCCGCCTCTCCCGTCACCTTCGCCCCAGTGGCGGCATACGCACGCCGATCGACGGGTTCCGCCGAAGCGGAAGATGAGCTCTTCCTTAGGGCAACCTCAAGATCGGACCGGGACGCCCCACGAGTCGCCGCCGAGCCCTAGGCTCGCGTCAGCCGAGCGGCCTCGGCCTGCCGGGCGTGACGGCCCGGAGATCCGTCGGGCCGCTGGTTTCACCGAGTCGGGAGGCGTCGCCGTCCCTCCCGCCGTCCGAACCGTGCCTTGGGGTGTCTTCGCCATGAGTCCTCGCCCGCTCCGATCCGTCCGCGCCCACCGGGACGCACAGCCGGGAACCCCCGCCCGTCCCGCGGCGCGCCTGCCGCTGGTCGCCGTGGCCGTGCTCGCCGCGGGGCTGACCGCAGCCTGCGGTACGTCCTCGCCGCCCGTCGGCGCCGCCGCCGCGTCCGTCGCCGGATCGTCCCCGCAGACCCCGTCCTCCGACACCCCGTCCTCCGAAAGCCCGTCGGTCGACGCCTCCGTGTCGGCGTCCGCGTCCGGGCCTGCGTCCCCGAGCACGTCGCCCCCGGCCGCGCCCTCCACTTCCGCGAGCACCCCGGCCGGCTCCTCGCCGACCCCGTCCAGGACCAGGACGGCCACCCCCACCCGCGCCCCCTCCCAGCCGCCCCGGACCTCCGCCGCCCCCGCGCCCGCCCGGATACCCGGGCCCGGCTACGACAGTTCGGTCGGACAGGCGCAGGTGGACGCCGCGTTGCGCGCGGCCAAGGCCGACGGGAGGATGGTCCTCCTCGACTTCGGCGCCAACTGGTGCGGCAACTGCAAGGCGGCCGACAAGGTGTTCGCCCAGCCGCAGACGGCGGCCCTCCTCGGGGAGTCGTACCACCTGGTCAAGGTCGACATCGGTGGCAGCAGCTCCGCGGCCTCCGCGCTCCTGGGCAAGTACAGCCCCGGGGGCGGCAGTTACAAGATGCCCGTCCTGGTGGTCCTCTCGCCGTCCGGGACGGTGCGCACCGACACCCACACCACGGGCAATCCGCCCCTGACCGCGGAGGGCATCAACTCCTTCCTGCGCCGGTGGGCGTCATGAGACGGCCGCGCACGAACCCGTCCCGCCGGGTGTGGCGCGTCCGTCGGGCACGCACCGCCGCAGCCCTCCTCGCCCTGACCGCGCTCACCGCCTGCGGCGGACAACCCTCGACGGCGGACGCCCCCGCGCCCGTGACCCGCTTCACCCGGAACGGTGTCACCGTCACCCTCTCCGTGTCCGACTGGCACGCCTCGAAGGGCACCCTGACCGCCGTGTTCACTCCGGAGGACGGCTTCCACCTCTACAGCACGGACCTGCCGGCCACCGGCATCGAGGGCGTGGGCAGGCCCACCGCGATGAACGTCACCGGAGCCCTCGCCGCGGAGGGCGGGCCGAAGGCCGCCGCCGAGGTGCGCGACATCACCCTGCCCGGCGTCGACGCACCCGTTCCCGTCTACCCGGACGGCCCGGTCACCGTCGCCCTGCCCGTCCGCGCCGACGCCGACGGGGCGGCGACCGTCCTGTTCGGTTACGCGAGCTGCAGCACCCGGGAGGGCTGCACCATCCCGGTCACCGACCATCCCGTGCACCTGCGCGTCACCGGCGACGGGCCGACGCTCGCCGCGCCCTGACCCGTGGCGCGGCGATGGTCCGGGTACCGCCCGCCGGGCGCCCGCCGGCTGCCCACAACCTCCCGCGGCCCAGGGCCTGTCGTCGAACTCCCGTCTGCCTCGCGGTGTCCGGCACGCACTCCCGCCGCGCCGGGCGGGGAGAAAAAGAAAACCCAAAACAAAAGCGGCCCCAAAAACACACAAGGCAAAAA